>NZ_SCKV01000007.1:0-240294 GCF_014155795.1 Pantoea hericii
TAAAACGTCATAATGAATTTCATTATGTGTTCACTCGTGAGGCTTTGATATTTTGTTGCGTCCTAAGACGCTGATATCAATCCTGCGAGTGCCCACACAGATTGTCTGATAAATTGTTAAAGAGCAGTGCGAACAGTGCGTTAGCGTCCTGTCGCGAGGTGGCGTATATTACGCTTTCCTCCTGCAGAGACAACCTCTATTTCAGAAGTTTTTCTCCGGCGGCGCAGTCTCCTGTGCCTCTCAACCCGCTTCCCGTTGCCGGTGTTCCGTGTCGATGGAGGCGCATTATAGGGAGTTCGCGCGGACTGACAAGTGTTTATTGCGAAAAGATTACTGTTCGCAGTAATTTTCATCAAATCGCGCTATTTCGCTACGATTTGCCTGGTAACTGTGCAAAATCATTAGCAAAAGTGCGTACCTGCTGCCAGTCCGTGTACTCCACTTCTTTTGTGGAATCGGTCTCACCGCCAGTCATACGCATAATCAACTGAATCATGACGCGATCAAACCAGCGATAGCGCGGATAATAGAGCGCGCCCGCAAACACGGCACAGCAATCAGGTTGCCACGGCGAGCTGGCCAGGAACTTCTGCGTATAAGCATTCGTTTCAGGAGAACGCTTCTCAGGTTTGCGCGCCGTGAGGTTTACCGAAAAGAAACCACTGGTACGCTGCTGCAATGCAGGGAGGTGAAGCTTTACGAACTTGTCGACGACCGGCTGGAAATGACCGTAGCGAATAGAGGCGCCAATCAGCACGCGATCATACTGCGCCCAGTCAGGCAGAGCGGCATCCTGAATATCCAGCACATCGCATGGCTGGTGCTGACGGATCACCTCAGCGATAGAAGAGGCAATCTTCCTGGTTTGTCCGTCGCGGGTGGAATAGAGAATCAGCGCTTTCATGTCAGCATCCTTATTAATTATTCACGCCAGAAAGTAGGCGTGAACAGCACCAGCAAGGTAAATACCTCGAGACGCCCGAATAACATGGTGGAGATAAGAATCCATTTCGCCACGTCATTCATTGAAGTGAAGTTATCGGCCACAACCCCCAAACCGGGCCCGAGGTTATTCAGGGTCGCGGCAACGGCAGCAAATGCCGAGAAGTCATCGACACCGGTGGCAATGATCGCCAGCATGCTGACCAGGAACACCAGCGCATAAGCTGAGAAGAATCCCCATACGGCCTCAAGGATACGCTCAGGCAACGCCCGATTCCCCAGCTTAATGGTGTAGACCGCATTCGGGTGAACCAGACGCTTAAGCTCACGGTTACCCTGCTTGCATAACAGCAGGATGCGGATAACCTTCAGGCCACCGCCGGTTGAACCGGCACAGCCGCCAATAAAAGCGGAGCACAACAGCAGCACCGGCAGGAACAAGGGCCAGCGTGAGATGCTGTCGGTCGTGAATCCTGCCGTGGTGGCCATGGAAACGACCTGGAAAAAGGCCTGGTTTAGCGTTTGCCAGCCACTGTCGTAAACATTGTGGAACCAGAGCACCAGCGTGCAGATCAACACCAGCGTCAGCTGAACGCCTATAAACATGCGGAATTCAGGATCGCGCCAGTACACGCGCAGATTGCGCCCGCTTAGCATGGCAAAGTGAAGGCCATAGTTACAGCCTGAGATCAGCAAAAACACCGCCACGATAGTATTGATAGTGCCGCTGTGAAAATAGCCGATGCTGGCATCATGGGTTGAGAAGCCGCCAATCGCGATGGTCGAGAAGCTGTGACCAATAGCATCAAAGGCCGGCATGCCTGCCAGCCACAATGCCAGCGCACAGGCCACCGTCAGCAGAACATAGATCAGCCAGAGTGTTTTCGCTGTTTCGGCAATACGCGGCCGCATTTTATTGTCTTTCAGCGGCCCCGGCATTTCAGCGCGATAGAGCTGCATGCCCCCGACGCCCAGAATCGGCAATATCGCCACCGCTAATACGATGATCCCCATACCGCCCAGCCACTGCAGCATCTGTCGATAGAAGAGAATGGCTTTAGGCAGCGAGTCCAGCCCCACCAGCGTAGTGGCCCCGGTCGTTGTCAGGCCAGAGAAAGATTCAAAGAACGCATCCGTCACGGAAAGATGGGGCTGTTCGGCAAAGATAAAGGGCATGGCCCCTACGCTGCCCAGCACCGTCCAGAACAGCACGACAATCAGAAACCCTTCCCGCGGTTTGAGTTCGGTTTTCTTTTTGCGATTCGGCCACCACAGCAGCGAGCCGATCACCAGCGCCATCATAAAGGTCTGGCTAAACGCCCGCCCCGCGCCATCGCGATAAATTAATGCGACCAGGCCGGGCAAAATCATCGTCACTGAAAAGAGGATCACCAGCAGACCGACTATGCGGGTAATGGCGCGAAAGTGCATTCAGCCGTTCCTTTAAATAATAGAGATGAACATCAGGGTGTGAGCGGGATCAGCGCTAACGCGCCCCGACTAAAGTCTGACAGATTTTTTTTGAATCCGTCGATTTGTCCGTAAGGTACAGCCAGCGTCAGCGCAATGCGATCCTGAAACTGACTGTCGGTCACCTTACCGTCAAAACGCTGTACCAGCCGTTCAACATCACTGAGCTGTGGATAGTCACATTGCAGAGTGAACAGCTTCATCGGCACTTTGCGCTGTCGTGGCAGCAGCTTAAGCCCCTGCTGAACGCCACCACCATAGGCTTTCACTAAGCCGCCGGTTCCCAGCATGATGCCGCCGTAGTAACGCACCACCACGGCAGTAATCTCGCCAATATCCGCGCCCATCAGCTGCGCCAGCATCGGTTTCCCTGCCGTACCTGAAGGTTCACCATCATCAGAGAAGCCGAGCTGTTGAGAATCATTCGGCGCGCCCGCGACCCATGCCCAGCAGTGATGCCGGGCAGCCGGATGCTCGTTTTTGACCTGCTGGACAAAGGCGCGCGCCGCCTCTGCCCCCTCGGTGTGCGCCAGCAGCGTAATGAAGCGACTCTTTTTGATCGTCTCCTCACTGCTGCTCACGGGCACCGCAGGAATATTAAAGGCTTCCATCAGGCCAGATGCAGATCGCGGGTCATGTTCTCAACGCGATGCGCATGGATCACCACGTTATCCTCGATACGAATTCCGCCATAAGGCCGAAGTGCATCGATAGCCTGCCAGTTAAAGTGCTGACTGAAACGGCCTGCACGCAGTGGTGCCAGTAATGAGTCAATAATATAGAAGCCTGGCTCGATGGTTAATACCATGCCCGGTTGCAGCACGCGGGTGCAGCGAAGATAAGGATATTGCGCAGGCGCGGCCAGATGCGTGCCCTGATCATCCTGCATAAAACCCGCTACGTCATGCACCTGCAGACCCAGTGGGTGCCCCAGCCCGTGTGGCATAAACGGCCCGGTCAGATCTTCAGCCACCAGCGCTTCTTCGCTGATGCCCTGCACCAGCTCAAACTTCAGCAACATCTTCGCAATACGCTGATGCATCTGAAGATGATAATCGGTGTAGCGCACGCCCGCTTTCAGCGTGGCGATCAGCGCCAGCTCTTCCGCGTTCATCGCCTCAACCATTCTGGCATAGAGCGAACTGCTCTGCGCCGCATAGCTGCGGGTCAGGTCGGCGGCGTAGCCAAGATACTCAGCGCCCGCATCAATCAAAAAGCTGTGGCGTTTCGCCGGCGGCTGATGATCCAGCCGGGTGTAGTGCAGCACCGCAGCGTGTTCATTCAGCGCAATGATATTGCCGTACGGCACATCGGTATCGCGATGACCGGTCGCGGTCAGATACGCCTGGTTGATATCGAACTCGCTTAAGCCCGCCGAGAACGCCTCTTTCGCTGCGCGATGACCCGCCACTGCCAGCTTCTGCGCCTGGCGCAGACAGGCGAGTTCATAATCTGTTTTGATACTGCGATGGAAATGCAGGAAGTCGATCACCGCTTTAGGATTGATATTGCCGGAGGCGATACCAAGCTGTGCTGCCCGTGCGTTGATCGGGCCGATATAAGCGACATTATCACGCTGTGCAGGCAGCAACTGCGCAATCTCATCCGCATTTTTCAGGCCGATAACCTCGACATCTTCAGTCCAGAAGCTATCCGGCAGAGGTTCAACGTTATGCCAGTAATCCACCGGAGAGTAGAACCACAGCTTCGGTTTGTTCACGCCATCAATCCATAGCCAGCAGTTGGGAACCTGTGTCACCGGCACCCAGGCCTTGAACTGCGGATTCACCTTAAACGGATAGGTGTGGTCATCCAGAAACACCGTCAACAACTCACCGGAATGGATCAACATCGCATCCAGTTTATTGCGTGCCAGCACCTGCTGCGCCCGTTGTTGCAACGTGGCGATGTGCGCGTGATACAAGGTCTTCAGTGAATCCATTGACGTCTCTCCAGTGTCGCGAAATGGCCGCAAGTTTAGCATACCCCTTGCGCAGTTGCTGATGTCGACACGGCTGTGATCTTGTTAGCAAATAAGCAAAGAGCAGTTTGCAAATAATTAACATCCCTCCCACACTCACGATCATCTGGTATGACCAGATCACCTTTCGCGGTTTCAGGAGACGCACATGCTCTACCAAGGCGCTAACCTTACACTTCACTGGCTGGACGATGGTATCGCCGAGCTGGTTTTTGACGCTGCAGGCTCAGTCAACAAGCTTGATACGCAAACTGTCGCCAGTCTGGGCGAGGCAATTGCAGTGCTGGAGCAGCAGCCAGATCTTCGCGGCCTGCTGTTGAGCTCCGCTAAACCTGCTTTTATTGTGGGTGCGGATATCACCGAGTTCCTTTCACTGTTTAATGCACCCACCGAAAAGCTGAGCCAGTGGCTGAGCTATGCCAACAGCATCTTCAATCGTCTGGAAGATTTACCCGTGCCGACCCTGGCCGCCATTGACGGCTATGCGCTGGGCGGCGGATGTGAGTGCGTGCTGGCAACCGATCTGCGTATTGCTACTGCGGACGCCCGCATTGGCCTGCCGGAAACCAAACTTGGCATCATGCCTGGCTTTGGTGGCAGTGTGCGGCTGCCACGCCTGCTGGGTGCCGACAGTGCACTGGAAATTATTGCGGCGGGCAAAGATGTTGATGGCAATGCCGCCCTGAAACTCGGTCTGGTCGATGCCGTGGTCGCTCGCGAAAAACTGCGCGAGGCGGGGATCACCATGCTCAAAGCCGCCGCCACTGATGGCAGCTGGCGCGCGCGCCGGGCACCGAAACTGGCTCCGCTGAAACTCAGCCCGATTGAAGCAGCCATGAGCTTTTCTATTGCGAAAGCGATGGTGCTGCAGACTGCAGGTAAACACTATCCCGCCCCGCTGATGGCAGTGAAAACCATTGAAGCGGCGGCCAGCCTTGGCCGTGACGATGCATTGAAACTTGAAACCGCGGCGTTTGTGCCGCTGGCGCAGTCTGATGAAGCTCGCGCTCTGGTCGGCATCTTCCTTAACGACCAGTACGTCAAAGGCCTGGCGAAAAAGCGTGGCAGCGAAAGCGGCGCCCCCGCTCAGGCGGCAGTACTGGGCGCAGGCATTATGGGTGGCGGCATCAGCTACCAGTCTGCGTGGAAAGGCGTGCCGGTCAGAATGAAAGATATCAACCCACAGGCGCTAACCCTGGGGATGAACGAAGCCAGTAAGTTACTTAATAAGCTGTTAGAACGCGGCAAAATCGACGGCAACAAACTCGCCAGTGTGATCGCCACTATCCAGCCCACACTCGATTATGCCGGTTTTGATCAGGCCGATGTGGTGGTGGAAGCCGTGGTTGAGAACCCGCTGATCAAGGCCAAAGTGCTGGCTGAAACCGAACAGCATCTGCGTGAAGACGCGATTCTGGCCTCCAATACCTCGACCATTCCTATCAGCCAGCTGGCGCAGGCGCTGCAACGCCCGGAAAACTTCTGTGGCATGCACTTCTTCAATCCGGTGCCACGTATGCCGCTGGTTGAAGTGGTTCGTGGCGAGAAAACCAGTGAAGCCACGCTGAGTAAAGTGGTGGCCTGGGCCAGCAAAATGGGCAAAACCCCTATCGTGGTGAATGATTGTCCCGGCTTCTTTGTTAACCGGGTGCTGTTCCCCTACTTCGCCGCTTTCAGCCTGCTGCTCCGCGACGGCGCTGATTTCCGCCAGATTGATAAAGTAATGGAAAAACAGTTCGGCTGGCCGATGGGTCCCTCCTGGCTGCTGGATGTGGTAGGCATCGATACCGCACATCACGCGCAAAGCGTCATGGCGGACGGTTTCCCGGATCGTATGAAGCATGACTATCGTGATGCGATTGACCTGCTGTTTGATGCCGGTCGTTTTGGCCAGAAAAATGGCAAAGGTTTCTGGCGCTGGGAAGAGGATAAAAAAGGCAAGCTGAAGAAAGTGCCCGATGCAGAGGTGGACACACTGCTGCAACAGGTCTGTCAGCCCGCGCGGGTCTTCAGTGACGAAGAGATCCTGAACCGCATGATGCTGCCGATGCTGAATGAAGTGGTGCGCTGCCTTGAAGAGAAGATTATCGCCTCACCCGCTGAAGCAGATATGGCGCTGGTATACGGCCTTGGCTTCCCGCCGTTCCGTGGCGGCGCATTCCGCTATCTCGATACCCTTGGCAACAGCAATGTGGTCGATCAGGCACGCCGCTATAGCGCGCTCGGTGGGCTCTATGCCTTGCCTGCGCTGCTGGTGCAGAAAGCCCATCAGCATGAAAGCTGGTATCCCGCCGCTAAACCGATTGATGAAGCCGCGCTGAAAAGCGCCTGAGGGCAAAAAGATGGAAAATGTGGTGATTGTTGATGCGGTGCGCACGCCAATGGGACGTTCAAAAGGCGGAGCCTTTCGGAACGTGCGCGCTGAAGACCTCTCTGCGCACCTGATGCGCGAAATTCTGAGCCGCAACCCGGCAGTGGATCCGACTTCGCTCGACGATATCGTCTGGGGCTGCGTACAGCAGACGCTGGAACAGGGATTTAATATCGCGCGTAACGCCGCGCTGCTGGCCGAAATCCCGCACTCTGTACCGGCCACTACCGTTAACCGGCTGTGCGGTTCGTCAATGCAGGCGCTGCACGATGCGGCCCGCGCCATTATGGTGGGCGATGCACAGTGCTGCCTGATCGGTGGCGTGGAGCACATGGGGCACGTGCCGATGAATCACGGTGTGGATTTTCATCCCGGCCTGGGACGCACCGTCGCCAAAGCCGCAGGCATGATGGGCTTAACTGCCGAGATGCTGGCACGTATGCATCATATCAGCCGTGAGCAGCAGGATGCGTTTGCCCTGCGTTCGCACCAGCGCGCATGGCAGGCCACCCAGCGCGGCGACTTCGCCACTGAGATTGTCGCCACTTATGGACACGACAGCGACGGCATTCTTAAACGCTATGACTTTGATGAAGTGATCCGCGAGGAGACCAGCGCCGAAGGACTGGCGGCGCTCAAACCCGCCTTCGATCCGGTGAATGGCACCGTCACGGCGGGCACGTCGTCGGCGTTGTCAGATGGTGCAGCCGCCATGCTGGTCATGAGTGAATCACGCGCCCGTGAACTGGGGCTGACGCCACGCGCCCGCATCCGCAGCATGGCAGTGGTTGGCTGTGATCCGTCGATTATGGGCTACGGACCGGTTCCGGCCAGCAAACTGGCATTGAAACGGGCGGGGCTAAGCGTCAGTGATATCGACGTGTTTGAGCTGAACGAAGCCTTTGCCGCGCAGACGCTGCCCTGCATCAAGGACTTAGGTTTACTGGAGCTGATGGATGAAAAGGTGAATCTGAATGGCGGTGCGATTGCTTTAGGCCATCCGCTGGGCTGTTCCGGCGCGCGCATCAGTACCACACTGCTGAATATTATGGAACGACGCGATGCCCGTTTCGGACTCGCTACCATGTGCATCGGACTGGGTCAGGGGATTGCGACCGTATTCGAGCGTCTGTAATACGTTGAGTCTTACTTTGTCAGATTTACCCGCCGTTAACCGGCGGGTTTTTTCTGTCTGCTACAGCCTGCTACCGGGAATCAGATAAAGGCAAACGCATCGCCATACATCTGTGACTCTACGGCGCCACGCTCGGCACAGAAACGATCGCGGGCAATCTTCGCCATCTCAAACCGTCCGGCGATGTAGATCTCATGCTCGCTCAGCGTGCTGAAGTCCTGCATCACGGCTGTCAGGACTGTGCCTGACCGACCCTGCCAGCCCGCTTCGGGCTGCTCGACGACCGGGATCACCTTCAGGTTCGGGTGCTTGACTGCCAGCGCATCCAGCTCGTCCATATCGTACAGATGCTTGAGCTCACGTCCGCCCCAGTAAATGGCGATATCGCGCTCTGGCTGTTCCGCCAGCGCGGTAAGCAGAATTGAACGGGCATAGGAGAAACCGGTGCCGCCCGCAATCAGAATCAGCGGCTTAGTGCTCTCTTCGCGCAACCAGGCGTCGCCGTGCGGCATATCAACCGTGATCTGGCGATCGTTACGGATGCGATCCATAACGGCCATGGCATAGAGGTTCAGATCGGACGCGCCGATATGCAGCTCAATGATATCTTTTTCCATCGGCGTTGAAGCCAGTGAGAACGGACGCTTGTCGCGCTCATCCATCACTACCATCAGATACTGTCCCGCGCGAAAACTGAATTCCGCTTCAGGGATCAGGCGAACGCGATAGACCGTGTCGGTAATCGCCTCAACTGAAGTTACTTTACAGCTTAACGTTGTCATGCGTTCCCTCTGTCGGGTCGTCTTTATGGTTGTGCTCGCCATCAACGCTGTGGCGGCTGATCAAAAATACCTAGCTCATCCCAGATGGCATCAATGCGCGCGGTGACCGCAGGGTCTTTCACAATGGGTGTACCCCATTCGCGCTGCGTTTCACCCGGCCACTTGTTGGTCGCATCCATCCCCATCTTCGATCCCAGCCCGGACACAGGCGAGGCGAAATCGAGATAATCGATCGGGGTATTTTCCACTAATACCGTATCGCGAGCCGGATCCATACGCGTGGTGATCGCCCAGATCACATCGTTCCAGTCACGCGCATTAACGTCATCGTCACACACAATAACAAATTTGGTGTACATGAACTGCCGTAAAAACGACCAGACGCCAAACATGACACGTTTGGCATGCCCTGCGTACTGCTTTTTAATTGTCACAACCGCGAGGCGGTATGAGCAACCCTCTGGCGGCAGATAGAAGTCCACGATCTCCGGGAACTGCTTCACCAGAATCGGCACCAGCACTTCATTCAGCGCCACACCCAGTACCGCAGGTTCATCCGGTGGACGGCCAGTGTAGGTTGAGTGATAGATAGGCTTATGGCGCTGCGTAATATGCGTCACAGTAAACACCGGGAAGCTATCTACTTCATTGTAGTAGCCCGTGTGGTCACCGTAAGGGCCTTCCGGCGCCATATCGCCCGCTTCGATATATCCTTCCAGCACGATTTCAGCGCTGGCAGGCACCTCGAGATTGTTCGAGAGACACTTCACCACTTCTGTTTTATTGCCGCGCAGCAAACCGGCAAACGCATATTCTGACAGCGTATCAGGCACCGGCGTCACGGCACCAAGAATGGTGGCAGGATCGGCACCCAGCGCCACCGACACCGGAAAACGCTCACCCGGATGCGCTTTCGTCCACTCCAGATAATCAAGCGCACCGCCACGGTGCGACAGCCAGCGCATAATCAGACGATTTTTGCCGATCACCTGCTGCCGATAGATACCAAGATTCTGCCGCTCTTTATGGGGACCACGCGTCACAGTCAGGCCCCAGGTAATCAGCGGTGCCGCATCACCGGGCCAGCACTTCATCACCGGAATGCGCGTCAGATCAACGTCATCGCCACTGAACACCACCTCCTGACAGGGTGCATTACGCAGCCGTTTGGTCGGCATGTTTAGAACCTGCTTAAACTGCGGCATTTTATCGAACAGATCGCGGAAGCCTTTTGGCGGCTCCGGTTCTTTCAGGAAGGCCAGCAGTTTACCCACTTCACGCAGTGCGCTGACCTCCTCCTGGCCCATGCCCATTGCCACGCGCTTTGGCGTGCCGAACAGATTGCACAGTACCGGCATGTCGTACCCTTTCGGGTTTTCAAACAGCAAGGCGGGACCACCGGCGCGCAGTGTACGGTCGGCAATTTCGGTCATTTCCAGTTCGGGATCGATCGACTGGGTAATGCGCTTTAGCTCACCGCGCTGTTCGAGCAGCGCGAGAAAGTCTCTTAAATCGTGATATTTCATGCGGCTTTAGCTTTCCGGCCAGAGTGAATCGGCCATTATAGGTCTGATTAAGCGGATATGCTGAGGTTTATAGTGCAGCCTCTTAAGCAGACGTCAATTTTCAGTTACCTTTTCACCTGCCAGCCGGCCTGTTAAGAAAAGTCTCAGTTTATTTTCTTTGCAGGACGCTTTACCCTGCCCCTGCGCTATAACTCTGGCAGCAGGTTTGCTATTCTTAGCGTCCATTCAATGGGAGCAGTTATGGAATCCTGGTACTTACTCTATTGCAAACGTGGACAGCTATTGCGCGCGAAGGAGCATCTGGAGCGGCAGGAAGTGCATTGCCTGAGTCCGATGATCGCTCTGGAAAAGATCGTGCGCGGAAAACGTACCACGGTGAGTGAGCCACTGTTTCCAAATTATCTGTTTATTGAATTCGATCCGGAAGCGATTCACACCACGACCATCAGCAGCACGCGCGGTGTCAGCCACTTTGTGCGCTTCGGCACCACACCTGCGACCGTGCCATCGGCCGTGATTGAAGCGCTGGAGACTGATGTTCCGCAAATCCTGCTTGATCCGGAAACCCCTCAAAGCGGCGACGAAGTGGTTATCACTGAAGGGACCTTTGAGGGGCTGCGCGCCATCTTTGCCGAGCCGGATGGTGAAACACGCTCGATTCTGTTGCTTAATCTGCTGAACAAGCAGGTGATGCGCAGTGTGGATAACAAGCAGTTCCGCAAGCTTTAAGCCAGTCTGAACAACGTCCGCGCATTCTGATCAATGCGGACCGCCAGTTCCTCAGCATTCTCCCCACGCCATGTCGCCACCTGATGCACAATATGCGGTAAAAAGCAGGGTTCGTTCCGGCGTGAAGTCGGGCGCGGACGCATGTCGCGTGGCAGCAGATACGGCGCATCGGTTTCCAGCAGCAGACGATCGGCCGGAATCAGTGGCAGCAGCTCTCGCAGTTCCAGACCACGACGCTCATCGCACACCCAGCCCGTGATCCCCACGGATAATCCCATGGCCAGACAGCCTTCAAGTTCATCACGCGTGCCGGTAAAGCAGTGAATCACCGCACCCGGCAATTTTGGCAGCCAGGGTTCAAGCACCGCGGCGAAACGTGCATGGGCTTCACGGCAGTGAAGGAACACCGGCATGTTGAGTTCCGCCGCCAGTGCCAGCTGTGCATCAAACGCATACTCCTGCTGCTCATGCGCCGACAGGTTGCGATTAAAATCGAGCCCGCACTCACCGATAGCCACCACTTCCGGTTTTTCAGCCAGTCGACGCAGGGTACTGGCAATGTCCGTGGACCATTCGCTGGCATGATGAGGATGAACGCCCGCGGTAGACCAGCAGAAATCGGGTTGCGCTTCAGCCAGCCGCTGAGCCTGCTGGCTCTCCAGCGCATTAGTGCCGGTAATAAGCATGCCGGTGACGCCCGCATCACGCGCGCGTTTAACCACCTTTTGCCGGTCGGAGGCGAATTGCGTGCTGGTCAGGTTTACACCGATATCAAACATAATTTTTCCCACAGTTTATAAACAAAAACCGCCCATCAGGGCGGTTTGGATTGATCGCTTCCCGCCTGTGCGGGTAACGGTAACGCGGTCGGCATCAGGAGTCGATGTTCTCGTCCTCATCCTGTGACCGGCGGCCTTTACCCACGTAGTAACGGGAAAAGAATACGCCGACTTCAAACAGGCAGTACATCGGAATAGCGAGCAAAGTTTGGGAAAAAACATCCGGCGGTGTGAGCAACATCCCGACGACGAAGGCACCCACCAGAATATAAGGACGTTTCTTCTTCAGATCGTCCGGACTGGTGATGCCGGTCCAGCACAGCAGCACAATCGCCACCGGCACTTCAAACGCCACGCCAAATGCCATAAACAGCGTCATGACAAAATCGAGGTATTTGGCAATATCTGTCGCAACGGTGACGCCGATCGGCGCGGTTTTGGTGAAAAAACCGAATGCCAGCGGAAAGACCACAAAATAGGCAAACGCTACGCCGAAATAGAACAGGAAAGTGCTGGAAAAGAGCAGTGGCATAACCAGCCTGCGCTCATGCCGGTATAGCGCCGGAGCGACAAATGCCCAGACCTGATAGAGGATCACTGGCACCGCAAGAAACACCGACACAATGATAGTCAGCTTAATCGGGGTGAAAAACGGTGAGGCGACATCAGTCGCGATCATGCTCGATCCAACCGGCATCTGGCTAATCAGAGGTGCCGCGACCAGCTGGTAAATATCATTGGCGAAGAAAACCAGCACCAGAAAAATCGCTAATACTGCGATCATGCAATTCAGTAGTCGCTTACGCAGCTCAATCAGATGACTGATGAGCGGTTGAGTATCTTCAACGGCCATTATCGTTCATCACTTGCAGAAGAGGGTGGAGCGGAATGTCGCGCAGTATTGGCCGGTCTGGCGGCTTCAACCGCAGGCGCCTGTGCCGGTGCGCTGGCCACGGCGGCAGGTGCGGCAGAAGATTGCACAGCCGGCGCGGATGAAACGGCTGACGGAGCCTGTGCCGGGGCAGTGGCAACAGCGGAAGGTGCCGCAGCAGGTTGCACAGCCGTGACAGCGTCTGAAACCGGAGCAGGGGCCTGTGCTGGCGCGCTGGCCTGATGTTCTGCGGTAGCCGGTGTCGCCGAAAGTTCCGCCGTGCCAGACTCAGATGCGTCTCCTGCTTCTGAAGCAGGATGAGACACGGGCCTGTGCTGGGCCGAGTGAATGGTGTTTGCCTCGTCTTCCTCTTTTTCAATGTCGATGCTCTGACTGACCGAGCGTTTCATTGAATCCGCCGTTTTACGCAGCTCTTCCATCGACTCTTTCAGCTCAGGTGAGAGCGTGCCGCGGCTCGCTTCTTCCACCTTTTTCAGGCTGTCCTGCAGCTCCTGCAGCTTGAGCTCCTGCGCCAGTTCATGTTGCACATTGGCTGCCAGCGAACGAATCGCCCTGATCCAGCCGACTACGGTTTTCACCGCAACCGGTAAACGTTGCGGGCCGAGTACAATCAGCCCGATAACGAACACTAATACCAGTTCACTAAAACCAATATCGAACACGGTTTACACCTGCTTGTCGTTCTTGGTGTCTTCTTTGGTAGCCGAAGTGTGCTGTTTATCAGCCAGCGTTTTGGCCGCGAAGTCAGCATCCTGCTCTTTCGGTTGATCCTTTTTATCGTCCTCGTCACTCATGGCTTTTTTGAAGCCACGAATCGAAGAACCTAAATCCGAACCCAGATTACGTAATTTGTTGGTACCGAACAGAAGTACAACAATGACGGCAATGATTACCAATTGCCAGATACTGATACCGCCCATGAGATAGCCTCTAATATTCTGTGAAAACGATGAGGTAATGCACCACAGAGTGCCCTTTTCAACCGGGCCTGAGCCAGCGACATTACCTTTTTTTAGACGGACGTGACAATCAGTTTGTCTTACGCCAGCCGATTAACCAGGAGACGATTCCCGCCGCCATTAACACCGCCGGGAAGAAGTCCCAGTCCGGTCGGGTGAGCAGTACAGCCGTTCCGCTTAACAGCAACGTTGCCCCGACGCCAAACAGGTAGCGCGCCTGATGGTGACGAACGCGCTGTGCGTGCATATCACCCACCAATTTATCGACGCTATGCCGTAGCAACTTGTGCTGGCGCAGGCTGTCGTAAAACAGCTCGGGCAGCTCGGGTAACTTTTCAGCCCAGAATGGCGCTTTCTCTTTCACCGCACGGATAATGGCCGGCAGACCGACCTGATCCTTAATCCACTCTTCCAGGAACGGCTTGGCTGTCTTCCACAGATCGAGCTGAG
The DNA here is from genome assembly GCF_014155795.1 of Pantoea hericii. Classification (NCBI taxonomy): domain Bacteria; kingdom Pseudomonadati; phylum Pseudomonadota; class Gammaproteobacteria; order Enterobacterales; family Erwiniaceae; genus Pantoea; species Pantoea hericii. The sequence continues at coordinate 14,017 of NZ_SCKV01000007.1, forward strand.
GATAGAGCTGACGGCCAATCCCTTCCACATAAAGCAGCGTTTTTTGCAGCAGGACCAGCTGCGGCTGCACTTCCATGTTAAAGCGGCGTGCTGTGTTAAACAGGTTCAGGAGCACATGTCCGAAGGAGATCTCAGCCAGCGGCTTTTCAAAAATCGGTTCGCAGACCGTACGAATCGCAAACTCGAAATCTTCGACATTGGTATCGGGCGGCACCCAGCCGGAGTCTACATGCAGTTCCGCGACCTTACGGTAATCACGGTTAAAGAAGGCGATAAAGTTTTCCGCCAGATAACGCTTATCTTCTTTGTTCAGTGAACCCACGATACCGCAGTCAATGCCGATATATTGTGGATCTTCCGGATGGTCATAGCTGACAAAGATGTTGCCCGGATGCATATCCGCATGGAAGAAGCTGTCGCGAAAGACCTGGGTGAAAAAGACCTGCACGCCACGTTCAGCCAGCAGCTTCATATTCACGCCATGGCGTTCCAGCGTAGCAACGTCTGAGATGGGAATGCCGTAGATACGCTCCATCACCATCATGGTTTCGCTGCAGTAATCTGAATAGACTTCCGGTACGTAGAGCATGCGGCTGTCTTCAAAATTCCGGCGCAGCTGAATGGCGTTGGCTGCTTCACGTAACAGGTTCAGCTCATCAAGCAGGGTTTTCTCATAATCGCGCACCACCTCGACCGGACGCAGACGGCGGCCATCCGGCAGCAGACGCGGAACCCAGCGGGCCAGGCGATAGATCAGCTTCATGTCCGCTTTGATCACCGGCAAAATATCGGGGCGGATCACTTTGATCACCACTTTCTTGCCGGTCGATTTCAGCGTGGCGGTGTGCACCTGTGCAATGGATGCCGACGCCAGTGGCTTGATATCAAAATCATCAAACCAGGTTTCAATCGGCGCGCCCATTGAGGCTTCAATCTGCGCTTTCGCTTTGACGCCATCGAAGGGCGCTACGCGGTCCTGCAGAATCGCGAGTTGATCGGCGATCAGCGGCGGGAAGAGATCCCGACGGGTCGAGAGCATCTGCCCGAACTTGATCCAGACCGGACCCAGTTGCTCCATCGCCATGCGCATACGTGCGCCGATGGGCTCATGCCGATGCAGATTCGGGATCCAGAAAACAGAGCGACGCCACAGGCGAAACAGGAAAGTGAGGCGTGTCTGAGGTATCAGTTCATCAAGGCCATAAGTCAGAAACACCTTCATGATCAGATATAAACGGCGGATCTCTCCAAAACTCATTTTGCCTCCAGCTGCGCCAGACGCGCATCAAGCGCCTCAAGCGAACGTTCCATCGCGTCGACCTCCTCAGAAAACCAGGCTAATTCCAGCGAACCAGGCGCAACACGCCACTCTTCGGTGATAGCCTGTCCGAGATAATCCTGGCGACGCTGCACTTCGCCTGTGAAAAAGCGGAATGCCTGTTGCGAGCGCTGACTGATGCCCTGTGCGGCGATATCGCCTACCCAGGGAGCCAGATATTCTGCCGGGTCCAACTCAGCCAGATCCATCAGCGCGGAGAACTGCTGCACTACCTGCAGGTCGCCATCAACCTGCAGCTCACCGCTGCGAATCAGCGGCGTCAGCTGCTGGCGATCGCGCAGCTTCGTCAGCGTTTTCAGCGAGGTGATCACCGTGCAGTCACTGCTATCCTGCCAGTCCGCTAACACGTCCAGTTGCTGTTCACTGAAAACCAGCACCAGCGGATAAGAGAACTCAGTCAGGCGCAGCGTCAGCACTTTGCCATTCAGACGTTGCCGCGCCGGTTTCAGGCCGCGATCGCGATAGAGAATACGGTTCAGTGCCGTTTCCAGGCCTGCGGTAATCAAGGGCATCAGGTTCATTACCATCTCACTCAGAACTTAAATCCACGATGCAGCGCAACAATGCCGCCGGTCATATTGGAGTAAGTGGTATTTTCAAAACCGACATCGTTCATCATCGCTTTCAGGGTCTCCTGATCGGGATGCATGCGGATCGATTCGGCCAGATAGCGATAGCTCTCTGCATCCTGCGCCACCAGCTGTCCGATACGCGGCAGAATGTGGAATGAGTAAGCGTCATACGCCTTGCTCAGCGGATCCAGCACCGGCTTAGAGAACTCCAGAACCAGCAGACGTCCGCCCGGCTTAAGGACACGGAACATCGAGGCCAGCGCTTTCTCTTTTTCCGTGACGTTGCGCAGACCAAAGGAGATGGTGATGCAGTCGAAATAGTTATCGGGGAAAGGCAGAGCTTCTGCGTTGGCCTGTACGTAACTCACATTGCCAACCACACCCTGATTGCGCAGCTTTTCGCGGCCCATCTTCAGCATGGAGCTGTTGATATCGGCCAGGACAACCTGACCGGTTTCGCCCACCAGGCGAGAGAATTTTGCGGTCAAATCGCCCGTACCGCCGGCCAAATCTAACACGCGCTGACCGCGACGCACGCCGCTGCTGTCAATGGTAAAACGCTTCCAGATACGATGGACGCCAAACGACATCAAATCGTTCATCAGGTCATATTTTGCCGCTACGGAGTGAAACACGTCCGCGACTTTGTCAGCTTTTTCGCTTTTGGCGACCGTCTGAAAGCCAAAATGGGTGGTTTCCTGCTGTGATTCATCTGCCATCGGTTTTACCTGCTCCACAAACAATACTTCCCGAAGTGTATCAGAGTCACGGAAGTCAGGCACGCTGCGCCCATACTATTCGTGGAGGCGTCTCACACGCGGCTCACTCTCATCCGCATCCCTGTCGTCATCTGCATCCTCATCCGCCCGGTTTTCCGGCATGGCGCGTTCGGCCAGTTGCGGGTTGATGGGCCGTTTGATCTCCACGCCCAGCGCCCGAAATCCCTCTGTCTGCGCAATCAGGTTGCCGCGCCCCTCTGACAGCTTTTTCATCGCCTCGCGATAGCTGTTTTGCGCCTTATCAAGACTGTGACCAATGCCGGTCATGTCATCGACAAACAGCCGCATCTTGTCATAGAGCCGGGTTGCCCGATCGGCAATACGCTGTGCATTGCGGCTCTGATGCTCATAGCGCCAGAGATTATTAATGGTCCGCAACGCCACCAGCAGTGTGGTGGGGCTGACCAGCATGATGTTCTGCTGCAGTGCCTCGCCAATCAGCTCAGGCTGGCGATCAATGGCCAGCAAAAAGGCGGGCTCAACCGGGATAAACATCAACACATAATCCAGCGATCGTAAACCGGGCAACTGTTGATAATCTTTTCGGCCCAGCAGGCGGATGTGCGCCCGCATGGCAGCGACATGCTCCTGAATCGCCTGCTCACGTTCAATTTCATCTTCTGCATTGAAGTAGCGCTCATAAGCCACCAGCGTCATCTTGGCATCCACGACGACATCTTTGCCCTGCGGCAGACGCACTATTACATCCGGCTGCATCCTGCCCTGTTGTTCTGACTGAATGCTCACCTGGGTTTCATATTCATAACCTTCACGCAGTCCGGAGGCTTCCAGCACGCGGCCCAATACAACTTCACCCCAGTTACCCTGAATTTTGTTGTCGCCCTTCAGCGCTTTGGTCAGGTTTAATGCCTCCTGCGCCATCTGCGCATTCAGCTGCTGTAACTGCCGGATTTCATGGGTCAGGGTGTGGCGTTCACGCGCCTCTGCGCCAAAGCTCTCATGAACCTGACGACGAAAGCCATCAAGCTGCTCACGCAGCGGGCCAATCAGCCCATCCAGACTCTGGCGGTTTTGTTCATCGACGCGACGGCCGCTGTTTTCGAAAATACGGTTGGCGAGGTTTTCAAACTGGGCGCTGAGGCGTTGTTCGCTGTTGGTCAGCAGGCGCTGTTTCTCTTCAGCTGCGAAGCGGGTCTCTTCCAGGCGGATGGTCACTTCACGCAGTTCTGCTTCCTGCGCGCTGTTAACCTCCAGCTGATTACGCAGTTCACGATTGAGCTGTTCGCTTTCATTGCGCCAGTAATCAAGCTGTTGCAGTCGCTCATTGGCACCGCTTAGTGCGCCGTGAAGCTGACGCAGTTCCTGCTCACGCTGCTGCGTCTGCTGCTGAAGCTGTTCGATTTGCTGCTGCTGGCGCTGTTGCGCCTCTTCCTGCAGACGGCGCTCGGTCTGGAAACTGGCGACCTGATGACCGGCACGTAACTGTGCCAGCATCCAGCCAATCCCTAACCCGGCAAGCGCCAGACAGGCGCTGATGATGATGTGCTGATCCATGATTTCCCCGCGACTCAGGCTGCTGAGGGAAAAGGTAGAGTCGCACTGTATGAATGTCCAGACAATTTTCGCCAGACTCAGCGGCTTACAGAGCCGCCACCGTCAGCTTTCCAGCCTGCCACGCATCAATCAGGAAAAACGGCATCGGCAGCAGCCATTCACCGTTTTTGACCTGCGCCAGATAGTGCCAGGTTGTCTCGCCGGAGGTGATCGCGACGCGCTGCCGGCTACCGTCAGCGGCGCTGGTTTTACCGGTCATACTGGCAAATCCCGCATTACTACCAACGTGAAAATGCGGCGTATTCCAGCGCACAGGCGTATGGTCAGGCCACGGCTGGGCCTGATGGAAATGAAACAACTCATCATGGCTCAGGAGGCTTTCGCGCACAGTTGGCCACAGCGCTACCTTGAGGAAATACTGGTCGGTGAAGCGTTCACTACCCTGATACTGCGCGATGAAATCACGCATCGTCTGTTCCACACCCCGGAAGACGCCGTGACAGCCGCCCCACATCCCTGCCAGCAGCAGTTCGGTATGAGAGAAGTAGTCACGCATATGGTGGAACCAGTAAGGCGACGCCAGCCAGGCATTAACCGCCGCCGCTTCGCGCTCCGAGAGCAACGAGTCGGCATCGCGCACGATAAAGCGCTTCACCGCGGGATCGTCGAGCACCAGAAAACGCCACAGGGTTGGATACAAAGTTTTTTCATGAGACATATCGACCAGCTGGACGTGCGACTGGTCAAGGCGCTGCCAGACATGCTGCGGCACGCTGTCATCAAGATAGATGCGACAGACCCAGCCGGGATAAAACTCAGGCGCGACTTCAACGTTTTTGATTAAGGTTTCGCAGTAACGTGGCTGATCGCCATACAGGCAGAAAGCAATGACATTCTGCTGCGGCTGACGGAGATCAACAGGCTCAGGTTGCGGAGCGGGAAAGGCCATGCGCTGCCCCTGACTGAAACGTGCATCAGAACGCATCAGCGACGCCAGACCGTAACGTGCGACTTCGTCCTTTTTATCCAGCCAGCCACACACTTCGGTCAGGCCATCCAGCCAGGTTTCAGAAGCTGTAGCCTGCACAGCGGGCGGTGACTGATAAATCTTCTGATAGATTTTGTACGCTTTATTGTACTGACCCAGACGCAGCAGACAAAGGGCGTAGTCGCTCAGCACCTGCATCTGGTTGGGCATTGAGCGCAGCACCTCTTCGCAGCACTGGGCTGCCAGCGCATAGTCGCCCTGTTGCATGGCGGCACGGAAACGTTCGGCACTGCGTTCCAGGCGGGCATTGAGTGCGGCAGGATTCGCGCCGGGGAGAGGACGTCGGACAGGAATGGTGTTGCGCATAAACACTCTCAGGTTTCACTGACGTTACGCGCCATTAACGACCGGCAGCAGGTTTTGAGTCTGGACAAAAACCTGCTGCCTGACGCGGCCTACAGCAAGCGACGCGCCGCTTCGACCACAATCTTCACTGCGTCACTTTCTGTCTGTTTCATGGTGACCGCATCCGGGATCTCTTTCTGCGTGCGGTTCACAATCACGCCCGCCACCATGCCGGCTCGCAGACCCTGGCTGGCGCACATGGTTAACAGTGTAGCGGATTCCATCTCATAGTTAAGTACACCCATCTCCTGCCACTCTTTCATCGAACCTTTAAAGCGGCTGACGACGCGGCCTGAAACAGTGTCGTAACGCTCCTGGCCCGGATAGAAGGTGTCAGATGAGGCGGTGATACCGATATGGGTCTTCGCGCCACAGGCTTCTGCGGCAGCAACCAGTGCGGTGGTACAGGCAAAATCTGCCACTGCCGGGAACTCCATCGGCGCAAAATGCAGGCTGGCCCCGTCCAGACGAACCGATGCGGTGGTCACCAGTACATCGCCAACATTGATATGTGGCTGGATCGCGCCAGTGGTCCCGACACGCAGGAAGGTGCGCACGCCGAGCTGTGCCAGCTCTTCCACCGCAATCGACGTTGAAGGACCGCCAATACCGGTTGAGCAGACCACAACGGGTTTACCATCAATTTTTGCCAGCCATGAAGTAAATTCACGGTGTGAGGCGAGATGCGTGGCATCTTCCATCAGTCCGGCAATTTTCTTCACACGCTCCGGATCGCCCGGCACAATCGCCAGGGTGGCGCCCTGCAGATCGGCTTTAGTCAGGCCAAGATGGAAAACGTCAGACTGTGTCATTTTTCAGACTCCTGTTAAGGGAAGGTATCGCGCCACTCTACGCCAGCACGCCCGATAAATATGTGACAGCATTCACTTAAGAAAATGAAAGTTACATTTCCAGCCAGATGAAATGTGATTGATATCACACAATAACATCTTCCTGGTCCCGATAGCTCTTCGCGAGGCTGTGTCCGGGTCAGCGCAATGTTAAAGAGGAGGATGATTTTATTCGCTGCTGATTCTGTTACCCGACACCTGGCGCATATGTTTTGTCGCCAGGCTATAGTTACGTGATTGCGCAAATGCTTGCACGGAGAGAATAATGAAACCCAGTGATAATATGGCACAAAAACCGGCGACGGGCGGCTTTGCCCCTGCCGTGCAGCCCACCGCCTCTACGACCATCATTACCGAAAGCCCGGCCATTCACGCAGGTGAAACCTCGGTTCCCAGCCAGGGCGAAAACATGCCGGCATTTTTTGCAAAGCCTCACTCAGCGGAAGGCCCGTTGCCTGTTGTCCTGGTGGTGCAGGAAATCTTTGGTGTGCATGAACACATCCGGGATATCTGCCGTCGTCTTGCGCTGGAAGGCTATCTGGCGATCGCGCCCGAGCTCTATTTCCGCGAGGGCGATCCTTCTGAATACAATGATATCCCGACGCTATTCAGCGAGCTGGTCAGTAAAGTCCCTGACACTCAGGTGCTGGCTGACCTCGATCATGCCGCTAACTGGGCGGCACGCAATGGCGGCGATATCCGTCGCATGGGCATCACCGGTTTTTGCTGGGGTGGCCGCATCAGCTGGCTTTACGCCGCGCATAACCCACAGCTGCGCGCCGCAGTGGCCTGGTATGGACGACTGACCGGTGAGCGGACATTGAAGCAGCAGAAGCATCCTATTGATATTGCGGTCGACCTGAGTGCGCCGGTGTTAGGTTTGTATGGTGGCCAGGATGACGGCATTCCACTGGAGAGCGTCGAGCAGATGCGTCAGGCGTTGCATGCCGCTAATGCAACCGCCGAGATCATCGTCTATCCCGAAGCGGGACATGCGTTTAATGCTGATTACCGTCCGAGCTACCATGCTGAATCAGCGAATGATGGCTGGCAACGCATGCTGGCCTGGTTCAGGCAGTATGGCGTGGCATCAAAATAAATGAAAAAGGGGCGCTTCTGCGCCCCTGATTTTACCCACCGGCCCCATTCCTACGCCGTCTCACCACGCAGTTTCTTCGCCGCCGTCACCATATTCGCCAGCGCCTGACGCGTCTCCGTCCAGCCACGCGTCTTAAGACCGCAGTCCGGGTTTACCCAAAGACGTGTTTCCGGAATCCGTTTCGCCGCCTTCAGCAACAGTGCTTCTATCCACTCCACGCTGGGAACATTGGGGGAGTGAATATCATAGACGCCGGGCCCGATTTCATTCGGATACTCGAAATCTTCAAACGACTCCAGCAGGTCCATGTCAGAACGCGAAGTTTCGATCGTGATGACATCCGCATCCAGGGCTGCGATGGCGTCCATAATGTCGTTAAACTCGCAGTAACACATATGCGTGTGAATCTGGGTTTCATCCCGCGCCACCGCCGCATTCAGCCGGAACGCTTCAACGGCCCAGTTCAGATAGGTCGCCCACTCAGACTGATGCAGGGGCAGACCTTCACGCAGCGCAGGCTCATCAATCTGAATAATCCCGATGCCCGCCTTCTCCAGATCTTCCACTTCATCACGCAGCGCCAGCGCGATCTGCTTAGCGATGATTTCACGTGACACATCTTCACGCGGGAATGACCAGCAGAGAATCGTCACCGGACCGGTCAGCATCCCTTTTACCGGCTTGTCCGTCAGCGACTGGGCATAGCGGGCCCACTCCACAGTGATCGCCTCCGGGCGACTGATATCGCCAATAATGACAGGCGGTTTCACACAGCGAGAACCGTAGCTCTGCACCCAGCCGTTCTGGGTAAAGACAAAGCCGTCCAGATGCTCGCCGAAGTACTCAACCATATCGTTACGTTCTGCTTCGCCATGCACCAGCACATCAAGCCCCAGCCGCTCCTGCTCGGTAATCGCCTGTTTAATGTGCTCCGCGATGCCGGTGCGGTAATGACTGCTGTCAAGACGGCCCTGTTTAAAGTCGAGACGCAGGCCGCGAATTTCAGTGGTCTGTGGAAAAGAGCCAATGGTGGTGGTAGGCCAGGCGGGCAGATTGAAACGCTGACGCTGCAGGACGGCGCGAACCGGGTAAGCACTCTGCCGCTCACTGTGCTGTGGCGTGATGGCCTCCAGACGCTGCCCCACCGCCGCATTATGCACCCGTCGGGAGTGAGCACGGGCCTGCACCGGCGCGCTCCAGGCGTCCAGCGACGCCGCATCATTGTTGTTCAGAGCCTGACTCAGCAGCGAGAGCTCAGCACATTTCTGCAGCGCAAAGGCGAACCAGCTTTTGACTTCGTCATCCAGGCGGGTCTCGACACTCAGGTCGATCGGGCTGTGCAGCAGTGAGCAGGAAGATCCAATCCACAGCTGCTCACGCTCTCTGGTCAGCGGTTGCAGGCGACTGAACCAGCGGCTCAGATCGGCGCGCCAGACATTACGTCCGTTGATCACGCCCAGCGACAGCAGCCAGCTGGCGGGGAGTTGCTGATTCAGCTGCTTAATATCATCATTGCCATGGACCAGATCGACATGCAGGCCCTGCACCGGCAGCGCACGAATCACATCAATGTTCTGGCCGATGCTGTCAAAATAGGTGGTCAGCAGCAGCTTGCTGTGGCCCTGCAGAGCGTCATACGCCAGCTGAAAGGCGTCGCGCCAGGTCTGCGGCAGCTCCAGCGCCAGGGCGGGTTCATCAATCTGTACCCATTCGATGCCGCGCTTTGCCAGTTCCGCCAGCACCTGCTGATAGACCGGCAAAATCGCCGCCAGCAGCGACAGACGTTCAAAGGGTTCACCTTTGACTTTACCCAGCCACAGATACGTCACCGGCCCGAGCAGCACCGGCTTAATGTTATGGCCCAGCGCCAGCGCCTCATCAACCTCGTCCAGCAGCTGAGTCCAGCTCAGTTTAAATGTCTGGCCCTGAGTAAATTCCGGCACGATGTAGTGATAGTTGGTGTTAAACCATTTGGTCATTTCTGCCGCCGCCGCGGGTTCGCCAGTCGGCGCACGCCCGCGCCCCACGCGAAACAGCGTATCCAGATCAACGGTGCCCTCTGTGTTCTGATGACGTGCAGGCACATTGCCCAGCAGCAGGCTGGTGGTCAGCACATGATCATACCAGGCGAAATCGCCGACCGGCAGCAGATCGACGCCCGCCTCTTTCTGCTGTTGCCAGTGTCGCGCCCGCAGCTCGCGGCCCGTCGCCAGTAGTGCCTGCTGCGTGCTGTCGCCTGCCCAGTAACTCTCCAGTGCTTTTTTCAGTTCACGGCGCAGGCCAATACGGGGAAAGCCGAGGGTATGGTTGAGGATAGTCATGTGCTGTTCTCCAGATAATCTTTCACTTTGGCTAAAATGGGCAGCCAAAGATGTTTAGCCGTCCAGATGTTTACACTGCTATAATCTGCGGGTACTGTATGTCGCTCAAGCGCAATATGTTCATTTTCGATGTGAAGGACTCTCATGATCGAACTCAAGCACCTGCGGACGCTTCAGGCTCTGCGCAATACGGGATCGCTGGCGGCGGCGGCGGCCCAGCTTCATCAGACGCAATCGGCGTTATCTCATCAGTTCAGCGATCTGGAGCAGCGGCTGGGATTCCGCCTGTTCGTGCGTAAAAGTCAGCCGCTACGCTTTACGCCGCAGGGGGATATTCTGCTGCAGCTGGCTGAGCAGGTGCTGCCGCAGATTCAGCAGGCGTTGCAGGCCTGTCATGAGCCGCATCAGACCACGCTGCGGGTGGCGATTGAGTGTCACAGCTGCATTCAGTGGCTGACTCCCGCGCTGGACAAGTTCCGCCAGAGCTGGCCGCAGGTGGTGATGGATTTCAAATCAGGCGTGACCTTTGATCCGCAGCCCGCTCTGCAACAGGGTGAGCTGGATGTGGTGCTGACCTCCGACATTCTGGCGCGCTCGGGCCTGTTCTACTCGCCGATGTTTGATTATGAAGTGCGGCTGGTACTGGCGACGGACCACCCGCTGGCGCAGGTTGAGCAGATTTCGCCAGAAGATTTGGCCGATGAAGTGTTAATGATCTATCCGGTTCAGCGTCAGCGTCTGGATATCTGGCGTCACTTCCTGCAGCCAGCGGGCGTGAGTCCGGCTCTGAAAAGTGTGGATAACACCCTGCTGATGATTCAGATGGTGTCGGCGCGCATGGGGATTGCCGCACTGCCGCACTGGGTGGTGGAGAGTTTTGAGAAGCAGGGTCTGGTCGTTACCCGCACGCTGGGCGATGGCCTCTGGAGCCGTCTTTATGCCGCCGTGCGCGAAGGCGAGCAGCGTCAGCCTGTGCTGGAAGCCTTTATCCGCTTTGCCCGTCAGCACGCCTGCGAGCATCTGCCATTTGTGCGCGACGCCGCGCTGCCCGGTGCAGTATTACAGCGGTAATCCGGCGGGCACAAACCTGCGCGAACGCGGGCGAAATCCCCTATAATGCGCAGCCTGTCGACTGAACATGAGAAGATCTCACCATGACTAACAATGATATTCTGCGCAGCGTGCGCTACATGCTCAATCTGAGCGATGCCAAAATGGTGGAGATTTTTGCGCTGGCGCAATGTGACGTGCCGGTAGCGGATATTCAGGCGTGGCTGAAAAAAGATGACGATGCCGCGTTTCGTCCCTGCCCGGATGTGCTGATGGGTTATTTTCTGAATGGCCTGATCTTTTACCGTCGTGGCAAAAGTGAAGATGCGCCCGCGCCGTCCATAGAACGCAAGATGACTAACAATATCTTCATGAGAAAGCTGCGCATCGCTTTTGATCTGAAAACCACCGACATTCCTGATGTCCTGAAGCGTGTGAATTTTACTGTTTCACAGGCTGAGATTGGCGCGATTTTCCGCAAACCGGATCATAAGAACTATCGCGAGTGTGGCGACCAGATTCTGCGCAACTTCCTGAAAGGGCTGGCGATGATTCAGCGCCCTAAGAGTGAGAAGCCTGCCTGATATGGCGCCATCCAGTCGGAAATGGCGGGTTGCTGCGTAAAGACGGCGTAAATCCATCCCTGGAGCCTCGACCGCCGCATCCCTGCGGCGGACGCTTTACTTCTCAACCCGCCATCCCCTCCTTCATATTCGCTCTGAGTCCTTTGTTCAACTGCGATGATGCTGTTAAGTCTCCAGGGCTGGCGCGTCTGAAGAGCGAAGCGTCCGGGCCAGGGATGGCCCGGCCGATCCACAGCGAGGTGAGATTCCTTCGCGATCGGACGCGCCAGCCCGGGAGGCCGCAGTCCGGCTACAGCAACGGTTTGTCCCAGCACCTAATGATTACCGGTCACTACGCCCCACCACCCACCGCTTATGCACCCACAGTGAGGCGAGGATCACCAGCGCGCCCGCAATAAAGCTCGGCCAGTGCGGCTTTTCCTGCCAGATAGCCAGATTCACCAGCAGCCCGGCGGGAACGTGCATGTTATTCATAATGCCCAGCGTACCGGCATCGACCTGCGTCGCACCGTAATTCCACATAAAATAGCCGAGACCGGAAGCTGCCACCCCCAGCCAGACCAGAATGCCCCACTGCAATGAAGTCGTCGGCAACTTCTGCGGGTTACCCCAGGCACACCAGGCGATCACCGCAATCAACACTGCCCCCAGATAGAACCAGGAGAAAGCGGTATGCTGCGGCATGGGTCGGGTCTCCTGCAGACGCTTATAACCTACCATTCCCGCCGCAAAGCAGATGTTTGCCAGCTGCACTAACAGCAGGCCAAACCAGAAATGATCGCTGACTTTGTCATAGCGAATAATGGCCGCGCCTGCCACCGCCAGCAACGCACTGAAGATATAGCCGATGCGCAACGGACGACGGCTGATCAGATCATAAATCAGCGTCACGTAGAGCGGGGTCATCACCGTAAACAGCAGGAACTCCGACACGCTCAGGTAGAGATAGGCTTCGAAGCTCAGCAGATACATCACGCCCAGCTGCAACATCCCCACCAGCATATAAAGCAGCAATGTCGAAGGGCGATGGCCGCGCCAGCGCAGGAAAGGGAGAAACACCAGCGCAGCAAGCGCCAGACGCATGAGCACAGAGAACCAGCTGTCTACCTGACCGGCAAGATACTCGCCAATCAGGCTGAACGAAAAGGCCCACAGAATGGTGGTAATAATCAATAAAAACACGGTGACGATCCCGAAATAAACAGGCCGTCAGTGTAAACAATGTGCAGCACTCAGGCTGTTAAATCTGGTTGACATCTGATTACTAACCAGGCGATTAAAACGCCCGAAAAATGACTTGTTTACACTTACTGACATAAGCGGTGCCGGAATGGGTTTTATGCCAGATAAAATGCGCGAAATGATCCATCGGATGATCATATTCGCTCTCAACTGTAATAAAACTGTAACAAATGTGTCACTCATCACAGTAACGTTGCGCAACTAACACTATTCTTTGCGCGAAATGGAACATCCTGCGTCCATTTTTTTCTGCTCTTTTCCTGCCCCAACCTGCTGGGAATAAAAAACCATAATGTGCCCTGGAGGGCCTCACTGATGCTGAGCATTTTTAAACCTGCACCACGTCAGCCGCAGGTGGCGGAGGATCATGTCGATCCGCTCTACCGTCGCCTGCGCTGGCAAATTTTCATCGGGATCTTCTTTGGTTACGCGGCCTACTATCTGGTCAGGAAAAACTTCGCACTCGCCATGCCCTATCTGGTGGAGCAGGGTTTTTCACGTGGCGATCTCGGTTTTGCCTTATCCGGCATCTCCATTGCCTACGGCTTTTCAAAATTCATCATGGGCTCGGTCTCTGACCGATCAAACCCGCGCGTCTTCTTACCGGCTGGCCTGATTCTGGCAGCAGCAGTGATGCTGATTATGGGATTTGTCCCCTGGGCGACGTCCAGCATCATGGTGATGTTCGTGCTGCTGTTTGTCTGCGGCTGGTTCCAGGGCATGGGCTGGCCACCCTGTGGACGTACCATGGTTCACTGGTGGTCGCAGAAGGAGCGCGGCAGGATTGTCTCGGTCTGGAACTGTGCGCATAACGTGGGCGGCGGTATTCCGCCTCTGCTGTTCCTGCTCGGCATGGCCTGGTTCAACGACTGGAAAGCAGCACTTTACATGCCAGCGTTTGGCGCGATTGCCATTGCAATTCTGGCCTTTGCGCTGATGCGGGACACCCCACAATCCTGTGGTCTGCCGCCGATTGAAGAGTACAAAAACGACTATCCGCCTGATTACGATGCCAGCCACGAAGAGGAGCTGACGGCAAAACAGATCTTCATGAAGTATGTGCTGCCAAACAAATTGCTGTGGTACATCGCGCTGGCCAACGTCTTTGTCTACCTGCTGCGCTACGGCATTCTCGACTGGTCGCCGACCTATCTGCGCGAAGTAAAACACTTCACGCTGGATAAATCGTCGTGGGCCTACTTCCTCTATGAATATGCGGGGATTCCGGGCACGCTGCTGTGTGGCTGGATGTCGGACAAAGTGTTCCGCGGCAATCGCGGTGCAACCGGGGTGTTCTTTATGACGCTGGTGACCATTGCAACTGTGATCTACTGGCTCAACCCGGCGGGTAATCCTGGCGTCGACATGGCCTGCATGATCGTGATTGGCTTCCTGATCTACGGCCCGGTGATGCTGATTGGTCTGCACGCGCTGGAACTGGCACCGAAAAAAGCGGCGGGCACGGCAGCGGGCTTCACCGGCCTGTTCGGCTATCTGGGCGGATCGGTGGCGGCCAGCGCCATTGTCGGTTACACCGTCGATTATTTCGGCTGGGACGGCGGCTTCATGGTCATGATTGCGGGCTGTGTGCTGGCGGTTATTCTGCTGTTACTGACCATGGTCAGCGAACACAAACACAAAAAGACCCTCGCCTGACGGCCATAAAAACAGGGCCGGTTATCCGGCCCTGTTTTACGTTGACGGCTTAAGCCAGATAGAGCGTGCGAAGCATCTGCGGCACCGCATCATCGGCATTCGACCCAATCACATCCAGCGCTGGCAGCGTATCTTTCAACCGCTGATGGGCGTTCTGCATGATAAAGCCTTTACCCGCCATGCTCAGCATCTCCACATCATTCATGCCGTCGCCAAAAGCGATACAGCTTTTCAGCGTGTGGCCCAGCGTCTTCGCGACCGCCTCCAGCGCATGCCCTTTCGACACGCCGCCCGCCATCACTTCCAGACAGGTGGGCAGCGAGAAACTGACATTAACCCGGTCGCCCCAGCGCGCTTCAATCGCCTGCTCCATCGGAATCAGATGCTCAGGATTTTCGCAGGTGAAGAAAACCTTGCTGATGTTATCAGTAGGCAACAGACCCGGCTCATAGACCTGATAGTTGAAGACCGACTCGCGGAAATAGTCCTGCTCCGCCGGGCTTGAACGGCTGACAAACCACTCATCGTCGCGGTAAACGTGCGTCAGAATATCGCTGTGATGATACTGCAGACCAAACAGATCGCTGGCGATGTCCTCATCCAGATTATGACTGAACACCAGTTCGCCCTGTGCGTTGTGCACGCGCGCGCCGTTTGAGGTGATCATATAGGCAGGAATGGCCAGGCTGTCGCGCATCTGTCCGACATCAATATGATGACGGCCAGTGGCGAACACAAAGTGAATATCTTTCGCGACCAGCTGCTGCAGTGTTTCACGCGCAAAAGGGGTCAGACGATGTTCGGGAGAAAGCAGCGTGCCATCCAGATCGGATGCAACGATGTGATACATGAAAACCTCGGGTATCTGGTTCTGCCGGTTTAACCGGTCGGATAAAAAACGTCAGTGGTGCGATGAAAAAAAGTCGACCACTGCATTGAGTGCTTCGGCGCGCATCTCATCCTTTTCAAACAGGATCTCATGACGCGCACCCTCGATCACCCGTGGCTTATTGCCCTCACACGGATGACCCGCCGCGGCCATTGCGGCACAAAACAGATCCTGTGAACGATTGTCGACCACCCGATCGTCGCTGGCCTGTAACAGCAGTAGCGGCGTGGTGATCTTATCGACCTGACTGATAATATTGCGACCGGCATGGATGCCTTCACGCACCCAGTGGTAGGTTGGCCCGCCGACGCGAATTGCCGGATCGTCCGCATAAAATCGCAGGTTTCGCCGGTAACGCTCGGTGCTGTGCGTCAGCCGGTTAATGCCAAACGGGTGCGCGCGCCAGCGTCCGGTGCCGAGCGCATAGCCATCGCGCATAGCCGGACGTTTCTCCGCCCAGTCAAGAAGCCGATGGGCCAGAAATGAGGGCAGCGGCAAGGCAATGCCAAACATCGGCGCCACTAACGCTGCCGCATGAAACGCCTGCGGCTGACGCGCCAGGAACAGCGTTAAGATTGCGCCACCCATCGAGTGAGCCAGCGCATAGCGCTGCTGATAGTGACCGCTGACAATTTCTTTAAGATAGAGCGTTTCAAGATCGTCGACGTAATGGGTAAATTCTGCCACGTGACCGCGGTGTGAATCTTCCAGCAGGCGATCGGAACGCCCCTGACCGCGATGGTCCAGGATCACCACATCAAATCCGCAGTGAAACAGATCGTACGCCAGCTCAGGATATTTTATGTAACTCTCGATGCGTCCCGGCACAATCAGGATCACACGCTTATGTTGCGGCGATGTGAAGCGGACATAGCGCAGCGTCAGATTTCCTACGCCGGTAAACTCCCGTTCTTCACGACTGTGCCAGAAATCGAGCAGCGGCCCGGTGGCGAAGGCAGCAAAGGCTTTTTCACGTCGCAGCCAACTGGCTTTGTGTTGATTCATTCGCCCTCCTGATGACCGGATACTGAGTCATGAATGCCATGCGCAGGCCGTAGCGTCGCGCTTATTTCTGGCGTATTGTGTCACAATTCCGTTACTAAAGAGAGCCTGACCCATGACCATCGAATGGTGGCTGACCTATCTGCTTACCACCACAATTCTCAGCCTGTCGCCTGGCTCCGGGGCAATCAACACCATGAGTACCGGTATCAGCCATGGCTACCGTGGCACGGTAGCGTCCATCTCCGGTTTGCAGGTCGGCCTG
Source organism: Pantoea hericii (assembly GCF_014155795.1). Taxonomy (NCBI): domain Bacteria; kingdom Pseudomonadati; phylum Pseudomonadota; class Gammaproteobacteria; order Enterobacterales; family Erwiniaceae; genus Pantoea; species Pantoea hericii. The sequence continues at coordinate 30,574 of NZ_SCKV01000007.1, forward strand.
GCACTGCACATCGTGCTGGTCGGTATCGGACTGGGCGCGCTGTTTTCACAGTCGTTGCTGGCGTTTGAAATTCTGAAATGGGCCGGTGCAGCCTATCTGGTCTGGCTGGGTATTCAGCAATGGCGCTCCGCAGGTGGCATCGATCTGGATGCGGTCGCCAAAGCGATGCCGCGTCGTCGCCTGTTTAAACGCGCCGTGCTGGTTAACCTGACCAACCCGAAAAGTATCGTCTTTCTGGCCGCCCTGTTCCCGCAGTTTATCCAGCCGCATCAGCCGTTGTTTATGCAGTATCTGGTGCTGGGCGTGACCACCGTAGTGGTCGATATCATCGTGATGATTGGCTACGCCACGCTGGCCACACGCATTGCTGGCTGGATTAAAGGCCCAAAACAGATGAAGTTAATGAACCGTATTTTCGGTGGTCTGTTTATGGCGGTGGGCGCGCTACTGGCCAGCGCCAGAAAGATCGCTTAAGGCCTTACGCGCCGACACGCTGAGGTCGGCGCGATCCTGCCCTGCATCACATTCTCCTTTTCCTGGCACCACTACGATGCGGTCAATGGCACCGCACGCAACACAATAATGCCCGGTTTTGATCGCATATACTCCCTGAATGGCGTATCGACCACTTTGCGATGAGCGGCCAGCGAAGAGGCGTTCCTGAACCACAACCGTCCATCATGCCAGACGGCAATCCCAACGTGCGACACATCCAGTCCCTGAGCGTTGGTATAAACGCCAATGTAATCGCCGGTCTGAATCTGCTTCAGTACCTGCGATGTGATGGCGCGGGCTGGGATGTAAGTAATGCGTCGGGGAACCACACCCAGACCGGGCAGCCTTTCTTTTCCGCTGACCTCACGATTCAGTTGCTTCACCACCGTCACCGCATCCAGGCTGAGTGTGCGGGTTATGTCAGTGGCATTACGCGGGCTTTCAGCAAACCAGTCGGAAAAAAAGTGACGCCGTTTCAGGTAGCTGACTTCTCCACCCGCGTAACGCGTCCGAACCAGGTTAGCCTCAAAGCTGGCGCGATCGTGGCTGCGGCTTAGCGCCTGAACGTAATCAAGCAGCGTGAAACAATCCACTCCGTTGAAATTGATCACCAGCGCTTCTGGTGTTTCGGGCGAGCCGATCAGCGTATCCGCCTGATAAGGCGTACCGAGAAACGCAGCGGAGATCTGGTTAATTCTTTCGCCCTGCTGCTGCTCAGACACCGGAGGCAACTGCGCCAGGATGGCCGATATCCTGTCTCCCTTCACCTGGTCAGGAACGCGATAATGGGCAGCCTCAGGCGCGGCGCAGGCGCTGATGCAGAACGCGATTAACAACACTAACAGGGGTTTTGTGTTCATTATCATCTCCATGAAAACAGAGTCCGTCGATACGACCATACCGGAGGTGAAGATTTCATTAATCAAAGAAGGGTGACGATTTATACGCGGTTGTAACAGTGGGGCGTTAACAGGTGCAGTTTGTGACAGTCGTCACGCACGTGAAGTTCAGAGAGATACCACAGGCAATGAAGTTTTGCCGGATGCGCAATGCGCTCTCCGGCATAAAGGGATTGCAGCGCTTAACGTGAAATAATCAGGTGGATACCAAAACCGGCAAACAGGACGCCTGCCATGCCATCGACCCACTTTGCCAGGCGCTGATATTTAGCGCGGATCCACGGTAGCGCAAAGATAGCCGCGACCAGGGCAAACCAGGCAAAGGTTTCACCAATGATCAACAGGAACAAGCCCCAGCGCTCTGCCGAACCCACATCATCACCGACGAACAGCGAGAAGACGCTACCGAAGTAAATAATCGCTTTAGGATTCGACAGGTTCGTCAGCAGGCCTTTGAGAAAGCTCATTCCGCGTTTCGGCAGCTCAACTACGGGCTCATCCTGCTGCGGCTGTTTGTGTCGCTGACGTGCCGAACACATCAGCTGCCAGCCCATCCACAACAGATAGAGTCCACCACCGACCATGATGATCTGATGCAGCCACGCCATTTTTTCCAGGATCAGGTGCAGTCCCATCAGCGCCACGCCCGCCCAGACAACGATACCCAGCGTAATACCCAGTACCCCCATCATCGCCTCTTTACGCGAGCGGCTGGCGGCGGTTTGCGATACGAAAAAGAAATCAGGGCCGGGGCTCATCAATGCCACCAGATGAACCAGCGCAACCGTTGCGAATAACATCAGCATAATCAGTGTCCTTTATTCTTCATCATCAAGATGCTCTTTGATCATCACCAGGAAAGGTTTGCCAAAGCGCTCCAGTTTGCGGTGGCCCACGCCGTTGACGCTGAGCATCTCCGACGCGCTGACCGGCATCTGTTCTGCCATCTCTATCAATGTGGCATCATTGAACACCACATAGGGGGGAATATTCTCTTCGTCGGCGATCGCTTTTCGCAGCTTACGCAGCTTGGCGAACAGCTTGCGGTCGTAATTGCCACCGAGAAACTTCGCCGGACTGCTGCTTTTTGTTTTCGCAGTAATCAATCGCGGCACTGCCAGCATCAGTGGCACTTCACCGCGCAGCACCGGGCGCGCTGCTTCGGTCAACTGTAACGCCGAATGCATAGCGATGTTCTGCGTCACCAGCCCCAGATGGATTAACTGACGTAACACACTGACCCAGTGTTCGTGACTCTGGTCTTTGCCCAGCCCATAAACCGGCAGTTTGTCATGACCCTGTTCACGAATACGCTGATTATTAGACCCGCGCAGCACCTCAACGATATAGCCCATGCCAAAACGCTGACCAACACGGTAGATACCGGAAAGCGCTTTTTGCGCTTCAACCAGACCGTCATAGCGTTTAGGCGGATCGAGACAGATATCGCAGTTGCCGCATGGCTGCTGGCGACCCTCGCCAAAATAGTTCAGCAGCACCAGACGGCGGCAGGTCTGCGCTTCCGCAAACGCGCCCATCGCATTGAGCTTGTGGCGTTCAATATCCTGCAGCGGCCCTGGCACTTTCTCTTCGAGGCATTTACGCAACCAGGCCATATCGGCCGGATCGTAGAGCATCATCGCTTCGGCGGGCAGACCATCACGTCCGGCCCGGCCGGTTTCCTGATAATAGGACTCAATATTACGCGGAATATCGAAGTGAACGACAAAACGGACGTTGGGTTTGTTGATACCCATGCCAAAGGCCACCGTCGCCACCACGATTTGCAGATCGTCACGTTGAAACGCTTCCTGCACCCGGCCACGCTGTTCGCTATCGATTCCGGCATGATAGGCGCCCACGCTGAATCCACGGCTTTGCAGACGCGCGGCGGTGTCTTCCACCTTCGCCCGGCTGTTGCAGTAGATAATGCCGCACTTACCGCGCTGATCCTGAACGTAGCGCAGCAGCTGATCGGTGGGTTTAAATTTCTCCACCAGCGTGTAACGGATATTAGGACGGTCAAAGCTGCTGATCTGGATCAGCGGATCCTGCATGTGCAGCAGGTTAACGATGTCATTGCGGGTGGTTTCATCCGCCGTCGCGGTCAGTGCCATCACCGGTAATTCCGGGAAGCGCTGACGCATCTTTCCGAGTGCGCCATATTCCGGACGGAAATCGTGGCCCCACTGGGAAATGCAGTGCGCTTCGTCCACGGCCAGCATCGCGGGCTGCCAGTGCGCCAGACTTTCCAGGAAGTTATCCATCATCAGGCGTTCGGGAGCGATATAAAGTAGCTTAACCCGACCGGTACGGCAGTCTGCCATCACCGTCTGCTGCTGATCGCGCGTCATGGTGGAGTTGAGATACGCCGCCGCCACGCCATTCGCCAGCAGCTGATCGACCTGATCTTTCATCAGAGAGATCAGCGGTGACACCACCAGCGTCAGTCCCTCGCGCACCAGCGCCGGAATCTGATAACAAAGCGATTTCCCTCCGCCAGTGGGCATCACCACCAGGCAATCGCGCCCGCTTAGCGCCTGATGAATGATCGTCTGCTGACCGGGACGAAAATGCTGATAGCCGAAGGTATCCTGCAATACCTGCTGCGCCAGCGCTTCCTGATTGAGAACTGCCGAGGTTGCCACGCGATTCCTGTCTTACGTTTGAGATTAGAACAAGTCGTTAAGCGTTACACCCACACCCAGACGCGTCTGGCGATGGTTGTAATCGATCAGTGATTCACCGTAACCGCTAAATACCTGAGTATAGAAGCGGACATGCTCACTGATAGGGTAGCTCCAGCCCATTGTCGCGCCGCCATAACCGCTGTTCCAGTTATAGTTGCCCTCAACGCTGAAAATACTGTCGCCTAGCCGGTAGCCCACTTTGGCACGGTAATAACCCATGTATTTGGTGATATCAGGATTATCATCGCTGCTCTCCCCTTCCGGGATGCGATACCAGGGTTTGATTTCCGCCAGGAAGTTACCGTTCTCCGCCATCAGACGCGCATAAACGCGGTTCCAGCTGCGTGAAGTCGGATCGCTTCGTCCATTGGACTGATGATTCAGACCCACTTCAACATCCCGTAAGGTCCAGCCCGCCAGTGAATAGTCGGTTGCCCAGCCGAGGAAGATCTGGGGTTCATAGTTGGTTTCGCGGAATGGCGAAGACTCCGCGCTATTCGACAGCTGCCACCAGGAACGCTGTGTATAAGAGGCCGCCAGGACGGAGTTGTCGCCCAGAATACCGCGCCATAACGGAAATGCCAGACTGAGCTGGAATTTCACTTCATCTTTACGGGCATTTTCTCCCCAGTTATAAGATGAGATCGCCTCTTTATTCAGATCGCTGGTATAGGTGTAGAGCAGATAGTTGTTCTCGTAAGGATAGAGAACAAACGGGTTGTCGTGCTTCTCCAGCAGGTTAGCAATAATGCTGCCCTGGACCTGTGGCGCGTCATGAACCTCTTTAATCTGGGCTTCATCCGCCTGCGCCAGCGCAGGAAATATCAACATTGCCGCCAGCAAGGCGCGATGCTTACGCATAGAATTCTCCGGTGAGCAACTGCGTATCAGAATAACTGAAAGGGTGTCGTAAAAAGCAGGCCATTCTACACACAAATGGCAGCGAGCATGAGTGCTGATTTCTTAAACTGGAAACACCCTCGCAGGCGTCATAGAATACACAACTCATTAACGTTCCGCGCCCCTCTGGCCCGATTTTTTCAGGACACATCATCATGTCATCACCCGTGCTGACACAGCAGGACGCTCGTAAGCTGGTCGGCGAAATTTTCGTTTATCACATGCCGTTTAATCAGGCGCTGGGCCTGGAGCTGCTGCGCCTTGACGCAGACTACGCAGAGATCAGTTTCAATAACAAAACCATGCTGGTAGGTAACCAGGCACAGCAGATTCTGCACGGCGGTGTTATCGCCTCGGTACTGGATGTCGCTGCGGGCATGGTCTGCGTCAGTAATGCGCTAACCCGTCAGGAGAGCATCACTGAGGAGGAGCTGCGCCAGCGTCTGTCGCGCATGGGCACCATTGATATGCGTGTCGACTATTTACGTCCCGGACGCGGTGAACGCTTCATCGCCACCAGCAGCCTGCTGCGTGCCGGTAACAAAGTCGGAGTGGCTCGGGTGGAGCTGCACAATCAACATGGCGACTACATCGCTACGGCGACTGCCACCTATCTTATCGGCTAACCACGACACTGAATGGATCGCATATGGATACGCAACAAACCCGGCAGGGCGTTGGCTTTGCACTGGGCGCTTACTTTATCTGGGGCATTGCGCCCGCCTATTTCAAGCTAGTGAAACAGGTTCCCGCGACAGAAATCATGACGCATCGCGTGATCTGGTCTGCGCTCTTTATGCTGTTGCTGATTACCCTGAGCCGCAGCTGGCCCGGTGTACGCAGCGTATTGCGCCAGCCCCGAAAAGTGCTGATGCTGGCGCTGACAGCAGTGACGATCGGCGGCAACTGGCTGCTGTTCATCTGGGCGGTCAACAATCAGCATATGCTGGAAGCCAGCCTCGGTTACTTTATTAACCCGCTGATTAACGTGGTGTTCGGCATGCTGTTTCTGCGCGAACGCTTTCGTCGCCTGCAGTGGCTGGCCGTACTGCTGGCAGCCGTCGGCGTGCTGGTGCAGCTGTGGCAGTTTGGATCGTTACCGATTATCGCGCTGGGCCTGGCGCTGAGCTTTGCCCTCTACGGTCTTTTGCGCAAAAAGATTCAGGTCGATGCGCAGAGCGGTATGCTGATTGAAACCCTGTGGCTGTTCCCGCTGGCGGCGATTTACCTGTTTGGCTTTGCCGACAGCGCCACCAGCCATTTATCGGCTAACCCGCTGAGCCTCAACCTGAAGCTGATTGCGGCCGGCATTGTTACCACCATTCCACTGATGCTGTTTGCGGCGGCCTGCAGCCGACTGCGACTCTCCACCGTGGGCTTCTTCCAGTACCTCGGCCCGACGCTGATGTTTGTCCTGGCGGTGGTGTTTTACGGTGAAACCATCACGCCAGACAAGCTGGTGACCTTTGCCTTCATCTGGCTGGCGCTGCTGGTGTTTGTCTGCGATGCGGTGGCGTTTTCATTCCGCTCCCGTTCCCGTGCGCGCGTAGCGTGAAATAAAGCGCGCTAAAGCCGGGCCGGTCAGCAGGATGGTAAAGAGACGCAACGTCTGCATCGCCATCACAAACGCCATATTGACCTGCGTGCCTGCAGCAATAATCGCCACCGTGTCCAGTCCGCCTGGACTGGTGGCGAGATAAGCCGTCATCAGATCGATATCCAGCATTCGGGTCAGCATCCACGCCAGCCCGCCACACAACAACATCAACCCGAAGATCGAGGCCAGCATTTGCGGCAGCGTGCGCAGTGCCAGCAGAAAAATCGGGCGGGTGAAACGCAGTCCCACGCTCCAGCCAATCAGCGCATAGGCCACGGCCAGCAACCATTCCGGCACCTGTAATATCGCGATATGACTGCTGTTCAGTGCCGCACCCGCCAGTGCGGGCAGCAGCAACGCGCCAGAAGGAATGCGCAGTCGTGTGCCCAGCCATGCGCCCAGCAGCATGACGACCAGGGTAATGGCAAAACCGCGATTCAGCGCCGGAAACCAGAGCAGCGACACGCTGTGTGCTTCATCGCCCAGCCCGATGCGCGCCACCAGCGCGGCCGCCGAGGCGACAAACAGCACCCGCAGATACTGCATAAACGCCACCAGCCGGACGTCAGCGCCAAAGTCACCCGCCATCGCCACCATGGCCGATGCTCCCCCCGGCGACGATCCCCATGCGCCGGTCGGGCCAGGCAGATGACTGAAGCGCACCAGCAGAAAACCGGACAAGCCACTGGCCGCCAGCGTCAGCAACAGCACCGCCAGTACGATCGGCCAGTCCTGAATCAGCGGTGTCAGAATCGAAGGTGACAGGCTTTGCGCAATCATGCAGCCCAGAACGGCCTGAGCAACCAGGAAGAACCGTTTATCAATGCGCAGCGTGGCACCTGATAGCCCCATCACCACGCCCACGATCATCGGTCCCAGTAACAGCGCGGCAGGCACATGAAAATAGTGCAGCACCGCACCCAGCAACACTGAGACCAGCAACAGCAGCGTCCACTGCGCGCGCAACGAAAAAGCGTCCATAAGAAGTTAATTATTTGTAAAAACAGGAGGGTCAGAGTACGCAGAAACGGGGATGAGAGCCAGCAAAACGGGCCATCTGAGATGGCCCGTGGCTGTTTTAAAGCCAGTTTTTACGCTTGAAGTAGAGATAAGGTGCCAGTCCGGCAAGAATCATCAGGCCGATAGCCGCAGGATAACCAAAGCTCCACTTCAGTTCCGGCATAAACTCGAAGTTCATCCCGTAGCTGGAAGCCACCAGCGTTGGCGGCAGAAATACCACGGAGACCACGGAGAAGATCTTGATGATGCGGTTCTGCTCGATATTGATAAAGCCCATTGCCGCCTGCATCAGGAAGTTCACCTTCTGGAACAGCGATTCGTTATGCGGCAGGAGCGATTCGATATCGCGCAGAATTTCACGTGCCTGCTCCAGCTGATTGCCCGGCAGGCGCGCTTTACGCACCAGGAAGTTCAGCGCGCGCTGGGTATCCATCAGACAGAGGCGCACTTTCCAGCCGATATCTTCCAGTTCCGCTAACCGCGACAGCGCCTGATCGTACTCTTCGCCCTGCTGACCTTCCATGATCACCCGGCTGAGTTTCTCCAGCGCGCTGTAGATGTTCTCGATTTCATCGGCAAGCTGTTCGATTTTGGTTTCAAACAGGTCGAGCAGCAGCTCAAAGGCATTGCCGTCGATCAGCGTCTGGTTACGGGCGCGCATACGATAGAGGCGAAAAGCGGGCAGTTCGCGTTCGCGCAGTGTATAGAGGCGGCCTTCACGGATGGTGAACGCCACAGTAGAGTTACCGGCGTGATCGTCAGCATCTTCATAGAAGAAGAAGGAGTGAATATGCAGACCATCTTCATCTTCGAAGAAACGTGCTGAGGCCTCAATGTCTTCCAGCTCAGGCCGTGTTGCCAGGCTCTGACCCAGTTCTGACTGCACCCGATCACGTTCGCCCTCTTCCGGTTCAATAAGATCGACCCAGACGGAGGTGGTCAGTTTGTCGTTTTCGTCTTCCAGCTCCAGTCGCGTCAGGCGGCTGTGATCCAGTTTAAATGCGCTCAGCATAGCAATACTCCCCATTGCAGACTAAATGGGACAAGGCAGTCCGCCGTTCCTCAACATGGAACGTGCGGCCTGAACACGGAAACAGAGTTTCAGAGATAAATCAGTGCTGACTCGTGCGACGGAATCAAAAAGGGAGGTCGCTGATAACCGCTAAGGCTACCCGCGTAAAGAGGTAGCCTTAGATGTTATTCCTGGTATCCAGGTCATTGAGCCAGCATCGACTGGGCGTGTCCAAGGCATTGTCCTCTCATGATAATAGTGGGCGCATGTTACGCTGAGACGAAAAAGCCGTCAACCGCACGCTAAAGCGTTTCCAGCTTTGCGTAAGCCGCCACCAGCCACTTGATTCCCTGCCCCTGAAACGCCACCTGCAGGCGGCTGTGTTCACCGCTGCCTTCCAGATTAATGATGGTGCCTTCGCCAAATTTCGCGTGATGAACACGCTGACCCAGCGCGAATCCGCTGTCATTTTTGGTCACCGGGGCACCCATCCGCTGATGGTTTACCGGACGGCTCACGCTGGCGCGCAGACGCACTTCTTCGATGCACGCTTCGGGCAGTTCGCCGATGAAACGGGAAGGCCGGTGATACACTTCCTTACCATAGAGTCGGCGGGTTTCAGCGTAGGTCAGTGTCAGTTTCATCATGGCACGGGTTACGCCGACATAAGCCAGACGACGCTCCTCTTCCAGACGGCCGCCTTCATCCAGCGACATCTGGCTCGGGAACATCCCCTCTTCCATGCCGACAATAAAGACCTGGCTAAACTCCAGCCCTTTCGCCGAGTGCAGCGTCATCAGCTGAACCGCATCCTGCCACTTGTCCGCCTGACCTTCACCCGCTTCAAGGGCGGCATGGGACAAGAAGGCCTGCAGCGGCATCAGATCTTCATCTTCGTCCTGATAGCTGAACTGGCGTGTTGCCGTCACCAGCTCCTCAAGGTTTTCGATACGCGCCTGGCCCTTCTCACCTTTTTCCTGCTCATACATCAGCCACAGGCCTGAGTCTTTAATGACCCGGTCGGTCTGAACATGCAGCGGTAAATCGGCGGTTTCCGTAGCCAGTGAATCGACCAGCTCACAGAAGCGTTGCAGCGCAGACGCGGCACGGCCAGCCAGCGCGCGGCTTTGCAGCAGTTCGCGCGTGGCCTGCCACAACGTCATCTGACGCTCACGGGCGGTCTGACGTACCACGTCGAGCGTGCGATCGCCCACGCCACGTGTCGGGGTATTTACCACGCGCTCAAAAGCCGCATCGTCATTGCGGTTCGCCATCAGACGCAGATAGGAGAGCGCATCTTTGATCTCCTGGCGTTCGAAGAAGCGCATGCCGCCATAAATACGGTACGGCATGCTGCTTTGCAGCAGCGCCTCTTCCAGCACACGCGACTGGGCGTTGCTGCGATAGAGAATGGCGCAGTCGTTGAGCGCGCCGCCGTTCTCCATCCAGACCTTGATGCGGTTAACCACAAAGCGTGCTTCATCCAGCTCATTAAAGGCGCAATAGATAGAGATTGGCTCACCATCGCTGCCTTCGGTCCAGAGCTCTTTACCCAGGCGGCCATTGTTGTTGGCGATCAGGGCGTTGGCGGCTTTCAGGATGTTATTGGTTGAGCGATAGTTCTGCTCCAGACGAATGGTTTCCGCGCCAGGGAAATCCTGCAGGAAGCGCTGGATATTCTCGACCTGCGCGCCGCGCCAGCCGTAGATAGACTGGTCATCATCGCCTACGATGATCACACGACCGCTGTCACCCGCCAGCATCCGAATCCAGGCGTACTGAATGTTGTTGGTATCCTGAAACTCATCCACCAGCACGTTGGTAAAACGTTCGCGGTAGTGATTAAGAATGTGCGGCTTGTTGAGCCACAGCTCATGGGCGCGCAGCAGCAGCTCAGCGAAATCGACTAGACCGGCGCGATCACAGGCCTCCTGATAGGCCTGATAAATGCGCAGCCAGGTCTGCTCAATCGGATTGCCGTAGCTTTCAATATGCTTTGGCCGCAGGCCTTCATCTTTTTTGCCGTTGATGTACCACATGCCCTGACGCGCAGGCCACTGCTTGTCATCAAGGTTCATGGATTTAATCAGGCGCTTAAGCAGACGCAGCTGATCTTCACTGTCGAGGATCTGAAAATCCTGCGGCAGACCGGCATCAAGATGGTGAGCGCGCAGTAAACGGTGCGCCAGGCCGTGGAAGGTGCCGATCCACATCCCGCCCTGACTGGTGCCGATCAGATGCTCGATACGGTGACGCATCTCCGCGGCCGCTTTGTTGGTAAAGGTCACCGCCATAATTGAATAGGGAGAGCAATTCTCCACCGACATCAGCCAGGCAATGCGATGCACCAGCACCCGCGTTTTACCACTGCCCGCGCCTGCCAGCACCAGCAGGTTACTGCGCGGAGCCGCAACGGCAGCGCGCTGATTGTCATTCAAACCATCGAGCAGTTCAGAAACGTCCATAAGCACCGTTTACCAGAGAAAAAGCGTCGTCGTCGCGCTGATTATTCCGCCTGCCGCAAGACAGTATCGCTGCCCGTCAGGCGGCGACACAGATGCCAGATTAGCGACGGCGGCAAAGCAGAAAAGAGGAGACGACTGGATAAATTTACAGCCATTATAGCAGTGAGGTGAGTGATGCCAACCGCGAAATTTCGACATGCGGCAACAGGCGCGCATCCGGGATATGCATCAGGTTGCCCTGCCGCAGGTTAATCCAGCAGGCCTGCAGTCCGCAGCGCAGTGAGCCCGCGACATCGGTTGTGAGGTCATCACCGACATGCAGAATATGATGTGGTGCGATATCAAGGCGTTGCGCGGCAAGCTGATACATATCCTGCCACGGCTTGGCGCGCCCATCCGGCCCGGCCCGCAGCGTAAACTGAAAGTAGTGCGCAATGCCCATTTTTTCCGGGCAGGCGTTACCGTTGGTGACCGCCACCAGCGGGATTTTTTCCGCCAGCGCTTTTAGCGTCTGATGCGTCTCATCCGGCATCTCGACCTGACTCCGCCACTGATGAAAGACCGCCATGACATCTGCCGCGCCCGCTGTCGCTTCAGCGGCCGAGAGGCCGACATTCAGCATCGCCAGCTCTACCGAACGGCGTCGCCACTCCGATACATCATGATAGATTTCAGGCTCACGCTGCAGCAGTTCGTCACGTAACTGCTGATAATCCTGCGGCGTGAAGTCACGCAGCGCCGGATGAAAAGCCTGCAACGCCGCATGGGACTCCAGCGTGGTACGACGAATCACCGGGTAGTTATCGTAGAGCGTGTCATCAAGGTCGAAGCTCATAGCTTTTATGGCCGACAGCGGACGATAAAACTTCATTCGTTCTTTCCTCGTTTGGCGCGGGGATGCGCAGCGTCATACACCGAAGCCAGATGCTGGAAGTCGAGATGGGTGTAGATCTGGGTCGTCGACAGATTCGCATGCCCCAGTAACTCCTGCACGGCGCGCAGGTCGCCGCTGGACTCCAGCAGATGCGTGGCAAAAGAGTGGCGCAACTTATGCGGATGGATATGGCTCGCCAGACCCTGTCTGATGCCCCATTCGGCAAAGCGCTTCTGTACGTTGCGGGGCGAAATGCGGTTGCCGCGCGTCGACAGAAACAGCGCATCATCCTGGGCACCGAACGTTTCACGCAGCGGCAGCCAGTGCTGGATCCAGGTGACGGCCGTGCGGCCAATCGGAACCCGGCGCTCTTTGCTGCCCTTACCCACGACCCACACTTCACCGGAATCGAGATCGACATGGCGGCAATCCATATTGACCAGTTCGGAGAGACGCAGACCGCCGCCATACATCACTTCCAGCATCGCCCGGTCGCGCACCGCCAGCGGATCGTCAAGGTCGATCTCCAGCAGCTGATTCACTTCATCAACATCAATATTTTTGGGCAGATGCCGTGCTTTACGTGGCGTCATTACCCCTTTGGCAGGATTAGCGGAGAGCAAACCCTGACTCACCTGCCAGTCGAGGAAACTGCGCAGCGCAGAGAGGCGCAGCGCCAGGCTGCTGGCAGAGAGTCCGGCACGACGGCTACGCGCCGCCATGCTGCGCACCTGCGCGGGTTCCAGCTGTGCCCAGCTGCTGAGCTTCATCTCGTCAGCAATCGCCACCAGCGCGGCAAGCTGTCGCGCATAACTGCTCTGGGTTAACGGACTCAGCTGGCGCTCCACTTTCAGGTAGCGCAGGAATCCGTCGACAGCCTCCAGCAGCGTGCTACTCATGCGCGCTCGACCCAGCGGGAAAGCAGATCAGGCATCATCTGCGACAGGTGCTGCAACAGCAGTGTCCCCATACCCGACTGGTAGTGCTGGCTGTCGCGACTGCTGAACACCAGCACGCCGAGATCGCCCTCTTCGCCCATCAGCGACATGGCCACCGAACCGATCGCTTTTGCCTGCGGCAGCAGCAGCAGCAGTTCCGGGCCATTAATGTTGCCGAGATAGTGATGCTGGTTACCGAAGCGCTGAATACGCAGCGGTTCAAACGCCTGACGCGACAGGCTCAGCTGAAAGAAATCGGAAGGCGCGCCCAGCAGCCATTTGTCACTAAACAGCCGCACATTGGCACCTGCCAGGCCCAATTCACGTGCCCAGCGGTGCAATCGGTTGAGCATATCCTGCAGCGAATCAGCCGCTGCCAGATGACTTTCCAGCGACAGCAGACGGTCAAACAGTTCGTGGTTAGCGCTGGCCTGCTCCATCAGCAGCGTGATCTCTTCTTCCAGCCGCTGAATGTGGTTGCGTTGCCGCGCCATGTGCCACTCGACCAGCGACACGCTGCCGCGCACCGGATGCGGCACCGACATCTGTTCAACTGCGCGGGCATTGCGGATAAAGAAATCGGGATTCTGCCGCAGATAATCACTGACGGCCTGATCGTCCAGCAGAACCGAACTGTCAGTCTGCTCTTCGATATTTTTCATAGATGAATAAACCCATCGTAGACGTGTGTCGCAGGCCCGGTCATATAGAGCGGCTGACCGGCACCTTTCCAGGAGATATGCAGCGTTCCACCAGGCAGATCGACACGGACGTTAGGTGCCAGAATGCCCTGCTGAATGCCGCATGCAACGGCAGCACAGGCGCCACTGCCGCACGCCTGTGTTTCACCCGCGCCGCGTTCATAGACGCGCAGGCGGATATGTTCGGGATTGATGATCTCCATAAAACCCACATTGACGCGATCCGGGAAACGCTCATGGCTCTCCAGAATCGGGCCCAGCAGTTCAACCTGCGCGGTTTTCACACTTTCAACCTGGATGACGCAGTGAGGATTACCCATCGAAACCGCACCCAGCATTACCGTCTGTTCGGCAACGCGCAGCAGATAGAGGTTTTCGGCTTTGTTGGCGCGGAACGGCACCTGCTGAGGCTCAAAGTTGGGCTCGCCCATGTTCACGCGCACCTGGTCATCCGGCGTCACGGTCAGGACCATACGGCCATTTTGCGTACTGACCCGGATATCGGTCTTGTTGGTCAGCCCTTTGAGCTGAACAAAGCGGGCAAAACAGCGCGCACCGTTACCGCACTGAGCCACTTCACTGCCGTCGGCGTTGAAAATGCGATAGTGGAAATCGAGATCGGGATCGTAAGGGGGTTCAACAATCAGCAGCTGATCAAATCCGATCCCCAGATGACGATCGGCCAGCCGGCGGATCAACTCCGGCGAAAAAAAGACGTTTTGTGTCACTGCATCCACAACCATAAAATCGTTGCCGAGACCGTGCATTTTGGAGAACTGCATTTTTTGCTCCGCCGGATAAGCCATCAGATTAGTTCGCTTGTACGCCTGAGTTGCCGGTAACCAGTCCGCCCACATCGGCTTTTTTGGCATCCGCTTTCTGGCGTTCGGTCGGCGATTGTTGTTTCTTCGGCTGATCCTTCGGCGGGAAGTAAAGCGGTCCTTTCAGACCACAACCTGCAAGGCTGGTTACAGCCAGTGTCACGGCCAACAGGCTTATTACTTTCTTCATTCTTTATGCTCTTCATGTCCTTTACCTGGATGCTTATCATCGCAGTTGAAGGTGGAAAAGCAACAGGAAATCCCCGCTAATAGCGTGAACCGGGTGACAAGCCAGAAAGATAGCGGCCACCTGCAGAGCGCAGGCAGGCCGTCAGCATCAATGCACCTGATAGCGCGGTTGATAGTCGCTGTTGTCGTTGTCAGGCTGCGTCGTACACAGCTGCGTCAGCGTCTGACTACGGAACGGAATCACCTGGAATCGCTCACCCGTGTTCACAATCTGATAGAACTGCGGCAGGTTAAAGTTGATAAAGCTCGACCCATAGGTGAAGCGATCGTGCGATGAGGAGTAGAACCGACTGACGTCGCGCACCAGCTCCTCTTTGCTGCCTTCACAGTGATGATAGACCTCAACCCGATTGGTCTCATCGAGAATGTAGATATTGAAGCCGCGCTCATCCGTGGTGTTTTCAAAGAAGAACTGAATGATGCCTTCGCTGGCATAGCCGTTAACAACGGGTGGCAGCGGCGTCTGATTCGTTTCGACTTTAATAGAGAGTCCATGCAGCTTGTTGTTGGAGATCGCGCCATAAAACTCAACGGCATTTTCCAGCTTCTGCACAGAAACACTCATACGTTCAAAGAACAGACCCCAGGTCTGGCCTGCCATGCGCAGCGCTTTAAAGCGGCCCGGCTCCTGACGTGTGCTGGAAAGGCGCAGCTCAATGCACTCTGAGACCAGCTGCTGCACGCGCGTGCGGATCAGACCGCGCAGGTGCTGGCTGTAGCAGAACACTTCCACCGTATCCGGCGGTGCGGCATCCTGATGCATCTTGCCAAGAATGGTTTTCAGTCCTTCGATCATCGCCTGTTCGCCGCTGAAATGCAGTGTACGCACCTCATTCCAGGAGTTGCGATAGAGCAGATCGATACTGCCAATCAGGCACTGCTGCTGCTGACCAAAGCTAAAAACAT
This sequence comes from Pantoea hericii, assembly GCF_014155795.1. Taxonomy (NCBI): domain Bacteria; kingdom Pseudomonadati; phylum Pseudomonadota; class Gammaproteobacteria; order Enterobacterales; family Erwiniaceae; genus Pantoea; species Pantoea hericii. The sequence goes on from NZ_SCKV01000007.1 coordinate 46,141, forward strand.
CCAGCTTGCGGAAGTCGAAGTGCACCACCTGGTTGCGGAAGGCCGCTGTCGGGTCATGCTCAAGGTTAACAATAATCGCCAGGTGACGAATTTCACACGGGCTGTAGAGCGCTTTTGGTGTCGGCGAAGGCAGACGCAGCGGGAAGTGGCTGGAAACATCGTTGACCAGCTCCTGCAGACGCGCCAGATCGCAAATCTCATTGCCTTTAATATGCAGCCGGGTTTTGCGGGTCAGCAGACCATTAAACCACGCCCACGCCACCAGCTTGTTCAGGTAGCGGTTATATTCCAGCGGCTGATGGCTGATGATCGAATCCATATCCGGTGCCTGGTTATAGAGATACCAGCCGGAACGGTTGGCACGGCCAGGTGGGACATGAATAAAGGTCAGATTCGGTTCAGAGAGATCGGGCGAAATCTGCGGGTTCACCAGCGTCACTTTGCCCGGCAGCGCTTCAAACGCGGCATACAGTTTACGGGTTAATACACCGATATCCTGCGGGCTGGCGCTAACGCTTAAGTTATTGCGGCGGGCAAAGCGGATCAGGTTGCGATAGCTTTGCATCATCGCATCCAGTAATTCGTTATGGGCTTCGCGCACCCGCTCAATTTTCCACTCGGCGCGGTTGTCCAGAACGGCAATCTTCTCTTCGTTCCAGCCCCACTCTTTGACCAGCTGCGATAAAATCTCGCGACGCCAGCCGGTGCGATGATGATGATCTTCGGTGCTGAGCTTTTCACATACTTTGAGATAGAAGCAGCGACGAACCAGATCAAGACGCGGCTGATCGTCAACGCTGGTGAGATAGTGCGTTACGCGTTCCAGCATCATGCAGTAAGGATCGAGTCCGAAGCAGATGATTTCGCCGTCGTGCAGGCGCTGTTTGATATCCATCGCCAGCAGCTGCGTGTTCGGGTATTCCCAGCTATAGGCTTCCAGCAGCAACGTTTTCAGTACGGCTTTATAAGGCGAGTCGATGCTTTTATAGAGCTGCCACAGACTGGCACCAAAATACTCTTCAGCAGACAGCGTACCGAGGCCACCCAGATCGAGCCACTCATTGGGGGTCAGCACGCCTTTCGCGTACAGCGACATCACGTAATCGTCATAGTGATGCTCTTCTTCACCCGGTACCATATTCCACAGGAGACGTTTGCCCGCCATACGAACCGCAGTACGGTAAAACTCATCCAGCAGCAAAATGTGTTGGGTTGAGCCGCAATCTTCACCGCCCAGGCTGCCGCTTTCATTGTGACGGAAGCGGTTCTCATCAATCAGGAAGAAACTGACTTCCACACCCATTGAGACGCACCACTTCTGCAATAACGTACATTTGCGCTGCAGATTCAGGCGCTCTTCATTATCAAGCCAGGATTGATGGCAGACCCAGATATCGAGATCCGAGACGCTATTCTGGCCGACAGACGAGGTGCTGCCCATGGAGTAAATGGCGGTGATTGGCATCTCGCCTTTCGGCGCATCGGCATGGCGCAGGTCGCTGTCGCCGGTGAGATCGGCCAGCAGCTGGTGCTGATTTTCATCAGGCGTGTAGAAGCTGATGCCATATGGAACGCTACCTTCAAGGTAACCCGGCATCTGAGGATGTTGATAATGTAATAAGGTTGGCAGCAGACTGTAGACGCGCTGAAAAGCGGGTCCCATAGCAGCCAGCGCACGATCAACGCGCAGCTGGTTGATTGCATCCAGTCTCTGTTTCAGTGTCTCAATGTAGAGGTACAAGACGTTTCGCCTGATTGTCCCAGTGTTTAAGCACCCTGTTTCCACGCTCTGCCGCTTATTAAAGTAAAAAGTGGGCAGATAATTGCTGGAAACGTGATCAATCTAACACTCGCCAGATTGACCGTAAAGAAAGTTGCGCTACTTAACAGTTTAGCACGTTCTTACCAGCTTCCCGCCTTTTCAGCGCTGGTTCCCACGTTATGGCTTGATAATCCGGGCCTGAAACCGTGCGCAGGCCCTTTTCAATCCGTTGAAACTGACAGTATTCATCCAGAGATGATAGGATATTCAGTGAACGATAAAAATGGTTAACAGCATGTTAGACAAAATTTTCAGAATTGCTACAAGACAAAGCCCGCTCGCATTATGGCAGGCACATTATGTACAGCAACGCCTCATGAGTGCCCATCCGGGACTGCGCGTTGAGCTGGTGCCTATGGTCACGAAAGGTGACATTATTCTTGATACGCCGCTGGCAAAAGTGGGTGGCAAAGGACTGTTTGTCAAAGAGCTTGAGCTGGCGATGCAGGATGGCCGTGCCGATATGGCTGTGCACTCCATGAAAGATGTGCCGGTCAGTTTCCCTGAAGGTCTGGGCCTGGTGACCATCTGCGAGCGCGACGATCCGCGCGATGCGTTCGTTTCCCATCATTATGACTCTATTGACGCGCTGCCACAGGGAGCCATTGTCGGCACCTCCAGCCTGCGTCGTCAGTGCCAGATTAGTGCGCGCCGTCCGGATCTGGTGATCCGTTCGCTGCGGGGTAATGTGGGCACCCGTCTCGGCAAGCTCGATGCCGGAGAGTATGACGCGATCATTCTGGCCGTTGCCGGGCTGAAACGCCTGGGACTGGAAGATCGCATTCGCCAGGCAATGCCTGCCGAAGTTTCCCTGCCCGCCGTGGGTCAGGGTGCGGTCGGCATTGAATGCCGTCTGGACGACAGCGTCTTAATTGACCTGTTACGGGCACTGAACCACGATGACACCGAAGTCTGCGTCAGAGCGGAACGCGCCATGAATACCCGCTTAGAGGGTGGCTGCCAGGTACCCATCGGCAGTTTCGCGGTGCTGGAAGGCAATGACCTCTGGCTGCGCGGCATGGTCGGCGCACCAGATGGCCGGGTGATGGTCAGCGGCGAACGCCGGGGTCCACGCGCGCAGGCAGAACAGATGGGCATTTCACTGGCCGATGAACTGCTGAATGGCGGCGCACGTGAAATCCTGAAAGAAGTTTACCAGGGGCAGCCGCCGGCATGACCATCCTGGTGACGCGCCCGGAACCCGCAGCGGCAGAGCTGGTATCGCGCCTGCATGCCCTTGGCAAACAGGCGTGGAGCCTGCCGCTGATCGAGTTCGCACCGGGCGCTGACCTCGCCTCTCTGCCCCAGAAGCTCGCCGGACTTCATGCTGGCGACCTCGTCTTTATCCTTTCTCAGCAGGTTATTCACTACGCGCAGCACGCGATCAAAGCATGGCCCACTGAGCTGGACTATTATGCAATTGGTCGCAGCACCGCACTGGCGTTTCACACCGTCAGTGGCCAGCAGGTGACCTGGCCACATGCACATGAAACCAGTGAGGAATTGATCCAGATAAACACACTTCAGCAGATTTCCGGTAAACGTGCGCTGATCCTGCGAGGCGATCCCGGACGCGAATTGCTGGCAGAGACCTTAACCCGGCGAGGTGCTGAGGTGACGTTTGCTGCCTGCTACCAGCGCTGCCAGAAGCATTATGATGGACCCGTTGAAGGCCGCCGCTGGCGCGATCGCGGCGTCTCGGTGCTGGTGGTGACCAGCGGTGAAATGTTACAACAGCTCTTTTCGCTGTTCCCCGCGGTTGATCGTGAGGAATGGCTGCTCCACTGCCGACTGATTGTCGTCAGTGAACGTTTGGCTACCCTGGCCGCTGGATTAGGTTGGCAGGATATTCAGGTAGCCGATGGTGCCGATAACGATGCGCTGCTGCGCGCGTTACGCTGAACTTTAACAATGGGATGTGCCACATATGACGGAACAAAAAGACTCCTCCGCCATGGTTGAAGAAACCACCCCAGCGGTTGACCGCTCCTCTTCCAGCAACAGCACACCACCGCGTAATGCGAAAAAGGGTGGCATGGTGTTGGGTGCCGTTGCGATTGTCATCGCGCTGGCGATGGGTGCGGGTTTATACCTTAACGGGAAACATCAGGCTGATTTACAGGCACAAACCAATCAAAAGCTGAGCGACCAGTTAAGCGCGTTGCAGCAGCAGGCCGGCAGCGATAAACAGCAGCTGACACAGCAATTAAGTAGCGCTGAAAAGGCGTTGCAGACTGCGCAACAGCAGCAGAATGCCTCAGCAAAAGAGCTGGAAACCCTGCGTGAAAAAGTAGCCGTGATCTCTGGCAACGACGTGCGCAGCTGGCTGCTGGCACAGGCGGACTATCTGGTGAAACTGGCGGGCCGCAAACTCTGGAGCGATCAGGATGTCACGACAGCCGCGGCACTGCTGAAAAGCGCCGATGCCAGCCTGGCCGACATGAACGATCCCAGCGTGATGAATGTGCGTCGTGCACTGACCCAGGATATCAGCAACCTCTCTTCCGTTACGCAGGTCGACTACGACGGGGTGATCCTCAAGCTGAATCAGTTGTCGAATAACGTTGATAATCTGCGCCTGGCCGATAACGACAGCGATGATGCGCCGATGGACAGCGATGGCGGCGAACTCTCAGGTTCGGTGCGCGAATGGCGTCAGAATCTGGTGAAAAGCTGGCATAATTTTATGGATGATTTTATTACCATCCGTCGTCGCGATAACACCGCACAGCCGCTGCTGGCACCGAATCAGGATGTATATCTGCGTGAGAATATCCGCTCGCGTCTGCTGATCGCTGCTCAGGCTGTTCCGCGTCATCAGGATGAGATTTATAAACAATCTATCGATACCGTGTCCGCCTGGGTTCGCGCCTGGTACGACACCAATGATGCCGCCACCAAAGCTTTCCTTGCCCAGCTGGATGAGCTGAGTCAGCAGAACATCAATATGGATCTGCCGGATAACCTGGAAAGTCAGCCGTTGCTGGAACAGCTGATGCAGACGCGGGTGCGCAACCTGTTAGCGCAACCTTCTGCCGCTGCTAATCAGCAGGGGGGCTAAGCATGCTTAAGGTATTTATCCTCTTTATCCTGCTGATTGCGGGCGTGGTGCTGGGACCGATGATTGCCGGTCATCAGGGCTACGTGCTGATTCAGACTGATAACTGGAATATCGAAACCAGCGTCACAGGCCTGGTCATTATCCTTATTCTCAGCCTGCTGGTGATTCTGGCCGTAGAGTGGCTGCTGCGCCGCGTGCTGCACACCGGCGCGCGAACCCGTGGCTGGTTTACCGGACGTAAACGCCGTCGCGCCCAGCGCCATACCCAGTCGGCGCTGATGAAGCTGGCAGAAGGCGACCACCGTCAGGTTGAGAAACTGCTCTCTAAAGATGCCGATCACGCTGATGTGCCTGTAGCCAACTATCTGCTGGCTGCAGAAGCTGCACAACAGCGTGGTGATGAAGCCCGTGCTAATCAGCATCTTGAGCGTGCTGCAGAGCTGTCGGAAAACAATACCATTCCGGTGGAAATCGCCCGCGCACGTATTCAGCTGGCACGTAACGAAGATCACGCTGCGCGTCATAGCATCGACCGCCTGCTGGAAGTGGCACCGCGTCACCCGGAAGTACTGCGCCTGGCCGAACAGGCGTATATTCGCACAGGTGCCTGGAGTGCGTTGCTGGATATTCTGCCGTCGATGCAGAAGTCACAGGTCGGCGATGAGCTCCATCGTGATGCCTTGCAGCAGCAGGCCTGGCTGGGTCTGATGAATCAGGCGATGGCTGATCAGGGCAGTGATGGGCTGAAGCGCTGGTGGAGCACACTGAGTCGCAAGACCCGTCAGGATACGACGTTGCAGGTCGCCATGGCGGATCATCTGATTGAGTGTGACGATCACGACACCGCACAGTCTATCGTGCTGGAAGGCCTGAAACGTCATTATGACGATCGTCTGGTACTGCTGATGCCACGTATCAAAAGCGGCAATCCCGAAGCACTGGAGAAAGCATTACGTCAGCAGATTAAACAGCATGGCGCAACGCCGTTGCTGCACAGTACGCTGGGGCAGTTGCTGATGCGTCATGGGGAATGGCAGCAGGCAGCTGACGCGCTGCAGCAGGCGCTGGCGCAGCGTCCGGATGCGTTCGATTATGCATGGCTGGCAGATGTTTATGACCGTCTGCATCGCCCGGAAGAGGCTGCAAAAATGCGCCGTGAAGGGTTGTTGCTGACGCTGAAGAATAACCCAAACGCCTGATGCGATTGTCAGACAGGATAAAGCCGGGCTCGCCCGGCTTTTTTGTGCCCAAAATCTGCCATCCGGTTCTCGCAGGCAAAAAAAACACCTGCCAGTGGCAGGTGTAAGATCAGGTCGGTAAGACAACCGGGAGGTACCTGACTCAACGTGGTGTCTGTTAACCCTGTAAGGCTTACGCGATACAGGCAGGCAGACAACAGGTACCGAAAATTGGCTCTGCATCATTCCCAGGTTTATGTAGCATAAGCAGACATAAGAGGTGGAATGAGCATCTACAGCAGAAGTATTGCACAAGCCGTGCCAGGTTAAGGTTTATTTTTAAAGTAATTATAAATCAATGAGTTAATCACAGTGCCAAATCTGTTCTTAGCCATGTCCGATGTTAAGTGTCGGTATCCGGCGACAGCTGGCATTTTCTCTGTCTCTTAATAGAGACAGCGAGGCCAATCTCTCTGTGAACTTAACAATAACAATGACTTATTTGTCGGCGATTCACGACGCTGCTACTCCTGCTTAAGCAACTTTAACTGACAACTGGCGAAATCAAAGCGGGAGAGCTGGCATCGAAGATTAGCAAACAGCAGCCCGTTCTCACCGCTGTGCCGGCTTCAGGGAGCATACGCCTTTCGCAAAGACGCAAAAGACGCCATCCCTGGCGGCCTCAGCGCGGGCCGTCCGTGGCCCGCGATGCTTTGCTACAGGCGTATGCTCCCTTCGCTTCAAGTCTGGCAGACGCATTAAGTACTTACATAAGCTTCAGAGAGTTTACAGCAATGAAGAAGCCCAATGCGTCGGGAACATGGTCAGAGGAGGAAAGCGTCCCACGCCTGGGACAAAAACGCCGGGAGCGTTTTTGAACAACGCAGAGCGTTGGCCCGGCTACGGGCGCACCTCAGGGATGAGGTGCGAATCGCGTGGGCCGAGCGGCCATGGATGGCATTAGCGCCTTTCCGATCTGACCGTGTTCCCTTCGCAGACTCGAACTCACAGCAACATTGTTCCACAGCACCCAAGCCGGCCCGGCCCATATCTCCCGCAGACATTCGAATCCACTTTTCTACAGACGAAAAAAACCTGTCTTTTCAGACAGGTTTCTAAAAATGGTCGGCGAGAGAGGATTACACTGCTCTATGAGCAGCGCCCTGCGGGCCGTTGCTGAAGCAACGTTGTCTCGCTTCGCTCGGCTCAAACCTCCTTCGGAGGTCCTCATCCTCTTTTATACAGACGAAAAAAAACCTGTCTTTTCAGACAGGTTTCTAAAAATGGTCGGCGAGAGAGGATTCGAACCTCCGACCCACTGGTCCCAAACCAGTTGCGCTACCAAGCTGCGCTACTCGCCGATTTTTTTAACTGTTTTGCCTGGTGCGAAGAGAGGGACTTGAACCCTCACGTCCGTTAAGACACTAACACCTGAAGCTAGCGCGTCTACCAATTCCGCCACCTTCGCGTTTCCCAGCAAAATCTGGGGTGGCTAATGGGACTCGAACCCACGACAACTGGAATCACAATCCAGGGCTCTACCAACTGAGCTATAGCCACCACAATTCTTAATGTCACAGATTTAAAACCTGCAGCATTTAAATCTCTACTGCCAACCGCGGTAAATCAACCACCGAAGCTCATGCGCACAAACGATATGGCGCGCCCGACAGGATTCGAACCTGAGACCTCTGCCTCCGGAGGGCAGCGCTCTATCCAGCTGAGCTACGGGCGCGTAGCGCCGTTGCGGATGTGCATACTAGAGATAAGCGCCCATCGTGTCTAGTGCTTTTTAAATAAAAAGACGCGTTTGATTACGCTTTGTGCACTTTCTCGACAAATAGTGCATTTCCTCTCTCACAATGCCTAAAAATGCGGCATTTATCAGCAATATCAGAGATCGCCGCGCCAGTGGTAGCGCAAATATTTAAGCAGTTTTAATTGCCTGCGCAGGCGGCTCGGTTGTCGAATCAGACGATAGAGCCACTCCAGCCCCAGTCGCTGCCAGATTTTAGGGGCGCGCTTCACATGACCGGTAAAAACATCGTAGGTTCCGCCTACGCCCATGTAGAGCGCATCAGGACAGTGCGCACGGCACGCCAGCATCAGCAGCTCCTGACGTGGCGATCCCAGCGCTACAGTGACGAGCTTCGCACCGCTAGCCGCAATCCGGGCAAACAGCGCATCCTGATCGGCTGGCGCAAAATAGCCATCCTGCGCGCCAACAATATTCACATTCCACTGGCGGCGTAACTTATCACAGGTTTCATCCAGCACCCGCTGGCGACCACCGATAAGAAACACCGGCGTCCCCTCACGCCCGGCGCGCTCCATCAACGCTTCCCATAAATCTGCTCCCGCAATGCGCTGCACCGACGCCTGCGGATATTTTTTACGAATCGACCGCACAATACTGATGCCATCGGCATACGCATATTCAGCCTGCGCTAACAGCGTGCGTAATCCCTCATCCCGCTCAGCGGTCAGAATCTTCTCTGCATTGATCGCCACTAAAATACCGCTGCGAACGCGCTGCGGCGGCATCAAAAAATTCACCGCCGACGGCATGTTTTCGAAGCCATACAAATCAACGCCGCGAATCCGGTACTGCGGCGTCTCAGTTAACGTTGTCATATCTTCCGTCAATCCCAGAGGTTAATCAGAGCGGGCTGTGTAACACCCGCCTGCTGCGGTCGCGAATCAAACCTGCGCGATCCAGTAACCAGAAAAGTAATTTAGCTATGCCCAGACAGGCAGCAAAAATGATGCAGAAAAACACCACGCGAGAACCGAACGCATCAAGACCTTCGCGGGCCAGCACAATCATGTTAAACACCGCGCCAAAACAGAAGCTTTGCAGGATGGCGCCGGTGTACCGGTTGGTCTCAAGGCAGCCACGCTGATAGATCGCATCAAAGGCTTTGATAATCATCCCTACCGCGACAGCACCAACTGGAATCGCCCAGACGCCGCCCATCACCACCAGCGATCCAATTAATGTGGGGGAAATCGCCAGGCCAGAATGGTTATTCAGCACTTCCCAGGTGAAGTAGTTCGCACTGTTTAACACCGCCAGCGGCCGATCCGGCCAGAGCCAGGTCGGAATGAAAACGTAGAAATCACGCCACAGCGGCGCCAGACCCTGGAACTCAATGCGGGCGTAGTTATCCAGCAGAAGAGCCAGATTCTCCCACGGTGAGAACGTATCACGCGTCAGATAGAGGAAGGTATAAAACGCTTCATCGCCCATTACGTCGAGGTTATAGCGGCGCAGCGCCAGCCAGAACATCCCCGCAATTGCCAGTACGCCCGCTGTTGCCAGCATCCACAGAGTGATCCAGCCACGGGTGATCCCGATGAACAGGAACAGGGCAAAAGCAATAATGATATTGGCGCGGGTGCCGCCCACCAGTGCGTAGGTCAGCAAACCAAAGGCCACTGTTACCACCAGGAACAGCAGCCAGTTGCGGCGCGTCGGGCTCAGAAAATAGGGGATCAACATCGCCGGAATAAAGAAGTAGAAGAAGCGCTTGAGCGCCACCCCCGAGACTTCACTGGAGAAGATCTGGTTATAGGCAGTCAGGCGGAACAGCAGAAAACCGTTGTGAATGAAAAACACAGTGACGGTTCCCAGCGCCACCAGCGCCAGAATCACGCAGGTCAGGTGCGTTTCAACCCGATTCATCTGCAGCCAGGGCTTCGCCGGTGGCGCACTGGCGGGCTTCAGCCGCACTTTATAACTGACGTAATAAATGGCGTAAAACGCCGTCGCTGACAGCAACGCCTCCAGCAGATTCTCGACCGGCACCACCTCAACATTAAAGCGAAACACCAGCACCGAGGTCAGTGGGAAGCCGAAGTAAAAGGTCAGTAAGAACAGCAGTGTGAAGAACAGATGGAAGTTAAAACGGACGCGCTTAAACTCCCGCCAGGTCAGGGTCAGAATAAAAACCAGCGACAGCAGATAGACCACCAGCAGGCCGCCAAACTGCATAAGACTCATGACAACTCCCCTTCGCTGAGCTGTAACGCGGCCCGCCAGCCTGTGAGATACCCCGGCGCAAAAAAGGCGATCGCCTGTTTATCACAGCTCATCAGCTGGCGGCGTGCCTCGGCAATCACCGCAGGCGACAGCGTATCTTCGCTGAACAATACCGGAAGCTGCTGCTCAGCCACATCACGCCAGAACGGATTTTTGCGGGTCAGGATAAACGGCACGTTGGCCTGGATCAGCAGACAGAGTGTTCCCACTCCCTGCTGACGTTCAAACATAAAATAGCCGACATGACAGCGCGCCAGCAGCGCTAAATAATCATCAAACGCCAGATTTTCACGCATCAGATTCACCTGCCCGTCCGGGAACAGTGTCTCTGCTGCAGCCTGAATCTCACTGATGTACGCCTCGTTGCCTGGCGGATAGCCCAGCGGCACCTCGATACGCACCTGTGTGCCAAACTGCGCGCGAATCGCTTTTAAGCCTTCAATGTGCCGGTTACTCGGATCGCCGGAGTTGCCCAGCAGCAGCGTAAACGGCTCTGCGGGATCAGACTCAACAGCGGCGGCGGGCATTCGGGTCGGGAAATAGAGCAGTGAACCCGGCACCCTGCGATGACGCTGCTGGTAGTGATGCAGGTCGCCACGGGTCGCAAAAACCTGAGCAACGCGTCCCTGTGCTAGCCGGCGAACCAGATAGAACAGGCGAAACTTCAGGCTGCGTGAATCTTCATAGAGATCGGCACCCCAGACATGCCAGAAGATTTGGGAACGGCGCAACTTGCCACTGAGTAATGCCAGCCAGATCCACGGGTTAAACTGACCGTGGCAGAAAAAAAGCTGCTGACGATGTCTGGCCCGCTGCAGCACCGCCTGCGCCAGCGCTTTCTTGCTGGTAAAGCACTCAATCTGCAATGCACTGAACGGTGCCAGGCTCTCTGGCTGCTGCGTCACTACCATAAAATGGCGTGGCGAAGCCACGGGCTGCTCAACGCTGAGTATATCGTTGAAAAAGCGCAGCACCGTAAGATTGTGGTGGGGAATGTCCGATCCCAAAACGTGAATTAAAGTCATTTTTTCCGGCAGTAAACAATAAAAGCGCCACAACACAGGGCAAAGTAAGCCACATAGGTAAACATATAGGCCTGCGCCGCACCCGTCGCGCCATGTAACGGGATCAACCAGCGTGAGAAGAGCGTCAGCAACAGAAACTGGCTGATCTCAGTGAGAACATAAAAGCGCAGCGAGGCTTTGGCGATAACCAGATATCCGAAAACATAGGCACCGACTTTAAAAACATCACCGCACAGCTGCCAGACGAAAAGATCGCGCATCCCGCGAAAAGCCTCAGAGAACAACAGGCTGATGGCGAAATCGCGCAGCACCCAGACACCAAAACTGGCAACCGCTACGGCGGGCAGTACAAAACGCAGTGCACGGCCAATCTCGCGTGCAATGTCGCGTTTGCTCTCGAGCCGCGCCAGCGTCGGCAGCAGCCAGACGCTAAAGGTTGCGGTGATAAACTGCAGATAGGCATCCGAAATGCTGGTGACACCCTGCCACAATCCGACCTGCGCCCACCCTTCCTGCTCTGCCAGCAGGTTACGCATCAACACCCAGGCAACCGGCAGGGTCACAGCCGTGATCAGCGCCATCAGGGTATATTTTGCCAGATTACGCGCCAGCTCAGGGTGCCATTGCGGACGCAGCCAGCTCAGCGGCAGCGGTGCGCGGCGTTTCAGCATCAGTAGCGCCGGCAGCAGCAGCAAGGCCGGCACCAGTGCCAGACCAATCAGCGCCCCCTGATAGCCACCCAGCCACCAGCAGAGCAGATAGCCCGCCACGCCAGTCAGGCTGCCGAGAATCAGTGCCAGCGCATTACCGCGCGCATCGCGATAGCCCTTCAGCAGCGCCAGGGTAAAGTTGGCCCAGGCGATACCGAGCTGAAGAAAGGCGACGACGCGGATGACGCCCTGATAGCGATCATGACCAAACAGCGCGGCGCTGATGGGTGCCGCCGCCAGCAGAAACAGCAGCGCCAGCACACCGGAAAAGCCCAGCACCATAGCCGATGCCGTGCCCACCATCGCGCGCAGTTGTCCGGGCTGCTGTTGATACTGCGCCACATAGGTGGTGACGCCATTGAAGATGCCCGCGCCCGCCAGCACACCCAGCACGGTGATCAGCTGACGAAAGTTCCCCGCCTGGCCGACACCCTCGGGTCCGAAACTCACCGCCAGCAGTTTGACCACCAGCAGACCAGCCACAATTTTTACCAGCGTGGACGATGCGGTCCACACTGAGGCTCTGGCCAATGACATCAGGAAAAGAAGCTCAGCAGTGAGCTGATAACCGTGCTCTGATTATTATCGGACAGGTTATAGAACAGCGGCAGGCGCAGCAAACGTTCACTTTCCTGCGTGGTATAGCGATCGTCGCCGACAAACTGCGAGAAACGCTCACCGGCTGGCGAACTGTGCAGCGGAATATAGTGGAACACCGTCAGTATCTCAGCTTCTTTCATCCAGTTGATCAGCGCTTGGCGATCGTCCTGATCGCGCAGTTTGATATAAAACATGTGCGCATTGTGTTCACAGCTGGCGGGGATCACCGGCAGGCTGATACGTCCCTGGGTCGCCAGCGGCTGGAGTGCGTCGTAATAACGCTGCCAGATGCGTAACCGCTGCTGGTTGATGCGCTCAGCGGCTTCCAGCTGCGCCCAGAGATAGGCCGCCTGCAGATCGGCCATCAGGTAGCTCGATCCCATATCGCGCCAGGTGTATTTATCGACCTGACCCCGGAAGAACTGGCTGCGGTTGGTACCTTTTTCCCGCACGATCTCGGCGCGCTCGACCAGGCTGGCGTCGTTAATGAGTGTCGCGCCACCTTCGCCACCGGCGGTGTAGTTCTTGGTTTCGTGAAAACTGAAGCAGCCAATATGACCAATGGTGCCCAGGGCGCGCCCTTTGTAGCGTGACATCACGCCCTGCGCCGCATCTTCAATCACAAACAACTTATGCTTTGCCGCCAGCGCCATAATGGTGTCCATTTCACAGGCCACGCCTGCGTAATGCACCGGCACAATGGCGCGGGTTTTTTCAGTGATAGCGGCTTCGATCAGCGTTTCATCAATGTTCATGGTGTCCGGGCGTACATCGACAAACACGATGCGCGCGCCGCGCAGCACAAAGGCATTAGCGGTCGAGACAAAGGTGTAGCTCGGCATGATCACTTCATCGCCGGGCTGCAGATCGATTAACAGCGCCGCCATCTCCAGCGAAGCGGTACAGGAGGGAGTGAGCAGCACTTTTTTGCTACCGAAACGCTGCTCCATCCACTGCTGACAGCGACGGGTAAATCCGCCGTCACCGCACAGCTTGCCGCTGTTCATTGCCGACTGCATATAGTCAATTTCTGTGCCCACAATCGGGGGCGCATTAAATGGAATCATGACCTTTCCTGTAAAACCAGTAGGCGGTGCTGTCGAGCCGGGCACCGCTGCGTAAATAGAGGCGCATCGCCGTGAGATTACTCATCTGGGTGGCAACCCGAAGCTGAGCCAGCTGTCTTACCCGCGCCCAGTCCGCCGCCGCCAGCAGCAGTCGCTGACCCACGCCCTGGCCCTGCGCGTCAGGCAACACGCCCAGCAGACCGATTCGCGCATCGCCGTCTGCCGCGCGCAGCGAAACAAAACCCTGCAACTGACCGGTGGCGTCACTGGCTACCAGGCACTGGTCGTCAAATGTGCCGCGCACCGCATTTTCAATCCACTGCGCATAGAAGCGACCGCTGGCGTCCGGCGCATACCAAGGCGCGCGAAAACGGCTCTGGCTGAAGAGCTGAGATGCGGCATCGCGCAGTGGCGGAATTTGTGCGTCACGCGCAATGCGAATCCCCGCCTGACGTTCCGTCTCTTTAACCGCCAGCGTCAGGTCTGCTTCGCCTTCTGCCAGCTGAAACTGATGCTGCTGCAGCGTATCAATCAGTGCCGTCTCGCTGGCAGCGACTTTCATCTGTATCAGTGCACAGGGATGCCGCAGCGCCTGCTCCAGCGGCGTCTCGCCCTGCGGCTCCAGCCGCACGGTATCAACACCGAAGAATGTGCTCTCCCAGCTAAGGGGATTAATATTGACGTGGACGGGCATGTAATAAATCCAGCAGGTATTGGCCATAGCCAGTTTTTGTCAGCGCTTCACCCGCGGCACGCAACTGGTCATCGCTGAGCCAGCTGTTACGCCAGGGACCAGTTTTACCAGCCGTCTACAGTATAAAGCGCACCAGAGCCGAACCGATAAAACCGGCACCGCCCGTGATCAAAAAGCGCTTCATCGCCACACGCCTTTGGTATCGACAATCCAGTTCTGCTGAACATCGGCGGCGTTAATCGCGCGGAAGGCACGGTGATCGACCAGCATCACCAGAATATCGGCCTGAGCCAGCGCCTGCTCGCAGGAGACCAGTTCGGCGTTGACAGCCAGCGAGTCCGCAAGCTGCTCAATGTGAGGTTCAACCACCCAGGTCTTGCCACTGTGCCACTCTGCGATTTTCTGAGTCACGCCCACGGCCGGGCTCTCGCGCAGGTCGTCAATGTCAGGTTTAAAGGCCAGACCAAAGCAGGCGATAGTGACCTCGCTGGCGCGCTTGCCGGTTTGGGTCAGGCAATCCGCCAGCGCGGTTTTCACCTGGTCCAGCACCCACTGCGGCTTGGCGTCATTCACCTCACGCGCGGTGCGGATCAGGCGTGCCAGTTCAGGATTCTGCGCCACGATAAACCAGGGATCGACGGCGATACAGTGACCACCCACGCCGGGACCGGGTTGCAGAATATTGACGCGCGGATGACGATTCGCCAGCGCAATCAGTTCCCAGACGTTAATTCCCTGTTCGGCACAAATCAGCGACAGCTCATTGGCAAAGGCGATATTGACGTCACGGAAGCTGTTTTCAGTCAGCTTGCACATCTCGGCGGTGCGGGCGTTGGTCTCAACGCATTCACCTTTCAGAAACAGCCGGTATAACGCGCTGGCGCGGGCGCAACAGGCAGGCGTCATGCCGCCAATCACCCGGTCGTTGTTAATCAGCTCAACCATTACCTTGCCAGGCAGTACGCGCTCCGGGCAGTAGGCGACAAAAATATCGGGCGTCTCACCGTGCTGCGGAAAGCGCAGGTCAGGACGCGCCGCAGCCAGCCACTCGGCCATCTGTTCGGTACTGCCCACCGGTGAGGTGGACTCCAGGATGACCAGATCGCCCTTCTTCAGAACCGGTGCGATCGACTCCGCTGCGGCTTTCACAAAGCGCAGATCGGGCTGATATTCATCTTTGAACGGCGTCGGTACGGCGATCAGAAAAGCGTCAGCGGGTTCAGGCTGTGTGGTGGCGCGCAGGTCGCCACGCGTAACCGCCGCATGCACCACTTCATCTAAATCGGGTTCTACGATATGGATCGCGCCACGATTGATGGTTTCAACGGCACGCGCGTTGATATCCACGCCCACCACTTTTTTTCCCTTTGAGGCAAAAACGGCTGCCGTCGGCAGCCCAATGTATCCCAGTCCAATCACGGAGATGGTTTCAAAACTCATAATTCAGCTCTGTTATCTTTTAAGGCTTGTAAAATTCGGCCACAGGCTTTGCCATCGCCATACGGATTATGGGCATGGCTCATCGCCTGCCAGGCATCGTCGTCGCTCAGCAATTCACTGACACTGGCCACGATCCTGTCGATATCCGTCCCTACCAGTTTAACGGTACCCGCATCAACCGCTTCCGGACGCTCGGTCGTGTCACGCATCACCAGCACCGGTTTACCCAGTGAAGGCGCTTCCTCCTGAATGCCGCCGGAATCGGTCAGAATCAGCCAGGCACGGTTCATCAGCCAGACAAAAGGCAGATACTCCTGCGGTTCAATCAGAATGATATTCTCAATGCCGCTGAGAATCCGGTTAACCGGCTCGCTGACATTCGGATTGAGGTGCACCGGATAGACGATCTGCGCCTCAGGGTGCTGGCGGGCAATCTGCGCCAGCGCGCTGCAGATACGCTCAAAACCGCCGCCAAAGCTTTCACGCCGGTGACCGGTAACCAGCACCAGTTTCTTATCCGGGTCGATAAAGGGATAGCGCGCCGCTAATTGTGCATTCAGATTGCAGTCATCCAGCACCCGATCGCGAACCCACAGCAGCGCATCAATGATCGTATTGCCGGTCACAATGATGCGCGAATCGGGCAGGTTTTCCTGCAACAGGTTCTGACGCGAGCGGGTGGTAGGGGTGAAGTGCAGACGGGCAAGATGGCCGGTGAGTTTGCGGTTGCCCTCTTCCGGCCACGGCGAGGCGAGATCGCCGGTACGCAGACCGGCTTCAACATGCCCGACCGGAATTTGCTGATAAAAGGCGGCCAGGCTCGCAGCCAGTGTTGTGGTGGTGTCACCATGCACCAGCACAATGTCTGGTTTGAAATCGAGCAGGACGGTTTTCATGCCCTCTAAAATGCGACAGGTAATCTCAGTCAGTCCCTGCTCAGGGCGCATAATATTAAGGTCATAATCCGGTTCGAGCTTAAACAGACGCAACACCTGATCGAGCATTTCGCGATGCTGTGCGGTGACGCACAGGCGCGATTCAAAAGCAGGATCCTGCGACAGCGCCTGAACCAGTGGCGCCATTTTAATCGCTTCGGGACGAGTACCAAATACGGTCAGAACTTTCACACTGTTTCTCTCACTCATGCGTGTCTGACATCAGACGCGGACGACGTGCCAGCGCCACTCCAGCGCCTGTTAATGCCCCAACGGCACCCCACATAATCATCATGAACAGACGTCGCGGACTGTCACGTGATACCGGCTCTTCCGGTGTGCGCAGATAACGGTAGGTCTGAAACTTGCTGTTCAGTTTTGGTCCGGCCTGCAGCGTGGTCAGCATTGCTCTGTTCTGATCATAGCTGATATCAAAGCTCGGCCCCGTTGCGCGCAGGGTATCCAGCTGGCCCTGTAAAACCGGCTGACCCAGCAGGAACAGATCGCTGTCTGCCAGATTCTCACCCACTTCGCGCGTCTGCTTCTCATTAATGCCCTGCTGGCTGGCGATCTTCAGCGCCTGCTCCAGCCGATGCTGCTGGCGCTGGAACACCGCGTTAGCCACATCTTCCTGACGTTTCACCTGCGCCTGCAGCTGATCGGTACGTACCCGCCAGGCACCTTTTAACTCATCGTTCAGATGACGCGCGGCGCGCTCACTGGCATAGGCAATGTACTGACGCAGTAAATTATTGGCGTCACCTGCCGTTTCCGCTTTGAGTTTGACGTTATCGGGCAGGTTATGGGCCGCGTCAGCAGGCGTAAACAGGATATTGCCGATCATATCGTCGAGCAGCGCAGCATCGTTATGCGCATTGCCGGTTTTGCGGCTCTTGAAGTAATCCGTCTGTTGCCAGAACTCACGACGCGTATCCCACGACGCGAGTTGCATGATGAACTCCTGATAAACCTGATCCATCACTGTCGGTGACGGTGCTGACAGGGTTAAGGTGTTGCTGCGCGCATCCAGATTGGTCAGGAATTGCTGCTGCGAATAGTATGAACCCAGCATGTTCACCGTGGGACGATCGGTGATCGCGGTGGTGCTCCAGACCTGTTTCAGCAGCAGCGTGACCAGCCAGGCGACCAGAGCAAACAGCAGTGCCAGCCCGATGATCCAGCGTTTGCCACGCCATAAACGGCCGCTCAGGCCGCGAATATCCAGTTCGTTGTCCACAACGTCAGAAGGCATGGAAGAAGTATCCTTTAATCAGCATCGGGTTCATTTATTTTTTGCTTCGCGGTAATGGCTCAGGCGGCGCTTAATGCGCCGGATACGTCGCGCCACGCGCCACGCATGTTTCAGGCAGTAGCCGTAAACCATGAAAGCGCCAAGGAACAACAGCAGCATCACCCACTCCGGAATGAACGCCAGATATTCGCCCAGCACACCGATCCCGGCAAGGATGGCCGCAGCAACAGTTATCAGCACAAAGGCCTGACGTGAGGTGAAACCGGCGCGCATGATCAGATGGTGGATGTGCTGACGGTCAGCCGAGAACGGGCTCATGCCTTTACGCAGACGACGATACATAATCGCCACCATATCCATCAGCGGAATGGCAATAAGCCAGAGTGCGGTGACGGGGGTAATGGGATGGCTCAGGCCCTGCGTTGTTTCCAGCAGAATCCAGATAATGGTGAAACCGATCATGGTACTGCCGGCATCACCCATAAAGACTTTGAAGCGGCGGCCAAGGAAGCCAAGATTAAGCAGAATATAGGGCAGCGTGGCGGCAATCATCGCAAAACACCACATCGCAAGGCTGGTCTGGCCATCGAAGTAGAGGATGATTCCCATGGCGGCAAAGGTGACGGAGGAGAGGCCGCCCAGCAGACCATCGATGCCATCCACCATATTAAAGGCGTTGATTGCAGCCCAGACGGCAAACAGTGTCAGCACATAGCCAAAGGGGCCAACGATAAGCTCGAACGGGCCGACGATAAAGCCCAGGCTGAGCAGATAAAGTTTTGCGCCAAACATCATCACCAGCGCGACAATGGCCTGCACGACCGCGCGGAATTTGACGCTGATATCGAAACGGTCATCCAGTGCGCCAACCAGCACCAGCACCCCTGCGCAGCCCAGATAGAGCATCGCATGAGGCAAGTAATAGTTGGTGATGGCAAACGTAAAGCAGATACCTGCGAACACAGAAATGCCGCCCACCAACGGAATCGCGCCATGATGGCGTTTACGTGAGTTAGGCTTATCAACTAAACCAATTTTTTTAGCTGCTTTTCGAGCAAAAAAGAGGAAAGCCAGGGAAAAGAGAAAAATTAATCCAAGCTCAGTACTCATAGTGAGTAAATTCACGTTAAACGCTCTCAGCTAACATCCCGCACAACAATACGCGAAAAAACGCGCCGGTCGCTGTGTCGGATTCCGAATTCTGCATTAAGAGACAGACGAACGGTCAAAAGTTCGCCATCACTACCACAGTCATTATAAATGCTCCTGCCAGTGTTCAATCCTATAGCTCACAAATGAAAAACGCCACGTTGAGACGTGGCGTAAGGTCGATTTTCTGCGCATCTGGACTAAAAAAGCCGAATCTGTGCTTCGGCCTGGCAATCCCGGATTAAGAACGCTTCATCATGTCGAAGAATTCATCATTGGTTTTGGTCATCGCCAGCTTGTTGATGAGGAACTCCATTGCGTCGATTTCGCCCATTGGGTGAATAATCTTACGCAGGATCCACATCTTCTGCAGCTCTTCCTGAGAGGTCAGCAGCTCTTCTTTACGCGTACCAGAGCGGTTGTAATCAATCGCCGGGAAGACGCGTTTTTCAGCAATTTTACGGGCGAGATGCAGTTCCATGTTACCGGTACCTTTAAACTCTTCGTAAATCACTTCGTCCATCTTAGAACCGGTATCAACCAGCGCGGTCGCGATGATGGTCAGGCTACCGCCCTCTTCCACGTTACGTGCAGCACCAAAGAAACGCTTTGGACGATGCAGGGCGTTGGCATCCACACCACCGGTCAGGACTTTACCTGAAGCAGGAACCACGGTGTTGTAGGCACGCGCCAGACGTGTGATTGAGTCGAGCAGGATGATGACATCTTTCTTGTGTTCAACCAGACGCTTGGCCTTTTCGATCACCATTTCAGCAACCTGAACGTGGCGTGAAGCTGGCTCATCGAAGGTTGAAGCGATAACTTCGCCTTTCACCAGACGCTGCATCTCGGTCACTTCTTCCGGACGCTCATCGATCAGCAGCACCATCAGCACGCAATCCGGGTAGTTATACGCCAGGCTCTGCGCGATATTCTGCAGCAGCATGGTTTTACCGGCTTTCGGCGGTGCCACAATCAGACCACGCTGACCACGACCGATCGGTGAAGCCAGATCGAGTACGCGTGCGGTTAAATCTTCCGTTGAGCCATTACCCCGCTCCATACGCAGACGTTTATTTGCGTGCAGCGGCGTGAGGTTTTCGAACAGAATCTTATTACGCGCGTTTTCCGGCTTGTCGTAGTTAACTTCGTTAACTTTCAGCAGCGCAAAATAACGTTCACCTTCTTTTGGTGGACGGATTTTGCCAGAGATGGTGTCACCCGTGCGGAGGTTAAAACGGCGGATTTGGCTGGGAGAAACGTAGATATCATCAGGGCCGGCGAGGTAGGAGCTGTCTCCGGAACGGAGGAATCCAAATCCATCCTGAAGGATCTCCAGCACGCCATCACCGAAGATGTCTTCGCCGCTTTTTGCGTGTTGCTTCAGGATTGAAAAGATAATGTCCTGCTTGCGCATACGAGCCTGGTTTTCCAGTCCCATATTTTCGCCGAGAGTAATCAGCTCAGCAACCGGCGTATTCTTTAATTCGGTAAGATTCATAGTGATGGGTTCTTAAACTCGGGGTAATACTCGGAATGTTTGTCGTGAGTGGTATGGCAATTAATCCATGCCGTTAATGGCTCTTTTCGGCTCTTCCCGACGATCATCGTATGGAATGGCGATCGGTATGCAAGAAGGTGTCCGAATGTGATGCCAGAGTTGGAGCTAACCGTAAGATTGCTGAACCGTTCTATCTTTATAAGGTACAGGGCGACAGGGTTCAACAAGGGAAAACTTTAGATGCTAACTACAAGGTAAGTTCGTAATGCAGTATTGGTAACTTAGCACGCCTGAAAGTGAACGTCCAGCAGCAGGAGATAAATTCACCACTGCCAGACATTCAGTCCTGCATTACGCCAGATTGGCGTTCAGGAACTCTTTCAGCTGGCCTTTAGACAACGCGCCCACTTTGGTCGCGGCGACTTCGCCATTTTTAAACAGCAGCAGCGTCGGGATACCACGAATGCCATACTTCGGTGCCGTGCCTGGGTTATCGTCAATATTCAGCTTAGCGATGGTCAGCTTGCCATCATACTCTTCTGCAACTTCATCAAGGATTGGCGCGATCATTTTGCAAGGACCACACCATTCAGCCCAGAAATCTACCAGTGTAACGCCGTCGGCTTTCAGCACGTCGGTGTCGAAACTGTCATCAGTCAGATGAACGATTTTATCGCTGCTCATGTTTTACTCCACAAGATTATGCCTGGCGAATTGGCGTAAAATATACCAATGTTGGTTGACTTTATTTCATCGGATACGCTTTCGTAAAGCGATAGTAAGCTGATATTCTACCACACTATGAGCAAAACACACTTAACTGAACAGAAGTTTTCCGACTTCGCCCTGCACCCAAAAGTCGTGGAAGCCCTTGATACTAAAGGCTTTCAATACTGCACGCCGATTCAGGCGTTAGCTCTGCCTTTTACGCTTTCAGGGCGTGATGTTGCAGGCCAGGCGCAAACCGGTACCGGCAAAACGATGGCGTTTCTGACGTCAACGTTTCATCATCTTCTCTCTCATCCTGCGGCGGAAGGCCGTCAGGTTAACCAGCCACGGGCATTAATTCTTGCGCCGACGCGTGAACTTGCTGTGCAGATTCATGCAGATGCCGAACCCCTTACCGCCTCAACCGGCCTGAAACTGGGTCTCGCCTATGGCGGAGACGGGTATGACAAACAGCTGAAAGTGCTTGAGCAGGGCGTTGATATTCTGGTGGCAACCACCGGTCGCCTGATCGACTACGCGAAACAGAATCACGTTAATCTCGGTGCTATTCAGGTTATGGTGCTGGACGAAGCCGATCGCATGTTCGATCTCGGCTTTATTAAAGATATTCGCTGGCTGTTCCGTCGCATGCCGCCGGCTACCCAGCGTCTGAGCATGCTGTTCTCGGCCACCCTTTCTTATCGCGTCCGTGAACTGGCATTTGAGCACATGAACAGTGCTGAATATGTGGAAGTGGAACCGGAACAAAAAACCGGCCATCGCATTCAGGAAGAGCTTTTCTATCCGTCTAACGAAGAGAAAATGCGCCTGCTGCAGACCCTGCTGGAAGAAGAGTGGCCCGATCGCGCCATTATTTTTGCCAACACCAAGCACCGCTGTGAAGATGTCTGGGGCCACCTGGCTGCTGATGGACACCGCGTCGGCCTGCTGACCGGCGACGTTGCTCAGAAGAAGCGTCTGCGTATTCTGGATGACTTCACCAAAGGCGATGTAGATATTCTGGTCGCAACTGATGTTGCAGCTCGCGGCCTGCACATCCCGGCGGTAACCCACGTCTTTAACTACGATCTGCCAGACGACTGTGAAGATTATGTTCACCGTATTGGCCGTACCGGTCGTGCGGGCGCCAGCGGACACTCTATCAGCCTGGCCTGTGAAGAGTACGCGCTGAACCTGCCTTCGATTGAAGAGTACATTGGCCATAGCATCCCGGTCAGCAAGTACAGCAGTGAAGCGTTGTTAACTGATTTACCGCCGCCTAAGCGTCTGCAACGCAGTCGTTCCGGCAACGGCCCGCGTCGCGGGGGAAATAACGCCAATCGTCGCGGCGCGCCTCGCAACAACAACCGTAAACGTTCAGGTTAGGGCACCATGCTAAGCGCATCGTCACTTTATGCAGCGATTGATTTAGGATCTAACAGCTTTCATATGTTGGTGGTGCGCGAGGTCTCTGGCAGTATTCAGACCATCGCAAAAATAAAGCGCAAGGTTCGCCTTGCTGCCGGCCTGGATAAAAATAACCTGCTGTCAGCCGATGCGATGTCGCGTGGCTGGCAATGCCTCAGACTCTTCTCTGAACAACTGCAGGATATTCCCCCCGATCAGATTCGCGTGGTGGCGACCGCCACATTGCGTCTGGCTGCCAATGCGCAGACCTTTCTTGATACGGCTCAACAGATTCTCGGCTGTACTATCAACGTTATCAGCGGTGAAGAAGAGGCGCGCCTGATCTATCAGGGCGTGGCCCACACCACGGGCGGGTCCGACCAGCGTTTAGTGGTCGATATCGGCGGCGGCAGCACCGAGCTGGCCACCGGCGATGGCTCACATGCTTCGGTGTTGTTTAGTCTGTCGATGGGCTGTGTGACGTGGCTGGAGCGCTTCTTCAGCGATCGTCACCTGGCCAAAGAGAACTTTGATCAGGCCGAACTGGCGGCGCGTGAGATGATCCAGCCCGTGGCAGCGCAACTGCGTGAACAGGGCTGGCAGGCCTGTGTCGGGGCATCCGGCACGGTTCAGGCACTGCAGGAGATCATGGTGGCGCAGGGCATGGATGAGCGCATCACGCTGAATAAACTGCAGCAGTTGAAGCAGCGCGCTATTCAGTGCGGCAAACTGGAAGAGCTGGAAATCGAAGGGCTGACGCTGGAGCGGGCGCTGGTCTTCCCCAGTGGCCTGTCGATCCTGATCGCCATCTTCCAGGAACTCAGCATTGATAGCATGACACTGGCGGGCGGCGCACTGCGGGAAGGACTGGTCTACGGCATGCTGCATCTGCCTATTGACCGCGATATCCGCACCCGCACGCTGCACAACGTCCAGCGCCGTTTCAGCATCGATGTCGAACAGGCAGACCGCGTGCGTCAACTGGCAGAAAGTTTCTTCCGTCAGGTTTCTGCGCCGTGGAAGCTGGATCAGCGCTGCCGTGAGCTGTTGCTCAGCGCCTGCGCGATCCACGAAATCGGCCTGAGCGTCGACTTCCGTCATGCGCCACAGCACGCGGCGTATCTGGTCCGTCACCTCGACCTTCCCGGCTTCACACCGGCGCAGAAGAAGCTGCTGGCCTGTTTGCTGCAAAACCAGAGCGGCAGCATCGACCTGGCGTTGCTGACCCAGCAAAACGCCCTGCCGCCGCGTCTGGCGGAAAGGATGTGCCGTCTGCTGCGACTGGCGATTATTTTCTCCACCCGCCGTCGCGACGACACCCTGCCTGCTGTGCGGCTACAGGCAGACGACGATGCCCTGCATCTGACCCTGCCCGCAGGCTGGCTGGAAGCGCATCCGCTGCGCAGCGAACTGCTGGAGCAGGAAAGCCACTATCAGTCTTACGTCCACTGGTTGTTAACCCGGTCGTAATGGTACCCGTGTGAGGCGAAATGTCTTCGCCTCCTGCACCGGTTTAACTCTTTTTCGCCTTATCCAGCATCGCTCTCAGACCGGCGACACGGCTCTGTCCGGTTTTCATCCGCTCTTCCGCGCTGACCACTTTGCGCTCGGTCTCCCATTGCAAATCGTCCTGCGGCAGCTCCAGCAGAAAACGGCTGGGTTCAGGCCGGATTAACTCGCCATATTGCCGGCGTTCACGACACAGGGTAAAGGTCAGCTCTTTCTGCGCCCTGGTGATCCCGACGTAAGCCAGCCGTCGCTCCTCTTCGATATTGTTCTCATCAATGCTGCTCTGATGCGGCAACAGCCCCTCTTCCATGCCCACCAGGAACACATAGGGGAACTCCAGTCCTTTAGAGGCGTGCAACGTCATCAGCTGTACCTGATCCAGCTCTTCATCACTTTCACCGCGTTCCATCATGTCGCGCAGAGTAAAGCGCGTTACCACCTGCGCCAGCGTCATCGGCTCATCAATATCAGTGCCTTCCAGCATTTCTGTCATCCACTGAAACAGCGTGTTGACGTTCTTCATCCGCATTTCGGCGGCTTTCGGACTGCCGGAGGTTTCGAACAGCCAGCTTTCGTAGTCGATGCCGCGGATCAAATCGCGCACCGCATTCACGGGTTCACGTTCAGTGAGCTGGATAATCTCATTCAGCCAGTGGGTGAAGCGCTGCAGATGCTCCAGACCACGGCCACTTAGCGTCTGCCCCAGGCCGACATCAAAACTGGCATTAAACAGGCTCTTGCTGCGCAGATTGGCCCACTCACCGAGCTTCTGCAGCGTAGCCGGGCCAATCTCACGGCGCGGCGTATTGACGATACGCAGGAACGCGCTGTCATCTTCAGGATTGGTCAGCACGCGCAAATAGGCGAGCAGATCTTTGATCTCGGGTCGCGAGAAGAACGAAGTGCCACCAGAGATGCGATAAGGGATGCGGTTCTGCATCAGAAACTTTTCAAAGGTCCGTGACTGATGATTGCCGCGATAGAGGATCGCGTAATCTTTATACTGCGTCCGGTTGATAAAGTGATGTGCGATCAGTTCGCCGGTCACCCGTTCCGCCTCATGCTCTTCGCTGTTAGCGGTCAGCACTTTCAGCTCGCTGCCCTGCCCCAGTTCCGAAAACAATTTTTTTTCAAAGACGTGCGGGTTGTTAGCAATCAGGATATTCGCCGCCTTCAGGATGCGCTGCGAAGAGCGGTAGTTCTGCTCCAGCTTCACGACCTCCAGCGCAGGGAAGTCCTGATTCAGCAGCACCAGATTCTGCGGCCGCGCACCACGCCAGGAGTAGATGGACTGATCGTCATCGCCGACCACCGTGAAGCGCGCCCGTGCGCCAACCAGCAGTTTAACCAGCTCATACTGACTGGTGTTGGTGTCCTGATACTCATCCACCAGCAGATAGCGGATACGCTGCTGCCAGCGTTCACGCACCTCCTGATTACGCTGCAGCAGCAGCGTCGGCAGCAGAATCAGGTCATCGAAATCGAGCACGTTGCACGACTTAAGATGCTGGCTGTAAAGGGCATAGCAGTGAGCAAAAATATTATCCTGTTGCGAACGCGCCAGCGCGGCGGCACCCTGCGGATCGATCAGATCATTCTTCCAGTTCGAGATGGTGGAAATGAGTTGCTGTAACAGCGTCTTATCCTCTTCCAGCCACTCTTTGGTCAGCTCTTTCAGCAGCGCAAGCTGATCCTGATCGTCGAACAGGGAGAAGTTGGACTTCATGCCCAGCGCCGCGGTTTCGCGTTTGATGATCTCCAGTCCCAGCGTATGGAAGGTCGAAATCAGCAGGCCGCGTGCCTCTTTGCGGCCCAGGGTTTGCGCCACACGCTCTTTCATTTCGCGCGAGGCCTTATTGGTAAAGGTCACCGCAGCGATATGGCGCGCCTGATAGCCGCATTCACGAATCAGGTGGGCGATTTTATTGGTAATCACGCGGGTTTTGCCCGATCCCGCGCCCGCCAGCACCAGACAGGGACCGGTAACAAATTCGACGGCACGTTGTTGGCTGGGGTTTAAACGCATAGGAGAAATCGCCTGATTAGATCAAAAGAAAGGGGTTTATACTGGGCGGCAATTATACACAACCGAGATATCAACATGGCGAAAACCGCGGCGGCTTTACACATCCTCGTTAAAGAGGAAGCGCTGGCAAAAGAGATTCTGGCGAAACTGGCGAAAGGCGGCAATTTTCAGGAGCTGGCAAAGAAGCACTCAACCTGTCCTTCCGGCCGGAAGGGTGGCGATCTGGGCGAGTTCCGGCAGGGACAGATGGTACCGGCCTTTGATAAAGCGGTCTTTACCTGCCCGCTGCTGACGCCTTACGGGCCGGTAAAGACCGGCTTTGGTTATCACATTATCAAAGTGCTCTACCGCAACTAGTTACTTCTTCTGCTTCATCTGCTGCAGGACGGTGCTGCACTGGTTATCTTCGTTATCACTTGGAGAGATCAGTGCCAGCAGCGCCGCTGCAGGACCTACGACCGCGCCCAGCGCCACGGCAGCGGCACCACGCGCCAGCAGTGGCCCCGTTTTCACGCCCGCATCAGGATTTTTAAAGGTGCCGCGCACATAGAGCGGCGAGCGCAGCGTCACGATGCGAATGCCTTTACTCTCCGGATTCACCGACAAATCAAGCCGCTCGCTGGCGAAGTTTGCGTTGCCGGAGACATTGATAATCGCGTTCTCGGTGTCAAACACAAACAGGTTGGGCGTTGCCACACCATTCTGCAGTTTGAGATCGGTGGCGGCGCAGTTGATGCGCACCTGGTCATCGCCAAACAGTTTACCCACCACATAGTTACCGACATTGAGACCAGCAATTTCCATCAGGCTGCGGCTGATCAGACCGTCATTCATCAGCAGTTTGAGTTGACCGTTACTGGTTCCCAGCAGGTCGGCCACTGAGTTACCGGTGCCGGTAAAGCTGGCATCGCCATTGAGCTGGCCACGGCTGTTCTTCATCGCCTCCACCGTCGGGAAGAGCTGACGCAGTTGCAGCTTACGAACATGAAGGTCAACCCGACCGCGCATTGGCGAGTGGTCACCCTCCAGTCGGATAGTGCTGTTGAGATTGCCGCCCGCTACACCAAAGCGCAGCGGATCCAGCAGCAGATCGCCGTTTTTCATCTGTAAGTGGGTATAGAGATCGCTTAACGGCAGTGAATTACTGTGTTCGATCCGTTTGCCGCTGAACTTCACGTCGGCATCCATCACATCCCAGTTTTTGGTCTCGAATTTATCATGCGGCAGCACGCGATCAGCAGGCTGGTTCGATTTCTCACCGCGACGCGCTTTGGCCTGCGCGGTTTTTTCACTGCCTTTACCGGAGTCCACGCCAATGAGTGGACCCAGATCGGCCATACGCAGTTGCTCAGAGGTCATTTCGCCGCTGAGCGTCGGGCGAGGTTTGACCTGG
Organism: Pantoea hericii; assembly: GCF_014155795.1. Taxonomy (NCBI): domain Bacteria; kingdom Pseudomonadati; phylum Pseudomonadota; class Gammaproteobacteria; order Enterobacterales; family Erwiniaceae; genus Pantoea; species Pantoea hericii. Next base: position 73,660 of record NZ_SCKV01000007.1, read on the forward strand.
CTGTAGATCAGCGAGCCATGAATATCGCTGTCACCAATGTGACCATTGAATTTCTCATAGCGGTAGACCGCGCCCTTTTTACCATTGAATTTCGCTATCAGATGGCCGTCAGTTTCATAAGGCGGTGTGTCAGGCAACAGAACACCGGTCAGGCCATAAAGATTAGCCAGCGTATCGCCCGAGAAGCGTAGTCGCACGTTAAGCCCGCCGAGGTTCATTGGATCCTGCAAACCGCCAGTCACCTGAACCCGCGTGGTGCCGTTGCGCACATCGGCCTGAATCGGGAAGGGGGTGTTCTGGCTTCGCAATGACAGCATGCCCCCAATCTTGCCGTCGCCAGTGAGTTTCTCGTTGTTGTAGGTGCCGCTGGCCTGCCAGCCAAAGACAAAGTCGCCTGCGCCTTTCTGCTGGTCATCGCCTCCGGCGATCTGCGTATACGGCACCGGTTTGCCCAGTGGATTGACCTGTACCGTGACATCGGCGCGGTTAATGGCGTCGCGATAACGAATCTGGCCCTGATCAAACAGAATATTATCCAGACGGAAGGACCAGGCCGATGGCGCGGCATTCTTCTCATCCTTGTCGCTGTCAGCAAGGGTAAAGGTCCAGTTGTTCTTTTTATCGGCGGTCTGGATCAGTCGCGCATCGGGTCGCTGCAGCTTAATCCACGGGATGAACAGCTCTTTATGCAGTAACGACAGGGGTGACAGCGTGGCGTCGACACGCTGCAGATGCACCATGGTGACGTCAGAAATGTCAGGCGGGTTGCCCAGCATAATATCTTCCGCATGGATCTGCGGCCACGGCACCCAGCGCCGCCAGCCTGCCTCGTCGCGATTTCGTGCCCAGTCGATGCCCAGATCCCCGCGTATCGCAAAGGGACGGTTTAATTCTGTTGAGACTTTCTGATTAATGGTGGGCTTCAGGCGGTTCCAGTCAAAGGTAGCGATCACAACGATAATCACCACAATCAACAGCACCAGAATACCTGCTACCCAGCTGACGATTTTCCCGGTACGCGACATTACGCTTTCTCCTTGCACATTCACGGTCTGCGTTAAAGATAGTCGAGACCACGAGCAACGGCATCAGGGAAGCTGGAGAGTGAGGTGATTCAATTCAGAAAAGGGGACGGGACGCGAAAAGTAATAGCCCTGTGCAGCAATCGCAGGCGACGCTTTGACCTGCTGCCACTGCGCTTCCGTTTCCACCCCTTCAACAATGACACCGTTACAGTAACGATTAATCAGCGCAAGCAGCATCGAAAAGAGACTCCGCCCTTCATCCGTCGTGCCCAGCATAATAAACAGGTCGCGCGACAGCTTGATGTAATCATATTTCAGTTCAGTCAGCGCTGAGAAATTTGCCATACCTGAACCAAAATCATCCAGCCACAGCGGCCCCAGTTCCGGTATTTTCGCCACTTTCTCCTCCTGCGGCAGCGCCTGATGCTCGGTGAGCTCAAACCGTATCCAGGGCAGCTGGGCAATCAGGCGGCGAATGGCGGGTCGTTGCTGAATGGCGAGCAGTGAAGGACCGTCTATGTTGACCGAAGCGACCATATCACTGCGCTTAAAAAATTCGCTCCATTCTGCCAGCAGTTCAAGCTGCTCATGCACGACATCCAGGCGCCGGGCAATATCGAGTCCGGCAAACCAGGCTTCAGGCGAAAGATTCCGTTCCGGTTCAGAAGGATGCGACACGGCAGTCAGGAGTTCAATGGCAAGTAATTGACCGGTAACCCGGTAGATGGGCTGAAACCGATAGCGTCGATGACATTGTTGCCAGAAGAGCGGGGTTTCCGGGTGGAGTTTAAGGTCGTTTGAAGACGGCAGCCATTGGCTAATACTCTCCATCACCATGCTATTTCCCTGAGTGGTAACAAGTCCCCAAAATGGGTGACTGAGCGATTATCAAAAGTGCCTGTGATATTAAGATGAACGGCATGGCAATATAAAACGGCGAGTTTATCAGCCGTCTCGCTAACATAATCGGCTAAACAAGCCGACGTTAGCCGCGTTTATCTGCCAGATCGAGGCTGTTTCATGCCTTAAGTTAAATTAAAACGGCGTTTTAAAATCATTGACGTCTGCCATACCAGACGCGAGACTAGGACGATATTTCACTATAGGTCTGAAACCATGACGCACAAGAAAATCGCCATTATTGGCGAATGCATGATTGAGCTGTCCGAAAAGGGTGAGAACATCAAACGGGGCTTTGGCGGCGATACGCTTAACACGGCAGTTTATCTCGCCCGCCAGGTCGATGAGCAGCAGTTGCGGGTCGATTATGTCACTGCGCTGGGAACGGATTCGTTCAGCGATCAGATGATCGCCGCCTGGCAGCAGGAGAAGGTGAATACGGACCTGATCCAGCGCCTCGATAATAAGATGCCGGGCCTGTATGTGATTGAAACGGATGCCGATGGCGAGCGTACTTTCTGGTACTGGCGCAGCGATGCTGCGGCGCGTTACTGGCTTGATAGCCCGCAATCTGAGGAGATAGCCGGGCAATTGTCGCACTACGATTATCTCTATCTCAGCGGCATCAGTCTGGCTATTCTGCCGCCGTCCAGCCGTGAGAAGCTAATGACGCTACTGGCCCGTTGCCGGGCAAATGGCGGCAAGGTGATTTTTGATAATAACTACCGCCCGCGTTTATGGGCCGATCGCGCCAGTGCGCAGGCTGCATATCGCGCCATGCTGAACTGTACCGATATCGCCTTCCTGACACTGGATGATGAGCATCTGCTGTGGGGCGAAGCGCCGCTGGAAGAGGTTATCGCACGAACCCGTCAGGCGGGCGCCAGCGAAATCGTGATTAAGCGCGGTGCCGACTCCTGTCTGGTGGTCACCGGCGATGCGCCGCTGATTGATGTGCCTGCGGTGCGTCTGGCGAAAGAGAAAGTGATCGATACGACTGCTGCCGGTGATTCATTCAGTGCCGGGTATCTGGCGCGCCGTCTGACCGGGGCTTCTGCGGAGGAAGCCGCGCAGCGTGGGCATCTGACAGCCAGTACCGTGATTCAGCATCGTGGCGCGATAATTCCGGCAGCGGCGATGCCTGAATGATGCTGTAGCCGTTAGCGTCGTGAAGATCGATCGGCGAATGGTGATGACGAAAATGCGCCCGGAGGCGCATTTTTTAGCTTCTGGCATTCACACCTCTTACGCACACAGCGGCTGGCTGAACTGCATCTTATAGAGCCGTGTATACGCGCCGTTCTTCTGCAGGAGCTGCTGATGCGAGCCGCGCTCCACAATCCTCCCCTCTTCTACCAGCAGAATTTCATCGGCCTTTTCAATGGTTGAGAGCCGGTGAGCGATGATCAGCGTGGTCCGGTTCTGCTGCAGCGTCTCCAGCGCAGACTGAATGGCGCGTTCAGATTCGGTATCCAGCGCCGAGGTCGCCTCGTCGAGGATCAGAATTGGACTGTCGCGCAGCAGGGCGCGGGCAATCGCGATGCGCTGGCGCTGCCCACCCGACAACAGCACCCCGTTCTCCCCAATCACTGTATCCAGTCCGTTATCCATTTTATTAATGAATTCCATAGCATGGGCCATCTGTGCCGCCTTTTCGATTGCTTCACGGCTGAAGACGTCGGTACGGGCATAAGCGATGTTGTTGGCGACCGTGTCGTTGAAGAGGTGAACGTGCTGAGAGACCAGTGCCACCTGCTCACGCAGCGAGGCCAGGGTGTAGTCACGCAGCGCATGACCATCCAGCAAAATCTCTCCGCTGTCGATGTCGTAAAAGCGTGTCAGCAGGCTGGCGAGAGTCGATTTACCCGAACCGGAACGGCCCACCAGCGCCACAGTTTTACCGGCGGGAATGGTCAGGTTAATATGCTCCAGCGCGGGCGTTTCCGATCCCGGATAGGTAAAGGTGACATCGCGAAATTCTATATTGCCGGTCGCGCGTTCAACCACGTATGTTCCTTCATCTTTTTCCTGTTCAGTATCCAGGATGGCAAACAGTGTCTGACAGGCAGCCATACCGCGCTGGAACTGGGCGTTAACGTTAGTCAGTGACTTTAACGGACGCATCAGCATCAGCATGGCGGAAAACACCGCACTGATAGAACCCGCCGTCAGTGTGGCCATCACAGAGGGAAAACTCGCCGCATAGAGCACAAAGGCGAGCGCAGAGGAGGCGAGCAGCTGAATAATGGGATCGGAGAGCGAGGTCGCTGAGACCATTTTCATCCCCTGACGACGCATGTTGTTGCTGACCTGTTCGAAGCGGGTCGTCTCGACCTGCTGGCCGCCGAACATCAGTACCTCTTTATGACCTTTCAGCATCTGCTCTGCATGAGACGTTACCTGCCCCATGGTGTTCTGCATGTTCTTGCTAATACCGCGAAAGCGCCTGGAGACGATGCGAATCGCCAGCGACACAATGGGTGCCAGCACCAGCAGGATCAGGGAAAGCTGCCAGCTGTAGTAGAACATCATCACAAACAGGCCAAGAATAGAGGCTCCCTCACGGACCACCGTCACCAGCGAACCGGACGAAGAGGAGGCGACCTGTTCGCAGTCGTAGCTGATACGGGAGAGCAACGTGCCGGTTGATTGCTGATCAAAAAAAGCCACCGGCATGCCCATCATATGGCTGAACAGTCGACAACGCAGGGCCATGACCACTTTGCCTGATACCCAGGAGATACAGTAACTGGAGATATAGCCGCTCACACCGCGGACCAGGATCAGCCCGATAATCACCAGCGGCATCCAGATCAGAATGCCGTGGTTATTCCTGCCAATCACATCGTCAAGCAGCGTCTTCAGCAACGTCAGCATCAATGGATCGATTGCAGCGTTGACGATCAGGGCGACACCCGCAACCACCAGCCCCAGTCTGAAGGGAGAAATCGTCGGCCACAAACGAGAGAAGGTTTGCCGGGTAGAGAGATCGTTATCAAACATGGAATTCATCTTACCGTTGTGAATGAACGGCTGATGTTATGTTAAACCTCATCAACCAACAGGAAACTGCCCGACGCTGAACATTCCCAAATGAGACTGGCACTTAAGCCCCTGCAGCGAAGTGAACGTGATTCTGGCGGTAAAATCATTATGCTGTCTGAACAGCACACAGCGTGATATCCGGTAAATTTTGGCTAACAAAGCGAGCCATGCCAGCCATTTACCTTAAGCTGCAAATTCGTGGTTAATGACGGACTTCCAGCGGCATCCCTCTTCAACCCGCCTTATAATTTATTGATTAAAATTAATCATTTATATAAATGGATCCACCACCAGGCATAGTCCGAATCTGGTCAGATTTGCCCTTTTCGGATGGACGACCGCCTGAAAAAAGACCATCTTTTAATCAAAAGACAGCAGGACGCTGTTCTCTCCGGCCGCGAACAAAACAATTAAAATATTCCCCGCATCAGGATCTATTTATGCACACAGAAATTATTAATATCTGGCCACACGGTGATGCGCCAGGCGCCAGCGATTCGCGCGCAGAGCCGCAGATCGTCGATATGGCAAAAGAGTATGAGCCTTACGATCGCGCAGCGACCGGCGTACGTTGCCCTGAGATGGCGATCTGGCATCCGGTCGAATCAAACGGGATTACCCTGCTGGTTGCACCGGGTGGTGGCTATCAGCGCGTGATGATTGATCGTGAAGGCAGCGCCCTGGCCACCTTCTTTACATCGATGGGTTACACCCTGGCGGTTATGACCTATCGCCTGCCCTATGATGGACATCATGAAGGTCCCGACGCGCCATTGGCCGATGCGCAGCGTGCGGTTCGCGTCCTGCGTGAACGGGCACAGCGTGGCCTGAACGGTAAATACATTGTGATGATGGGCTTTTCGGCGGGCGGCCACGTGGCAGCCAGTCTGGGAACGCGTTTCGCAGAGAAACTCTATCCGGTGCAGGATGGCGCAGAAAACTTCTCGCCGCGTCCGGATGCGATGGTACTGGTTTATCCGCTGATCAGCATGCGTGATGGCATTGCCCATGAGGGTGCCAGAACCCGCCTGCTGGGTGCGTGGCCGGATCAGAAAACCATTGAAGCCTATTCAATGGAAACCCGTGTTCATCCGCTGGTGCCACCGACACTGTTGATCCACGCCGCCGACGATGATGATGTCTCGGTGAATCACAGCATGGCGTTTTTTGGCGCGCTGCGTGAGCATAAGGTGCCGGCAGAGGTGCATTTCTATCAGAAAGGCGGGCACGGATTTGGTATCCGTGGCGTGGCAGATTTGCCCCTCGCCAGCTGGCCGATGTTAGTGACCGAGTGGCTCAGGGCAAAAACCTGACGTTAAGCGGCGGGCGGAACGTCTTTGACGTTGCTATCCGGCGGGCTGGCTTCATTGCTGGTCGCCGGTGCCGTTGCCGGTGACATTACTTTGTCCCAGCTCTCCTGCAGGCTCTTCACGTTAGTTTCCGCTTCGCCTTCCGGCTGAATCAGAACCATCATCAGTTCCTGCGTCAGCTGCTGGCGCAGCTCCTGGTTCAACTGTTCACGGGTCAGGCCGGCCAGGAAAGTCTGACGCAGCTTCTGATACTGCTCAGGCGCAATATCGACCACGGCGTTCTGCTGAGATCGCAGGCGCTGGCTCATCAGCACATCGGTATCGGTGCGGGCATAGGTGGTAAAGAGCTTATTCAGCTCCAGCAGCTTCTGCGCCATCAGCGCATCAAACTCCTCCTGCGGAATGCCTTTATCACGCACGTTCGCCAGCTCGCGCGCCACCAGATTCATATTCTGCGCCAGATTGTCGTTGCGCCCGTCCATGTTGATCGAGCACTGCGCACGCTGATAGAGCACGCGGCAATCAAATCCTACCTGGATGCCCTGCGCCTTGCTGTCGCTGAGTGCACGCTGGACATGCCAGAACAGCGCTTCACGGGCCAGGTCGCCCTGCCAGTAACGTTGCAGATTCTGGGAGTCCCGAATCGGTTGCCACGGCGTATCCCACACCAGTGAGAGACGATCCTGCGTCATGTTGCTGCTCACCAGATTCACCGGCTCGTGCGGCAGCGGCGACAGGGTGGGCAGAGGTGCAGGCGTTTCACGTTTCCCGGTTAGCGCCGAGAAGGTTTTGTTGATCTGCTCAGAAAGGTTCCGGCTATCAACATTGCCAACAACGTAGAGCGTCATCGCATCAGGGGTGTACCACTGATGATAAAAATCGTTGAGCTGGGTTAAATCGACGGGTGCGCGCGGCTGCGCGGCGGGATCGTGCGCCAGCAGCGCAGAGCCCTTCAGGCGGTAGCGCCACCAGACATCCTGCGAATCTTTCGGCCAGGTCGCCACCGGATCGGAGGCGGCCAGCGCAGTGTTGACCACCTGTTCGGTGATAGCCATATTGCCCGCCGTGGCCGCCAGCCAGTTCAGTGCTTCTTTCAGCAGTTCGGGACGGTTATTCGGCAGACTCAGATTATATTGGGTGGAGTCATAGGAGGTAATGACAGGCGGCAGCGGACGCTGTGGATCCATCGCCTGTTGCCATAGCGCGCGTTGCTGGTTGTTATCAAGCGCGGTGTTATGCACCATCGCCAGGCGCGACAGCAGATGACTGAAGCCCGTCTGTTGCGCACTCTCTACCAGCGAACCGGTATTCACCACCAGCCGCAGTTCAATGCGGTCGCTGGGGCGTTGCGGTGTGGCCAGTAACTGCCAGTTAAATCCATTATCCAGCTTGCCTTCCTGCCAGGCCGGATCCGGTTGCAGCGTTTCTGCCTGGAGACCAAAGCTGCTTGCCAGCACTAATCCACCAACCAAAAGCCGAATTCTGGTGCCCTGCATGTGAACCCCTACTCAAATAATTCAAATATTGTTATCACTGGCGCATATTGCCGCTGTTATTAACGAATCGGCTGGCGCCGAATCGCGCTGTTATCCAACAACAAAGTGTTTGACCACAGGAAGCTCAGGATGTCGCGTAACGAAGTGAAAAACGTCAAAAAAAACAAGTGGGGTTTATTATGCAAATGCCCGCTGTCAGGGCAAGCGACAGCGGGCATTTGTGAGGATTTAAGTTAAATTCAATGATTAAATTGAAGATTCAGTCGCTTTATTCTCTTTATTTCGGCCTGCCAGCGTATCGGTCAGCTGTTTATGATCCAGCTGGTCGACCCATTTCGCCACCACCACGGTCGCTACACCGTTACCAATCAGGTTAGTCAGCGCACGGGCTTCGGACATAAAGCGGTCAATACCGAGAATCAACGCCAGACCCGCCACCGGCAGATGGCCCACCGCAGAGAGCGTCGCCGCCAGCACGATGAATCCACTACCGGTTACCCCCGCCGCACCTTTGGAAGAGAGCAGCAGCACCACCAGCAGCGTAATCTGATGGAAGATATCCATGTGCGCATTGGTCGCCTGAGCAATAAATACCGCCGCCATGGTCAGGTAAATCGAGGTGCCGTCCAGGTTAAAGGAATAGCCGGTGGGAATCACCAGCCCGACCACCGATTTCTTGCAGCCCAGCTTCTCCATCTTATCCAGCATGCGCGGCAGCGCAGATTCGGAAGAGGAAGTCCCCAGCACAATCAGCAGCTCTTCTTTTATGTAGGCGATAAACTTGAAGATGCTGAACCCGGCAAACAGACGCGCAATCAGCCCCAGCACAATCACCACAAACAGAATACAGGTGATATAGAAACAGATAATCAGCTGGCCGAGTTGCACCAGTGAACCCACGCCGTATTTACCGATGGTGAACGCCATTGCGCCAAATGCCCCTATCGGTGCCAGACGCATGATCATATTGATAATGCCGAAAATCACTTTTGAGAAATTTTCAATCACGTTGAAAATCAGCGTGCCGGTGTTACCCAGACGATGCAGGGCAAAACCAAACAGAATGGCAAACAGCAGTACCTGCAGAATGTTGCCGCTGGCAAAGGCGCCAATCACGCTGTTGGGGATAATATCCAGCAGGAAAGCGACGACACCCTGTTGCTCTGCCTGCTGCGCGTACATCGCCACAGCTTTGGCATCCAGCGTGGCAGGATCAACGTTCATCCCGGCACCTGGCTGCACCACGTTCACCACGATCAGGCCGATAAGCAGCGCGATGGTGCTGACAATTTCAAAATAGAGCAGCGCAACCGCACCGGTCCGTCCTACCGCTTTCATGCTTTCCATGCCAGCGATGCCGGTCACCACGGTACAGAAAATGACCGGGGCGATAATCATCTTGATTAACTTAACAAAGGCATCTCCCAGCGGCTTCATCTGGGTCCCTAACTCCGGGTAAAAATGGCCTAACAAAACGCCGATGCCAATCGCCATCAGCACCTGGAAATAAAGGCTTTTAAAAAGTGAGGTTTTCATAAACAGGTGTCCACTAACGCCGTGAGGTGATGTTGTCGGATTCGTTATTGTGACTGTCAGGCAACAGAGGTAGCGCCTGACAGTAACCCGAAAATAACACTCTGTTTACGTGATTAATACAGGGTGACAAACGCCCAGGAAACCCTGGGATCGTAATTCTGAACTGAAACGCTTCAGCAAGGGGTTTTGTAACTAAAATTCTCGCAAAATCAATGAATCAGGCAATTATTGCGGCAGTGAGGAGTTTTCAATCCACGCCTGATTAAATCGGGTCAGAGGCAGGGCTTCAGCGTAGAGATAGCCCTGCCCGATAGCGATACCGCGCGCCAGAAGCCAGTCGCGCTGCTCGGCTGTTTCCACGCCTTCGGCAATCACTTCAAGGTGGATAATCTCGGCGATAGCCGCGACGATACGGACCATTGTGTCGTCATGCGGTAGCGCCGCCACGAAGCTGCGATCCATCTTCAGCTTGTTTACCGGCAACGCTTTCAGCTGATGCAGATAGTTCAGGTTGGAGTAGCCCATGCCAAAATCATCCAGGGCCACGGCGACGCCGGTCTGCTGCAACAGGCGCAGCATCGACATCGCCTGTTCTGCATCATCAAGCTGAGCGGTCTCTGTCACTTCCAGCACCAGCGTGTCGGGTGCGATGCGGTGGCGCGTCAGCAGGGCTTGCAGATGAGAGACCACGCCGGTGTCCCGCAGTTGCACAGCGGAAATATTCACACTCAGCGGCAGCATAATGCCCTGGCGCTGCCAGCCAGCCAGAATGCGGCACGCCTCTTCAAACACCCAGCGACCTATCGCGCTAATCACGCCAATCTCTTCGGCGCTGGCTATAAATTCTTCGGTAAGACCATAACTGCCGTCTGGCTGGCGCATGCGCAACAGGGCTTCGGCGCCAATTAACGCGCCGGTCCGCATATCGACCTGCGGTTGCAGGTAAAGCGCGAACTGATCATCGTGCAGACCCTGCAGGATGTCATGCTCCTGAGTCAGGCGCTTCTGCGCGCGCTCGGTCAGTGCGGCGTCAAAGAACAGGATCTGATTTTTGCCCTGATGACGGGCCGACATCATCGCCGACGTCGCGCGGTCAAGCAGCTCATTCGCGCTCAGCGGCTGATCCTCACGCAGCGCCAGACCGATACTGAGATTAGGGCGCAACTGCAGCTGATGGAGGTTAACCGGCTGATTCAGGCGAATCATCAGGTTGCGCGCCAGACGCAGTGCGCGGAACGGATTGCTTGCGCGCTTCATTAACAGAACAAAATCGCTGGTTCCGGTCTGCGCCAGCAAAGTATGGTCGTCCAGGGTATTACGGATCTTCTCCACCAGCGTCAGCATCAGTGTATCGCGCTGCTCATCGCTGAGTACGCCGTTAGCTTCCTGGAGTGTTTCAATGCGGATGACCATCAGACCCAGTGACTGTTCAGGCATGCGCATGCACTGATCGACCAGCGCCAGAAACAGAGTGCGATTGGGCAAATCGGTGACGGGAAAATGGGTCGTCAGCCGGCTCATCTCATCATGGATCGACTCCAGCACCTGCTGATTGCGGTTGTAGCTACGGACCAGCATACCGATTTCATCATCACGGTGGCTCTGCGGTAGCGACAGCTTGTGCGTCAGAATCGACTGGGGCGGCAGCTCCTGCAGTTCGCGAGAGAGATTGCGCAGCGGATGCACCACCAGCCGGTTAATGCACCAGCTGATCGCCACGGAAAGAATCAGCGCCAGCAACAGATAGGTGATAATCATGGTCGAGAGCGTGCTGAGGATAAACTGGTAGACGCGCGTCGAGTTAGCCTGCAACACCAGATAGGCAAGCGGCTTCGGCATCCCGGTATTTTCGACTGAATAGAGCGGCAGGGTAATCTGCACCGGCAGCTCAAACAGGCGGGCGACCAGACGCGGCACCGGTTTTTCCACCTCGAAATCGGCATGCAGAGCCTGGAACGCATTCGGCAGCACCACATCGGCGCGCGATAAAATACCGGCCGGTTTCAGGGAGTGAAGAATACGTTCGGCCTGAGGAATATCGGCGCGCAGCACCGCTTCCGACAGCGGCTGACGGACGGTGTGCGCGATATTCTCCATCTGCTGGGCGTAGTCAATTCTGCGCTGCTGCACAAAATGAAACAGTTGGATGACGATAAAGATACTGATGGTGATAATCGCAACCAGCGAAACTGTCGCCATCTGCTTTATCGTAAGTGACCGGCTTACGCGCAAAAATTCTCTCCTGACGATGAAAAAAGCCCAGATAGCAGACAGTACAATGCCCGCCAGTATATCCCATAAACTGACTTTTTTACCGTCTGAAAAGTCCGGCTTTTTCCCGATCGGGATTATTTAAAATCTGCGTAGGGAACCAGCGGCTGTGGCGGCATATCCAGATCCCCTTCCCAGCCCCCGGCAGCATAGCGTACATAGATCAGGCCGTGGCTCGGGGTGTAATCTTTCGCCTGCTGAATATCGACACCTGCTCCTACAAACCACGCCGACGTCAGCCGCCGCTCAACTACTGCCTGCAGCGTGTAGCCGATCCCCCCGCCGGCGCTGCTGGCGGAAGAGGGATTGCTGGCAAGGGTGAAGCCAGGATTAACCGGATAACGCTGCTGCGCATCCGTTTTCGAATGTGACCACGAAACTGAACCGCCCAGATCAAATGACCAGTTCTCCGTACGCTGCCGCCAGGTGACCGGCACAGCAAAGGAGAGATATTGCTGTGGACTGTAGTAGCCGCCCTGGCCGAAGGTGTAATCACTGAGATCCTTCTGATAGTGCCAGAGCATGCTGTTCAGCCCGATGGTCGCACGGCGATTGTCGGTGTTGATCAGCTTGTAGTAATAGCCGCCCATCAGGCGCTCGCGGCTGTTATCAGCGACATTCTTGCCGGTGATCTGATGCGCACTGATGTCGCCCCAGACACCATGCGCACCGCCCTGATCGTAACTCAGCCCGATGCTGCCGCCCGTTGCCACCACACCGCCCCAGCTTTTACTGCCGTTGACTGCCGGATCGCGCGTCCCGGCATAGGAGAGCAGCGAACTGGCAATTGGCCTGCGTGAAGCGGTCAGCGTCACACCGAGCTGCTTCACATCGGTTTTCCAGCTCAGGCCGCCGGTCCAGTTAGTGACTTCAAAACCCAGCGGCGTGGTGCCGAGGTCGGCCGACCAGATCGCATTATGCCAGCCAGCGGCCAGCGCCGTGCCACTGTCACGCTGGTGAGTCTGAGAAGTGCAGCCGCCGGAATTCACATCGTCACAGCTGCCAAATAAATCATTAAAGCTACCGTTTCGGGTGGTAAAGGTCCCTGCGGAAACGTCCACCCGGTCGAGCCGGAAAAAGCCGCGCCCATCGGCAAACGGATGTTCCGCCTGCAGCATGGTGGTGTGCGCCGTAAAGTCAGAGATGCCGCCCGTACCGCTGTTGCGTGAATAGTCCTGCTGCACTGTCAGCGTGGTTTGCTGCTGACGATAGAGATCGGCCGTGTCGCTGCGCAGGCTGCGCTTCAGCCACTCATCCTGCGGATCGTTGCGGGTGGCGCGGCTGATATTGCCACTGCTATCAATACCGCTGGCCGTCATCGCCTGACGATAATCGGCCAGTGCCTGTTCAGGCTGCTGCTGCGAACGTTCAAGTCGTGCCGCATCACGAAACACCAGCGCCTTATCCTGAGAAGGTGGCAGCGAGGCGGCGCGCTGTTTCAGATCGCTAAACAGCACGGCAGCCCGCGTGGTTTCACCCACCGCCTGCCACGCCAGCGCAGCACGCCTGTCCGCATTGACACTCGCCTGAATCGACGGCTGTTGCTCAAGCGCCTGTAGGGCTTCGCTGTTGCGCTGCAGGGCAACCAGCGCTTCGATTCGTCCCAGCGCCGCATCGCCGTTTTCCGGCTCGCGAGACAGTACCTGCTGATAGCCTGCCAGCGCCTGCAGCGCGTCACCGCGTGCCAGTGCCCAGTCGGCCAGCGTCAGGTCACGTCGGCTGGAAACTGGCTGCTGCTCAAGCAGCGTTACGGCTGCCGGCTCCCGCCCGGCGGCGCGCAGCGCCTCGGACTGGGCATAGATCTGATTCTGTTTCAGGCGGTCAGCCAGCTGACGCATATCGCTGCTCCACTGCGCATCGGGCAGACGATGCAGCGTGGCCAGTGCCTCGCTGTCGTTATCGTTGCCCGAGAACCAGAGTGCGGTCGCGTAAAGTGCAGTCGCATCCTGCGGATGTTGCTGCGCGACCGCGCGCATTATCGTCTGCGCCTGCTGCACGTCACCACTGTTACGCAGCGCGCCAGCCAGCCGGTAACTGAGCCAGACGTCATCCGGAGCCAGCTCCCGTGCCTGGCGATATTTCTCTGCCGCCTGCGGCCAGCGAGCCTGCTGCGCCAGAGCATCTGCTTCCGTGCGCAGGCTATCGCTGCGCAGCAGGCGCAGCGTGTCAGCCAGGGCGCGCTGCTGCCCGGCGGGTAAGGTAGTAATAAATTCCAGCTCGCGTGCAGGCGACACAGCCTGATAAAGCCCCGCCAGCCGACGCACTGCGGTGATATTGGTGCCATCCAGCCGTCGCGCGCGCTGCCAGAACTGTTCTGCGCCCGCCGCATCTTTACGCGCCATCGCCACATCACCCAGGCCAATCAGGGCATAGCTGTCGCTGCTGTCATACTTCTGGGCCGCACGATAGTGCTGTCCGGCCCCTTCAATATCATGCTGCGCCAGCGCTTTATCGCCCTGCTCAATCGCCAGCCAGTAGCGATTGCTCTGCAGCAGCGACTGCCATTTGCCGATCAGCGTGCTCTGCTGTCCCGCTTTGATGGCGCGTTCCAGCCAGAGAATGGCGGCATCACGATGGCCCGCGCGGGCCTGGGTCTGCCCCATCGCCCCCATTAATTCGGCATTATCGGGATTCGCTTTCAGTGCCCGGTTCAGGATCGCCATCGCGTTATTCACATTGCCTGCATCGACCAGCGCCAGCGCGCGCATCCGTTCGCGATAAGCGGGATCGGCCAGCGTCGTCTGCTGCTTCGAGAGCGCCTCCAGGCCCTGCTGATGCGCATCGCCCTCGGTGAAGACGGTGAGATACTCTTTCAACTGCGCGACGCTACTGTCGCTGACCGGTTGATCGTTAATCTGTTTCAGCCAGAGATCAGCCGCGGCATCACGCCCGCCGCTGCTTTCCGCCAGCCGCTTCAGCTGGACTATCGCCTGCGCCGACTGCTGCCGGGCAAATGCCATGCGGGCAATCTGCAATCCGACGCCAACGTTGCCCGGATAGCGCTGTTCCATCGCCTGCAGCTGCTGCCATACGACCTCTTCCTGGCCAGGAAGGCGCGCCATCAGCCGCCAGTACTCCAGGGCGATGTTGGGATCGGGAAACACGCCGTTGAACAGCGCATCGTACGCGCTTTTTGCTTCCGCCAGCCGCCCTGAGGTAGCAAGCAATCGCGCCTGCTGCAGTTGCTGCCGCCCCTCTGGCGACATCATGCGCAGGCCTGCGGCAGACTCACGCGCCGCCGTCGAGCCGGGCGCCAGCCTGTTGAGCTGATCCAGCAACGTCTGCGCTGCGGTGATATCGCCCTGATGCAGCGCCAGACGCAGACGCGCCGCAAGCACCTGCGGATTATCCGGGTCCATCTTCTCCAGCCGGTAGAGCGATTGCTGTACCAGATCGTATTTGTTAGTCGACTCGCCGGTGCGGACCTGTGCCAGCAGCCACTCGACTGGCGAGACTTCCGGTCCGTCAGTCGGTGCGGCCAGCCCCGGCAGCGCACTTAGCGTACCAAGCAGCATGCCCGCCCGCAGTACCTGAGCGTTATTCATCTTCATCCAGTAAACGACGACGGGTAATAATTCGCATCAGACGCCACGTCATTAGCGCGAACAGCACCACCACAAAGAGTGTGCAGAGTGCCAGCCAGAAGGGATGGGTCGAGAGTAGCGACCAGAGACGCTCCCACCACGGCAGATGACCAACGTAGTAGCTCTCGCCAACCCGCAGACTGTTAACCCCTGACTCGCGGATAATCGCGGTGGAGCCAGACATTGCGCCACGCTTATCGCTGTCACTCATTGCCTCGTTGAGCAGTTGCCAGCCACGCGGCGTGCCATCGGCGAGCAGCGCAACCACGCTGCGCTGATCGTAAAACGGCGACTGGAAGCCAATCACCGTTGCCAGCGGGCCGCGGGAGCTGATGGCAGTGGTGCTTTCTGCCGTCTGATCGCGACCGCTTTGCGGATTCATCTGTGGCGTGACCCGTCGCACGGGTTCTTTCAGCCAGCTGGCGGTGGCGTCGACCAGCGCCGGGATCCGCAGGTCATTCTGAAGATCTTTGGGGATGACACCGATCATCAGCAGATCCACATCCTGCTTTTTCGCCGTGGCCCAGTCGTCGGTCAACTGAACGCGCAGTGCCGGATAGCCAGTCTGTGCACCACTATTGCCCATCGCATTCAACAGTGTGCTGACCTGCTGGACGTCTGGTTTTGGCGGCATCAGCACCAGGGTTTGCGCCAGATCGGCATAACGGCTGAACGGGAAGCCCGCATTTGCCCAGGCACGCAGTGATGGCATTTCGATGTAGTGGCGATAGCCAGAAAAATCGATGCTGGAACTGTCGTCCACCACCACATGATGACCGACCGGCGTCACGGTTTCACAACGCCCGTCAGCATTGCCACCAATAAAGGTGTTGGCATAGTCAAAATCGAAGCGCAGCTGGTTAACCACACCCAGGCGTAACGCCGGAATCAGCAGTTCATGGTTTTTGTCCAGCATTCCCTGAATCAGGGGAATATGCAGCAACTGCTGACCGGCCGTGTTTTTAGGCGGTAGCGGATAATCCTGGATGAACTGATTATTCAGGTTCACCGCCAGCCGTGAGCCATCCGACTGGAAAGGCGCTGTATAGCGATAGCTCAGATCCATGTCGATGCCGCGCGCGCGAACCAGGAAGAGATCGGGCGGCAGATTCAGCGTCAGGCTGATGGGATTGGGCTGCAGGCCGTCAGACTGCAGCTGGTTTTCATACTGAGTCAGTTCAGCAAAGGTGGTGCGGCGATCGGTGCGCACCCAGTTTGGCGCATCATAGGGCTGGCGCGGTGCCAGCAGCGTAACGCGGTCGATGGTCGAGGTGTCCCCGCGTAACAGCAACTCACCCTGCGCAATCCCCTGCACCGCCGTCAGCAAATCGTCGTCGTTGCGTCCCAGGATGAGCAGCATTTTTTCATAGGGACTGTCAGGCTGACTCACTATCTCCACGGTCGGCTTTACAACCGGCGGCAAATCTTTCAGAAAATCCGGGCGCGCATCGTTGGTGGCAAACACCACAGCATGCTGCTGTTGCGGCAGCTGATTGTAGAGCACCTGAAAGCGCTGTCCGCGCCAGGCAGCTTTGCTGCCGAACCAGGAGGCGAGAATCGCGGCAGCCCGCTGCTGCTTTATGTCCGGCTGGGCAGCAAACACCATCGGCAAGGTCAGCGGTCGCGTGTCGCGGGTATCAAAAAAGGGTTCAGGAAAATGGGAGAGGTCATTTTTCAGCGGCAGTTTTTGCAGCGTCAGATCGATGCCGCTCTCTTTGCCGATATCAAGCCAGATGGTGCTGTTGGCCGGATTTTCGCAGATGTTGGCGTAGTGACCAACCAGCTCAAAGCGCACGCGGTTAAAGTCAGCAATATAGTGAGGATCGATTGCCAGCTGCGTCTGAATCTCTTTACCCGGCTGGTCCGGGGTAATGGTGATCAGGCCGAACAGCTCATCGTTGAGATAAACCTTCAGCTGCGACAGCACAGGTAGCAGCGCAGGCGAGGGCCGATAGGTAAGATTAAGCAGCGCACGCGTCACCACCTCATCACTGCGCACACCGAACTCGATCTGCCCGCTGGTACGTGTTCCGCTCAGCGTCATGCTACCCGGCGGTGGTGCCAGCTTAACAAAGCTCAGCTGACTGTTACGCAGCGGTGCAGCAGGCTGTGGCGGCAAAGATTGCACCGCAGTTTCTCCGGGAGTGACCGCCATATTTTCCTGCGCCAGGGCGCAGCTTAGTGTTGTGGAACCCAACAGCAGCGCAGCGACCCACCTGTTTACTCTCGTTATCGTCATATCATCAACTCAATGCGTTTTTTGAAGCTGGCGCACGGATGCCTTGCGGCAACAGCGAAGCCAGCCAGCTCACCCCAACGGTAAGCAGGTTAAACAGCCGACGTAACTGCGGCGGGCCATATTCCGCCAGGCGCAGGTAACCTTTGAAACCGAGGATCATGATATCGGCGAGGCTTTGCACCGGCTTATCTTCCGGAAAACCGTCCTGCCACAGTGCCCAGGTATCGGCGCGAGCGAAGGTACACTGGATAAATTCAATATGCTGCTGGGTGGTCAGCTGATGGAGACGCACGCCAGCCCGGTGGCCAAAGACACGCTGCACCTGGCAGGGGAAGCTGAACTCCTGCTGTCCACGACGCAGCAGCAGCCACACTTTTTCATTCTCCCGCAGCGCATCCGGCTCGCGCATCTCCAGCCCGACGCCGCCATCCGAGTAGTCACGCAGCGTGCAGGGCAGCATATGACCATCTTCGCGTGCGATGGCGGCCGGCATGGCGATCTCTACACGGTGCGCCTCGCGGATCTGCCGGGCTTCAACGGAAACCGCCACCGCACCGCCAAGAATAATCATGTTATAGAGCACCCAAATCAGACTTACGCAGACGGTCAGTATCTCGTTGGCCGGACCGTGCTGCATGCGCCAGAACGCCATCAACACGCCCGCCACATTAAGCAACACCAGCAACATATAGGGTTTGGTTATCACCCAGTCCAGATGCTGCTCCTCGACCAGTCCGCCTTTCGCCGTGACGTTAAACTTACCCTTGTGAGGATTGAACAGCGCCACGGTAGTAGGCCGGGCGATATACCAGGCCAGCACCGTCTCGTAAACTTCGCTCCAGAAAGAGTGACGCCAGCGCCCCTGAATACGCGAGTTGGTCAGGCTGGTGTGCAGCATGTGAGGTAAAACATAGATAGCGATCGCCAGGGCAGGCGCATAGATGATGTAGGCATGGCAGAGTAAAAACGCCAGCGGTGCCAGCAGGAAGATCAGCCGCGGAATACCGGACAAAAAGTGCAGCATAGCGTTGGCATAACAGAGCCGCTGTACCCACTTCAACCCCTTACCAAACAACGGGTTATCAAGGCGGAAAATCTGCACCATCCCGCGTGCCCAGCGAATACGCTGCCCGATATGCGCTGACAGACTTTCGGTCGCCAGCCCGGCCGCCTGAGGAATGCGGATGTAGGCCGAGGTGTAGCCACGCCGGTGCAGACGCAGCGACGTATGGGCATCTTCAGTGACGGTTTCTACGGCAATACCGCCAATCTCTTCCAGCGCAGTGCGGCGCAGAATGGCGCAGGAGCCACAGAAGAAGGCGGCGTCCCAGGTATCGTTACCGTCCTGCACCAGCCCATAAAAGAGCGAACCCTCATTCGGCGTACGGCGAAACCGCCCGAGATTGCGCTCAAACGGATCGGGCGAAAAGAAGTGATGCGGCGTCTGCAGCATCGCCAGCCGGGGATCTTTGATAAACCAGCCCATGGCCATCTGTAAAAAAGCGCGTGTCGGCACATGGTCGCAGTCAAAGATCGACACGAAGTCGCTGCGGCAGTAGTTTTTCAGCGCGTGGTTGATGTTCCCCGCCTTGGCATGTTCGTTAGAGGGACGCGCCACATAGTTAATGCCAATGCTGGTGGCAAACTCGCGGAATTCCGGCCGGTTGCCGTCGTCAAGGAGATAGATATTCAGGCGATCTTTCGGCCAGTCGATACCCAGCGCAGCATAGAGCGTCGGTCTGACAACGCTAAGAGCTTCGTTATAGGTCGGCACCAGCAGGTCCACCGATGGCCACTGCGAACGGTCAGCCGGCATGGAGACGGGTTGCCGGTTAAGCGGCCACAGCGTCTGGAAATAGCCCAGCACCAGCACCACCCAGGCGTAGGTCTCTGCTGCAATAAGCAGCAAACCAAAGATCAGGCTCAGCGGATCGTCCCAGTTCAGCGTCGAGGTATAGCGCCACCAGAGGTAGCGGCACGACACGGTCAACGACAGCACGATCAGCATCATGGTAGGAAAACGACCCGGAATGCGCCGGACCAGCATCGCCAGACCCCAGAGCAGTACGACAAAAATAAACTGCGTCATCAGACCAAAGGGCTGGCTGATACAGAGCAGCGCCAGCAGTGAGGCAAAGAGAGCCGTCACGACAAAGAGGCTGCGTCGCATCGGCGGCGACAGGCGCTTCAGTCGCTGTTCGATGCGCGTATCAATGCCCTGGGTTTGCGAGCGGGCAATAACGTTGTCCAGCCAGCGATAGCCGTGCTGCCGCCAGCCAGAAAGTGCGCTCAGGCCCTTAACGCCATCGCGGGCGCTCGCCTGGGGGAGCCGGATCATAATCAGCCACAGTGTCTGGATCAGATAGCGCAGGATATCCAGCGGACGCGGACGCTCCGGTGAGATGTGCGGATAGAGGCGGCGGCGCTGCTGAATCACACTCTGCCAGCCCGGGCTTTCGAAGCGGAGCAGCATCAGGCCCAGAACAGACCAGAAAAGATGAAGTGCGCTGGCGAAGCGGGAGGCACCATTGCCTCGCGCAGTGGTATAGCCCCGATGCAGCGATTGCCAGGCGGGCGCAGTCAACAGCCAGCGCAACGGATTCAAGAATTTACTCCCTTCAGATTGAGTAACAACCAGTTAGCCAGCGTGATGATCTCCTCGCTGGCTAACGCATGTGGCCGATATTCACCGACCGGCTGCTTCATCATCAGCGCCTCTGCCAGCGCCTCATCGCGATGAATCAGCAGCGGTATCAGCTGCGCCAGTGAAGCCATCCAAAGCTGATGCAGATCCTGCTGCAGACGGCTGTTAGCATTAAACTGATTGATAACAAAGCGGGTGCGCGCCGGAAAGCGGCGCTGGCTAAGGCGCAAATGACAATTGGCGTCAGGCTGGATGACACAGAGTATGCCGTCCAGCTGTTGATAGAGTGTTTCATGCCACGGCAGGGAGTCGGCAGGCAGATCAAAAATAATCCACTGATAGCGCGCCTGCAGGTCCGGCAATACCTGGAGCAGCGGTGCGGCGACAGACTCATTCTGACGGGTGATAGTCAAAGAATGCTGATGAGAAAGCACACCATGTGGCAGCAAGTCAGGCCCATGGGGATAGCACAGCGCGCTGTGCTGCCAGTCTCCCCCTTCGCACAGGGCTTTCATCCAGCCATTCTCCTGCTGAGCGGGCAGATTGAAATGCATGCCGAGCTGACTAACCGGCGAGCCGTCGATCAGCAACACCCGCTCGCCGAGAGCCGCCAGCGCCCAGCCCAGTCCGGCACAAAGAGACGTTGTGCCGACACCGCCCCGCACGCCCTGAAGCGCTATCTGCGGCATCAGTGAGGTTGCTCAGGCTGGCTGGGGACCGTTTCGGCTAACAGCGTCCAGCGTGACAAAATCTCTTTCAGACGCTCTTCGCGCGCAATATCGACATAGCGAAAAGCGTGCAAAGAAAAGGCGTCACGCAAAGCATTAATATCATCCTGACGATCGCCATCGGCGGCCTCAGGGGTATGAAGATTTGGATTTTTCATTACTGTTCGCCAAAGATAAAACACTGTCAGACTCAGAATAGTCGCCTGCGCATAAAAAGGAGGTTCAAAAAGATTTTCAGCAACGCTGCATTTGCCAGACATTGTGAGCCAGTTTGTCATTGGCAATGTTTAAATTTCTCAGGTTACATCCTGGCCTGTCTATAATAAGCTAGCCTGGACTGGAAAAATAACGAATTCAATATGAAAAATTCTTTTTCGCTAGGGCTGTTGCATGTTCAGCCTGAATTAACGGCATTGCAAACGCCTGGCTGTTATTGGGTGACGTGTGCACGGCAGGATGACGCCCGCATGTTGATTCGACAGGTGATTTCACATCAGCAGGCCGTCACGCTCATCAGCGCTGATCAACCGCCTCGTGATCTCCTGACGCCCGACCCGATCGGAGGCCCCGACCGTATCCCGCTATTTTCTCTTTCCAAAAGCAAACGGAGTCTTTTGCTGCTGGAAAATGATTTTCTGCGTACGCTTGGCAGTAAAAACGGACTGGTGATATTTAACAGCAGCGCAGCGCAATGGGATAAGCTCGATGACGCCGAATTAACCCGGTGGATAAAGGGTATGCGCCGCACGCTACATAAAAGCAAACTCACACTTTTAATCATTACCTCCGGCACCACCATAATAAACCTGAGTAATAATCTTCAGCGTTATTTTCGTCAGCTGGATGGCGTTGCCCATTTGAGCTTTCAGCAGGACAGCTGGCAGTATCGAATTAACTGGTGGTATGCCGCGGAACGCCTGCTCGCCGATCGTGCAATACGTCTGGGCTGTGAAGAAGATCGTTTCTTTGCCTTAAATGAAAAGCAGGAACCGTTGAGCCTTAATGACGAACAACATTATCTCGCGGACAAAATCGTGCTTGAGGGCGCGCCGCCGCTTTCACGCCAGTGGCAGCTCTTTGATGATAATGAGCAGGTCTGGTTCCAGGCACAGCAGGCTAATGCCGCGACAGTTATTTTTAGTCTGACCCGCAGCGACTATATCGGCGAACTGGCGAAGATGGTTCACAGCCTGCGTCGTGCTCGCGGCAACGGAATGAAAATTGTGGTACGTGAGATGGGGGCCAGCCTGCGTTATAGCGACGAGCGGCTGCTGCTGGCCTGCGGAGTCAACACCATCGTGCCGGCTAACGCAGCTATGTCGCGCTTTCTGACCACGCTGGAAGGTCTTCAGGGACAGGTGTTTAACCGTCGCGTTCCCGCCAGTCTTGAGGCGTTAACCGCCTCATTGCAGCCGCTGCATGAGAAAGGCTACCTGCGGCTTGACGCCTTCTGTCAATCAGTCAGCCAGTTGATCAGTAATACCTTACTGCCGGAAAATGATAAGGGCCTGTTGGTGGCATTGCGGCCAGTGCCGCAGCTTCAACCCCAGCAGATTCTGACGCTCTGTAAACCGCGTCGCTTCGGCGACCTGGTCACGGTGCTGGAAGATCGCGTCATACTGTTTCTCTCCTCCTGCCGCTACAACGATCTCGATAAGGCATTGAAATATATATTTTCATTGCCTCACGATGAGCTATTTGCAAACCGGATGGTCTGGTTCGAGGATAATCATATTCTTGCGGAAGTCAGCAATATTAAAAAACTGACGCCGATGGCGATTCAGGAACTGACGCCGGTTTCAGAATCTCTGCTCGAATCCACCCTCAAGCCAGTGGATGCGCCTGTACGTTCGGCACCGCAGCCCATCACTTTACTGCCGGAGAAAGAATCCCGATGAACCTGATGGACTGGGTACAGATTGCGCTGCTGGCTATTTTTATCCTGCTGATTCTAAAGCCTGTCTGGCAACGCTGGCTGCCGCGTCGCTGGAACGGCCTGCTGAATCGGCTGTTGCCTGCGCGTGCGCTAAAGTCTGAAGGTGACTGGCAGCGTCAATCTCCAAAAACGGATGCAAAAATTAATGAAAAATGATCAACCCGCTGCGGCCCACTCTTCCGGTTTGTGGTCCTGCTGGCGCGGACTGGGCGGCTGGAATTTCTACTTTTTAGTGAAGTTCGCCCTGCTGTGGTATGGCTATCTCAACTTTCACGCGCTGAGCAACCTGGTGTTTCTCGCCTGGCTGCTCTTCCCGCTGCCGACGGTACGCCTGCATCGCCTGCGCCACTGGGTCTCGATCCCCATTGGTGTCGGGCTGTTCTGGCATGACACCTGGCTGCCCGGACTCAGCAGCATCATGAGCCAGGGCGATCAGCTGGCGGGCTTCTCCGCAGCCTATCTTCTCGATCTGGCAGACCGCTTTATCAACTGGCAAATGATAGGTGCGCTCTTTGTCCTGCTGGTTCTCTATCTCTTTGTTGCGCAGTGGATTCGTATCACCGTGCTGGTTTCATTGATGCTGATCTGGCTCAACGTACTCACTATCGCTGGCCCGGCGATGTCGCTGCTACCGACCCGCGCAGCCACTCCGCAGGTGGTCCTGAATCAGACGCCAGCCGCCAGCCAGCCAGCCGCTACGCCGGATGGGCTCGATCAGTCTGCACCCGCGACCAGTACGAATCTGACCGCCTGGCTCAACCGTTTCTATGAGAGTGAGCGCAAGCGCGTTACCCACTTCCCCGACAGCCTGCCTGCCGATTCACAGCCATTCGACATTCTGGTGATCAACATCTGTTCGCTCGCCTGGTCAGATATGGATGCCTCGCAACTGCGTAATCATCCGCTGTGGCATCACTTCGACATCATGCTGACCAACTACAACTCCGCCACGAGCTACAGCGGACCGGCAGGGATTCGTCTGCTGCGTGCCAGCTGCGGTCAGACCTCGCACAGCGATCTCTACAAACCCACTGATTCACGCTGCTATCTGTTCGATAATCTGGCGAAGCTGGGCTTTAAAGAGCAGCTGATGATGGACCACACCGGCGTGTTTGGTAACTATCTCAAAGAACTGCGCGAAGGCGGGGATATTCAGGCACCGCTGATGTCGCAGGCGGGTATTGCGCCGGAGGTGACTTCATTCGACAGCACGCCGGTGTTCAATGATGCCCAACTGATGCAGCGCTGGCTCGACGATCGCAGCAAGAGCAGCGATGCCCGCAGCGCCACCTTCTATAACCTGATCCCGCTGCACGACGGCACCCGCGAACTGGGCAGCACCCAGACAGCCCCATGGAAGCCGCGCGCTCAGTTGCTGTTTGATCAGATCGACGCCTTCCTTACTCAGCTGGAGAAGTCAGGCCGTCGGGTGATGGTGCTGGTGGTGCCGGAGCATGGGGCCGCCCTGCAGGGCGATAAGATGCAGATGTCAGGGCTGCGCGACATTCCCAGCCCGGGTATTACGCATGTGCCGGTCGGGATTAAGTTTGTCGGCATGAAAGCCCCGCATCAGGGACAGCCACTCAATATTGATGCGCCAACCAGTCTGCTGGCAGTCTCAGAGATTGTGTCTCGCGTGGTGGATGGGCAGGTATTTAATGCGCCCAATGTCAATATGTCGGTGCTGACTGACAAGCTGCCGCAGACGCCAGTGGTGTCGGAAAACGACGGTGCAGTGGTGATGATGTATCAGGGCAAGCCCTGGATCAGGCTAAATGGCGGAGACTGGGTGCCCTATCCGGAGTAACGCATCACTGCCGTAAAGCAGAAGTGCGGGTCAGCCGCCGCTTAGCGCCTGACCCATTTTTATCGTGTTACTGTCGGCAGCAGAATAGCGGCCAGCGCCGCCGTTCTGCCTGTTATCAGCGCTTCTCCTGAAACGCCTGCCAGGTCAGCAGCTGCAGACTGGCGGAAAAGTAGTTCTGATCCGCAGCCAGCTTATCGCTCAGATAGCCGGTCTCATTCAGCGTGAGGTCGCGCACCGCCAGCAGACCGCCCTCAAGATGATAAGGTGCAGGTGCATTTGCCAGCACGTCGAACCAGGCGGGAGTCAGCATACGGCTGTAACCCTGCCAGACGCGCTGAAACGGCACCAGCGCCAGACTGTGCGGGTCATACCACCAGATGTTCAGCGGTACGCGAATCGCGTCATAACTGAAGCGGTTTGAGTAACCGACAGCCGGGGCAACCGAACCGTCGGCATTCAGCGCAACCCAGTCCAGCGGCAGACCGGTTTTGCCAAAACTCAGCTTACCCAGCAGCGTAAAACCATCATTAATCAGCTTATCCCAGACCTGCAGATGACTGCGCTCGCCAAACTCACGCCACGCCTGAAACAGGAAATAGGAAGGGTTAAGCACCACGTAACTGGTTTTATTGAAACCCTGCGCGCCCGGCAGCAGGACGGTATAGCCGCCAAAGTTCGTGACATCCAGCTTGATGATGGCGCGCTGAATACGGTCAGATGCCTGCTGGTAGCTCTCCACCTGCCATTTCTGAGCAGCACGCTGCAGCGCCCAGGCCAGCAGCACATCACCATCCGAGGCGTTGTTCTTATCAGCAACCGGATTGTCACTGCCTGGCACATAGCGCCAGTAGAAGAGATCGGTCTGCGGATTACCTAACTGGGTGCGTGTCCACTGCCACAACCTGTCAAACGTGGCGCGATCATTGTTGGCTACCGCCAGCAACATGCCATAACCCTGACCTTCGGTGTGACTGACATTGTTATTGGCGGTGTCCGTGATCCGCCCTTCCGCCGTCAGAAAACGACCTTTAAACGTGTCCCAGCCGCTGGCACTCGCCTGCGCACTGCAGACCAGCAGTAAAACAGAGCAGATCCAGCCCATCCAGAATGGCTTACGTTTCATTTCCGATCCTATTGATATCGATAGTGCAGCGTGCTGCCATCATTGAGTTCAAGTGTAACCGGCACAATCCTGCTGCCGCCCTGGCCCTGTAACCAGCCTGAAAACAGTCCGGCTATGACTGCGCCAAATACTGCCTGCCAGTCAGCCGGAGAATGGGTATTGTCGCCAGCCGGTAAGGCGTGATACGTCATCAGCAGCGCCGTCTCTTCCGGCTGAAGCTGCACAAAGCCCCAGTTAAATCGCGCCAGCTGTAAGTTGGCCTCGCGCTCCAGATCCTGCACGGTGCGTGACGCTGGCAAAGGATAGCGGGTCGCCAGTGATTCACCCATTTTATAGAGAAAGGCCTCCGCCTCCCGCTGACCCGCGTTGGCCACCATCCCGTCAATCATCACGCTGACCAGGTCAAACCAGCCCGGCTGATGTGGATGTGATACCCCAGAATGTTCACTCATTACTTCTCTCCAAACAGATAACGGACATAGAGCTGCGCGCTGCTTTCGTTGTAGTCACCAAAGGTGTCATAGCCCAGCTGGCCGCCAATCGTCACATCTTTGTTGAGTTTGTAGTCCGCCCCGGCGTGCAGGTTGTAGCCGATGCCGTTTTTGCTGCCACCAGAATAGTAAGCGTCTTTTACACTGCCTCTTGCGGCAAGGGCTTCCAGCTCAGATTGCAGGCTGGCATTTGCAGGGAAGTACGCGCTCTTATCCTGACTGTAGGTCTGATAACCAGCCGCACCGCCAATATTCACGTTGAGATCGTCAAATTTACGTGAGAACTCTATCGGGAATGAGACCGACGCGTAGTTCTGCGGGCTGAAGTAGCCGCCCTGACCGTAACTGAAGTAGCTGAGGTTTTTCGAGAAATCCATCCACGACAGGCTCATGCCTACTTTCAGCTCGCGATCGTCACTGTGGAACGGACGGACATAAGCGCCAGCGGTTGCCTGCAGATTGTTATTGCTGGCGACATTCTCGCCAAGGTAGCTGTACGCGCCCGCGCCAGCATAGAAGCCTGCATCGCCATTGTCATAGCTTAACAGGGCGTTCGCGCCGTTCTTCGTGACGCGTCCCCAGCGTTTGCCGCTGGTTTTATCTTCTGCGCCGACGTAGGAGAGCAGGCTATCAGTAATCGCACGACGCTCACCGGTGAGGATCAGCGTCAGGAAGTCAGTGAGTTTCGGTGACCACTGCACGCCACCGACCAGTGTACTGAGATCCTGGCCCAGTGGCGTGCTGCCAATGTCCACTTTATAACTGTCGCCCTTCAGTGCCAGATTCAGCTCCACGCCAGAGGCGGTTTGCGAATCGGTAACGCCGTTCGGCAGATCATTCACCGTCGCACCGCCTGCGGCGACAACCCGGCCCTGACTCAGTGCATTGGTGCCGAAACGACGCCAGGCATCGGCTGCGCCACTACCCGCCGTGAGTGAGACCGGCGTGGCGGTAAAGTCGAGACGCGCCGTTTCAAACGGCACGGTTGAGAAGGTCAGCGGCGCTTTGGCTTCTGTCAGCTTACTGAGGCCTGACTCGCCATCACGCCCCCGCACCTGCACCATGCCCTGACTCCAGGTGCCGGTTTTCTCCTGAAGCGAATCCATCATGGTATCGACGTCGTGCAGAACCTGTGACTGATGAGAGACGGTTTCGCTGCCCGCGGCCAGATCGCCCTGCGCTGTGACGCCCGTTGCAATGCCCACAGGTGCCGCCTGCCAGGGCAGCAC
The DNA here is from genome assembly GCF_014155795.1 of Pantoea hericii. Taxonomy (NCBI): domain Bacteria; kingdom Pseudomonadati; phylum Pseudomonadota; class Gammaproteobacteria; order Enterobacterales; family Erwiniaceae; genus Pantoea; species Pantoea hericii. The sequence continues at coordinate 101,024 of NZ_SCKV01000007.1, forward strand.
AGTGCCGTAGCTGGACGGCGAACGTCCCACTGGTGAGGTATTACGGTTGATAAACGGATTATCCGCCAGCGCCAGGCCGCCCACGCTCGGCACGCTGCCAGGCTGTGCACCCTGCAGGCCAATCAGCTGCCCGCGTGCTGAACGCAGATATGCCATCGCCTGCGAATGGTCGCCATTGGCTTCCGCGACTCGCGCCAGCAGCAGCAGTCGATCCGGCGTCTGCGTGGTGGTGTTGAGGCCGCGACTCAGCTCGTTAGCGCGTTGTAGATTGTTCTGCGCCAGCGCGACGTTGATGGCCCCGACGCGCGCATCCTGCGTCGGTGTATCCTGGGTCATCAGGTAGTCATAGACCACACCCGCATCCCGGTTCATCTTGCCGTCCTGGTAAAGACGGGCCATCGCAAACATCAGATCACGGTTCTGCGGATCCTGCTGTAGTGCGCCAATCAGCTTGTCATACGCCACCGCGTACTGGCGCTGCTGCCGCAGGCGATCCACTTCGTTAATGAGATAGCCGTTGCGAATACCCGCCAGCTGCGTCGGCGTACTGCGCGCCTGCAGTTCCGGGTTACTGAGGAAGCGCTGCGCCTCACTGCCGAGACCCGCCTGATTCAGCACTGCCATCTGTGCAGCATAATCGCCAGCATTGCCCTGCACGCCGCGCTGCAGGTTAGCCTGCACCACCGAAACGGCGCTGGTGAGATCGCCCGCCTGCGCCAGCTTCTGCGCCAGGTTTCCGGCATCAACCGGATTGGTCGGTGGCGTGACCGCGAGCGCTTTCAGGGTATTGGCTGCTGCTGCCGTCGCGCCCTGTGCCAGGTATTGATCGGCGGTGCTCATCTGCAGATTAAAATTCACCCGCTGCGCCAGTTCACGCATCGCCTCCGTTTTAGCATTAGCGGGAATGCGCGCCAGCAAGGCGCTGGCCTGCTGCCAGCCGCCGCTTTCGCTGGCATTGAGCGCACCAGCATACAGCTCGCTGGTGCTGGCCCCGTTGCGCATCACCGGTTGCATTACGTTGGCCGCCAGCAGCGTATCGCCCTGCTGACGATAAAGCCGCGCTAAATCGAGCCGCAGCCAGCCATCCGAGGGATAGCGCTGAACGCCCTGCTGCAACGTCGCGATGGCCGCGGCGTTGTTGCCAGCGGCAAGCTGACGCTTCGCCTGCTGACGCAACGCATCGGCTTCATTGGCCCGTGGCGTAACGCTCTGACGCACGCTGTCCGGCAGCGCGCCCAGCAGCGTACTGGCTTCGGCATTCCGATTCTGCTGACGCAGAACGTAGAAGAGTCCTTCTTTGGCGCTGCGGTTATTCGCATCGCTTTGCAGAATGCTGCGGTAAATTTGCTCTGCCTGCTGCGGTTGATTGGTGCGGCGCAGCACGTCGGCGCGAAACAACCTGGCGGCCAGCCCTTTCTCACCGTCAGCCTGCACCAGCGGTTCACTCAGGGTCAGCGCCTGCGCAGTGTCCCCGCTTTTCAGCGCCTGCTGGGCGCTGGCCAGTTGTGCATAAAAGCGCGCATCGTCCGCCTGCTGCTGACGTGAAGCACCCTGATCGCCGCCGAGCTGTGCAGCGCGCTGCAGATAATCTGCCGCTTCCTGATAATGTCCGGCACGCTCGGCCACATAGCCCATACCCGCTAACGCATCAGCATCCTGCGGGTTGGCGCCCAGCACTTTTTCAAAACTGGCCTGCGCTCCGCCAACGTCACCGCTGTTCAGCGCGCTGAATCCGGCCCCTTTTTCTGCGCCACCGACGTTTTTACGGTAGTAATCGATGACGGCCGAATCCTGCGGGTGACGCTGCTGCCAGGTCTGATAGAGTGCCGCATCTGACGGCTGAGGGCCAAGCCATAGCAGTGCCTGACGCAGTGAGCGATCGGCATCCTGATTACCACTCGCCAGCGCGCTCAGCATCTCAATGCCTTCGCGACGGGTCTGTTCCTGATAAGTCAGCGCCTTACCCAGCGCCAGCTTCGCCCCCGTATCCTGCGGGTGCTGAGCCGCAAACTGGCGCAGCGCCTCAACCGCCTGCGGCAGCAGCGTCCGGTCACCCGCCATAGTGAGATAATATTCTGCCGCGACGCTGGGTGGTGGCTCATTGCCGCTAAAGGTATTGCGCCAGGTCTGTAACGCCGCCGGAATATTGCCGCTGCGCGCTTGCTGACGCGCCAACGAAAGCTGCGCCTGTGGAATGGTCTGCAGCTGGCGTGCACTGTCCAGTTCGCCGAGGTGCGGATCGTTGGGAGAGACCTGACTAAGCCGGGCGCGATACTGCGCCGCGGCGGCATTATCGCCGCCCTGCTGTGAATAAAGTGCCAGCAGATAAAGTGCCTGGGTATTGCCGGGTTCAACCATCAGCACCTTTTGCAGCGAGGCTTTCGCCAGATCATCATGCGCTTTCTGATGCCAGTAAGAGGCCTGATCGAACAGCGCCTGCAGCGCCGGATTGGTGCTTTCCGCCGCCAGAAGCGGCGGTGACAGAGCCAGCGCGCTGCCCAGCAGCAACGCCTTACGAATACCGGCACTCAACAGATTATTTTTCATTATTATTATCCTTACTTCCTGCCGGAATCACGATCTTGCTTTGGGTTCAGACGCCGCCACGCATGACGCTTCAGCATCACCCAGGCCGCACTGCCCACCAGCGCAGAGAGCAGCATCGCCGCCAGCGCCAGCAGCACCGAATGCTGGTTGGCATACCACACCACCATCATGTACCAGGGCATTTCGCCGCTGGGGAATTGCGCCCCGACGCGGAAACTGCGAATACCGTTTTCATCGGTAATAATCGCGGTATCGCCCCGAATTCCGGCGTTAATCTGCGCCGAACTCAAATCGTTATGCAGTCGCAGCAGCTGATCGTCGCTGGTTGCCACCGTCATCACCACCAGCCGATCGCGATTCCACGGCGATCGGTAGCTGAGGAAGCCTCGCCACGCCTCGTTGGAGGAGAAATAACGGTCGGCATCCAGCTGCTGGAGACTCCAGTCGCCCGTCAGCCAGCCGCGTAATTTTTCCAGCGTATCGGGCTCTTTCACACCAAAGGTGCTGCTCGTGGCGTCATACGGTGATGCTGCCAGCATCGCCTGATTAAAGGCGCTGTTGCCGGTCGTACTGACCGCCAGCAGATCGCTCTGTTGTAAGCGCGCCATGTTGGTGCCGCCGTTGGGCAGACCAAACAGCACCTGATTCTGCGTCAGTGCCACCCCCGTAGCGTTACCGGCACGCGCCGCCAGATCCAGCAACGTCGATAGCTCGGCATTGCTGGGCGTTTCCGGCAGCAGGAGCGTGGTCTGGCCGAAATCGGCCAGACGCGAGAACGGGAACGAGGCACCCACAAAGTAAGAGAGGTTTGGCAGCATGCTGAAGTGACGGGTATGGCTCAGATCGATCCATGAGTCCTCTTCAATCCGGCTCTTAATGTTGTTGTTCAGGAGTACACCGCAGGGCGCATCGGCTCGCGGTTTAATATTGAAGTAGAGTGCAAGCTGGTTGTCGCCATAAATCAGATAGGGTTCGAGATTCAGCTGATACTGCTCCTGACGCGCGTCACCGCCTAAACGATGCCAGACGTTTTCCAGCAGCCCGACTTTATTCACCGTCAGGTTGCGCAGGAACGTACCGTTAAGCATGACGTTGAGAAACGAGTTGTCCTCATCAATCCAGCTTTCCGACGGGAAGCGATAGTGCAGGTTGACCGGCACCGTTTTTCCATCCCACAGGAACAGGTCAGGTGCAGCGCGGAAGTTAACGCGTAGCGCATCATGCCAGATGCCACTGCTGGTCAGACTCTGATCCTTACGCAGCAGTTCGCTCAGACGTACCGGTCGGTCGGTGTTAATCCAGCGTGGTGCATCGTAAGGTTTGCGGTTGCCAATGGTCTGTACAGGAACCTGCAGCTGGCTCTCATCGGTCGCGAATGGCTGCGTCGTCAGCCGGTTCGCTGCCTGACGCAACTGCTCTTCATTGTTGCCACTCACCAGCAGCAATTTGTAAACCGGGTTGTTGGGATTATCCACCACCTGCAACATCGGGCCATTACTGGCCGGGAACGTCAGGGTACCGATCCGATCGCCAGGATGACCAAACAGGATACCGTTGTTTTCCGGCAGTTCGCCGCGTACTACCGGGAAGCGGATGCCACGATAATCACTCTGAATACCGAGCCAGGAAGCGACCAGTGCCGCCGCGCTGACCGCATCGGGTGAGAGGTTACTGGCAAAGCCCATCGTGATAGTGGACGCCGTCATCCGCTGAGGATCCAGGAAGGGACGCGGAAAATTGCGCAGACTGGTACCGATATTAAGCTGCTGCCCCTCAAGGTGCAGCGAGGTCTTCGGCAGAATGGTGACCTGGTACTGCTGCGCGCTCTCTTTCTCACACAGCAATTTGTCCGCATCGTTAATTTTAAAACTCAGGTTGTTGCTCGACACCACCATCGCCGCGGGAACATCCAGCTCATAGTCACTGACGTCGCTGTCAGTGGCTCCCAGCGGCAGTGTGCCGAGTGGCTGACCATTCAGCATCAACTGCAGCGACGTATTGCGTGCGGCCAGGGCGGCAGAGACGCGCAGCGTCAGATTCAGTCGTGCATTGGTAATGACTTCATCGCTGGGCAGGGTAAAGGTGATGCCCGACTGTAACTGGCCGCCGGTCAACGTAATGCCACGTGACTGGCCCATCTGAGCCACTGAGATCGTGCTGCTGATGGGCTGATTGATGGCTGCGGTAATCGGCAGCTGCGGTTCTGCAACCGGCATCGTCGCCTGGCCTGGCGCGTAGGGCAGCGCACTGGCAGCCGCTTCCAGCGCCGGATCGGCGTTGCTCAGTCCCTGTGGCAGTGGCACCGCGGACAGCGCGCTGCTGTCCTGGGTCACGGCACCGGTGCTCGTCACGGGTGCGGCGGCCGGCGCAGAAGCCTCACCGGTCGCTGACGCCTGAGATGCTGATGTTGTATCACCAGCGGGTGCATAGGATGGGGTCGTGGCTGCTGGTGTCGCATCCGGTGCGGCACTCTGTGGCGCAGAAGCCGAAGCCGATTCTGTAGCCTGGGTAGCCGGGGCCGCTGATGGCACTGACTGCGTGGCAGACTCGCCACCGCTGACCGGGGCCGTCACCTGGGCTGAACCGGCTGTCGGCGTGGCACTATTATTCATCGGTGCCGCAGGCGCGGCATCACTGACCGGCGCCTGATTTGTCACTGGCGCACTGCCCGCTGCATTAGCTGGCTGCGAAGCAGAAACGGCATCAGGCGGTGTCGGCGCTGAACTGTTTACCGGCGCACTGGCTGCTGCATCGGCTGGCTGCGTAGCAGAAACGGCACCATACGGCGTCGGCGCAGGACTGTTTAACGGGGCACTGCTGCTGTTATCAACAACTGCCGGCGTTTCCGCGCCAGCGGGCGTCAGCCATAACGCTGCGGTCAGTGAACTGGCCAGCAAAGTTTGCGTCAGGATCTTCATGCCACGCCATCCTCTTTCGCCGCGGCAGCCACCGGATCGACATTTTTACGTTTATCGTGGCGGCCCTTCCAGGTCAGCCAGAACAGCTCAAATACGGTACGGATAATGGTGCCCAGCGAAATCAGTGGGTTGTCCTGCTTATACTCCGGCTGAATCCAGGCATCCGCACGCGCCAGCACCACACGGACCAGCTCGCGACGGCGCGCCAGCGGCATCGCCTCAAAGCGCAGACGAATGCTCTCCTCATCACCGGAAATCTTACTGACCGGAATGGTGATCGCGCCGGATTTCAGCATCAGATCAATCTCTTCAATCTCATCCGTTTCATGGCGTCCATCTGGCGCGTCGAGTTGCGCACCGCCCATCGAAAGGTTGCTGGTCTGGGTGCGTGAGGAAATGCCGCTGGCGTAGTGAATAATCGCCGGGATTTGCACATCTACGCGGATAGTTTTACGCACCTGTTTGGTTTCGCGCGCCACGGCAATCGCCGCCATCAGAATGATCAGGCTGAAAATTGCCCAGCCGACGTTGAGTGCGATGACATAAGGATCGACGCCAAAGTAGTCATGCATCACGGCACGCACTACACCCGCCACAATTCCGATGCCCAGCAGCAGCGCCACAATCACGTGCGGACGCACGATATGGAAATCGAAGAACCCCTGATCCAGCACGCCGCCTTTATCGGTGACGTTAAACTTCCCATGTTTTGGCGACAGCAGGGTCAGGAGGGTCGGGATCACCAGATGGAAGCACATCACCGTTTCATAAATCTCACCCCAGAAGGTGTAACGGAAACGGCCATTCATGCGGGAGTTAACATAGAGCGACATGACCAGGTGCGGCAGCACGTAGGCGAAGATCAGCGACGCCGAGGAATGAATAATATTCAGGTTAAACAGCAGGTAGGCCAGCGGCGCAGTCAGGAAGGCAACGCGTGGCAGACCAAACTGGAAGTGCAGCATGGCATTAAGGTAGCAAAGACGCTGCTGCCATTTCAGGCCACGACCAAACAGCGGGTTATCAACGCGGAAAATCTGCGTCATTCCGCGCGCCCAGCGGGTACGCTGAATGATATGCAGGCCCAGACGCTCGGTTGCCAGACCGGCAGCCAGCGGAATGGCCAGAAAGGCGGAGCCCCAGCCCAGCCGCTGCATTTTCAGGGCGGTATGCGCATCTTCGGTGACAGTTTCAACAGCAAAGCCGCCAATCTCTTCCAGCGCTGAACGACGGATCACCGCACAGGAGCCACAGAAGAAGGTGGCATTCCAGTTGTCGTTGCCCTGCTGAACCGGGCCATAAAAGAGTGAGCCTTCGTTTGGAATGCTGCGCGCGGCGCGCAGGTTACGCTCAAAGGGATCGGGAGAATAGAAATAGTGTGGTGTCTGCAGCAGCGCCAGCTTCGAATCTTTCAGGAACGGCCCCACCGTTGCCTGCAGAAAGGTACGGGTCGCCACGTGGTCGCAGTCAAAGATGCAAATCAGCTCACCTTTGGTGATCTTCATCGCATGGTTGAGGTTACCCGCTTTAGCATGTTTGTTGTCGTCTCGGGTGATGTACCCTACCCCGACATCTGCCGCAAAACGGGCAAATTCGCTGCGCTTACCATCATCCAGCAGATAAACTTTAAGTTTGTCACGCGGGTAGTCGATACATTGCGCGGCCAGTACAGTGTCGCGCACCACATCCAGACTTTCATTATAGGAAGGCACATAAATATCAACCGTCGGCCACAGACTGGTATCGTCTGGCAAAGGTTCAATCGTGCGTTTTAAGGGCCACGTGGTTTGCAGGAAGCCGAGAATTAAGATCAGCCAGACGTAAAGCTCCGCCAGATATAAGCCAATCCCTAAAATAGCCTCAACTTCGGAATTAAAGTGCAGCGTCTCAGTAGTGCGCCACCAGATATAGCGGCTGGACATCAAGGCAGAGAGAATCACCATCACCACAGTTATTTTGCGGCTCTTGCTGAAACCCAATAAAAACATCATGCCAATGCTGATCAGACCAAAAATATACTGTTTCTGGCTGTCCATTGGCGTAATGATGATCACCGCGGCAACGGGTGCAAGCACCAGCAGCAGCAGGTAAAACCCGATTTTACTCATGATTCACCCTGAGAAGAGCTGTGTTAGATAGTCGCCTGCAGAAGTCGGCTAATAGTGATTTGTGCGGATGGGAGCCTGAACTTCGCCATTACCCACGGTGATATTCAGAATGCTGCTGACACGCTTCGCGATCAGTTCAATATCAAATGCCGCTGCCGAAGCCGGGCTGAAATCATAAACAGACTGCTGGGAAGCATTGGCTTCACCCACGCTTTCATCACGGTGAACCACGCCCAGTAAGTTATCGCCCAGACGCTGCTGCATAAATGCGGTGACATCGCGATTAATATTCCGGCGGTTGTCGCACTGGTTCAGGATAAAATAGTGACCCTGCTTATTATTGAGCGGTTTACCGGTCATCCGGTTCTCTTCAATCTGCGGTAGTAACGACACTGACGCGGTATCCGCTAACATCACCACTAAATGCATATCGGCCAGCGCCGTCATTGCTTTAAGGGCAGGACCGGGACCAGGCGGAAAATCAGCCACAATTACCAGGCCGGGATAATTGAGCACCGTATCCAGACCGCGTTTAATAAAGTGGGGATCTTTCATCAGGTTCTCTTCGAACCGTTCACGTTGGGGCTCGGTGACGTCGCCATAAGGCAGGACAAAAATATTGCCGCCGGTGGTGAGAATTGACTGGCTCCAGTCCGCCTGCTCTTCTGAGCGCGCTACAAATCCACGACCATCATGAAGCGGCACGCCAAAGTGCAGACGCAATGCATTCTGCACATCAAAATCAATCGCCAGAACTTTGCTACCGGAACGTGCCAGACTCCAGGCCAGATTCGCCGCCAGCGTCGTTTTTCCCACGCCTCCCTTCGGCGAGCACACACAAACTAACGGCATAACGCAATCTTCTCCAGTAACGGTTTGAGTAAGGTTTCTTTCGGCAGAGTCACATCGCGCGAGCGGAACAGCGCGCCAAACCGTTCGGGTTCAGAATGGGGGGCGGAGGGCGAGATGACAGGCTGTCGATCCGCCACCGGGGCGCGCAGGACGGGCTCTGCACGAAGGGCAGCAACAGGCTCAGCCACTTGTGGTCGTGGTGGCGGCGGTAGCGGAAAAAGTGACGAAGGACCGCGTTCAGCGGCACTGGTTGCTGTCAGGCTGCTGCCTGACAGGCTATCGAGAATCGACGTGCGGGCAGCCATTGCCGGTTGCACATTCAGGGTCGCAGGTCGTGCAGGAGCGTCAGGCGGAGGAGCCGTGAACTCATCACCGCGCAGCGGCTGAGGCTGAGGCAGGTCGATACGCTGACCGCTACCCAATGGCGCCTGCTGTTCTTCTTTCGCCAGCTGACGAATCAATGCCCATTTACTGTGTTCCGCCGCTTCCTGCGTCTGGCCAGACATATCTTTAAAGTCGATGTCGAGCGTTTGCGTTTTCTCTTTAAAACGCTGCAAATCATCGTAATTATTCTTCATTGACCGTGGCCTGCCACAAGGGGGGAATTTTCCTGGAATATAACACATCCCTTGAATGTCAGTCAGAAAAACCTGATTACAAAAAGAGCAAATTCAATAAAATAGTTTAATCATAAAGATTAAACCCTGCCGACTAAAAGCCATTGTCAGCGTATAACCCCAGATAATTAATAAATTAAATTTAAGTTAAATTGTCTGGATATTTTTTAAAATTTTTCGGAAATAGCCGCTGTGGCAACGAATGGCCCAGCCAGAAGGACTCATACCACACAGCGTATTTAACAGCGACAAGGCCATTTCAGGTGCAGCAAAAAGCCGCTCGCCGCCATGAGGGATTGATGGCATTTATCTTTTTCCGCTGAAAATATCACCAGAAAAAAACAGGTTAAAAGTGGTAAAGAAAAAAGGAGGTAAATAATCAGAATATGAGTGCGGAACCGCCAGCGGCACGGCTTGCCACTGAATTGAGATAAAAAAAGGCTCCAGAAAGGAGCCTTCGGCTGGATGCCAGATGATTGCTCAGCTGACGTTTTCTGCCACCCCAACCGGCTGATTCTCATCCTGATCAACCGCGAAGCAGGCAATTTCCTGCCCGCCATAGTTTTTCAACTTTGGCTGCAGCTGTACACAGGTGCTGAAACGCCGATGGCAGCGTGCATTAAAGGCGCAGCCTGGTGGCGGATTCAGCGGGCTTGGCAGCTCGCCGGTCAGCTTAATACGCTCACGACGGTCGTCAGGATTAAGACGCGGCGTCGCTGACAGCAAAGCCTGAGTATAAGGATGGCGCGGATTGGCGAAAATCGCCTCTTTGCTGCCCTTTTCTACGCAACGGCCGAGGTACATCACCATCACCTCATCGGCTATGTGTTCTACCACGGATAAATCGTGCGAGATAAAGACGTATGAGAGGCCCATATCCTGCTGCAGATCCATCATCAGGTTCAGCACCTGAGCACGCACCGACACGTCGAGCGCCGAAACCGGCTCATCAGCAATCAGCACGTCCGGATCGAGCATCAGCCCGCGCGCAATCGCGATACGCTGGCGCTGTCCACCCGAGAACATGTGTGGATAGCGGTCATAATGTTCAGTTTTCAGGCCGACTTTCGCCATCATCTCCAGCGTCTTCTCGCGACGTTCCGCTTTGGTAAGCGAGGTATTGATCACCAATGGCTCTTCCAGAATCTGGCTCACTTTTTTACGCGGATTGAGTGAGCCATACGGGTTCTGGAACACGATCTGAATTTTCTGACGACGCAGCTTCTGCGCCTGAGGATCGTGTTTCAGCAGATCCTGACCGTGCCAGTAGAGCTGCCCTTCGGTCGGGGTTTCAATCATGGTCAGCAGTCGGCCCAGCGTGGATTTACCACAGCCTGACTCGCCAACCACTGCCAGCGTTTTACCGCGTTCCAGATCAAAAGAGACGCCATCAAGTGCCTTGACCAGACGCTCCTGACCAAACAGTCCCTTCTTCACCGGGTAGTGCTTCTTCAGATCAATCGCCTGTAACAGAAACTGATCTTTCTTAATTTCATGACTCATAAGTGGGTCTCCCGGCATCGTCCAGCGGATAGTGACACTTGGACTGGCGTCCTGGAATGGTGCGCAGTTCAGGTTCTTCCTGACGACATAGGTCAGTCGCATAAGGGCAGCGTGGATTCAGCAGACAGCCAACCGGGCGATCATATTTACCCGGCACGACGCCCGGCAGCGAGGCCAGACGCGCTTTATCAGCCGCAAACTCTGGCAACGCACGCAGCAGCGCCTGCGTATAGGGATGGCGCGGCGCTTTGAAAATATCGGTCGCTTTGCCGCTCTCCACCACCTGACCGGCATACATCACGATAATGTGGTGAGCCGCTTCTGCCACTAACGCCAGATCGTGCGTAATCAGAATCAGCGCCATGTTCTCCTGCCGCTGTAACTCCAGCAGCAGTTCGATGATCTGTGCCTGGATAGTCACGTCGAGCGCTGTGGTCGGCTCATCGGCGATGAGCAGCTTTGGCCGGCAGGCGATCGCCATCGCAATCATCACACGCTGGCTCATGCCGCCCGACAGCTGGTGCGGATAGACATCGAGACGTGACGCAGGATCGGGAATACCGACCTGATTCAGCAGGTCGATTGCCCGCTGACGCCGCGTGCGTTTATTGCCGCCCTGATGCACCTTGATCGCTTCCATAATCTGGAAACCCACGGTGTAGCAGGGATTCAGGCTGGTCATCGGGTCCTGAAAAATCATCGCCACTTCTGCACCCACCAGCTGGCGGCGCTCGCGTTCGGAGATGTGTTGCAGGTCGCGCTGGTTGAACTCCAGCTTCTCAGCCATCACTTTGCCGGGGAAATCGATCAGCCCCATGATCGCCAGCGAACTGACTGATTTACCGGAGCCAGACTCGCCCACGATACCCACAACCTGGCCCTGCTCTACCTGATAACTGATGCGGTCAACCGCACGGAACGGTGCTTTATCGTCGCCGAAATGCACCGATAGTTTGTCTACATTTAATAAAGCCATCTCGGTGCCTCTTTACTGCTTGAGTTTCGGGTCGAGGGCATCACGCAAACCATCGCCCATCAGGTTAAATGCCAGCACGGTAAGCAGAATGACCAATCCAGGGAAGGTCACTACCCACCAGGCACTTTGCGCATACTGCAGAACGTCGGAGAGCATGGTGCCCCACTCCGGCGTTGGCGGTTGCGCACCCATACCGAGAAAGCCCAGCGCCGCCATATCGAGAATGGCGTTGGAGAAACCTAATGACGCCTGCACGATCAGCGGTGCAAGGCAGTTAGGCAGAATATTCACGAACATCTGGCGCAGCATACCCGCACCGGCCACGCCGGAAGCGGTGACATAGTCGCGGTTCACTTCGACCAGCACCGCCGCGCGGGTCAGACGGATATAGTGCGGCAGTGCCACAAAGGTCAGCGCGATGGAGGCGTTGACGATTGAGGGGCCAAAGATGGCGACCAGCACCAGCGCCAGCAGCAGACTTGGCAGCGCCAGCATGATATCGACTACACGCATGATGATGGCATCGACCACGCCGCCGAGATAACCGGCCAGCAGGCCAAATATCACGCCGAAAATCAGTGACAGCACCACGACCAGACAGCCCACCAGCAGTGACAGGCGCGCACCGTACATCAGACGCGACAGCACATCGCGGCCCACGTCGTCGGTGCCCAGGATGTAGCTCCAGTTACCGCCTTCCTGCCAGACCGGCGGATGCAGCAGCGCATCGCGGAACTGCTCAGCAGGTGCATGCGGGGCCAGTACATCGGCAAAGATAGCGCACAGCAATACAATGATGATGTAGACCAGGCCCACAACGGCGCCTTTGTTACGTTTAAAGTAGTGCCAGAATTCCTGGAACGGGGTCATCGGCGTGGGTGCAACGGTAACGCTGCCGGGATCAACAACAGACATGATGCCCCCTTATTTCTTGTGACGTATGCGCGGGTTAACCACGCCATACAGCAGATCAACCAGCAGGTTGACCACGATGATCAGTACTGCGGTCAGCAGCACGCCGCCCTGCACCACCGGATAGTCACGGCGCTGCAACGCTTCAATCAGCCAGCGACCCAGACCCGGCCATGAGAAGATGGTTTCGGTAAGAATCGCCCCGGCCAGCAGCGTGCCGACCTGCAGACCAATTACCGTGACCACCGGCAGCATGGCGTTTCGCAGCGCATGCACCACGATCACACGCATCCGCGTCAGGCCTTTAGCGCGCGCCGTACGGATGTAATCTTCACCCAGTACTTCAAGCATCGCCGACCGCGTCATACGCACAATCACCGCCAGCGGAATGGTACCGAGCACGATGGCAGGCAGAATCATGTGCATGACCGCATCGTGGAAGTCGCCCGGCTCACCCCAGAAGAAGGTGTCGATGAGCATAAAGCCGGTCAGTGGCATGCTGTCATCCAGGAAGACGGTGTCGCCGACCCGCCCGGAAACGGGTGTCAGGTTGAACTGAACCGAAACCAGCATGATCAGCATGATGCCCCACCAGAAGATCGGCATGGAGTAGCCGGTCAGTGAGATTCCCACAGCGGTGTGATCGAAAATCGAACCGCGCTTCACCGCCGCCAGAACCCCTACCGGGATGCCAATGGCCACGGCAAATATCATGGCGCAGATACCGAGTTCCAGCGTCGCTTTGAAGCGCGGAACAAACTCATCCCAGACCGGGATGCGGCTTTTAAGTGAAATGCCCAGGTCGCCATGTAATACGCCGTTAATGTAGTGCAGGTACTGTTTCCACAGCGGCTGATCCAGCCCTAACAGTGCCATTAACTGTGCATGACGTTCAGGAGAAATACCGCGCTCGCCCGCCATGATCAGCACCGGATCGCCGGGGATCATGTGAACAAACGCGAAGGTGAGTAATGTAATGCCGATAAACGTTGGGATAACAAGGCCCAGACGTCGGAGTATGAACTGCAGCATAATCCGGGTTCTCTCTTGTCCGCGCGACCGTCGCCGCGAGGGTTGTTATTGCTTACATCTGACGATCGGGTAGGCCCGACCGCGACGCAGACTGGCTGCGCCTCTACCGTTTCCAGTAAAACAGGGAGATAAAGCCGGGGCGACGCGCAGCCGCCCCGGAAAAGGCGACAATTATTCTTTAATGTCTACCTGAGCAAAGTAGTGTCCGCCCAGCGGATCGACTTTGTACCCGGAGACTTTCTTGCTGACCGGTTCGTATACCGTTGAGTGCGCGATCATCAGCGCCGGTACCTGGTCATGCATCACAACCTGAGCCTGTTTGTAGTACTCGATGCGCTTCGCCTGATCGGCAGTCGCACGAGCGGGCTGGATCTGGTCCTCGAAGGACTTATCACACCAGCGCGAGTAGTTAGAGCCATCTTTAGCCGCTGAACAGCTGAACAGGGTAGCCAGGAAGTTATCCGGATCCCCATTGTCACCGGTCCAGCCCATCATGACGGTCTGGTGCTCGCCCGCTTTGGCGCGCTTCAGATATTCGCCCCACTCGTAGGTGACGATTTTGGCTTTGACGCCAATCTTCGCCCAGTCACTCTGAATCATTTCAGCCATGCGGCGTGCGTTCGGGTTGTAAGGACGCTGAACCGGCATTGCCCACAGGTCGATTGAGAAACCGTCTGCCATGCCCGCTTCTTTCAACAGCGCTTTGGCTTTCTCAGGATCGTATGCGTAGTCTTTCACCGCGTCGTTATAGCCCCACATTGTTGGTGGGATCAGGTTTTTAGCAGGCTGACCTGCACCCTGATAAACGGCGTCGATAATCGCCTTTTTGTTGACCGCCATGGTCAGTGCCTGACGTACTTTCAGGTTATCCAGCGGTTTTTTCTCAACGTTGTATGACAAATAGCCGACGTTCAGGCCCGCCTGCTCATACAGGTTGATGTTCTTGTCCTGCTTCATACGCGCAATGTCAGCCGGATTTGGATAAGGCATGACCTGGCATTCGCCCTTCTGCAGTTTGGCGTAACGCACTGAAGCATCCGGGGTAATGGAGAAGACTAAGCGATCGATTTTTGGCTTGGTGCCCCAGTAATTCGGGTTAGCTTTGTAAAGGATGCGCGAATCTTTCTGGTACTGCAGCAGCTGGAACGGACCGGTACCGACCGGGTTCAGGTCGACGTTTTGCGGGGTACCCGCTTTCAGCATGTTGTCTGCGTACTCTTTCGACAGAATCGAGGCGAAATCCATGCCGAGGTCGGCGAGGAACGGCGATTCAGGACGGGTCAGCACGAAGCGAACGGTGTTGTCGTCCACTTTCTCAATTTTGCTGATCAGCTTAGGCATATCCATGCCTTCGAAATATTCGTAGCTGCCGCCGGAGACGCCGTGATAGGCGTTGTTTTTATCCAGCTGACGCTCAAAGGTGAACACCACATCATCCGCGTTGAAGTCACGCGTCGGTTTGAAATCTTTAGTGGTCTGCCACTTCACGCCTTTGCGCAGGTGGAAGGTGTAAGTTTTACCGTCTTCGCTGACATCCCACTTCTCTGCCAGTGCAGCGTGCAGTTCGGTGGTGCCGATGGTGAACTCAACCAGTCGGTTGTAGATCTGACGTGAGCTGGCATCGTAGGTGGTGCCCGAAGTGAACAACTGCGGGTTAAAGCCTTCCGGAGAACCTTCAGAACAGTAAACGAGGGTTTTTGCCTGAACACCGGCGGCGACAGTCATAGCAATCAGGCTCAGACCGACCTTCAGCATCCCGGATTTAGCCAGGGAGTTGATCATGCGTTTGCTCCATTGTGATGTGATGTTGTGTGTATTGCCTGACCTCTGATTTTTTTATGCGGTTCAGGCGTACCACCGAACAGGTGGTTAACGCGCGCTACGATTTTTTGTTTTTTCAGATGCAGGTTATGCATTCAGAAAATTCCGTAACTGCGCATTTATTGACGCATCAATTTGTCAACAGTTGCAAAGAACGTCAATACAACGGTTACTTATTTACACAGAGTGTGAGGAATCGCATGCAACGGTAATAAAAACCGTTTCTGTCCAAATGCCATACAATGCACAGCAGAGCTGACCTGAATTCCGTGTATTGTGCTGGAAGCCTGCTCTATCGCTAGTGATTCTCACCGCTAAAAAACTTAAAACTTTTACCGGCAAATGTTGAATAACTGAACGATTCACCGTGCGTTATGACGTTCATCCAGCGGAATATGCTGGTAAAGAAGCATAAGAAATCAGCATGTTGCCGCTTTCGGTCATAAGAAGAATGTGTCGCGAATTATGATCGCATCGCTTATGGGGTAAGGCCTGCCAGCGGGAAAGAAGGGATAATTATTGTCAGTAAGTGGAACGCGCGGAAGATGGGGTTTACTGGAACTTTTTGGAAGGTAACAAAAATGATTTGGATTTCTCAGGCGTTCTGAAGCGCCCATGTAAGTACCTGATGCGTTTGCCAGACGTGAAGCGAAGGGAGCATACGCCTGTAGCAAAGCATCGCGGGCCAGGGACAAAAACGCCGGGAGCGTTTTTGAGCAACGCAATGCGTTGGCCCGGCCACGGGCGCACCTCAGGGATGAGGTGCGTAATCGGCCGCGCTGAGCATGCCAGGGATGGCGTCTTTTGCGTCTTTGCGGAAGGCGTATGCTCCCTGAAGCCCGCTCAGCTGATAAGAGTGTGAATGCTTAGCGGTCAGATTGAGATCTGCCTCAGGAACACGGGCAGATCGGAAAGTCGCTTAAACCATCCATGGACGCTCGGCCCACGCCGTCCATGGCGTGGGACGCTTTCCTCCTCTGCCCGTGTTCCCTCCGCCTTGAATTTATGCGCTGCTGTCAGATTCACTCGGGTTTAGATCTTTCAGCCGTCTGAACCCCGCACAGCGCTAATTCTTTGCCTGCAAATCACTTTTCTACAGACGAAAAAAAACCTGTCTTTTCAGACAGGTTTTCTTAAATATGGTCGGCGAGAGAGGATTACTCTGCTCTTCGAGCAGCGCCCTTCGGGCCGTTGCTGAAGCAACGTTGTCTCGCTACGCTCGGCTCAAACCTCCTTCGGAGGTTCTCATCCTCATTTATTACAGACGAAAAAAAACCTGTCTTTTCAGACAGGTTTTCTTAAATATGGTCGGCGAGAGAGGATTCGAACCTCCGACCCACTGGTCCCAAACCAGTTGCGCTACCAAGCTGCGCTACTCGCCGATGGGGGCGCATGTTACTGCTACCCCCGATCAGCGTCAACCGCTTTTTATGCTTTTGCCGCCAATCGCCTGGAAAGCACGCGGTTACCCGTAATTAACCACCTGCCCTGCCCTTTTCGCTCACTATTACAGCGCTTTAGCCTGACCTTTTGCCGGTGCCTGACACCAGTTGTTGGCGGGGTTAATACCGCCATCTGGCGAGGTATAACCCAGACAGCCCAGAATGGTGTCGAACAACTCAACATGGCGATGAGTGCGGCCTACGCGCTGCTGCGCCTGCAAACGCTCAAAATTGCTGCGGTTCTGGCTGTCTTCCAGATACTTATCGGAGGCCCAGACCATCATCGGTACGCGGAACTGCTCAGGTGGCGCCATCTCGCGCGGCGTGCCGTGCAAATGCATATTCTCGCTAATCGACTCACCGTGATCAGAGGCATAGAAAACGATCGCCTTCTTATCACGCAGCTGATCCAGCACGCTATCCAGCATACTATCGACATACAGCACCGAGTTGTCATAAGCGTTAATCAACTGCGCTTTGCTGCAGGTCTCATCCACGCCCATACATTCCGGCTGATATTTCGCGAAACTGCGCGGATAACGCTGTGAATAGAGGTAGTGCGACCCTTTAGTGTGCAACACGATCAGATGCTTACCTTTCGGGAAACGATCCAGTGACGCTTTCATCTCCGGCACCAGCAGCATGTCATCCACCGCTTTGCCCTGATTACGCTTCTCTGAACCAATCTGCTCACGGAAAGCAAAGTTGTTGGCATTGATGTTGTCGTAGAACCAGACTTCGCTCTGCATCGCAAACAACTCAGACGTGAAGCCCAGCTCTTTCATCACCGCAAACACGTTCTGCTCTTTCAGCGTACGACCTGGGTTATCCATGGTGCCGCCTTCGCGTACGAACATGCAGCGCAATGACAGCTTGGTCGCGGTATCACAGGATTCGCCCCGGAACGCCACAAGATTCTTCTCTTTCGACAACTTTGGCGTGGTGTCACGCTCGTAGCCCAGCATCCCCATGTGATCCCAGCGGGTGGTCTCACCAATCACAAACACCACATAGGTGTCGTCCAGTCCGGCAGGCGCGACGTAGGTAAACTTCTTCGCCGGATCCAGCAATTCCTCGCTATTCAGCGTCTCATCCACGCGGGTCCAGGCAAAGAGTCCTACAGCTGCAAGCCAGTTTGAAGGAAGATAAGAGTGTGCCACGACACCGCCGTAGCTCGGTAGATCGACGTTGGTAATCTCTTCGTTTTGCTTCTGCAGTTTGTCCAGAAAGCGAATCGGCAACCAGACCAGCGCCACGCAAAGCAGCATGATCACGGAGGGTTTAAGACGCTGTCCCGGCGTGCGCAGCTGCTCATTCAACGTCATGCTCAGCTTATTACGCCAGATCATCAGCAGCGGCAGCGCGCTGACCAGCACCATCCACAGAATGAAATGGTAGCCAACCACCTCTTTAGAAAGATCGGTATCAGTGGTCATCACCGAAGCCACAATGCCGTAGCCAATTACGACGTTAAAAAATGCCATGTAATAAGCAGCGGCAACGGAAATCAGCACTATCAGCGTGGCCAGCACGCGATAAAACCACTTTCCACCCAGCGACAGCAGCCGCATCAGGAAGAAAGTCAGCAGCACAATGGCCACCACTTCAGTGACGGCAGTCAGCCAGTTCGTTATCGTAGAGTGCGAAAGAAAACCATCAAAACGACGATAGAAAATTGGTAAATTCAGTAAGATACCGAGGTAGAGCGCCAGCAGTAACGATAACTTCTGCTGAGTCAGGGTTTTAATATAATTCATGAAAAAAGGTGTTTCTCCGGTGTGAAGCGCTTAACCAAATCTTTTATGTGACTGCCGAAACGCGGCAGAGTTCGCTGAATAAGCGGACCGGACAAGATGAAGGAAAATTCTGAACGGATTTATAGGCTATAACGCGAGGTGGCTCAGTAAAGCATGAGGGCGTTTTATAGACCAGATAATAATCGCTGTCGACCTGATTAGCACATTTTTTGTACACAGCGCGGAGGATTAACCGGACATGCTGACGCAGTGAGACGGAAGTGTGGGATTGAATAACAGGCAAAAGTGCGGGCCTGATAATTCAGGCCCGCAGCATGCTTAGCGAATGATGTTCAGCGTCACGTCGATGTTGTTGCGAGTGGCGTTTGAGTAAGGACACACGATGTGTGCCGCATCCACCAGCTTCTGCGCTTCTGCTTCATCCATTCCCGGCAGGTGAATATTCAGCGTCGCTTCGATGCCAAAGCCGTTGGGGATCGGGCCGATACCTACTTCACCTTCAATCCACGCATCTTTTGGCATCGCGATTTTGTCGCGACCCGCAACAAACTTCATCGCACCGATGAAGCAGGCAGAATAGCCCGCCGCAAACAGCTGCTCAGGGTTGGTCACTTCGCCGCCTGCACCGCCCATCTCTTTTGGCACGCCCAGTTTAACGTCCAGTACACCGTCAGAAGAGGTTGCACGACCATCACGACCACCGGTAGCTTTGGCTTTGGCGCGGTAAACCACTTGTTCTAAAGACATGACATTTCTCCGTTACACTATTTAATCGCCTGCTACTTATTTAACCGTAATCAGGCGGTGAGGTTCAACGGGTGCAATGCACCCGTCGGCAATATTTATCGTGACTGAATCAGGTTATCACGCAATCCATCAAGCTGTAATTTCAGCGCCAGCAGGGCATCATCGTCACAGGCAGTGGCACATTTAACCGCTTCAGGAATGGCTTCAGCCTTAACGCGCAGCGCACGGCCAGCCTCGGTCAGTGTTACTGCAACCTGCCGTTCATCCTGACGGGTACGCTGCCGGTTAATCAGACCCGCGCTTTCCAGTCGCTTCAGCAGTGGCGTTAATGTTGCCGAGTCTAAAAAAAGCTGCTCGCCAATCTCTGACACCGTAACATCATCTTTCTGCCACAACACCAGCATCACCAGATATTGTGGATAGGTAATGTCGAGCTGGCTCAGCAACTGGCGATACACTTTATTCATTGCCAGATTGGCAGAATAAAGCGCAAAGCAGAGTTGCTGATCGACCAACAGTGGCATCGTTTTCACTTTTTTGTCATCTTGATCACAGTTCATGGTGTTCAATATATATAGCGCGCTAGATAATTGCAAGCAAACTTTTAGTCAGGGGTAAAAGCATGCTGGATTCACTGGAAGAACAGGCGCGTCGATTCGCCACCGAGGCACATGCCAGTGCCGGTCAGCGCCGCAAATATACCGATGAGCCTTATATTGTTCATCCGGCCGCGGTGGTGGAACTGGTGCGCAGCGTCAGCCATGACGAGGCATTGTTAGCGGCAGCCTGGCTGCACGATACCGTAGAAGATACCTCCACGACCCAGAGCGATATCGAAGCCCACTTTGGCGCGCGCGTGGCCAGCCTGGTGGAGATGCTGACCGATAGCGCACCGGCTACGGCGAAAAATCGGGCGGCCCGGAAGCTTGCGCACTTTCGCCATACGGCCAGCGCCAGTCCTGAGGCCCAGACTATCAAGCTGGCGGACATCATCGACAATACCCGCGCGATTGTACGTTTTGATCCTGACTTTGCGCGGGTCTACCTGGTGGAAAAGCAGATACAGATTGCGTTGCTGAAGCAGGGCGATGCACAGTTGTGGCAGCAGGCTTCGACGATCATAGAAAGCGGGCTTGCCCGGTTGCGGGAGCCGCCCTACAGCGTGCCGGAGAGCTGGTTTGTCAAACAGGCCGCTAAATACAGCATAAAACACGCATAAAAAAACCCGCCAGCGGCGGGTGTTTTCATGATGCCTGATTATTCAAGCAACTGGCGTCCCAGATAGGGATTGGCCTGTAATAACTTCATCAGTTTCTGCGCCGTCGCGGATGGACGGGTACGCCGGGCTTCCCAGCTTTTCACGGAAGATACGCTCACGCCCATCACTTTAGCAAACTCATCAACCTGCATGCCGGTCATTTCGCGCAGACGCTGTGGCTCTGGCTGGGCGGGTTGCTGACGCTGAATAAGTAACTCGGCGGCGCGATCATCACGTGTCAAAACAATCTGCTCAAGGCTGCTGAGCAATTCAAACATCGGGTCTTTTAATTCCATAGAGAACTCCTTAAAAACTCACTATGAAGCACGTGAAAGTAGAGAGGTACGAGCCTGAAGTCAGGACTCTGAAACCGGGCCTGTTCAGGCTGGATCCCGCAAGGGTTTGTTTTTGTTATGAGAAAAACCATTACGGGACACAGCCTGCGGTGCACTGCTTATAAAGGTGTCAGAACAATGCAACAAATGCCGGGAGACTAAGTATGGATAGAGACCTGACTATTTGCCGCGCAATTTATAATTATTTTTTTAACTAACGTGTGCCGAAAACGCTCCAGCGCTTCTAACCTACTGAGGCGGTTGATTTTTGCGCCTGCACAGCGGGCAAAAAAATCAAATGGTGTTTGCTATTTATGTGGATGCCATCAAGCTTTTGGCGGGCACATTCTCATTTCTGTGAGGCATTACACCTCTTCAGGTAGTGATTGCAAAATATACGCCAATGGTTTACTTCATGAACACTTATATTCACAGTTCTGATTAATTTAAGAATAGTCCTGGTTTGCCGCTGAGCCCTGGCGCGCGGCGGCTCACAGCGACGTGCGGAGAAATATTTTATTCTGAACGCCGCCATATCGTCAGCGAAATCAACAGTCACTCTAACGAAACGGCAGATGCCTCATGCCGGTGCAGTCAGCCGTCCTTAATCGCGCTGATGCGCGCTAAAAGTGCAGCCTTGTGATTGCGCACTCATGACGGGTAAAAAGAGACCTGCCACCTGAAAGGATGAAGAGCGATGCGAGAAACAGATTTTGACGTCGGATACCCTTCTCATCGCGTACCGATGATGGGACGCAATGCCGTGGCGACCTCACAACCGCTGGCGGCGCAGGCGGGCTTACGGATGCTGCAGCAGGGCGGAAATGCTGTAGATGCCGCTGTCGCTACCGCCATCGCCTTAACTGTGCTGGAGCCAACCGGAAACGGCATCGGCAGCGATGCGTTTGCCATTGTCTGGGACGGCAGCGAGCTGCATGGATTAAACGCCTCAGGCCGTTCGCCCGCCGCGTGGCATCCTGAGCGCTTCGCCGGTTTGAGTGCAATGCCAGAAACCGGCTGGGAGTCCGTTACCGTCCCGGGTGCCGTCTCGGCGTGGGTCACGCTGGCGCAGCGCTTCGGGACCCTACCGCTGACCACACTGGCGCAACCCGCAATTGACTATGCGCGCAACGGTTTTCCGGTATCACCGCTGATTGGTCAGCTGTGGCAGCGAGGCTATGACAAGCTGCGGGATCAGCCTGGCTTCATCGACTGCTTTGCGCCGCAGGGCCGTCCACCCCGTGCGGGCGAGTTATTCCGCAATCCGGCTCAGGCCCGGACCCTGCAGACGATCGCTGAGACACAGGGTGAAAGTTTTTATCGCGGTGCACTGGCGCAGAAGATGACAGCCTTTGCCCGTGAACATGGCGCGGCGCTGACGCTGGACGATTTGAAAAACCATCGCGCCGACTGGGTTACCCTGCTGTCACATCCGTTTGCCGGGGGATCGGTGCAGGAGTTGCCGCCTAACGGTCAGGGCATTGCGACATTGATTGCGCTCGGCATTCTGGAAGCGTGGGAGATCAACCGTTATGCGCCTGATTCGCCGCAGTGGCTGCATCTCTCCATTGAGGCGATGAAACTGGCACTGGTTGATCTGGAGCGTTATGTCACCGATGAAGATCATCTCGAGTTCCCGGCAGCATTACTGCTGAGTAAAGAGTATATCCGCCAGCGGGCAGCGTTGATTGATCCTGACAAAGCGGGAGATTTCCGCTTTGGATCACCGCAGCAGAGCGGCACGGTGTATGTTGCGACGGCTGATGCCAGCGGTATGATGGTCTCATTCATTCAGTCTAACTACATGGGCTTTGGCTCCGGCGTGGTGGTGCCCAACACCGGCATCAGCCTGCAGAACCGTGGGGCGGGCTTTTCACTCGATCCAGACCATCCTAACGTGGTGGCAGGCGGTAAGCGCCCTTTTCACACCATCATCCCAGCCTTTGCGCTGGATGAGCAGGGTCAGCCGCTGATGGCGTTTGGTGTGATGGGTGGCCCGATGCAGGCGCAGGGTCATGTCCAGCTGGCGCTGCGAATTATGCTGCACCGCCAGAATCCGCAGGCTGCGATTGATGCGCCGCGCTGGCGGGTGGTACAGGGACGCGAGGTGGTGTTTGAATCGACACTCGATCGCAATACCCTGAGCACGCTGCGCCGCATGGGGCACAATGTGGTACTGGAAGATCCCCTGAGCAATTACAACTTTGGTGGCGCGCAGGCGATAGTGCGCGATCCGCAGGGTTTCTATATTGCAGCCAGCGAGAGTCGCAAAGATGGTCAGGCGGTGGTGTTTTAAGGCTGCAGCCGTGATCGCCATACCGCTAAACTGACGTTCAGGTTAACGCATGATGGCAGGAAACGTATCGCGCTCTGACGTGCGGGCGATCCCGTTGTATCACCGGCGTTTAAGAAAGCCTCTGCTTCACAGGCGGTTTCACATTGTGCCGTGACGGCGGTTTGTTCTATTCTTTAGGCCATTCCTACCTGGACATCAGACAGTACTACCGACAGGAGTTGACCCAATGGCTTCAGGACTTACACGCCTTATGGCACGCGGCGGCATTATGCTCGCTGGCGCGCTCATCGTGCTGCAACTCACCGCATGCGGTGACAAAGAAGGCGAGCAGCGTAAAGCATTTATTGATTTCCTCCAAAATACCGTGATGCGCAGTGGCGAGCATCTCCCTAGCCTCAGCGAAAACCAGAAGCAAAGCTTTGGCAACTTCGCCAGCGATTACGCCATCATGTACGGCTTTTCGCAGCAGGCGAACAAAGCCGTTGAACAGGGGATGCGTCCGGTGGTGGATGAACTGTCTGCCATTCGCGTTCCGCAGGATTATCTCAGCCGTCGTGATTCCCTGCGTCAGGCCACGAGCGCACTGGTCATTGTTACCCAGCAGATTGAGAGCGCAAAAATGCAGGCGGACAGCAGCAAAGCGGCCCTAAAGCAGACGGATGATCTGAAAAAAGTCTACGACACCGCCTATAACAAAGTGGTGACGGTACCCGCCAATCAGCTGATTCCGCTGCTGCCTAAACTTCAGGCGCTGAGCCAGGCTGCCGTGCAGACCGGCGAATTCCTGCAAACTCAGGGTACCCGCGTCAGCTTCAATGATGGCGGCGTGCAGTTCCCGACGCAGGATCAGGCTTCACAATACAACGCGATAATGAGCACGTTATCCGCGAATGCACAGGCGCTTCCTCAGGCACAAGCGGCCGTTCAGGGTGGCCTGCAGTAAATCTGCTTTATGGGCAGGCGTAGGTCGCCTGCCCGTCTCCACGCCTTTTCTAATCTCATCCGATAGCCTGTCGAATGAAGTGTGATCTGGCGCATTTTCGACCAAAAATAGTTTGTGATCTGAGTCACATTTATATAACAAACCCCCGCCCTTTTAGTGTGATAAAACTCACAGATAATCAGCTATCACGCGTAAAAACCAGGCAAAACAACACGTAACCGTTATAAAAATGTGATCAATGTCACGCTAATCACCCCTGCCACCACCCTTAATCAGTGATGTAGATCACACTTTTCCCGCGTGCTACGCAGTGCCAAATTCGCGTGATAGAGTCCGCGTGCATACAGTAATACCACCGGCTTCGAGTCGGGGTGGCTAAACAAAAACAAACGCGCTCTCCTATTGCAGCGCGTCTCAATAAGGGGTGGGTTTATGTCCTCATCAGTGAAGGTCAAAGTACAGAGCTTTGGTCGCTTTCTGAGTAATATGGTGATGCCAAACATCGGGGCGTTCATCGCCTGGGGTATCATCACCGCGCTGTTTATTCCAACTGGCTGGATCCCGAACGAAACGCTGGCCAAACTGGTTGGCCCAATGATCACCTACCTGCTGCCACTGCTGATCGGTTTTACCGGTGGGCGTCTGGTGGGCGGCGATCGTGGCGGTGTGGTCGGTGCAATTACGACAATGGGTGTGATTGTCGGTGCGGATATGCCGATGTTCCTCGGTGCAATGATTGCCGGTCCACTGGGCGGCTGGGCAATTAAGTCGTTTGACCGGGCGATTGACGGCAAAATCAAAAGCGGCTTCGAGATGCTGGTTAACAACTTCTCGGCCGGTATTATCGGGATGATTCTGGCACTGCTGGCGTTCCTGGCGATTGGTCCGCTGGTAGAAGGTCTGTCACACATTCTCGCCGCAGGCGTGAATCTGATGGTGCAGAACAACCTGCTGCCGCTGACCTCAATCTTCGTGGAACCGGCAAAAATCCTGTTCCTGAACAACGCCATCAACCACGGGATCTTCTCACCGCTGGGTATCCAGCAAGCCAGTGAGGCGGGCAAGTCGATCTTCTTCCTGATCGAAGCCAACCCGGGTCCGGGTATGGGCGTGCTGATGGCCTACATGTTCTTTGGTCGTGGTAGTGCTAAACAGTCTGCAGGCGGTGCGGCAATTATCCACTTCCTTGGCGGCATCCATGAGATCTACTTCCCGTATGTGCTGATGGCGCCTCGCCTGCTGCTGGCGGTCATCCTGGGAGGCATGACGGGTGTCTTCACACTGACCGTGCTGAACGGTGGCCTGGTCTCGCCTGCTTCACCGGGTTCAATCCTGGCGGTGCTGGCGATGACACCAAAGGGTGCCTACTTTGCGAACATCGCTGCCATTGCTGCCGCTTTCGCCGTCTCCTTCGTAGTTTCCGCTATCCTGCTGAAAACCAGCAAGGTTAAAGAAGATGACGATATCGAAGCCGCGACTCAGCGCATGCATGAGATGAAAGCGCAGTCGAAAGGCCAGAGCGTGGCGGGTGCACCCGTCGCCAGCGATGCGATGAGCGTCGAGCTGCATCACGTGCGCAAAATTATCGTCGCCTGTGATGCCGGTATGGGCTCAAGCGCCATGGGTGCAGGTGTTCTGCGTAAGAAAGTGCAGGATGCAGGTCTGAGCAATGTGTCGGTGACGAATACCGCGATCAATGCCCTGCCAGGCGATGTCGATCTGGTGATTACCCATCGTGATCTGACCGAGCGTGCTATTCGCCAGGCTCCGCATGCGCAGCACATCTCGCTGAATAACTTCCTCGACAGTGCGCTCTACAGCACGCTGACCGAACGTCTGGTTGCCGCTAATCGCAGCGACGTGCATAGTCAAACGGTCACCACTGCGCTCTCTGACAGTTACGATGAAGGCAACGCACACCTGTTTAAACTGGGTGCAGATAACGTCTTCCTCGGCCTGACCGCCAGCAACAAAGAACAGGCGATTCGTTTTGCTGGTGAACAGCTGGTGAAAGGCGGTTATGTAGAGCCAGAATATGTTGACGCGATGCTGGCGCGTGAAAAACTGACGCCGACCTACCTCGGTGAGTCGATTGCGGTGCCGCACGGGACCGTTGAAGCGAAAGATCGCGTGCTGAAAACTGGCGTGGTGTTCTGTCAGTATCCGGCAGGCGTCCTGTTTGGCGAAGAGCCAGATGACGTCGCGCGCCTGGTGATTGGTATTGCTGCCCGTAATAACGAGCACATTCAGGTGATTACCAGCCTGACCAATGCGCTGGATGATGACAGCGTGATTGAGAAGCTGGCGAACACCACCCGCGTGCAGGAAGTGCTGGATCTGCTGTCAGGCAAGCCTGCCGTCGCGTAATTCAGAGCAATTCTTTCCCTGGGGCGGTCATGCCCGTCCCGATTTCCTGGGGCGGGTTTGCCCGCCCCATCGTCATTTGATATGGGTCAAAAATTATGAAAGCGTTACATTTCGGAGCAGGAAACATTGGTCGCGGCTTTATCGGCAAATTACTGGCTGATGCAGGTATCGAACTGGTTTTTGCTGATGTGAATCAGACGGTGCTGGATGCACTGAACGCGCGTCATGAGTATCCCGTTCATGTGGTTGGCGAACAGGCCAAAGTGGAAACCGTTAAAGGCGTCAGTGCCGTAAACAGCACCAGCGATGAGATCATCACCCTGGTCTCTGACGTCGATCTTGTTACCACCGCCGTGGGTCCGCAGATTCTGGAGCGTATTGCCGCCAGTGTGGCAAAAGGCCTGGCAAAACGCAGCGACAACGGTAACACCCGTCCATTAAATATCATCGCCTGTGAGAATATGGTGCGCGGCACCAGCCAGCTAAAACAGCATGTGCTGAAGGCGCTGCCGGCGCAGTATCACGCCTGGCTGGAAGAGCATGTCGGCTTTGTGGATTCCGCTGTCGATCGCATCGTGCCCCCTTCTGAAGCAGGCAGCACCGATCCACTGGAAGTGACCGTTGAAACCTTTAGCGAATGGATCGTCGATCAAACCCAGTTTAAAGGTGACCTGCCAGCCATTCCTGGCATGGAACTGACCGACAATCTGATGGCCTTTGTTGAGCGTAAACTCTTCACCCTGAACACCGGTCACGCCATTACCGCCTACCTCGGCCAGCTGGCGGGTCACCAGACCATTCGTGACGCCATCCTTGATGAAAAAATCCGGGCCGTAGTGAAAGGCGCAATGGAAGAGAGTGGCGCGGTACTGATTAAACGTTACGGTTTTGACGCGGAAAAACATGCGGCCTATATCCAGAAAATACTGGGTCGTTTTGAAAATCCTTATCTGAAAGATGATGTTGAGCGCGTAGGCCGTCAGCCGCTGCGTAAACTCAGCGCGGGCGATCGCCTGATTAAGCCCACGCTGGGCACACTGGAGTATGGTTTACCGCACGCCAGCCTGGTGCAGGGTATTGCTGCTGCCATGCACTATCACAGCGATCAGGACCCGCAGGCACAGGAACTGGCCGCGCTGCTGGCAGAAAAAGGCCCGCAGGCTACGCTGGCTGAGATTTCAGGACTGGATGCCGACAGCGAAGTGGTGGCTTCTGTGGTGAGCGCCTGGCACGCTATGGCATAATGCGCACGTGTTAGTGACGCAAGCCGGGCGCAGTTCGCCTGCGCCCAACGGCGGTATTGAACCCATGCAGGCAATAATGGAAGAGAAGCAGGCTTTTGAGAACCGGGTGCTTGAGCGCCTGAACGCCGGTCGTTCGGTGAGAAGCTTTCTGATCGCCGCCGTTGAGCTATTGGCTGAAGCCGTCAATCTGCTGGTGCTGCAGGTGTTCCGCAAAGATGACTATGCGGTTAAATATGCCGTAGAACCGCTGCTGCTGGGTAATGGCCCTTTGGGCGAACTCTCGGTTCGCCTGAAGCTGATTTACGGACTTGGCGTCATCAGCCGGCACGAATATGAAGATGGTGAACTGCTGCTGGCGCTGCGCGAAGAGCTGAATCACGACCACGGCGATTATCGTTTTACTGACGACGAGATTCTCGGCCCGTTTGGGGAACTGCACTGTGTCACGGCCTGGCCACCCGCGCCGGTGTTTAATACTGAAGATCCCGAGCTGCGCAGTATGCAGCAGCAGCGCTATCTGCAGATGGTGCGCTCCACCATGGTCCTGTCACTCACCGAGCTGATCGCGCGCATCAGTATGAAGCAGGCGTTTAAAAAGTCCGGTAGCTGATCCTGTCAGGCGCCATCACGGCGCCTTTTTCGTCTTAACCTGAACGGGAATATGCGCCAGATTTGGTGTATCCTTGCCCTGTTTTCCTCAACGAGTTGTTGTCATGAAAGAGCAAGAAAAGAACGAAATCAAACTTCTCAGCGATAAGCTGGACGCATTGAACCGCAAAGAACCGCAGCTACTTGAATCGGGTGATGTCGAGAAACTGGGCGCGTTGCTGAAAGAGAAAGAAGCGCTGGTCATTGAGATTGAGCGCCTGCGCGGTCAGCGGGTTGAAAAACTCAGTGCCGAAGCGCAGAAGCTGCAGAAAATGGGCTTCAGCCGCGAAATTACCAAGAAAGAGCAGGCAAATCTGGGCGCGCTGAAAAAAAGCGTGCGCGGCCTGGTGGTGGTGCATCCAATGACCGCGCTGGGACGTGAGATGGGTCTGACAGCGATGACCGGCTTCGCTAAAACCGCATTCTGACGGAGTCGATCAGGCAGCTGCCTGATCGACATCGGCTTTGCGTTCGCCAGCGGCGGCGTACACCTGCTCCGCCAGCGCATCCAGCAGTTCATAGCGACGGCGATACTCTGCCCGCTTCTTACTGGCGATCTCCTCCAGTGTCTTGCGCGGCAGGCTCAGCGGCAGAGTAAACATCCCATCTTTGCGCGCTTCACCGCTCAGCGACAGCCAGAATTCACTGTAGCTGGCAAAGAACTTATCCCCTTTGCTATGGCGATAACGCAGACTGCGGAAGACATGTGTCTCATCACCTACCGCCAGAATATTTTCCACACCGCACTGCTTCGCAACAATAAATACCGCTTCCATTAACAGACGCTTTGGAAAGAGACCGTGAGCCGCTTTGGTCGCCTCGCGGATCATCTCATTATTGATATGTTTCCGCGGCCCCTGTAGTCCACCAATTAACAGGGTGCGCTGGCTATTTTCGTTGAGAATAGAAAATGAGAGCGACGCAATAATTTCGTCGTTATAACGCAATACCAGTGTCACTTCCCCTTCCCGGTCGAAATAACCAGAGCTGCACGAGAGGATAAAGTTTTCGCCATTTTTACCGGTCAGTGTGGCCAGTGGATTATCCGTAGCGCTTTGCAACAGCTGGCGCAGCATAGGATTTTCCAGATTATTTATCAGGCTGTAATGATCAAGTATCGCCTGCGCACGTGCTGCAATGCTCAGTCCTGAACGCAGATAGGGCCGGTGCAGCTTAGCGGGCAACAATCCCTGCGTGCTCATCAGCAGCGGGAGTTGCGGTAAATGCGACAACGCGTCCAGATAATGCAGCGTCGTCAGTGGCGATATTAAGGTTCTTAACACAAATTTCAGGCGGAAACGTTTACTTTTCCAGAGTTTATCCGGAACATATTTCCCGCTAATTAACTGAAAAAAAAGAGAAGCAGAGGATTCGGTCGTATTTTCCTGAGTAGTTATAATTGACATAGTCAGCGACACACAATGAGTTAAACAAGAATGTCACTGAAAATAACATAGTCAATATCAACGGCAGGTTAATGCGGAATAACATTAAAACTCATATCTGATGACTTCGGGTCCGAATCTGGAATACACAAAATAGAGATAAAAAAAACCGGCGAAATAAATTTCACCGGTTTATCTTCATTGCGTTTACGCTTTGTTAACTTACTGAGCAGCAGCGAAGCGGGCTGCCGCTTCGTCCCAGTTAACCACGTTCCAGAACGCTTTGATGTAGTCAGGACGCTTGTTCTGATACTTCAGATAGTAAGCGTGTTCCCACACATCCAGACCGATGATCGGGAAGCCAGAAACGCCGGCAACCGCTTCACCCATCAGCGGGTTATCCTGGTTTGCGGTAGAAACCACAGCCAGTTTGTCGCCTTTCTTAACCAGCCATGCCCAGCCAGAACCGAAACGGGTCGCAGCGGCTTTCTCGAACTCTTCCTGGAATTTTTCCACGCTACCGAAATCTTTCTCGATAGCCGCTTTCAGGTCACCCTGCAGCGTGGTACCGGTTTTCAGGCCTTTCCAGAACAGGCTGTGGTTAGCGTGACCGCCTGCGTTGTTACGCAGTGGGCCTTTTTTGTCTGCTGGCAGCTGATCCAGTTTGGTGATCAGCTCTTCTACCGGCAGATTAGCAAATTCAGTACCTTCCAGCGCGGCGTTAGCGTTGTTCACATAGGTCTGGTGGTGTTTGGTGTGATGGATCTCCATCGTCTGCTTGTCGAAATGCGGTTCCAGTGCGTCGTATGCGTAAGGCAGGGATGGCAGTGAATAACTCATGTTCTTCCTCTCCATTTAGTTTGAGCAGCACGACGAATTCGGGACGTGCCGCGTAAGCAGTCGAATCATTATAGTTAAATTCATGTAGCGTAAAAGGGTAATCAATGCCCTATTAACCATAAGGATTTGCGAAAGCCGGCATTAGCAACCCGTTGTTTTTACAGTGTGCTGATGCTGGCTCTGCCTTTTCAGACGTGCCAGGCAGGGAGAGCAGCACGCTGATGCCAGGCTATCAGCCAGCACGCCTCCCGCCTGAACGCCGCGTCGGCCCTGCTCTGCGCGTTACTGACCCAGCTCGCGCAGGGCGCTATCGAGTGCGCCAACCAGCCAGTCGATATCGC
This sequence comes from Pantoea hericii, assembly GCF_014155795.1. Lineage (NCBI taxonomy): Bacteria > Pseudomonadati > Pseudomonadota > Gammaproteobacteria > Enterobacterales > Erwiniaceae > Pantoea > Pantoea hericii. Next base: position 131,913 of record NZ_SCKV01000007.1, read on the forward strand.
TCTCCTGGAAAGCCAGTGGTGGACGCAGTTTCAGCACATTCCCATACGGACCGGCGACCGAGGTGAGCACACGATGTTCACGAAGCTTCTCAATCAAATCCAGCGCCAGCGTTTTGTCCGGCGTTTTGCTGTGACGATCGGTGACCAGTTCAAAGCCGATAAACAGTCCGGCACCGCGCACATCCCCCACACACTCATAGCGATCCATCAGGGTTCGCAGCTCAGCCAGAAGCTTCGCGCCGACCACGCGGCTGTGTTCCTGTAATCCCTCTTCGGTAATCACGTTCAGCACCGCCTGCGCCGCCGCCATCGCGACCGGATTCCCCCCAAAGGTATTGAAGTAGGGAATCGAATCGCTGAAGGCTGCCAGCACATCACTTTTTGCCAGCAGTCCGGAAACCGGAATGCCATTGCCCATCGGCTTGCCAGTGGTAATCACATCAGGCACCACATCGTGGCGACCAAAGCCCCAGAACGCGTCGCCAGTTCGGCCAAAGCCAGGCTGAACTTCGTCGGCAATAAAAATGCCGCCGTTGGCATGCACCACCTCAATCGCTTTTTTCAGGAAGCCGCGTGGATTGGGCAGAACGCCGTCCGAGGAGAAAATCGAGTCCGCCAGGAAACCGGCAAATTTAATGCCGTGCGCCGCCATGTCATCAATCTGCTGCTGAATCTGGTCTGCGAACCAGTCACCCAGGTCGGGCGCATCCACACGGTAGGCATCTGGCGGCATCACCAGCCGCGTGGTCGGTGCCAGTGGCTGTCCACTGCCCAGTGCCGGAGACGCGCCGGAGGTCAGCTCACTGGTGCCGTGATAGGCCTCTTTACTGACGATAATTCCGGTACCGCCGCTGAACGCGCGCGCCACGCGAATCGCCAGATCGTTGGCTTCCGATCCGGTGCACATGTACATCGCGCGATCGATCGCCGCAGGTGTCGTTGCCAGCAGCGCTTCACTGTAATCCAGAATCTTTTCATGCAGGTAACGCGTGTGGGTGTTCAGCATTTTCATCTGCTGCGTCACCGCCTCAATCACGGCCGGATGGCAATGACCAATGCTCGCCACGTTGTTGTAAACGTCGAGATATTTATCGCCCGCTGCGTCCCACAGATATTGCCCTTCACCCCGCACCAGATGAACCGGTTTGCGATAGAACAGGCGATAGGATTCGCCAAGCACTTTGCTGCGTTTATCGGTCAGTTTGCGTGTGTCACTGTCGAGCGCATCGGCATGTTCAGCACGAAAACTGTTGGTATCCATAATGGTGGAACGCGTGGCCATATTGACTCCCGTTACAAGGATGAAGGAAGAAGAGCGGACTCCTGTATCATGCCTGCCTGAATCTAAAATGCAACCAAATACACAAAAGCAATAAAATACACATGACGCCAGCAAGCCGCCGCGCTAAGCTTGCTCTCTGATCCAGACAGAATCTTTCGCGTCACTGGCGTATCATCCATGCTCTTCGCGCTTTATAAGGATTTCTCTATGCTGCAGGAAACGCGCCTTCATCGCATCCGTGCCTTACTGACCCGACTAAACCAGGTCAGTACCGAGCGCATTATCAGGGAGCTGGGGGTGTCACGCGAAACTGCGCGCCGCGACATCATTGAGATGGAAGCGCTGGGTCTGGCACGCCGCGTCCACGGTGGCCTGGTGGCCATTGAAACCCAGGCTGAACCGCCGCTCACGGAACGTCGCAGCACCCAGACCCGGGAGAAACGCGCAATCGCCCGCGCCGCTGCGCAATTGCTGCAGCCCGGACAGACGCTGTTTCTTGATGCGGGCAGCACCACCACGCTGCTGGCAGAGGAGTTACACGCCCTTTCCGGCCTGACGATAGTGACCAACAGCCTGCAGGCCGCGCTGGCACTGAGCGCTGGAGAAGAAAACCAGCCGTTGAATAATCAGATTATTTTGCTGGGTGGGACGATGTCGGCGGGTGCGCAACAGACGCGCGGCGAAATCACCGTTGGCGAGATTATTCGCTACCGAGCCGATGTCGCGCTGCTATCTCCAGTAGGGATTGACGCAGAGTGCGGTGGCAGCAGTTTTCACCCGCACGAAGCGGCTATCGCCAGAGCAATGGTGCAGCAATCCGCTGCCTGCTATCTGCTGGCCGATCACACCAAACTCGGCGTGGTCAGCCGCACGGTTTACGCGCCGCCGCAGGCGATCTCCCTGCTGATTACTGACAGTGGCGGCGACAACGGTGCCGCCCTTGAGGCGTTGCAGCAGACATTGCCAGCGGTAATGGTGGTTTAACGCAGTCGCTGAGGATGGCTGTAGACCGTGGCGCGGCCAGGTTTACTGAATCCAACCAGCGTCAGGTTGCAGCGCTCAGCCACCTCAACCGCCAGGCGGGTCGCCGCCGAGACCGCAAACAGGATCTCTACGCCGCACATGGCAGACTTCTGCACCATTTCATAACTGGCGCGGCTGGAGACCAGCACCGCGCCCGGTCCCCACGCAGCCTGACTGCGATAACCCAGCAACTTATCCAGTGCCACATGGCGCCCCACATCTTCACAGCCACCCGCCAGTTGACCATCAGGCTGGATCCACGCAGCAGCATGGGTGCAGCCCGTTTTCTGTCCGACCGGCTGATAATCTTTCAGCTGGCCCAGCGCCCGATCCAGGTGGTCCAGCGCGAAGGTCTGGGTAAACGGCAGCGGAGAGAGCGGCTTGCCAATCTGGTCCAGCTGTTCAACACCGCACACGCCGCAGCCGGTCCGGCCTGCCAGCGCGCGACGCTGTTCTTTCAGCGCCATAAAGCGGCGGCTGGACAGCTCAATCTGCACCTCAATACCGTGACAGCCCGGCACAATATCCATGCCGAAAATGTCGCCAGGTGCGTCGATAATGCCCTCTGATAGCGAAAAGCCCAGCGCAAAAGCCTCCAGGTCTTTGGGCGTGGTCATCATCACCACGTGTGATATACCGTTATAGACCAGCGCCACCGGAACTTCGTCTGCCAGCCAGTCATCCTGTGCATCGGTCAGACTGGCGCGCTGCCACACCTGCGTCCTGCTAACGCCGGTTTGAATTATTAAATCTTCGCCTGAATCAGGCTGGATAGCTTTCAAAAATATAACCTGTTGTTAAGAGATGATCTCATTCGGTGCCCGGTAATGCAGAGCATAGACGCGCCCTGATTCTGCCTTTTAGCCCCCGAGAGCGCAAATAAACAGCGAGGCAATTGATGCGGTTTCTTCAGTGAAAATAACTGTCGCCCTGCCTGCTGGCGGCCCCATGAGAAAAGGTCTTTTTCATGTGTTAACGCCGGGAAAATCTGCAAATCACTGGGGTGTTAATGCGGATGTTTTGGGGAACCCGAAACACATGCCAATCCGTCGCCTTACCCTTTAACGGGCCAGAGAGATTCATCAGATTACAGTGAATAAAGAGGCAGGAGACACCCGTAAAAAGAACTTTGGTCAGAAGAGTGTGTTCTGGACTGCTATCATCAGCTTAGTACTGCCGCCTGCCAGCGGCATTGTGATCCGGGGACCGTACTTTTCAGATGCCTTTGTCATTCCGCTGAGTCGGCTGGCACTGATTGTGCATTCTGTTTCGGCAGTGACGTTGATCATCGTCATTATGGTGCCCGTTTATGCCGCATTATGGGTCAGAGGCAAACTGGCCGCGAGGGTAGAAAGCTGAATATGCTCTTAATGAGCCAGACAGCATTATCCTTGTGGATATCGTGAGCGGCGTAATTCGCCAATAAAACAGGAAAAACGCCCCTGATGAGTATTCGTATAATCCCGCAGGATCCGCTGGAGAAAGGCGAAAAAACAACGGAGGAGATGATTCCGCCGTTACTTTTTCCACGGTTGAAAAATTTATACAGCCGTCGTGCCGCGCGACTGCGCGATCTTGCGGCGAAAAATCCACTCGGCGATTATCTGCGCTTTGCGGCGGTGATCGCTGAAGCGCAGGAGATTGTGCTGTATGACCATCCTCTGCATCTCGATCTGCATGCCCGACTGACGCAGAGCGCCAGCGAGGGCAAGCCACCGCTGAACATCCATACTCTGCCGCGCGATCCACACTGGCAACGGCTGCTGCACTCGCTGATTGCTGAGCTGAAGCCGGAGATGAGCGGTCAGGCGCTGGCGGTGCTGGAGAATCTGGAGAAGGCCTCAGCCACAGAACTGGAGACACTGGCCGGTGCGCTGTTTACCGGCGAGTATGCACAGGTGAGCAACGATAAAGCGCCCTTTATCTGGGCGGCACTCTCGCTCTACTGGGCGCAGATGGCAGCCCTGATACCCGGTAAGGCACACGCTGAAATGGGGAATCAGCGTCAGTTCTGTCCGGTCTGCGCCAGTATGCCGGTCGCCAGCATCGTTCATATGGGCAGTCATGAAAGCGCGCGTTATCTGCACTGCAATCTGTGCGAAAGTGAATGGCATGTCGTGGGCAGCAAATGTACCCAGTGCGAACAGTCCCGTGACCTGCACTACTGGTCGCTCAGCAGCGAGAAAGCAGCCGTGAAGGCGGAAAGCTGTGGCGACTGCGGCACCTATCTGAAGATGCTCTATCAGGAGAACGATCCGGCCATTGAACCGGTGGCCGATGACCTGGCGTCGCTGATACTGGATGCAAAAATGGAGCAGGAAGGCTTCGCGCGCAGCAGTCTCAATCCTTTTATGTTTCCTGGCGAATAGTCACTGAATCCGGAGAACCTGATGAAACTGATTGGCAGCTATACCAGCCCGTTTGTGCGTAAGATTTCGATTATCCTGCTGGAAAAAGGCATCACGTTTGAATTCGTTAATGCATCGCCTTACAGCGATGACAGTCACGTGCCGCACTACAATCCGCTGGGCAAAGTTCCGGCGCTGGTCGCTGACGATAAGCAAATCTGGTTCGACTCCAGCATCATCGCGGAATTTCTGGAACTGCGCGGTGAGGAGCCGGCCCTGTTGCCTGCCGATCCGCTTAAGTCGCTCAACATCCGTCAGCTGGAGAAGCTGGCAGATGGCGTCAGCGATGCTGCGCTGGTGATTGTTCGCGAGCAGATGCGTCCGGGTAATTTGCAGTCCGAAGAGGTCCTGCTGCGTAACCGTGAAAAGATTAAGCGCAGCCTCGACATGCTGGAAGCCGTGGCCGCTGAAGGAAAATGGCTGAACAACGGCCAGCTCAATCTGGCGGATATCGCCACCGGCTGCATGATCGGCTATCTCAATTTCCGCCGCGTGGTGCCAAACTGGTGTGTCGAACGACCGGCGCTGGTGAAGCTGGCGGAAACGCTGTTTCAGCGCGAGAGCTTTGCGCGGACAACGCCGCCTGCGGCGTGATGGGTGCTGTAGCTGGCAGGTGGCTGGATTCAAAGATACGGTTTTGGGGCTAATTGTCTAATCCAGCTCTGAAGCGCGCCGTTCTTTCTGAGGACGTCCTTATATCTGACTTTCTGAGACACAAGTAACTGGCTGACTATCTTTGATAGCGGCCTGTTATTTTTCGGGATGTATGCAGTATACGCAGAATACGAACCCCATCTGTTTCAGCCACATAGAGAATGATAAAGGGAAAGCGTGGGACTGCCAGCTTACGCTGTTTTTCTGTGCTGACTTTAGTGCCCGCCAGGGGGTTTTCGCTAAGCAGACTGGCCATACGGATAAACTTAACGTCTGTTGCACTGGCTACCCGTACGCCAGCCTCACGATACAGATAACGAAATATCGTCTCCCTGTCCGCCTGCGCCTGTTTTTCCCATTGAACGGCTGATATCACAATGTTCCCCGCGCGGCCTGCGCTTTCAGCTCTTCCATGCGGGCATTCATTTCATCGTTACTGATGAACTCACTTTCACCGGCATCATAACGACTGAACGCCGCCGTTATTTGCTCTTCCAGCCATGCATCATGTTTACCCTCCTGATATTGCCGCTCTTCAGCAGCCAGCTCTTCCGCTCGCTGACGCATAACCTCAGTCAGCGTCTTCTTCTGGCGCTCGGCTGCCCGCATGGCGAGTCGTTTAACGTCGTCATCGATTCTGAAGTGGATAGTGCTCATGGCCGGACTCTCGTGTGGTGTCATTTGTGTTGTCATCATGCCTGTCATCCCTTTCTCTGTCATCCCCATTCCACTCTTATAGTGATGCCGACAATAGTGATGCCGAAAATCACCACGCTATTATGAATAAGCGGCTGATTGCAGTTGCTGAAAAGAATATTGAGAAGAAGATGTAAACGAAATGGCAAAGTGAAAAATAATTCGTTTGCCAGAGACGCCTCGCAATCTATTACTTAGCGTTCAGCAGACTTACGAAGCAGACGATATATATGTGAACAGAAGAAAACAGTAAAGGAAGAACGTAACGAGAGACTTTTAGCGCGGACTGAAGGTGGTGGAACACCAACAGCCCGCTGACCACAACTAACTGAATCGGAGTTAATTATGGCTGGAAGAGATTCTACGTCAGAACCCGCTGTACCCCAAGCACGTAAAAGCGTCGTCGGTTACCGCCCCAACGGCGGCAGACCGAATCCATTACCTCAACTGACCATCAAAGGACGATGGCTGGAGCAGTGGGGATTCGTCAAAGGCCAGCCAGTCAGCCAGTCAGCCAGTCAGCCAGTCAGCCAGTCAGCCAGTCAGCATTATCGCCGAACAGGGCCAACTGATTATCCGGCTGGCTAAGGAGTGATCGGCAGGTAAAAAAATCCCGGCATTTAAAGGCCGGGATTGAGTGTTTATTCAGGTGGGAATTTCTGCTTTTTTCTTTTCTTTAACCACATTTTTATACAGATTCTGATACCCAGGATAAGGCCACCGACCTATCCAGATTTAAAGAAAGATGCAAAAAAATCATTCCAACTTAACGCTGCTCACCTAATTGAATTGATTTATTAAAGAAATATTGAGCTTTAGAATCACTTAAATCCATTGGTGTTCTCAAGCCGCCTATAGCATCTTTAGGGCCAGGAACATATTTACTGTCTTCAAATAAATAAGCCAGATCAGCCGTATTCTGCTCCGCAATCGGTGTTTCCGTAATACTTCCATCCGTATTCAGCGCGCCTTCAATATTCTCCGTATGGCTTGCTACTTGCTCACCAGATCTAGCTGGCGTAACTAACGACGTCCCTTTATTTTCATCCTGAACTGGATTTACCAGTTTGCCAATGTTTTCTGTGCCTGCAAGTTGAGCACCACCAGTATTTAAATGGGCATACTAATCCTGCAACGAACTCAGATACTTCCCAATAATCTCATCGTTATCCATTATCTACAGGGTGACAAGACGCTCCAGTCATTGGAGGGCATTTTATCAGCTACATCTTTAATGGCCAGTCCGGCAGGCCCTGCTTTTACCCCGATTTCCAGCAACTGCTCTGCGACCTTTTTCCGGCAGCAATATAGTGTAGTGCAACTAATGCAAGATTACTTTTTAATTGCAAAGAACTACAATTAACCATGCTGTATAAGCCAGTCTTGATAGCCAGAGAAAAATCGAGCCAAAGGATAGATCTGTTTTTGTCAAAAAAACCTTTATGAAATAAAAGGGGCTTTTATCATCAGTAAATCCTTGGTGGAAATACTTCCCGTACAATGCAAAAAGAAAAAATGCAAGTCCTCCGGAAAAATTAGACATTAACAATAATTCATCCGCCCCCCTTCGATACTCCGCTATCGCTGCAGACATATATCCAAGAACAAGAAAAACCAATGCACAGTTTGATAAAGCATCCCGTTTAAAAAACATATAATTGAAATAAAGCATGGAGTCCTTACCTACCTTAGCGCCACCAAGATTTTTATAAACAAAAATAAAAAAACAACCACCCCATAACAATAAAAAACATAACAACATAAAGGATGAAACATTGAAAATAATATCATTCGAAATCATAGCGGTATATTTCCTTAGTGGAGTCACCGTTCATATCTATTTTTTTATCATAGGAATCAATAGCAGAACCTGTAAAACCAATTGCCAGTCCAGTAGAAAACGAAATACCAATGCCATCTTTCCCGCCAGACATTTCCTACAGAACCGGGACCAAAACCGACGCTAGTTGAATAATCACGATTTAAGTCTCCAAACAATCCCGGGAAATATGGACCAAAGTCAATACCGATTGAAGCTCCAGCCTTAATACCAAATTCTTTAGTGTATCCTGTAGAAATAGAGAAGTAATCATTATTAATCTCATATCCTCTTTTCAAAGCAAGTCCCACGCCACCTGAAACTTCAACTTTTCCATTAGGTTTAACCTTATATTCAGTCCCCCAGGAAGGCCCTTCACCAATAGCAATATGATTCATCCCTTCCTGAATTTTTTCTGGTGTCAGATTATTGTCCTTGCCATACTGATTCCACGAGCCTACGGTCAGTCCGTAATCATTTGTTCCTGATGACAACATGCTGTTCCAGCCATCATTGAGCGAGTTATTCTCAATCGCATTTTCCCCCGCCTGAGCACCCGCCACAACATCCGCCGTACTGTCACCCACGCCTCCACCCGCAAGTCCCGCCGCCAGCGTCCCCAGAGCGCTGATCGTCTGCCGCTGCTCTTCGCTCAGGTCGTCACGCTTAACCCCCGGATTTACGAAAAAGCATACGTATACTCAGGCTATCCCGGCCCAAAAAATTCCATAAAAAAAAGGGACGATTGCTCGTCCCTTTTTCGCACCGCTAATCACATTACTGCAGCAGCGAGATATCCGCGACCTGCAGGAACAGCTCTCGCAGTTTTGACAGCAGCGTCAGGCGATTGACCCGCACCGCCTGATCGTCGGCGTTAACCATCACTTTATCGAAGAAGTTATCTACCGCAGTACGCAGCTGAGCCAGTTCGACCAGCGCATCCTGATAGCGGCCTTCCGCGAAGTAAGGCTGCAGCTTGCTGCTCAGCGCGGTGACAAAGGTCGCCAGCTGGATCTCTTCGTTCTCTTTCAGCAGCGACGCCTGCACGCTCTCATTCAGCGTTTCGGTCGATTTCGCCAGAATGTTAGAGACGCGCTTGTTCGCCGCCGCCAGTGCTGAGGCTGCTTCCAGCGTACGGAAGTGCGACACCGCTTTCATGCGTGCATCAAAGTCAGCCGGACGGGTCGGACGACGCGCCAGAACGGCCTGCAGCGTGTCGATGCTGTGACCCTCTTCCTGATACCAGGTGCGGAAGCGACCCAGCATAAAGTCGATCACATCATCGACCACGCGGGTGTTGCTCAGCTTGCTGCCATACAGACGCACCGCTTCTTCAGTCAGGGTTTGCAGATCGAGCGGCAGGTTCTTCTCAACGATGATACGCAGCACGCCCAGCGCCGCACGACGCAGTGCGAACGGATCCTTGTCGCCTTTTGGATGCTGACCGATGCCAAAAATACCGGCCAGCGTATCCATTTTGTCAGCAATCGCCAGCGCACAGGCAACCGGGCTTGACGGCAGATCATCACCGGCAAAGCGCGGCTGGTACTGCTCGTTCAGCGCGACCGCCACATCTTCTGCTTCGCCGTCGTGACGCGCATAGTGCATGCCCATCACGCCCTGCGTGTCGGTGAACTCAAAGACCATGTTGGTCATCAGGTCACACTTCGACAGCAGGCCTGCGCGGGTGGCGTGATTCACATCGGCGCCAATTTCACCGGCAATCCAGCCCGCCAGAGCCTGAATGCGGTCGGTTTTATCGCGCAGCGTGCCCAGCTCTTTCTGGAACAGGACGGTCTCCAGACGCGGCAGATGATCTTCCAGACGCTTTTTGCGGTCGGTGTTAAAGAAGAACTCCGCATCGGCCAGGCGTGGACGTACCACTTTTTCGTTGCCGGAGATGATCTGGCGTGGTTCGCTGGATTCGATGTTGGTGACGAAAATGAAATTCGGCATCAGGTTGCCGTCATTGTCATACACCGGGAAATATTTCTGATCGCCTTTCATGGTGTAGACCAGTGCTTCCGCAGGCACTTTGAGGAATTTCTCTTCAAAGGTCGCGGTCAGGACCACCGGCCACTCCACCAGCGACGTCACCTCTTCCAGCAGGCTGTCACTGATATCGGCGTTGCCGCCTAAGCGACGTGCGGCTGCTTCTGCATCGGCTTTAATCATCGCTTTGCGAACCTGATAGTCTGCAATGACCTGGCCGCGTTTTTCCAGCACATCAGGGTACTGATCGGCGTTGTCGAGCGTGATTTCGCTTTCACCCATAAAGCGGTGACCGCGAATAACCCGGTCTGACTTAATGCCCAGAATGGTGCCAGGGATCAGCTCATCGCCCAGCAGCATCGTCACAGTGTGAACCGGACGAACGAATTGCACATCGCTGTCGCCCCAGCGCATCAGTTTGGGCACTGGCAGCTTGCTGAGTGCGGTCGCAATCATCGCAGGGAGCAGCGCCTGAGCGGCTTCGCCTTTGACCTGAGCGCGGTAAACCAGCCATTCGCCTTTATCGGTGGCAAGGCGTTCAGCCTGATCGACAGTAATGCCGTTACCACGCGCCCAGCCTTCGGCGGCTTTGGTGGCGTTGCCATCAGCATCAAACGCTGCGGAAACAGCCGGACCGCGCTTCTCCACTTCCCGATCGGGTTGTGAGGCGCTCAGGTTTGCCACTTTCAGTGCCAGACGACGCGGTGCAGCAAACCAGCTGACCTCGCCGTGGCTCAGGTTGGCGGCATCCAGTTCAGCGGTGACCTGCGCGGCAAAGGCTTCTGCCAGGCTGCGCAGGGCTTTTGGTGGCAGCTCTTCGGTGCCGATCTCCACCAGGAAGGTTTGTTCAGTCATGGCTGCCTCTTACTTTTTGTTATTGCACATCGGGAAGCCCATTGCCTCGCGAGAGGCGTAGTAAGCTTCAGCCACGGCTTTGGTCAGGGTACGAATGCGCAGAATATAGCGCTGACGCTCTGTTACCGAGATCGCTTTGCGGGCATCCAGCAGGTTGAAGCTGTGTGCCGCTTTCAGAATGCGTTCGTAGGCGGGCAGTGGCAGCGGTTTTTCCAGCGCCAGCAGATGCTGCGCCTCTTTCTCGTACTGCTCGAAGCAGGTAAAGAGGAAATCGACGTCGGCGTATTCGAAGTTATAGGTGGATTGCTCCACTTCGTTCTGATGGAACACATCGCCGTAGGTGGTTTTGCCCAGCGGGCCGTCGCTCCAGACCAGATCGTAAACGCTGTCGACGCCCTGGATATACATCGCCAGACGCTCCAGGCCGTAGGTAATCTCGCCGGTCACCGGCTTACACTCCAGGCCGCCAACCTGCTGGAAGTAGGTGAACTGCGTCACTTCCATGCCGTTGAGCCACACTTCCCAGCCGAGTCCCCAGGCACCCAGCGTCGGGTTTTCCCAGTTATCTTCCACGAAGCGAATGTCATGCACCGTCGGATCCATACCCAGCTCTTTCAGCGAGCCGAGATAGAGCTCCTGAATGTTGTCCGGTGACGGTTTGATGATCACCTGGAACTGGTAATAGTGCTGCAGACGGTTCGGGTTTTCACCGTAGCGACCATCGGTAGGACGGCGTGATGGCTGCACGTAGGCGGCGGCGATCGGCTCCGGGCCGAGTGCGCGCAGGCAGGTCATCGGGTGTGAAGTGCCAGCGCCCACTTCCATGTCCAGCGGTTGGACAATGGTGCAGCCCTGACGCGCCCAGTAATCCTGCAAGGTCAGGATCAGCCCCTGAAAGGTTTTGGTATCAAACTTTTGCATGTTGAGTGTGCACGCGCTTCGGTTAGATTAAAAAAAGAGGCCGACAGTATACCCTTTGACCGCACGATGTGCAGCCGTAAATCCCAGGCGCAACCGGCACGTTTTCGCGGTGATTCCGGGCGCTGGCATACAGATGCCTCTGAATCCTGTTGGCAGCAGTTGTTGCTCTGGTCGCATTTGACTACCCTTTGGCGCACGGAGCGATGCGCAAGAGGACGCCATGCCGCAGAAGATTTACTGGATAGATAATTTACGCGCGGTCGCCTGCCTGATGGTGATCGTGATTCACACCACCACCTGGTATATCACCGGGCCGATGGCGGTGACGGGCACCACCTGGGATGTGGCGAATCTGCTGAACTCGGCATCACGCGTCTGCGTTCCGCTGTTCTTTATGATCTCCGGCTATCTGTTTTTCGGCGAACGCAGCGCCCAGCCGCGCCACATGGTCAGGCTGGTGCTCTGTCTGCTGTTCTACAGCGCGGTCTCGCTGGCCTATATCACCTGGCTGACGCCGATCAGCGAAGGACGGTCGATCCTGAAGATGCTGCAGAAGCCGGTGTTCTATCACCTGTGGTTCTTCTTTGCGCTAATTGGCATCTATCTGATGTCGCCGCTGATTCAGGTAAAAAATGTGCAGACGCGTTATGTGGCGCTACTGGTGCTGGTGCTGGCGGTGCTCGCCAACCCCAATACGGTCAGTCAGTCGCTGGGCCCGTTTCATTTCCTGCCGGTTAACCTCTATGTCAGCGGTGACAGCATTTACTACCTGCTCTATGCACTACTGGGACGGGCGATTGGCACCATGGATACGACCCGGCGCGGCCTGACGCCGCTGGCTACCGGACTGTTTATCGCCTGTGTGATTGGTATTACGCTGGGGACGAAAAAGGCGCTGATCGTCAACGGCGCGTTTAACGATACCTGGTATCTTTACTGCGGACCGCTGGTGTTTATCGCCGCCATCAGCCTGCTGATCGTGTTTAAAAACAGCCTGAACCAGCGCACTCTTCCCGGTTTAACGCTGATTGCCCGTTATTCACTGCCAATCTACGGCTTTCACGCGCTCTTCATTCACTATCTGCGCACGCATCACTACGATGATATGTCGCGTCCCTGGCTCGACCTGCCCTGGGTGTTTGGGCTGACGCTGGGCGGCAGCCTGCTGCTGGGAATGGCACTGAAACGCGTCGATACCCGTCATTTCGTCAGCTGATCGGCTTCACGCTGGCGGGCGCGTCGTAGCTGGCGCGCCGATGAAAACCCCGCCGCCAGCGCCGCTTTTTCGGCAGACTCACCCTGCTGCTGACGCTGGCGCGCCACGCCAACCCGCAGCTGCTCATGGTATTCCCGCACGCTGATCCCCAGATGCTGACGAAACAGACGCGCCAGATGGCGGCTGCTGACGTGGGTGCGTCCGGCCAGTTCAGTCAGCGTCCAGCCATGCTCTGGATGGGCAATCATCAGATCCTGCGCGCGGTGAATGGCCGGATGCATGTGGTTGCGATAACGCAGCCAGGGTGAAAGCTGTGGGTCGTCACCGGCGCGGCGAAACCATACCACCATTTCCCGCGCCACCGCCAGCGCGGTGGGGGTATCACAAAGCTGAGTGATCAGATGCAGTGCCAGGTCGATCCCGGCCGTGATGCCCGCGCTGGTCCAGATATTCTCATGCCCGACAAACACCCGATTCTCTTGCACCCGTGCACGTGGAGCCGCCGCTTTCAGCCGGGCAATCACATCATGATGAGTGGTGCAGAGTACATCATCGAGCATGCCCGCCTGCGCCGCCAGCAGCGCACCCGAACAGACGCAGACCAGCATAAAGGTCTGCGCGCACAGCGCGGCGTTCTGGCGCCTCAGCCAGTCGCGTGCTTCTGCGGCCTGTGGTGTGGCATAACAGATCTGCGAATCATAGACGCCCGGCACCACCAGAAGGCTCCCTTCTGGCAACTGTTCCGGTAAGGGTTCAATGCCGCCAATGGTCATGCCGGTGGAGCAGACCACCTCCGGCTGCGGACCAATATAGCGCAGCGAAAAGCGATCGCCCGCCAGCTGCAGCGTCTCAGCCGGGCCGGTCAGATCCAGCGCCATCACGCCAGGCAGGGTTAAAAACCAGACGGTGCGTGTCATATTCTGGCCAGCGCTACACCAGATCCCAGCCACGGGCGCGCCACAACGCAGGCAGCTGCACCATATCGTCGAAGCGGGTCACCAGCGGGTGGTCCAGTTCAGGGTTGTGCGGGTCAGCGCAGTAGTAGTAGACAGGAATGCCAGCGGCGATACCGGCGCGGGCGCCCGCTTCGGAGTCATCCACCAGAATGCAGCGCTCAATCGGCACCTGCATCTGTTCTGCAGCGTGGTACATCAGTTCCGGATCGGGCTTCCAGTGCAGAATGTCATAGCCGCTGTAGAGGTGCTCCTCGAAAAGCGGCAGCATGCCGGTTAAGCCCAGCGAGTGCTGCATCTTTTTTACGGTTCCGTTTGAGACTACGCACATCGGCACTTTTATCTGCTCAACCAGCGCTTTCGCGCCTGGGATGGGCTGCAGTTGCAGATCAAACAGTCTTGCCACTTCCGCGCGATAAGCTGTTTCCACCTCTTCCATCGGCAGCGTTACCTGATGCGCATCGCCCACGTCACGAATGATGTCGTAGAGTTTGACGCCTTTATACTTTTCAAACATCTGCTGCAGCGACAGCGCCAGGCCGTAACGGGCAAAGGTGTTAACGTAGGCCTGGGTACAGAGCAACTCACTGTCGACCAGCGTGCCATCGCAATCAAAAAAGACGCATTCTACTGACATCAGACTCTATCCTTCGATTCGGGGTGTATTCCACACTCTACCGCACTCAGCGCAGATTGCGAGACTGGCAATCGGTTGCGAAAAATCATTGTATTGCCCCGGTAAAATCGCCAGGATACGCGCCGATGATTTTTTCTTCTGGATGGATGGCATGAGCAAGCAAGGCGTTTTGCAGCGCATCTTCAGGCTGCAGGAACATGGCACCACAGTGCGCACCGAAGTGATCGCGGGTATCACCACTTTTCTGACGATGGTCTATATCGTCTTCGTCAATCCGCAGATCCTCGGCGTCGCCGGCATGGATACCCAGGCGGTGTTTGTGACCACCTGTCTGATCGCCGCCTTCGGCAGCATTCTGATGGGACTGTTTGCTAATCTGCCGGTGGCGCTGGCACCCGCAATGGGGCTGAATGCCTTCTTCGCCTTTGTAGTGGTCGGGGCGATGGGCTATTCGTGGCAGGTCGGTATGGGCGCGATTTTCTGGGGCGCGGTTGGCCTGCTGATCCTGACGCTGCTGCGGGTGCGCTACTGGATGATTGCCAATATCCCGCTGAGCCTGCGCGTTGGCATCACCGCCGGTATCGGCCTGTTTATCGCGATGATGGGGCTGAAAAATGCCGGCATTATCGTACCAAATCCCGATACCCTGGTGGCGGTAGGGAATCTGACCTCGCACAGCGTCCTGCTGGGCGCACTCGGCTTCTTTATTATCGCCATTCTGGCATCACGCAATATCCACGCAGCGGTGTTGATCTCAATGGTGATCACCACCGGCATCGGCTGGATGCTGGGCGACGTGAAGTTTGTCGGCCTGTTTTCAGCACCCCCATCGATAACGTCTGTAGTCGGTCAGGTCGATATTAAAGGCGCATTCAACATTGGCATGGCGGGGGTGATCTTCTCCTTTATGCTGGTCAATCTGTTCGACTCCTCCGGCACACTGATCGGCGTTACCGATAAAGCGGGACTGACCGATGAAACCGGCACCTTCCCGCGCATGCAGCAGGCGCTTTATGTCGACAGCATTAGTTCGGTGAGTGGCGCGCTGGCGGGCACCTCATCCGTGACCGCCTATATCGAGAGCACGTCGGGCGTGGCGATTGGGGGCCGTACCGGGCTGATGGCCGTAGTGACCGGCCTGCTGTTCCTGCTGGTAACCTTCCTGTCACCGCTGGCCGCAATGGTGCCATCCTACGCTGCTGCGGGCGCGCTGATTTATGTAGGCGTGTTAATGACCGCCAGCCTGTCGCGCGTGCGCTGGGATGATCTGACCGAAGCCGTTCCGGCCTTTGTGACCGCTGCCATGATGCCCTTCAGCTTTTCCATCACCGAAGGCATTGCGCTGGGGTTTATCGCTTACTGCGTAATGAAGCTCGGCACCGGCCGCTGGCGTGAAATCAGCCCCTGCGTAGTGATTGTTGCGCTGCTGTTTGTTCTGAAGATTGTTTTTGTGGACGGGCACTAAGCACATTCAGGGCCGCAACCTTCGGGTTGCGGCTTTTTTACATTTCAGGATGCAGGCTGCGCTCGCTGGGCAGGCTGGTCAGCCGCAGGGCAAGAGGCCCGATGTTGGGCTTACCCATCTCGATTTCGCGTAATCCGCGCCACTGAAAGTCGCTATCCATCTCCCACAGGTGCAGACGCTGGGTCGCAGACGACAGCGCGCACGACCAGACCAGCACAGGCTCCGCATCGCACACCACCTGGATATCAGGATAAAGTGACGATCGCAGCCGACCCGCTCCCGGCAACAGGCGCAGCGAATCCAGTCCCCGATCACCCTCTCCCGTCAGCTTGAGAATGCTCTGCCGCAACGTCCAGATCTGCGTCACCGCTTCCATGGCATCCTGCTGGGCATTAATCCAGGCGATCTCGCCCGAGGTTAATCCCTGAATCAGCTGCTCCTGCGTCTGACGGCTCCGCGCATGAACGATCTCCATATCCAGACCGGCACGTCCTCCTTCTTCGGCCAACAGGACGCCCACCGTATTTCCCGCATAGGCGATACTGAAATCGGGCAGTTCGCTGTCAGCAAACACCGGACGTCCATTGCTCTGGATAATCAGGCGCGGCAGTGTCTGAATGCCATAAACCCGCAGCATAAGCTGTGCCAGCAGGGTTCGTGCGGCAAGAAATCGCCCACGGCGTTTGTCAGCAAACTGCTGTGCCGTGTCGGTAATCGCCTGGGGAATACACATATCTTTCGCCGGGAAGCCGGGGTCGCCCGTCCAGCGTACAAAATGACCAGCCATCTGTCGCTCCGTGAAAATGGTCAGATAATCATCAGAAGCATTGTAGGAATTTTCTTAACACATTGCATCCGTCAACGCGAACATTAGTTTAAATTCAGAATAGGATGAGCGGCGTCGTGAGGGTCAGAACTGGCGAATGGTGTTTCATCAGGGGACACCCTCAGCAGAACCGGGTTTGATGCGCGTGCCTGGTTAGCCATCCCGCGGGCAGCCAGCGTAGCTGCGACACTGCTGTCATGCGGGTGTCAGGCTGCTGTCGGGTCAGGATCGTGTTACTGCCGGACGTTCCGCCGCACACTTTTCCTTCCTGTCTGTTACTTCGGAGAATAAGAATGAGCAGCATCAACAGATTTAAAGAACATCGCCTGGCACGGGCGTGGTCACAGGAACAGCTGGCAGAAATGGCGGGACTGAGCACCCGCACCGTGCAGCGTATTGAAAATGGTGAGCGGCCGGGACTGGAAACCCTGAGTGCGCTGGCTGCCGTCTTTGAGGTGAACGTTGCTGATCTGACCGGTCCGCAGAACGGGGAGGATCTGGCGCTGGATCAGCGGATTACTGATGCGCGCAGCAGGATCGCCGGTGAAGCACGCTTTTACCGTTCACTGATTACTGCGGTGGTGGTTTGCGGACTGCTGTTCGTCCTGAATCATGTGACGGCGCCGGATGATCACTGGTCGCTCTGGGTTGCGGCAATCTGGGGAGCGCTGCTGATTGTCCGGGCGATGCGGACCTTTGTGTTTCATGGTCTGACGCAGCGCTGGCAGCAAAAGCGCCTGCAGAAAATGCTGCGCCGTTAATGCGGTGATCCGCGTCACGAACTGAATCGCGACGCGGAGAGCATCAGGCGAAGCGGCTCGCCTGATCAAAGCTCAGTCGCGGCAGACGCGGATGCAGTTTTGATGCGTCACCATATCCGAGGTTGATCAGCAGGTTAACCTGATACTGACCGTCCGGGAAAAACGCGTCATTGACTTTGGCCGGATCAAAACCGGACATCGGACCGGCATCCAGACCCAGCGAGCGAGCCGCCAGAATCAGATAACCTGCCTGCAGGCTGCTGTTACGGAAAGCCGTCTCTTTCGCCGCTTCCGGGCTGCCGGTAAACCAGCTACGCGCATCCGCATGCGGGAACAGCGCGGGCAGTTGTTCATAGAACTCGCGATCCCAGGCCACTATCACCGTGACCGGCGCGCTCATGGTTTTGTCCAGATTGCCGGAAGAGAGTGCCGGTTTCAGCTTCTCTTTGCCTTCCGCAGACGTTACGAAAACAAAACGCGCTGGCGAGCAGTTCGCCGAGGTCGGGCCCAGTGCCGTTAAGGCATAGAGCTGTTCCAGCAGGGCGTTATCGACAGGCTTATCCTGCCAGTAACTGTGAGTGCGGGCGTCATTAAACAGCGTGTCCATTGCGGCAGTGTCGAGCGGTGTACTCATGTAACTCTCCTGTTACAGGCGAAAAGCTTCGCCCAAGGGTGTTCACGTTGTGGATTTGCGCCCGGCCCGACGCGGCTGGATGAGGCGGGGATCATTCACCGCAATCTGTAGCCGCCGTCAGATCGGCGCGTCTACCGTTATACGACAACGCGGTGCCGTCGCAAAATAACTTATCAGCAAGAATGAACGCAGAGGCGGGAATAGCAGAAGATAGCGCGAGGCGGGAAATCAGGCCTGACAGCGTATCGCCATCAGGCCAGTGAGGCTATTTACCAATACAGAAGCTGGAGAAGATACGACCCAGCAGATCGTCAGAGGTGAACTCGCCGGTGATTTCACTCAGCGCCTGCTGAGCAACACGCAGCTCTTCGGCCAGTAACTCACCCGCCCGGGCACCGAGCAGCTGTGCTCGGCCCTGCTGTAAGTGCATTGCCGCCAGCTCCAGCGCCTGGAGATGACGACGGCGTGCCAGGAAGCCGCCTTCCATGTTGCCTGCAAATCCCATGCTCTGCTTCAGGTGATCACGCAGTTCATCAACGCCTTCACTGGTACGTGCCGACAGACGAATCAGTGAATGACCGTTTATTTCTGTCAGACCGGGAGGCTCACCGGTGACGTCTGCTTTGTTGCGGACCACGGTAATCGGCAGTTCCGGCGGCAGACGGGAGACAAAATCGGGCCAGATAGCCGCTGCTTCGGTGGCATCGGTGGTGGTGCCATCGACCATAAACAGCACGCGGTCAGCCTGCTCGATCTCCTGCCAGGCACGCTCAATCCCGATACGTTCAACTTCATCGCTGGCCTCACGCAGACCGGCGGTGTCGATGATATGCAGCGGCATGCCATCGATATGAATATGCTCACGCAGTACGTCCCGGGTGGTGCCCGCAATGTCTGTAACGATGGCGGCATCACGGCCCGCCAGCGCATTCAGCAGGCTCGATTTACCCGCATTAGGCCGGCCCGCAATCACCACTTTCATCCCTTCACGCAGCAGGCTGCCCTGACGCGCTTCGGCGCGGACCGCATCCAGATCGCCGATCACCGTATTCAGCTGCGCTTCGATTCTGCCGTCAGAAAGGAAATCGATCTCCTCATCCGGGAAGTCGATAG
Organism: Pantoea hericii; assembly: GCF_014155795.1. Lineage (NCBI taxonomy): Bacteria > Pseudomonadati > Pseudomonadota > Gammaproteobacteria > Enterobacterales > Erwiniaceae > Pantoea > Pantoea hericii. The sequence continues at coordinate 151,168 of NZ_SCKV01000007.1, forward strand.
CCGCTTCGACATAAATCCGCAGATGAGTAAGGGCTTCCACAAGATGATTGATGCGGGTGGAGAACGCGCCCTGCAGCGAGTTGACCGCTGACCGTGCCGCCTGCTCAGAGCTGGCATCAATCAGGTCGGCAATCGCTTCGGCCTGCGCCAGATCGAGCTTGTCATTCAGAAACGCCCGCTCAGAAAACTCACCCGGCTGGGCAATACGCACGCCAGGCAGCGCTACGATGCGCTTCAGCAGCAGGTCAAGAATAACCGGACCGCCGTGCCCCTGCAGCTCCAGCACATCTTCGCCGGTAAAGGAGTTGGGGCCAGGAAACCACAGCGCAATGCCCTGATCCAGCACGCTGCCGTCACTATCGGTAAACGGCAGATAATCGGCGTAACGCGGCTTAGGCAGTTTACCCAGCAGCTGGCGGGCAACCTCTGCCGCCTGGGCGCCAGAGACGCGCAGAATGCCTACGCCGCCGCGTCCAGGCGGTGTTGCCTGGGCAACAATGGTATCGCTGTGGCTCATAAATTTTCTCTCGCTACAAAAAACACAGGCGGTCGCTTTGACCGCCTGAGAATAGACTATTTAAGGGCGGGATGACTCCCGCGCTGAATCGCTTACGCTTTCTTCTTGTCGCGGCTATGCAGACCACGTTTTTCCAGGCCGCGATAAATCAGCTGCTGCTGGAGAATGGTGACCAGGTTGCTGACGATGTAGTACAGCACCAGACCTGACGGGAACCACAGGAAGAACACGGTGAAAATCACCGGCATGTAAGTCATGATCTTCTGCTGCATCGGATCGGTCACGGTGGTCGGTGACATCTTCTGAATGAAGAACATGGTGATGCCCATCAGAATCGGCAGGATGTAGTACGGGTCCTGCGCTGACAGGTCATGGATCCACAGAACGAATGGGGCATGACGCAGTTCAACCGAGCCTGACAGCATATAGTAGAGCGCCAGGAAGATTGGCATCTGAATCACCAGCGGCAGACAGCCACCCAGCGGATTCACTTTCTCTGCTTTATACAGCGCCATCATTTCCTGGCTCTGCTTCTGCTTGTCATCACCCAGACGCTCACGCATCGCCTGAATTTTCGGCTGCAGCATGCGCATCTTGGCCATCGAGGTGTACTGCGCTTTAGTCAGCGGGTACATGATGCCGCGCACGATGAAGGTGATCACGATAATGGAGAAGCCCCAGTTACCGATGAAGCTGTGGATGAATTTCAGCAGTTTGAACAGCGGCTGAGAGATAAACCACAACCAGCCGTAATCCACGGTCAGATCAAGGTGCGGCGCAATCGCGGCCATCTTGTCCTGAATTTCCGGGCCGACCCACAGCGTTGCACCCAGATTCTGCTGTGCGCCTGCGGCAATGGTGACCGGTGCAGATTTATAGCCAATTGCCGCAACGCCGTTACCCAGGTTGCTGGTGTAAAGGGTGTTGGTGCCTTCGGTACGCGGAACCCATGCCGTCGCAAAGTACTGTTGCAGCATCGCCACCCAGCCATTGCTGGTGGTCGCGTTCAGGTTCTCGTTGTCCGCGATAGTGTCGAATTTATACTTCTCATATTTCGACTCGCTGGTGGAGTAGGCCGCACCACGGAAGGTGTGCAGCGCAAAGTTGTTGCTGCCGGTATCACGATGCTTTGGCAGATCAATCGTCTGCTTCAGCTGGCCAAACAACGACACTTCCAGCGGCTGCTGCGTGGTGTTGTTGACATGATAATCGACATTAACGGCATATTCGCCACGCTTGAAGATGAAGGTTTTGGTATAAACCACGCCATTTTCAGCGGTATAGGTCATCGGCACACGCAGTTCGGACTGGCCATCAGCCATCTCGAAGTGATTCTGTGCAGCGTTGAACAGCGGACGTGCACCGTTGTTCGGGTTATCCGGGCCATTACGACCGGTTAAACCGCTCTGAGCCTGATAAAGGAATGCTGGCGTTGTTTCAAGCAGCTGGAACGGCTGGTCTGAACCCAGTTTGTCCGGGAAAGTCAGCAGCTGTGCTTGTTCAACATCACCGCCTCGGGTGTTGATATTCAATGACAGGACATCAGTCTTAACGGTGATCGTCTGGCCCTGACCGCTGGCCGGTACACCCTGACTGGCGGCATCACCCGCTACGCTGTTGGTGCCCTGTGTGGTCTGCGTCTGCTGTGGCTGCGGAGCGTGGTCCGTCTGCCAGGCTTGCCAGATCATAAAGGTCACGAACAGAAAAGCGATGAGAAAGAGATTGCGTTGCGAATCCATCGTTAATGTTCTCTGGTATCAAAGGTTTTTGGCGGCACAGGATCGTCACCACCCGGGTTCAAGGGGTGGCATTTTAATACGCGTTTTAATGTCAACCAACTGCCTTTTATCAGGCCGAACCTGCGTAATGCCTCAATTCCGTAATGAGAGCAGGTCGGGTGAAACCGACAGTGTGGTCCCAGTAATGGACTGATACCGCGTTGATAGACGCGTATCAGGACGATCAGGAGCCGCGCGCCAGGCGACAGTGACGACGCCATAATTTCTCCAACGCTTCCGCCAGCATACGGTTATCCAGATCGGCAACCCCCTTCTTCGCGACCACCACGAAGTCCATCGACGGCAGTTCATGTTGACGCAGACGAAAGCTTTCGCGGGTCAATCGCTTGATCCGGTTGCGTTCATGAGCGCGTTTCACATGTTTTTTAGCGACGGTGAGACCGATGCGGGGATGCCCCAGCGCGTTAAGGCGGCCGAGAATAGTAATTTGCGGCGTGCCAGCCCGTTGTGGCTGCTGGAAGACGAAAGTGAAATGAGTGGGAGTTAACAAACGTAACTCCCTGGGAAATGCGAGCTTACCCATCAGGGCTTGCTTTATTACTTAGAAACGGTCAGACGAGAACGGCCTTTAGCACGACGACGTGCCAGAACCTGACGACCATTTTTTGTTGCCATACGAGCACGGAAACCGTGTGAACGGTTGCGCTTCAGTACGGACGGTTGAAAAGTGCGTTTCATGGCGGTTTCTACCTAAACTTGAAAATTTTCACTGGGTGACGCGTTTCGGGCCAGAAAATCGACCTACGCCTCAATGTGTCTTTAATAAAGAGGCGGGATTGTAATAATTGTACAGTCCCGAGTCAATTTACTTCGCGTGTCATAGTGCCTGAAAACCCGCATACAGCCCGCAGAGTCCCGACTTTGCGCCTGATGGCTCAATGTCGGGTGGAGAATTATACGGGCTCCGCACTAAAGCGCAAGGATCGCGCGGGATCTTATTGCGATCGGCTCACCGGATCCTGGGGATAAAATGAGATAACGTCCGAAATTTTCATCTATTGCGTCAGATCTCTGCTGGTTTTTCCCGCAACTGGCGTAAACTTCTTTGCGCGCCTCTGGCCTGTGGATAAAAAGGATCAAAACTGTGTAGAAAGGGGAGATCTCTGCCTCGCTTTGCGCTATGATCCGCCCTTCCGCTGACGATCCTCCGGTGATTGCAGGACGGAAAACCGCTGATAGCGGTCGCAGGCGCTTTCTTAGTGTCTGTGTCAAAAATGAACGTTTCTTAGAGTAACGCCTACTATTCTTTTCGAATTTGTACGAGTGGAGTCCGCCGTGTCACTTACGCTTTGGCAACAGTGTCTTGCCCGTTTGCAGGATGAGCTTCCTGCCACCGAATTCAGCATGTGGATCCGTCCACTCCAGGCTGAGTTAAACGACAATACGCTTGCCTTGTATGCTCCAAATCGCTTCGTACTCGACTGGGTTCGGGACAAATACCTTAATAGCATCAACGCACTGCTAAATGAATTTTGTGGTCCAAACGTGCCTGCACTGCGTTTTGAAGTAGGTACGCGCCCGGTTCAGCAGCAAGCGGCAGCGGTCAGCCAGCCCGTCATGGCCAGCGTCAGCGCGCCCGTGATGCCCGTACAGAGCCATATTCGTCCGGCCCCGGCGCAGATCATGCGTCCCAGCTGGGATAATGTCCCGGCTCCGGCCGACGTCACTTACCGCTCGAATGTGAATAACCGTCATAACTTCGATAACTTCGTTGAAGGTAAATCCAACCAGCTGGCGCGCGCGGCGGCACGTCAGGTGGCGGATAATCCAGGCGGCGCTTATAACCCACTTTTTCTGTATGGCGGCACGGGTCTCGGTAAAACGCACCTGTTGCATGCGGTGGGCAACGGCATTATTGCCCGCAAACCCAATGCAAAAGTGGTTTACATGCACTCCGAGCGTTTTGTACAGGATATGGTTAAAGCGCTGCAGAACAATGCAATTGAAGAGTTCAAACGCTACTACCGTTCTGTGGATGCGCTATTGATCGATGACATTCAGTTCTTTGCGAATAAAGAGCGCTCACAGGAAGAGTTCTTCCATACCTTTAATGCCTTATTAGAAGGCAATCAGCAGATCATCCTCACCTCGGATCGCTATCCCAAAGAGATCAACGGTGTAGAGGATCGTCTTAAATCGCGCTTCGGCTGGGGTTTAACGGTGGCGATCGAGCCGCCTGAGCTGGAAACGCGTGTGGCGATCCTGATGAAAAAAGCGGATGAGAACGACATCCGTCTGCCGGGTGAAGTTGCCTTCTTTATTGCCAAGCGTTTGCGCTCTAACGTGCGTGAACTGGAAGGTGCACTGAACCGCGTCATCGCCAATGCTAACTTTACCGGTCGGGCGATCACCATCGACTTCGTGCGTGAAGCGCTGCGCGATCTGCTGGCGCTGCAGGAAAAGCTGGTCACCATCGATAATATTCAGAAGACCGTGGCTGAGTACTACAAGATTAAGGTGGCAGATCTGCTTTCCAAACGCCGTTCGCGCTCGGTAGCGCGTCCGCGCCAGATGGCGATGGCGATGGCGAAAGAGTTGACGAACCACAGCTTGCCAGAAATTGGCGACGCTTTTGGGGGTCGCGACCACACAACGGTGCTTCATGCCTGCCGCAAGATTGAGCAGCTGCGTGAAGAGAGCCACGATATCAAAGAAGATTTCTCTAATCTCATCAGAACATTATCTTCCTGACGCTATGAAATTTATTGTTGAACGTGAGCAGCTGCTGAAGCCGCTGCAACAAGTTAGTGGCCCACTGGGTGGTCGTCCGACGCTGCCGATTCTCGGAAACCTGCTGCTGCAGGTTACAGAAGGTTCGCTGTTGCTGACCGGTACCGATCTGGAAATGGAGATGGTCGCACGTGTGGCGCTGACGCAGGCGCATGAGCCTGGCTCCACCACCGTTCCGGCGCGAAAATTTTTGGATATCTGTCGCGGATTGCCGGATGGTGCAGAAATCACGCTGGCGCTGGAAGGCGATCGTATGCTGGTTCGCTCTGGCCGCAGCCGTTTTTCGCTGTCGACCCTGCCCGCCAGTGACTTCCCGAATCTCGACGACTGGCAGAGTGAAGTTGAATTCACCCTGCCGCAGGCGACCCTGAAACGGCTGATCGAAGCCACTCAGTTCTCGATGGCCCATCAGGATGTGCGTTACTACCTCAACGGCATGATGTTTGAAACCGAAGGGGAAGAGCTGCGCACTGTAGCCACTGATGGTCACCGTCTGGCCGTTTGCTCCATGCCGATTGGTCAGGCACTGCCAAGTCATTCCGTGATTGTGCCACGTAAAGGCGTCATTGAGCTGCTGCGTCTGCTGGATGGCGGCGATACGCCTCTGCAGGTCCGGATTGGCGGCAGCAATATCCGCGCGCACGTCGGCGACTATATCTTTACCTCTAAGCTGGTTGATGGTCGCTTCCCTGACTATCGCCGCGTATTGCCGAAGAATCCCGATAAAGTGCTGGAAGCGGGCTGCGATCTGCTCAAACAGGCCTTTGCCCGTGCTGCCATCCTCTCTAACGAGAAGTTCCGCGGTGTTCGCCTCTATATCACCGAAAATCAGCTAAAAATCACCGCCAATAACCCTGAACAGGAAGAAGCGGAAGAGATGCTGGATGTCAGCTATAACGGCACGGAACTGGAGATCGGTTTTAACGTCAGTTACGTGCTGGATGTGCTGAACGCGCTGAAGTGCGAAAACGTCCGCCTGCTGCTGACGGATTCAGTGTCGAGCGTGCAGATCGAAGATGTGGCGAGTCCTGCAGCAGCTTACGTCGTCATGCCCATGCGCTTGTAAGTGTTATATATCGGCCTGGCTTACTTGCTATGTTGTGCCCCGGCAGTGCTCGCCATCCTCACGTACTTCAGTACGCTCCGGTGGCTGTGCGCTGGCGAGGCGCAACGTAGCGACGACGCCGACGGCCTCGTGACTGGGATGTCGGCCAAACCTGCTTTGCCGTTAACGCACTTGATCGCCAGGTCCAAAAACTTTATTGCCCTTCACGCTGGATTGATTCATGGCTTTAACCCGCCTTCTTATCAAAGATTTTCGTAATATCGAGCAGGCCGACCTGCAACTGGCCCCCGGATTTAATTTCCTGGTGGGTGCCAATGGCAGTGGGAAAACCAGCGTTTTAGAGGCGATTCATACGCTGGGGCATGGTCGATCGTTTCGCAGTTTGCAGGCGGGTCGCGTCATTCGTCACGACGAGGCGGCGTTCGTCTTGCACGGGCGTCTGGAAAACGCAGAGCGGGAAATTTCTGTCGGGCTGACCAAAAACCGGGCCGGTGACAGCAAAGTGCGTATTGATGGCAGCGATGGTCATAAAGTCGCAGAGCTGGCGCAGCTGCTGCCGATGCAGTTAATCACGCCTGAAGGTTTTAGTCTGCTGAATGGCGGTCCCAAATACCGCCGGGCCTATGTCGACTGGGGCTGTTTCCATAACACGCCCGGCTTTTTCAACGCATGGAACAACATGCGTCGCCTGCTTAAACAGCGGAATGCGGCGCTTCGCCAGGTCTCACGTTACAGCCAGATTCGTCCCTGGGATCAGGAGCTGGTTCCGCTGGCTGAACAGATTAGCCAGTGGCGGGCGGAATACAGTGCGGCAATATCTGCAGAGATCACCGCCACCTGTAGCCAGTTTCTGCCAGAGTTTGAACTGCGCTTCTCCTTCCAGCGTGGCTGGGACAAAGAGAGTGATTACGGCGAACTGCTGGAACGTAACTTCGAGCGCGATCGTGCGCTGACTTATACCGCCAGCGGCCCCCATAAAGCCGATTTTCGTATTCGGGCTGAAGGGACGCCGGTGGAAGATTTACTCTCACGCGGGCAGTTAAAACTGCTGATGTGTGCATTGCGTCTGGCACAGGGCGAGTTCCTGACAAGCCAGAGCGGACGCCGCTGTATTTACCTCATTGATGACTTTGCTTCTGAGCTGGATGAGAGCCGACGACGCCTGCTGGCGGACCGGTTAAAAGCCACTCAGGCGCAGGTGTTTGTCAGCGCTATTTCTGCCGGGCATGTAATCGACATGACTGACGAAAAGGGCAAGATGTTCCGCGTGGAACAGGGTAAAATAGCGGTTCAACCTGAAGATTAAAATGAGCGAGAAACGTTGATGTCGAATTCTTATGACTCCTCAAGTATTAAAGTCCTGAAAGGACTTGATGCGGTACGCAAACGCCCGGGCATGTATATCGGCGATACCGATGACGGTACCGGTCTGCATCACATGGTATTCGAGGTCGTGGATAACGCAATCGACGAAGCGCTCGCTGGTCACTGTAGTGACATTGTGGTCACCATCCACGCGGATAACTCCGTTTCGGTGCAGGATGATGGACGCGGCATTCCAACCGGTATTCACGAAGAAGAAGGCATCTCTGCCGCTGAAGTGATCATGACCGTGCTGCATGCTGGCGGTAAGTTCGATGATAACTCCTATAAAGTCTCCGGCGGCCTGCATGGCGTGGGCGTCTCCGTGGTTAACGCCCTGTCGCAGAAGCTGGAGCTGACCATTCGTCGCGAAGGCAAAGTGCATCAGCAGGTTTACGTCCATGGCGTACCGCAGGCACCGCTGGCGGTAACGGGTGAAACCGACATTACCGGGACCCGCGTGCGTTTCTGGCCGAGCCACGAAACCTTTACCAACGTGCGCGATTTTGAGTATGACATTCTGGCGAAACGCCTGCGTGAACTCTCATTCCTCAACTCGGGCGTGTCGATTCGTCTGGAAGACAAGCGCGATGGCAAAAACGATCACTTCCATTACGAAGGCGGCATCCGGGCGTTTGTTGAGTACCTGAACAAAAACAAAACCCCTATTCACCCTACCGTGTTCTATTTCTCTACTGAGAAAGATGGCATCGGTGTGGAAGTGGCACTGCAGTGGAACGACGGTTTCCAGGAAAACATCTACTGCTTTACCAACAACATCCCGCAGCGTGACGGTGGTACACACCTCGCCGGTTTCCGTGCGGCGATGACCCGTACCCTGAATGCCTACATGGACAAAGAGGGTTACAGCAAGAAAGCCAAAGTCAGCGCCACCGGTGATGATGCGCGTGAAGGTTTGATCGCCGTAGTGTCGGTGAAAGTGCCGGATCCAAAATTCTCCTCGCAGACCAAAGATAAACTGGTCTCCTCCGAGGTGAAATCGGCGGTTGAGCAGCAGATGAATGAGCTGCTGGCAGAATACCTGCTGGAAAACCCGTCAGACGCCAAAATCGTCGTGGGCAAAATTATCGACGCAGCCCGTGCCCGTGAAGCGGCCCGCCGCGCCCGTGAAATGACCCGCCGTAAAGGCGCGCTGGATCTGGCAGGTCTGCCAGGCAAACTGGCGGATTGCCAGGAGCGCGACCCGGCGTTGTCCGAAATCTACCTGGTGGAGGGTGACTCCGCAGGCGGCTCGGCTAAACAGGGCCGTAACCGTAAGAACCAGGCGATTCTGCCGCTGAAAGGTAAAATCCTTAACGTTGAGAAAGCGCGTTTCGACAAGATGCTTGCTTCCCAGGAAGTTGCCACGCTGATCACCGCGCTGGGCTGTGGTATTGGTCGCGATGAGTACAACCCGGACAAGCTGCGTTATCACAGCATCATCATCATGACCGATGCCGACGTCGATGGTTCACACATCCGCACCCTGCTGCTGACCTTCTTCTATCGTCAGATGCCTGAAATCATTGAGCGCGGCCATGTTTATATCGCCCAGCCGCCACTCTACAAAGTGAAGAAAGGTAAGCAGGAGCAGTACATCAAAGATGACGAGGCGATGGATCAATACCAGATCGCTATTGCACTTGATGGTGCGACGCTGCACACCAATGCCAGCGCACCCGCGCTGGGCGGTGAGCCGCTGGAAACACTGGTCTCTGATTTCAACAGCACCCAGAAGATGATCAAGCGTATGGAGCGCCGTTATCCGATGGCGATGCTGCGCGCGATGATTTATCACGACACGCTGAGCGATCTGAGCAACGAAGCAGAGGTCACGACCTGGCTGAACGGTCTGGTGAGCTATCTGACCGAACGCGAAGCGCACGGCAGCACCTATCTGGCACAGGTGCGTGAAAACCGCGAAACGAACCTGTTCGAGCCGGTGCTGCGCGTCCGTACCCACGGTGTGGATACCGACTATCCGCTGGACGCGGATTTCATTCAGGGGCCTGAGTATCGCAAAATCTGCGCGCTGGGTAGCCAGCTGCGTGGTCTGCTGGAAGAAGATGCTTACATTGAGCGTGGCGAACGTCGTCAGCCAGTGGCAAGTTTCGAACAGGCGATTGAGTGGCTGGTGAAAGAGTCGCGTCGCGGCCTCTCCGTCCAGCGCTACAAAGGTCTGGGTGAGATGAACCCGGATCAGCTGTGGGAAACCACCATGGATCCAGACAGCCGTCGTATGCTGCGCGTCACCATTAAAGATGCGATTGGCGCTGACCAGCTGTTCACTACGTTGATGGGCGATGCGGTGGAACCGCGTCGCGCCTTCATCGAAGAGAATGCGCTGAAAGCCGCCAATATCGATATCTAACCGGCAGCGGACGTAACAGGCCATCACTCAGGTGATGGCCTTTTTTTTGTACCGTACGGGCGGAAATCCATCAGGCCGCACCCCTGCTGTTCGCCAGGCGAACCCGCAACTATCCGAAAAGCCGTGATTTAAATCCACCGCGATCTCTTTGCCGCCTGCACCCAGCGGTTTGCTGCCCGTTCCTGCCTGCCATGAAGCTGGTCAATGTGCGCTGAATCGCGCTAGCATTGAATAAAACCCAGACGCTACGAGGATTGTATGGCTATTAAATTGATCGCTATCGACATGGATGGCACCCTGCTCAACCCGCAACATGAGATCACACCAGGGGTGAAATCTGCCCTGGATCGCGCCCGCCAGAAAGGTGTGTCGATTGTGCTGACCACCGGCCGGCCATTTGTGGGTATCCAGCGCTATCTGATGGAGCTGGATATGCAGACGCCCGGCCAGTATGCGATCAGCAACAACGGTGCGCTGGTTCATCAGGCCGAAGATGGTGAGTGCGTGGCGGAAGTGACGCTGACCTTTGACGACTACCTCTACATCGAGAATCTGGCGCGCGAGCTTGGTGTGCATTTCCAGGCGTTCGACAAATCCCATCTCTACACACCCAATAAAGACATCAGTGAATACACCATCCATGAAGCGAGCCTGACCGGCATTCCGGTGCGCTATCGCGCCGTGGAAGAGATGGATCGCGCCACGCGCTTCCCGAAACTGATGATGATTGACCGCCCGGACCTGCTCGACGCAGCGATTGCCCGTCTGCCCGAACATGCTCACCAGACTTACACCATCCTGAAGAGCGCGCCTTACTACCTGGAAATTCTCGATCGTCGGGTGAATAAAGGCCAGGGCGTCAAAATGCTGGCTGACAAGCTCGGTCTTAAGCAGGAAGAGGTGATGGCGATTGGCGACCAGGAGAATGACCTGGCGATGATTGAATACGCCGGAACCGGCGTCGCAATGGGTAATGCCATTGATTCTGTTAAGAAAATCGCGCAGTTCATCACCAAAACCAATATGGAAGATGGTGTGGCGCATGCCATTGAAGAGTTAGTGCTTTAATTGCCTTTCCCGGATGGCGTCCTGCCATCCGCCTTTCCCACTGATTTAACGCCAACCACCTGCCAGGGCGGATTGTTGTTTTTGTGATCTGTATTGTAGTACAGGATTAATATCAAGTACTACAATATGTGCAGAGGTTAAGACAATCTGTAGGCCTGAAAAGCGGAAGGCAGTAATCTGATAGCTCATGCTTTCTCACTGAATGGATCATCATGACGCAACTGCACATCAGCAAAACGGAGCGTATCATCCTGACGCTGGGCGAGGAGATTGTCGTCGGCCACTTTGCGCCAGGCGCCGCACTTCCGGCGGAATCCGACCTCTGCGATCGCTTCTCTACTTCACGCAATATCATTCGCGAAGTCTTTCGGGCGCTAATGGCAAAAAGGCTGATTGAGGTGAAACGCTACCGGGGGGCATTCGTCACCGCCCGCAACCAGTGGAATTATCTCGACAGTGACGTGCTGCAATGGGCGCTGTCGCACGATCAGGATCCGCGTCTGATCGCTGCGATGAATGAAGTCCGTGTGCTGGTTGAACCGCAAATTGCCCGCTGGTCAGCCGAGCGCGCCACCTCCAACGATCTGGCGGCCATCGAACAGGCTTATAACGACATGGTGACACATCATGCCGATCGCGAACTGTTTAACGAGGCGGATATCCGCTATCACGAAGCGGTGCTGGCATCGGTGCACAACCCGGTGCTTCAGCAGCTTAACGTCGCGATCAGTCAGCTGCAAAAAGCGGTCTTCTCCCGCACCTATATGCCGGATCAGGAGAACATGCCGCGTACGCTGGCCGAGCATAAAGCATTATTTGACGCGATTCGCCATCAGAATGCTGATGCCGCCGGAGAGGCAGCGAAAGCGATGATCGCCAGTTCAACCGCACGACTCAAGGAGATTTTGTGAGCAGCTATATCGCCATCGACTGGGGATCCACCAACCTGCGTGCCTGGCACTACGATAAGGGTGAATGTGTCGACCAGCGTCGGTCTGAAGCGGGGGTGACGCGTCTGGCCGGACGTACTGCGGCTGAGGTATTTGACGATGTCACCGCTGGCTGGCCCGTTGACCGCGTGCCGGTAATCATGGCGGGCATGGTGGGCAGTAACGCGGGCTGGCAACCGGTGCCTTATCTTGGCTGTCCGATAGCGCTGGACCAGCTTGCCAGCCACCTCACACACGTCGCGGATAAAGCGTGGATCGTGCCGGGACTGAGCATCGAACGAGACGACAACGATAACGTTATGCGCGGCGAAGAGACACAGCTGTTAGGTGCCACCACGCTGCACGCAGCATCGCTTTATGTCATGCCGGGCACCCATGCAAAATGGGTCGATGTTGAGGGATTGGAGGTGCGCGATTTCCGAACCGTGATGACCGGCGAACTGCATCATCTGCTGCTGAATCATTCTCTGATTGGAGCCGGCCTGCCGGAGCAGCAGGAGAACAACGTGGCGTTTCAGGAAGGTATTGAACGCGGTGCTCAGGATGCTTCGATCCTGTCGCGCCTATTTGAAGTGCGCGCGGCCCATGTTCTGGGCACACGCGATCGCCGCCACGTTAGCGAGTTTCTCTCCGGACTCCTGATTGGACATGAGGTTGCGCTGATGACGAAACAGAGCACAACAGACACCCGTCAGCCCCTTGTTATCATTGCCGGTGATGCACTGGCCTGTCGATATCAGCAGGCGTTGCAGTTCATCGGTCTGGAATCTGTCACCCTGGAGGGCGATCGAGCCTTTCAGCATGGAATAAGGAGTATCGCCAATGTCCTGGCAAACTAACTTACCGCTGATCGCCATTCTGCGTGGCATTACCCCGGCGGAAGCCGAGGCGCACGTTGGTGCGTTGATCGAGGCCGGATTTGACGCTATCGAGATCCCGCTAAACTCACCAGACTGGGCCACCAGCATTGCCGCCATGGTAAAAACCTTTGGTGACCAGGCTCTGGTTGGCGCAGGTACTGTGCTGACACCTGAGCAGGTTGACCAGCTGGCAGAGCTCAACAGCAAACTGGTGGTCACGCCCAATACCGATCCGGCGGTTATCCGTCAGGCCGTCTCTCACGGCATGACGGTCGCGGCAGGTTGTGCTACCGCCAGCGAAGCCTTTACCGCCTTACAGGCGGGTGCGCAGGCGCTGAAAATTTTCCCCTCTTCGGCATTTGGTCCCGGTTACATCAAAGCGCTGAAAGCGGTGCTGCCACCCGACATTCCGGTGTTTGCCGTGGGCGGTGTGACACCTGAAAACCTGCAGGAATTTCTGGCTGCGGGCTGCGTCGGCGCAGGATTAGGCAGCGATCTCTATCGCGCCGGTCAGCCGCTGTCACGCACGATAGAAAAGGCTCAGGCTTTTGTTACTGCATATAAGGACGCTGTACGATGAAAATTACCAGACTGACCACTTACCGCTTACCGCCGCGCTGGATGTTCCTGAAGATAGAAACCGATGAAGGCATCGTTGGCTGGGGCGAGCCGGTTATTGAAGGCCGGGCGCGAAGCGTGGAAGCCGCCGTTCATGAACTATCAGAGTATCTGATTGGCCAGGATCCCTCGCGCATCAACGATTTATGGCAGGTAATGTATCGCGGCGGCTTCTACCGGGGTGGCCCGATTCTGATGAGCGCCATTGCCGGTATCGATCAGGCTCTGTGGGACATCAAAGGCAAAGCACTGGGGGTACCGGTTTATCAGTTACTGGGCGGTCTGGTGCGTGACCGTATTAAAGCCTACAGCTGGGTAGGCGGCGATCGTCCGGCTGATGTGATTGAAGGCATCACAAAACTGCGGACCATCGGTTTTGACACTTTCAAGCTTAATGGCTGCGAAGAGATGGGCATTATCGACAGCGCACTGAAAGTAGATGCCGCAGTCAATACCGTGGCGCAAATCCGCGAAGCTTTTGGGAAAGAGATCGAATTTGGCCTGGATTTCCACGGGCGCGTCAGCGCACCAATGGCAAAAGTCCTGATCAAAGAGCTGGAACCCTATCGCCCACTCTTCATCGAAGAGCCGGTACTGGCTGAGCAGGCGGAATATTATCCGCGCCTTGCCGCACAGACTCACATTCCGATTGCCGCGGGCGAGCGCATGTTCTCACGCTTTGAGTTCAAGCGTGTGCTGGAAGCGGGCGGGCTGGCGATTCTGCAACCTGACCTCTCTCATGCAGGCGGCATTACCGAATGCTACAAAATTGCCGCAATGGCGGAATCCTATGATGTGGCCCTGGCCCCGCACTGCCCACTGGGCCCGATTGCACTGGCCGCCTGTCTGCACATCGACTTTGTGTCACGTAATGCGGTGTTCCAGGAGCAGAGCATGGGCATTCACTACAATCAGGGCGCAGAGCTGCTCGATTATGTACTGAATAAAGATGATTTTAAAATGGATGATGGCCATTTCTATCCCCTGAATAAACCAGGACTGGGTGTGGAAATTAATGAAGAGTTAGTGATAGCACGCAGTAAAAATGCGCCTGACTGGCGTAATCCATTATGGCGATCAGCAGATGGTTCGGTCGCAGAATGGTAATTTATCTGACGGAATAAAATAAAAAAAATCTGTAAAGAATGTGCCGGTAAATAAGGCGCAGGGGTCAGCACATGCCTGCGTCAGCCGGAATATAAAAAAACTTATCTTCCGCCCCAGTGCGTCTTGCAGACGCCTGTGGTGTTCTGTGCGCCAGATTTGCCCAAAAAGTCAGTCTGGCGCCGGTCCGATACCCTACAAAGCACGTAATTTTCCTTACGTGAAGACGGAGAAGCACTATGGATCTCTCAGCAACACAGGAAAAACCGACTCGCCGCCGTTATTTAACCCTGGTAATGATCTTTATTACTGTGGTGATCTGTTATGTGGACCGCGCTAATTTAGCCGTGGCGTCTGCGCATATTCAGGAGGAATTTGGTATTACTAAAGCGCAAATGGGTTATGTCTTTTCTGCCTTTGCCTGGTTATATACGCTTTGCCAGATCCCCGGCGGTTGGTTTCTGGATCGGGTCGGTTCACGATTAACCTATTTTATTGCCATTTTCGGCTGGTCAGTGGCGACATTGCTGCAGGGCTTTGCCAGCGGATTACTCTCGCTGATCGGTCTGCGTGCCATTACCGGTATTTTTGAAGCCCCCGCTTTCCCGACCAATAACCGGCTGGTAACCAGCTGGTTCCCGGAGCAGGAGCGCGCCTCAGCCGTCGGCTTTTATACGTCGGGTCAGTTTGTCGGCCTTGCTTTTCTGACACCGCTGCTGATTTGGGTTCAGGAGCTACTCAGCTGGCACTGGGTCTTCATCATTACCGGCGCTGTCGGTATTGTCTGGTCATTCATCTGGATCAAAGTTTATCAGGCACCCAATAAAAGCAAAGGCATTAATCAGGCTGAGCTGAGCTATATCCGTGAAGGTGGTGCTATGGTGGAAGGCGATGCGCCGGTGGCCAAAAAAGATCGGATGCGTTTAACTGCCGCCGACTGGAAACTGGTGTTTCATCGCAAGCTGTGCGGCGTCTATCTCGGTCAGTTTGCCGTCACCTCCACTCTGTGGTTTTTCCTGACCTGGTTCCCTAACTATCTCACCCAGGAGAAGCACATTGCCGCGCTAACGGCAGGCTTTATGACCACGGTGCCCTTCCTGGCTGCCTTTGTTGGCGTCATCCTCTCTGGCATTGTGGCTGACCGTCTGGTACGCAGCGGCCGTTCGCTAGGGTTTGCCCGTAAAACGCCGATTATCTGTGGCCTGCTGATATCAACCTGCATCATGGGTGCCAACTACACTAATGATCCGGTGTGGATTATGGTGCTGATGGGGCTGGCGTTCTTTGGGAATGGATTTGCGTCGATCACCTGGTCACTGGTCTCTTCACTGGCACCGGTGCGCCTGATCGGGCTGACCGGTGGAGTGTTCAACTTTGTCGGTGGACTGGGCGGCATCACCGTGCCGTTGGTCGTGGGCTATCTGGCTCAGGATTACGGTTTTGCCCCGGCGCTGACCTATATTTCGGTTGTGGCCCTACTCGGTGCCCTCTCCTACATCCTGCTGGTCGGCGATGTGAAACGCGTCGGTTAATCGTCTGCTACGACTGTCATCTTCTCCGGGCCGCAGCGGCCCGGCTCCCTGCATCCGGCAAAAAAGCTGCACCGCAAAACAGAATCGCGTAATTTGTCGGGCAACGCTGTCTCCGTAGGTTTTATCATGTCAGAAAAACAGATCACCTTTGCTGCCCGTCAGCATCAGCTCACCAATATCAATATCTGGACTGCCGACAGTCAGTGGCTGGCGTTTGACGTCCGTCCCTCGGGCGCGTCGTTTACCAGCCAGACCATTGAGCGGGTCAATGTGATGACCGGAGAGGTAGAGGTGCTCTATCAGGCCCGACACGGAGCCCACGTCGGTGTCGTTACGGTCAGTCCCGACCTGCCGCCACGCTACGTCTGCATTCATGGCCCGGAACATCCCGATGCCAGCTGGCAGTATGATTTCCACCACCGGCGCGGTGTGATCGTTCAGAACGGCACGGCGGTGAATCTGGATGCCTGCGATATCACGCCGCCGTTCACCCCTGGCGCGTTGCGTGGCGGTTCGCATGTGCATGTCTTTAGTCCTGATGGTTCACGCCTGAGCTTTACCTACAATGACCACGTGATGCATGAGCTGGATAGCCGTCTGGATCTGCGCAACGTCGGCGTCGGCGTGCCGCTGTGTGCTGTCACGCCTGTAAAGCAGCATCCGCGTGAATATGACGGCACTTTTTTCTGCGTGCTGGTGAGCCAGACGCATGCGGAACCACAACCCGGCAGCGACCAGATCAATCGTGCCTATGAGGAGTGCTGGGTCGGTGAGCGCGGTTATCAGAAACCAGACGGCAGCTGGCAGCGCTGGGCTATCGCTTTTATTGGCGACACCGTGACGGCACAGGGCGAGAAACGGCCTGAAGTTTTTATTGTTGATCTGCCTGACGCGCTGGAGGATTACGCCCGCGCCGGAGAGAAGCCGCTGGAGGGCAGCAGCCAGCAGTTACCTGCGCCACCGGCTGGCGTGCAGCAGCGTCGCCTGACGCACAGCCGCGGCGTGGCGCTGCAACCGCGCCACTGGCTGCGTGCTGCACCGGATGGCAGCCAGATCGCGTTTCTGATGGCGGATGCAGGAGAGGTGATCCAGCTCTGGATGGTGTCGCCCAATGGCGGCGAACCGCGTCAGATCACCCATCTCAGCCACAGCATTCAGTCCACCTTTAGCTGGCATCCTGAGGGCCAGGCGATTGCCTTTATCTGTGATAACAGCGTGATGCGATGTGACATTGAGAGCGGCGCGTGTCAGCGGCTGACCGCCAGAACGGAAGAAGCACCGTCAGGTGACGCGGTGGTCTGGTCACCGGACGGTACACAGATTGCTTATATGCGTGAGGTGAATGGCTGGCGGCAACTCTTTACGGTTGCGGCTGCGACCGCACAGGAGGCATAGGCTGCGCCTGTGCCAGGCTTTCGTTGGTATGCGCGAGTCTTTCGCTCTGCAGGATGCGTTCACGTGGGGAGTCGAGAGTTTTGTCCTGGTCGCTACGGTAGTAGTCCCACGGCAGCAGCAACGTATCCAGCACGGCAGAGAAAGGAAGATCGATTAACGCCAGCGGCTTCAGCGCCCAGCTGGTATCACCATCGGCCAGCATGTCAGCGCTGGCACGGGTGCCGGGATAGTAGCCCTGACTCGCACCGGTGTGAGACATCACGCTGGAACAGCCGGTTGTCACCATTGCGCAGCACACTATTCCAGCCAGAGGTAAGGTCTTTAATTTCATCATCATCATCCCTTCAGTCATGGCATAAGCCTGGCTGAGTTTGCTTGCCAGACAACGTCAACACTCTGGGGCGAAGTCCGTTCTGGTCTGGCAAAAGTAGTCCTGAGTGTATGTCATTTCCTCAGATTGGCGAAAAAAATTGCATTTTACCCTCTTGAAAATCCTCTTCTGACACCCATTTTTACTTTACGGACGCACTCACGGTTGCCGCAAGGGACAGTGAGGTGCCGTATCCAGCCTGTCCACTAGTGGAAGGTTGCCAAAACTTGCTGAACTTCAGGAGTCTTAATATGCGTAACTTTGATCTCACCCCACTTTATCGCTCTGCTATCGGTTTTGATCGCCTGTTTAACCTGCTCGAATCTAATCAGAACCAGAGCAATGGCGGCTATCCTCCTTATAACGTAGAACTGGTCGATGAAAATCACTATCGCATTACGATTGCGGTGGCCGGTTTTTCTCAGAGCGAACTGGATATTACAGCGCACGATAACGTGCTGATTGTGCGGGGAGCCCATCCTGAAGAGCAGGCCGAGCGTAAATACCTGTATCAGGGAATCGCCGAGCGCAACTTCGAGCGTAAATTCCAGCTCGCCGACCACATTGTAGTGCGCGATGCCCGTCTCGAAAATGGTCTGCTGAGCATCGACCTTGAACGTCTGGTGCCGGAAGAGGCGAAACCACGCCGTATTGAGATTCTGAAGTAAGATTGAGATTCAGAATTAACCATGACAAACGCCGCTTATGCGGCGTTTGTCGTTTTTGATGTCAGTGGGAGCGCAGGCTCAGGGAGCATACGCAGCGTCAGCGGCGTTTCAGACGGCTGGCATACCCAAATCAGGGTGAATCTGGCCGCAACGAGTAAACTCAACGCGCAGGAAACACGGGCAGAAGAGGAAAGCGTCCCGTGCCATGGACAAAAACGTCGGGAGCGTTTTTGAACAACGCGAAGCGTTGGCCCGGCAACGGGCGCACCTCAGGGATGAGGTTCGTAATCGCGCGGGCCGAGCGTGCCATGGAGGGCGGTTTTTGCGTCTTTCCGATCTGACCGTGCTTCCTGCGCTTGCTCGGTCTCACAGCTAACCGGGTCAGATTTTATCAACAACCTCTAACGCCGTGGCAGCGGCGTTTTTTAACTTTACGGCTGCGTTCTCATCGCTAAACGCTGACCCAGCACGCCACCAAACACATTGACCAGCAACCCCAGAATAATCACTGCCGCGCCCAGCATCTGCTGCCCGGAGAGATGCTCATCCAGCACCAGTGCAGCGGTAACAATCCCCACGACCGGCACCAGCAGCGACAGCGGCGCGACGCGCCAGGTTTCATAGCGACTTAGCAGATTCCCCCAGATGGCATAGCCCACAATGGTGGCGACAAACGCCAGATAGAACAGCGCCAGCACGGTCTGCAGGCCGATATGCAGCAGGCTGTTAACGATGGCGGCCTCGCCATCAAACAGCAGAGAGCAGGCAAAGAAGGGAATGACCGGTACCAGTGCACTCCAGACCACCAGCGACATGATCGGCACACTGCGGTTCCGCATAATGATCTTATTAGTGATATTGCCCAGCCCCCATGACAGCGCCGCCGAGAGTGTCAGCATCATGGTGGTCAGCGTAATACCGGCGCTGGTCTGCCCTTCCATGCCTGCTGTTGCCAGCATAAACATCCCCAGCGTGGCGATGATAATCCCGACAATATGATTCCAGCGCAGCTTTTCCGCCAGCAGCAGCGCGCCCAGCAACAGGGTAAAGAAGGCCTGCGCCTGCAGCACCAGCGAGGCCAGACCGGCTGGCATACCAAGTTTGATCGCCAGGAACAGAAACGCGAACTGACCAAAACTGATGGTCATGCCGTAAACGACCAGCCAGCGCAGCGGGATCGGCGGGCGACGCACAAAGAAAATGGCGGGAAAGGCGACCAGAGAGAAACGCAGTCCGGCGAGCAAAAAGGGCGGCATGCCCTGCAGCCCCAGCTTAATCACCACAAAATTCACGCCCCACGCCACCACCACGCACAGCGCTAACAGCATATCTTTTACCGACATCAGAAACTCCTTGTGCCGCCGTCAGGCGGTGACCGCAATCGGGGTGGCGATATCAGCACAACACGCGTCCCCCACGATGCGAAAATAATCCTCTGCAGCCAGCGCGATCGACTTCTCCAGTTCGCCCGCGTTAAACCATAATGTGCCGACCTGTTGCAGCCGGGAATCCACCCGCAGCGCCAGCCGGTCATCAAAACTAAATGGCGGCACAGCGCCCATGACACAGTCGGTCAGTGCCTGTGCCAGCTCCGGCGCGGCGAAAGAGGATTTTTTGCCACCGATCGCGCGCGCCGCATTTTTAAAATTGATCCGGCAGTCGCCCGGCACAATGGCCAGCAGCTGTCGCGAGGGCGCACCATCCGGCATGCTCACCTCCAGCACCATCGCTTTGGCCGCCTGACCCAGTGCGTTGCCGCGTATCTGGCTGATCTGCTCGGTTTGCCCTACCGCCTCATGCTCCACCACACGGTAGCTGGCCTGATGCTGATCCAGCAGCGCAGTAATCTTTTCAAACGTCGTCATTCCCTTCTCCTTTTCTGGCACAACTTAATGGCACAACCTGGCTTAGCTCCAGGCGATAGCATGTTTCATCTTTTTATCGGTCAGCCCGAAAAAGAACCCCATCGTGATACGGGTATCGCCTTCGACCCGATCAATCTCATGATAAAAAGCGGGATTAAACAGATAGACATCGCCACTGCGCGGTGAAAATTCGCAGATCTCGCTGTGATCAATGACCCCACTGCGATAGCCCAGCTCACCGGCGGTTTTGAACTGCTCATCCTCCGGCGACCACTTTTTGTTGTAGATGCGCAGCGCACCACCCGCGCTGCACTCCTGCAGGCAGACCACGCAGCTGAGCTGATGCAATATTTGTGTCACAACCAGGGAGGTTCCTGCAGCATCGCGCACGATATTGTCGTTATGTAGCGGGTTCGCGACGCCATCAGCATGAAAGCGCACGATAGAACCGGCGTAGTCACCACAACCCGGTTCGTGGGCGATGTTTAAGCTCTCCAGCCGCAGCGCGTGCTGCACCCAGCGGTAAATCTGTTCGCGCAGTGTGTTGAGTGATGCCGGCAGCGCCGGCTGGATATCGCGCAGCTCAGTGAAATAGTTATCAGGTGCCGCCGTATGGCGTGCCAGATAGGGACCCAGCGTGGTCAGCGCGCCATTGGGATAGTGAGAGACACGGATCTTTTCCCGGCAGCTCTGCAGGTCAGTCACCACCGCTTGCCGCACGTCTGGCGTCAGAAAGTTACGCAGCACCAGTAGCGGCACCCGTGCAGTGACGATGTCATCCAGCCAGGTCGATTCCACAAACATGTTGGGATTAATCACGCGGAACTGATTGAAAATTGCCATGTTTATCACTCCCTAAACGGTATTTCATAGAGTTCATGATTATTCATTCGCCGCCAGCTGCCGGCGCTGCCTGGTATTGTCACGGGTTCAGAGGCGATCAGCGTGCAACCGTCCTGTTGCCGAAAATGCATCGTAAAATAGTCCGGCCAGGGGGTGTCGTGCGGATACCACTGCCACGCCCAGGCTTTGTCGCGGGTGACGAAAATGGCATTGCCTGCGCTGCCGCCTGGCTCAACCTGCGCCATCTTTGCGCGCAGATAGTCCCGGGTGAAATCAGCAGGGGTGGTCTGATCCACTAAATAGCGCAGATACTCTTCAGAATCGAAGCGTGATTCCGCCAGGCCGAGCTGACGGTAAATGGTCGGCAGAAAGCCGTTATGCATCATGTACCACTGATGTCCGGCGCTGTTGCGCCACAGCGGATGCGAAAACTCGATCCCCTGATTTTTGCTCAATGTGGCGTGACGCACATGAACCGCCAGAAACCGACTGCGCAGACGATCCACGTCAATACCCGGCAGGGCGTCTGCGAACGGGCCGGTGCCATGCAGGGTGTGAATCTCGCCCTGTTCCAGCCACAGACAGCCCCAGCCATTGGGATGCGATTTGATCGGGCCATCGTGTTCGGCGCCTTCGCCGCAGCTCATGGCGCGTGCTGCCTCCAGAATCTGTGCGCTGTCAAACTGGCCATATGCCAGAATCATCCTGCACATACTTTGTCTCTCCCGGCGGTGACTGATTGCGCGGCAATCACCTGCTTAAACGTGGTCATGATTGGCTCACGTGCTGTATCTGTCAGACTGAAGGTGGCGAGGATACCCGCATGACGGGTCAGATCGGCATAGAGCGAGGAGCGTGGCGAAACCTGCAGTGCAGGCAATCTGAGGGGTGGCAACAGCGCACCCTGCTGATGCTGTTCGATCCAGCTTTCGGCAGCCTGCAGCTGCGCCGGTTGCCGTAACCGCAGCTGTCCAACCGCACCGGATCCGGTGAAAGCAAAAGCAGGCAGTGGATCGCCCGCCTCCAGCCGGAAGGTGACATCCGCCCAGTTGATGCCCGTTGCCTCCTGCACCAGCATTGCCACCCCCATGCCGGAAAGCCGGAATCCCATCTCAAGGAAATGCGGTACGCCATTAACCACAATAAAATCGATATGAAACGCGCCCTGACGATAGCCAAAGGTTTCACAACAGAAGGTCATCAGGCTACTGAACGATGCCGGCAAGGCCGCTGCCGCCATTGCTACATGCCCCGACTCATAAAAACTGACGCATCCCTGGCTATCCCGGTGCTGCTCAATCACCTTCTGGCAGCAGGTCAGTGCCTGGGGATGCCCCTGATGCACCACACCCTGCAACGAAAACTCAGTGCCTGTCAGCGCACTTTCCACAATAAAGCCGCTGAAGCCGCGACCGCCATAGTTCATGGTCTGCACCAGCTGTTTCACCACACTGCGCAGTTGATCGGCGCGTTCAATCAGAAAGATGCCCAGGCCGCCGCCGCCATCCACTGGTTTCACGACACACGGATAGATCAGCGCCTGTTCCGCATCCAGAATGCTGAGCGGTGACGCGAAAAAGCGGAACTCTGGCTGCGGGAAGCGCGGCCAGGCTTTTTTCAGCGCCATGCGCTGCGCATATTTATCCATGGGAATAAAGGCGGCAGGCGCGTCTGGCCCGGCCAGCATCTCACGCAGCCGTCCGGCGCTGGCGTTGTAAGCTTCAAAGCCTGCCAGCACCACCAGCGGATGCGCCAGTAAACCGGCATGCAGATAAGCCTGCATGAGCTCCCACGGATTCTCAGGACGGTCGAGGCGAATAATCAGATCAAACGGCAACGCCAGACTGAGCGACTGGTAATCGACAAAATCACCCATTTCCGCCAGCACGGTAAAATAGCCGTCGCGCTTCGCCACCGCGCAATAAGGATTTTGTCCGTCGCGGGTGGCGCCAATTTGCAGGAAAATCTTTTTCATCGCCTCGCCTTACCGGGTTAACGCCCGGAAATGATTTCTGTCACGATGTCATTGAGCACACCGTTATTGACCTGAATCACCGCTTTGTGAGGATCAAAACGCAGGACGCGCGACAGCGGATCGGTACTTTTGCCCTCCAGCAGCGAACTGACCGGCCTGCTCTGCCAGCAGTGGCGCATCTGCGTCAGCGTCAGGCCGGAGAGCTGTGTTAACTGCTGAGCCAGTTCGACGTCGTTATTGCGTTGTTCAATCAGATCGCGAATAGCGGCTTCCTCCAGCGCAATCTGCTGCTGCGACAGCCAGTGTCCCAGCTGCTCTCCGTGCGCCAGGAAGGGTGAGTAAATCATGCAGATCAGCTGATCTTCACTGAGGTTAAACGCCTGCATGGCGAAATCTGCCGCGCGCTGCCGCTGCTGCCGGATGGCGTCGTCGTCCTGATAGCGCGCCGCCATCTCATTAATGAGCGCGGACGGAAAATCTTTCTTCACCATCAGCCCCAGCGCGAAGCGCACATACTCGCGGATCCCTTCGGCATAGTGGCGCTGCAGCAGCGTTTCAGCCCGCAGTCCGCGCAGATGCGCCATCAGCGTTGGATTACCGCAGTCGGACTCGGAAAAGCTGAACATCAGTTCATCAAAACGGAAGCGCATAAATTCGCTGAGCAGCGCCCAGTGCGCGCCCGCTTCATAGGCGGTGTCCTGATAAATGTTGAAAAACAGCGGGTCACGTGCGAGCTGATGGGTGATGCGGTGCGCGGCTGTCAGCTGATCGGCCCCGTAAACGTCAGAGAAGTAGCGCTCTGCCACACCGTCCAGCGTCTGGAGAAATCCGCTGAAGCCCCGGCTTTTGTCCGCTACCGGCGCATCAAACAGCCGGGAAAGGTGTCTCGCCCAGGCGACATAGGCGGCCTGCTCCTGCGGCGAGTCGCCGGTGATAATCAGATCCACGCCGCCGTTGTAGTCTGCCGCCAGACCAAAGGAGTTCACCATGCTGAGATTACAGGCGTTGCAGAAGGTCGAGCGCGCATCAGCGCGAAAACGGTGGCCATTCATCAGCACGTCATTGCGGTTCTGCTGCCGTACGCTCTCAGGAATCGTCAGGTCGCGGGCAAACGGTCGGATCAGCAGGCCATCTACCACCAGGCATTCTGTCCGTTCATCGTCATGCATCGCCAGCGCCTGATAAACGCGGTGGATGTTCTCCATCACGCTCTGATTCATCGCCGCATGACGGTTAGTACTGACCCGCAGATGAAACGTGCTGCCCTGCTGCAGCCAGATCAGCCCCTGAAGGTAACGCACGTAAGCCACCATGTAGCTACTGTCTTTTCCGCCGCCATAGGCGAGCAGAACGCGGTTATTTTCCAGCATCTGCTGATCCGGCAACGCCGCCAGCAGGCGAACAGAGCAGCGCTGAGCCGATTCAATGATGGCGGGCGACAGATACGCTTCAATCTCCTTCATCATGGCGGGCAGATTGTTCATTTTTCACGTTTCCCTCAGTTGAACAGTATCACTTTATGGCCTGAAGCCGGCGGCTGACGGGGCGTCGGGCCGTTTAGCGTCATGAATAATTAAGAGATGCAGCCTAAACTACTTTGAATGTACTCTGTTGAATATGCACAGATCAGCGCGATATGGGGTGGAACAGATGGCCGATATTATCGGGGAACAGGAGAGTCAGAACAGTCGTTACCGCCAGATCGCAGAACAGATTAAGCAGGCCATTCACGGCGGTTCACTGGCACCCGACAGCCGTCTGCCGTCGGTGCGGACGCTGGCAACACAGTACAATGTCAGCCTCACCACCGCCCTGAAAACACTGCGCACGCTGGAAGATGAGCGCTACGCCGTTGCCCGTCCAAAATCGGGCTTTTTTGTTGCCTCGCAGCGGCCTGCCTCGCGTCAGCTGCCCGCCGTCAGCGAACAGCCGCGCGCCATCGCGCCGCTGGATGAGCAGACAGAACTGCATCTGGCGATGCTCGGCTCAGACTGCCGGGTGCGTCTCGATCTGGCTAACGGCGACAGCGCCCTTTATCCGGTCAAGCGCATCGGCCTGCTGATGCGCCAGATGGGCTACAGCAAACCGGCGCTGCTCGGCAATACGGTCAAAGGTACCGGCTATGCGCCGCTGAAAACTGAGATTGCCCGACGCGCGGTCGATTACGGCTGCAATATCAGCGCCGACGACATTCTGATCACCAACGGCTGCATAGAGGCGATTTCGCTGTCCCTGCGCGCCACCACCCAGCCGGGCGATGTGGTGGCAGTAGAGTCACCCTGCTATTTCGTGCTGCTGCAGATGCTGCATAACCTCAATTTACGGGTGATTGAAGTGGAAGCCGGGCCGGAAGGGTATGTGAATGTGGCGAAGCTGACCGGATTATTTCAGCGCAAGGCGGTACGGGTTTTTCTCACCCTGTGCAACGTCAATAATCCGCTGGGCAAGAGCATTCCTAACGAGCATAAAGCCTATATTGCGCGGCAGGCGGATGAAAACGATGTGGTGATCATTGAGGATGATATTTTTGGCGATACCGCCTTTGGTGAGCGTCGCCCCTTCCCGATGCGCGCCTTCAGCCCCAACGCCATTCTCTGCAGCGGCTTTTCCAAAACCGTGGCACCTGGCATTCGCATTGGCTGGGTTCACAGCGTCAATTACATGCGCAAAATCGCCTCGCTGAAATATACCTCTACGATGGGCACCTCGGTGTTGTCACAGGCGGCGGTGGCGGAGTTGCTGCGCAGCGGGGGCTATGATGCGCATCTGCGCAAGCTGCGTCGCGAGCTGGCGCGGCAAATCCGTGAGATGCGTCAGTCGGTGCTGCGGGAATTTCCGGCGGGAACACGCGTGTCCGATCCGGAAGGAGGCTATGTGCTGTGGGTCGAGATGCCGGGAAAGGCGCTGAACGTGCGTGAGCTGTTTCTGAAAGCGCGTAATGCGGGCATCGGCATTGCGCCGGGCCACATTTTTGCCACCGACCAGCGCTACGATCACTGTTTCCGGCTGAATGCCGGTTTCGGCTGGAATGCTGAGGTGGAACAGGCCATTAAACAGCTGGCACAGTGGTGCCAGCTGTCGTTAACCGATCCACAGGAAGAGCAGGATTAGCTGTCGCGCCAGGCGATCTCAACCTCTTCCGCCAGAATCTGCACTGCCCGCTCGATGTTCTCTGCATCCGGCACGTAGTTCATCCGCATACATTGATGGGTGTGTGGCCACGCCTGCTCCAGCCCCGGGAAGAAGAAGTGGCCTGGCACCATCAACACGCCGCGCGCTTTAAGCCGCTGATAAAGCAATTCAGTGGTGATCGGCAGATCGCGGAACCAGAGCCAGAGGAAAATGGCCCCTTCCGGCTTGTGGATCAGGCAGCGATCTTCCGGCAGATAGCGCCGCAGGATCGCGATGGTCTGCTGCACCTTCTGCTGGTAGAACGGCTTGATCACCTCTTCGGAGAGCCGCAACAGATCGCCGCGACGAATCATCTCATTGGCGATGGCCGGACCGATACTGCCTGGTGCCAGACTGATAATGCCGTTCATGTTGCTCAGTGCAGTAATCGTCTTCTCGTCAGCAATAATAATGCCGCAACGCGCACCCGGCAGGCCGAGCTTCGACAGACTCATGCAGAGAATGATGTTGGGATTCCACAGCGGGCGCACCTCGCTGAAGATGATGCCGGGGAACGGCACACCATAGGCATTGTCGATCAGCAGCGGCACGTCATGCTGCTGTGCCAGCGCATCGAGCTGCATCAGCTCATCATCAGTGATCACATTACCGGTAGGATTTGTCGGGCGCGAGACGCAGATCAGCCCGACCTCATCGTTCATCGGCAGATGCTCGAAATCGACATGATATTTAAACTGGCCTTCCGGCAGCAGCTCAATGTTCGGCTTCGCCGAGACAAACAGCGCCTCTTCCAGACCGGCATCCGCATAGCCAAGATACTCAGGCGCCAGCGGGAACAGCACTCGCTTCTTGCTGCCATCGGCCCGGCGACCGGCATACAGGTTAAACAGATAGAAGAAAGCGCTCTGACTGCCGTTGGTCAGTGCGATATTCTCTGCGGTGATCGGCCAGCCAAGCTGTTCACGCAGCAATTCAGCCAGTGACGCCAGCAGCGTCGCTTTGCCACGCGGACCGTCATAATTGCACAGCGCTTCGCTGAGTTTGCCTTCCTCGTGCATCTGCTGCAGCAGTTGCTGAAAGTAGTCGTTCATGGCCGGAATTTGCGCCGGATTGCCGCCACCCAGCATGATGGTGCCGGGCGTGCGGAGGCCCGCGCCCATATCTTCCATCAGACGTGAGATGCCGGAATGTTGGGTAAATTTGTCGCCGAACTGAGAAAAGGACATAGCGGTTAAATATTTGTGATAACGAATCGGGGGTCCACCATAACGCCCGCCATCGGCGGGCGCAATGGGAAGGCGTGGGGATTACTTCAGTGCCTGCGGGTTAACGCAGTTCTTCTCGACGCTTCCGCCAAGTGCGGCGATGAGATTTTCTACCGCATCCTGCATCATGCCGTAACGGGTTTCGTGTGTCGCAGAACCGATGTGCGGCAGCGTCACCACATTGGGCAATGACAGCAGTGGGGAGTCGGCAGAGACCGGCTCCTGCTCAAACACATCCAGTCCGGCGGCATGCAGTTTGCCTGCCTGCAAGGCAGCGATCAGCGCCTTCTCATCCACCACCGGTCCGCGCCCGGCGTTGATCAGCACCGCATCCGGTTTCATCAGGTCCAGCTCGGCGGCCCCAATCAGATGGTGTGTCTCTTCAGTCAGCGGCAGGCTAATGCAGACGAAATCACTCTGCTTCAGCAGCGCTTCCCGTTCACAGCGCTGTGCGCCAAAGCGTGACTGTGCCTCCTCATGCTCACGGCGGGCGTTATAGAGGATTTTCATGCCAAAACCAAAGTGCGCCCGCTGCGCAAGCGCCATCCCGATACGTCCCATGCCGAGAATACCCAGCGTTTTATGGTGTACGTCGATGCCGAACTGCGCCGGTCCGATGCTCTTCTGCCAGTTACCCGCTTTAACCCAGGCATCCAGTTCCGGCACCCGGCGCGCCGTGCTCAGCACCAGCGCCATCATGGTGTCTGCCACGGTTTCGGTCAGCACGGTCGGCGTGTGCATCAGCACCACGTTACGCTGATTCAGGGCGTCTACATCAAAATTATCGTAGCCCACAGAGACGCTGGAGCAGACGCGAAGATTGGGCATTTTCGCCAGCAGCTCGCCATTCACTTTACCGCCCGATCCCAGCAGACCTTCTGCCTGCTGGAAATCCGCAGCATACTTCTGCTGGCTCTCTGGTGAGAGATCGCTGATTTCCGTCACGTCACACTGTTCAGCCAGGCGGGCATAAAGATCGTCAGGCAGTTTTTTATAAAGAATTACAGCGGGTTTCATTCGGTGGCTCCCGGTCAATAAGTTACGGGCGGCTTGCAGGCCGCCCGGAGAAATAGAGGCTAACGTTTACGCTTTCAGGCCGGTTTCGCACCCTGCAACGGTGGCGCTTTATTCTGCGCCGGCTTCACAATCAGCGTCAGCCACACCGAAACCAGCAGGGCCGATCCCATAAAGATGTAGGAGGCGGATGGGCTGCCGGTTGCTCCATTAAGATAGCCGACAATCCATGAACCGATAAACGATCCCAGCGCACCCATGCTGTTGATCAACGCCATTGCACCACCGGCAACATTACGCGGCAGCATTTCAGGGATGATGGCAAAGAACGGTCCGTAAGGCGCATACATCGCGGCACCGGCAATCACCAACAGGGTGTAGGACATCCAGAAGTGGTTAGATCCCACCAGGTACGAGCCGAGGAAAGCCAGCGCACCGATCAGCAGCAGTGGCCAGACGAACAGCTTGCGGTTCTGGGTTTTGTCAGACGCCCAGGAGACAATCACCATCGCAATGGTTGCCGCCAGATAAGGCACCGCTGACAACCAGCCCGCTTCGACCATGCCCATCTGCGTGCCGTTACGCAGAATCGACGGCAGCCACAGCACAAAGCCATACACGCCGATGCTCCAGGCAAAATATTGCAGACAGAGAATGATCACGTTGCGGTTACGGAACGCTTCACCGTAGTTGCGCACCGCTTTGATGTTTTCCTGCTCTTTCTGCAGTTCAGCCTGCAACGCCGCTTTCTCGGCATCGCTCATCCAGCGCGCCTGTGCGGGTTTATCCTGCACCAGGAACCACCAGGCGATCGCCCAGATCACCGCAGGAATCCCTTCGATGATAAACATCTCACGCCAGCCAAAGGATTCGATCAGATAGCCCGACACCACCGACATCCACAGCACCGTGACGGGATTCCCCAGGATCAGGAAGGTGTTGGCGCGTGAACGCTCCGATTTGGTAAACCAGTTGCTGATATAAATCAGCATCGCAGGCATTACCGCAGCTTCCACCACGCCCAGAACAAAGCGAATGGCTGCCAGCATCGGAATGTTGCTGACCACGCCGGTCAGCGAGGCGCAGCCGCCCCACAGAATCAGGCAAACGAAGATCAGTTTTTTGACGCTGCGGCGTTCGGCGTAAATCGCACCCGGGATCTGGAAGAAGAAGTAACCCAGGAAGAACAGCGCACCCAGCAGCGAGGACATGCCTTTGGTGATGCCGAGATCGTCATTAATCCCGGCAGCAGAAGCGAAGCTAAAATTTGCACGATCAAGATACGCCAGGCTGTAGGTGATAAACACGATGGGCATGATGAACCACCAGCGTTTTGGCGCGATTGTCTGCTTTTTCATCGGGAACTCCTGTGACTGTAGAGGGGCGCGAACTACACGTCGCCCAGTTGCTGACGCGTCGGCAGACCTTCGCTGTCACCAATGACCTGAATCGCCATCGAACCAATTTTGTTGCCGCGACGAATCGCCTGCGGCAGCGACTGACCTTCCAGCAGGGCGCTGATAACGCCAACGGCAAAACCGTCACCGGCACCCACGGTATCCACCACGTTATCGACTTTTATCGCCTCAACCTGACCCTTTTCGCCCTGCGACGTTTTATACCAGGCACCGTCACAACCGGTTTTTATGACCACGGCTTTGACACCCTTGTCGAGATAGAAATCGGCGATCGCTTCCGGCTGACGATAACCGGTCAGAATCAGCCCCTCTTTTTCGCCCGGCAGCACCCAGTCGGCATACTCCGCCAGCAGATTGAGTTGCTTACGCATCTCCTCTTCGCTGCGCCACAACACCGGCCGCAGGTTAGGGTCAAACGAAATAGTTTTACCGCGTGCACGCATTTCTTTGGCGGTGTGCTTCAGCAGCGCCAGCGAGCTCTCTGACAGCGCCGCCGCCACACCGCTCAGGTGCAGATGACGCGCCGAGCCGAAATAGTCTGCATCAAAATCCTCAACCGACAGATGGCTGGCCGCCGAGCCTTTACGAAAATATTCCACCAGCGGATCAGAACCGTCATCGACTTTGGACTTGAGCTGAAAACCGGTGGGATAGCGTTTATCGACCGTCACACAGGCGTGGTCGATACCCTCTTTTTCCAGCTGCTGGCAGATAAACCGGCCGAAAGCGTCATCGCCGATACGGCTGACCCAGCCCACTTTCAGGCCAAGACGTGCCAGGCCGGTCGCCACATTGAGTTCAGCGCCCGCAGAACGTTTAACAAAGGTCTCTGCTGCGGCCAGATCGCCAGTCTCGCGGGCGATAAACATCGCCATCGCTTCACCGATGGTGACCACATCAAGCTGACCGTTGTGATGATTAATGTGCGTCATATCTGTTCCTTACACGTTACGCAGCAGCGACACGTAGTGGCGTGTCACCGCAGTCAGATCGTCGCCTTCCAGCGGAAATTCGATACCGCGCGGTGCCTGTGCGGGCAGCTGTTGCAGCAGCGTGCGCCAGTGGTCATCCGCCTCATCCAGCGCAATCGCCCGGAAGCTATCCTGGTGCGGCACGGCCGCTTTGACGTGCACATAACCCACCTGCGCGGCCAGTTGTTGCGCTGCCTGGTCGGCATCTTCCCCGGTCCAGCGCCAGTTACCCATATCAAAGGTCATGCTGATCGGCAGATCGGCTTCCCTGACCGCCGTAAAAAACGCGACGGACGGCGCCAGTCGACCATGCTCAGTCTGGTCATTTTCCACGGTCAGCTGAAACGGCAGATCCGCCAGCAGCGCCTGCAACGTTTCGCGAGGGAGTGCACCGGTAAAGTCTCCCAGCGCCACTTTCAGCCGCTGAGCGTTTAACTGGCGTGCTTCTTCAACGTAGTGGATCAGGCGTGGATTGATTTCGCCGCCGTCACAAAACAGCGTATCGGGCACCGAATAGCTGGCGTGCAGCTGATGCTGCGCCACCGCCCGGCCCAGCGCGGGCAGATCGGTAAGCGCCGTGTCATCAAGCAGTTCGCGGCGGATTTCAACGCCGTCAGCGCCCGCCTGCTGAATAATCGGCAGCAGCGCACGCTGACCGCCGAGTGCGGCGATCTGCGCGTGGCCATAAGCGGCGGTCACCACGATGATGTCAGGTTTCATGTTCTACTCCATGGCAGGGTTCTGCCCATAACGAATAGAAAAACCCTAAATGGAACCGGTTCCAAAGCAAAGGAGCAAACTGTGAAATTATGATCGTGCTCACGAAGCGAGCACGTAAACGGAAGGTTAAATCTGAAATTCAGCCCAGAGGCTGGCTTGAGCCGCGAACAATCAGTTCACCAGAGAAGACCTGCTCGCCAACCGGCACATCACTGCCCTCAATACGGGCAATCAGGCGTTCCAGTGCACTGAAGCCAATCTGCCAGGTGGGTTGTTTCAGCGTGGTGATACCGACACCGGCCAGCGCCGCCCACTCCAGTTCATCAAAACCGAGCAGGCCGATATCGCGACCCCAGTGCAGATTGAGTCGTTGTAACGATCGCGCCACCTGCAGCGTCAGCGCCCCGTTGGCGACCATCACCGCGCAGCGTTTGCCGGTATGACGCTGATGGAAGGCCAGCAACGCCTGGTCCAGCGCATCGGGCTGATGCAGCCCCACTTCAGTATTCTCATGCTCAACCTGAGGATGCGTTGCCAGCAGCTGGCGGAAAGCCTGCAGACGCTCGCGGCGAGTGTTGACGCTGCCCAGCGGCTCACTCAGAAACAGCAGTGCGTTATAGCCATTGTCGACCAGATGGCGCGTGGCTGTTTCAGCCGCTTCGGCGTTATTCAGTCCCACTACATCGCAGGGAAAATCGGGGATTTTTCGGTCAATCAGCACCATTGGCAGCAGGGATTGTTGCAGATGATTCAGCACCTCTTCACGCATACCGACCGCGTTAACCACGATGCCTTCTACCTGATAGCTGCTAAGCAGTTGCAGATAGTGCTGCTCCAGATCCACTTCATTATTGGTGTTACACATCAGCAGGGTAAAACCCTGCTCGCGGCAGGCGGCTTCAATACCGCTCATCACATCGACGGAATAGGGATTGGTGATATCGGCAATAATCAGCCCGATCAGGCGGGTACGTCCGCGCTTCAGGCCGCGCGCCATCTGGCTTGGACGATAGCTGAGATCGGCAATCGCCTGCTCAATCCGCGCTTTTAAACCGTCAGAAAGCAGATGCAGCTCGCCATTGAGATAGCGTGAAACGCTGGTTTTGCCCGTTCGTGCCGCGTGAGCAACATCGCTGATGGTGGCACGAGGCGGCCTGATTTTCATGAGATATCCTGCGAAATGAGAAACCAGGCAGAGACTAGCACAAGCAAAGCTCACCGCAAAAAGTGCTATACCGGTAATTGCAGCCAGGGTTGCCATAGGGTCTGTAACGTTTCCGGTGGTGCGCCATTGATCAGCTGGATGACCATTTCAGCCACCTGCTCTCCGGCCTGGTGCGGTGTTGCCTGGCGAATAGCGACAATGGGATGATCGAGAATCGCATCACGCGGCAATCCCTCCCAGCCTGCCAGCAGAATGGCACGCTCACCTGCTGACCGTCCTGCCTGATGCAGTGCCAGAGCGGCGCCTTCAGCCAGCACAGCGCAGTCGGTGATAATCACTTCCGGTACCGCCGCCTCTGCCAGCCACTGCCTGGTTTGCTGATAGCCGGCACGGCGAGACGGCGACACAGCCGCCATCGCATAAGGTGCGACATCGCCCAGCGCGGTCAGATATCCCTGACGACGCTCACGCACCTGCGTGCTGTGTTCATTGCTACCGAGCCAGGCTATCCGCTGCCGTCCCTGCGCCAGCGACCAGCTCACCGCCATCTGCGAACCCGCGAAGTGATCCACATCAAACCAGGCATAAGTGGGTGGCAGATCGCTGCGGCCCAGCGCCAGAAAGCGAAAATTAGCCTGAAGCAGCGCATGAAGTCGGCTGTCATCGGGCGTAGTGTGACCGACGATAAGGGCATCCACGGCCCCACTGCGCAACAGATGTGTCAGTGTCGACTGACTCTGCTGCTTATCCATCAGTAACAGCAGATTAATGTCATGACAGGCAAGGTGATGATCCAGCGACAGCAGCATGTCGCTAAAGTCGCTGCCACTCAGAGAGGATGCACTGATCGGGTAGATAAGACCCACCGCGTTAGCGCGACCGGTTTTCAGACGCCGCGCCGCTGCATTGGGTCGGTAGCCGCGCCGCTGCGCTTCCTCTTCGATACGCTTACGCGTTTCGTGAGCAACGTCCTGATAACCATTAAGGGCACGACTGACCGTCGTCACGGAAAGGCCTAAAACCGTAGCGATGGCTTTAAGAGACATGAGGAAACATTCTCTGATCAATTTTTGATCAGGCTACCATAAAGCGTCTGCTGGCTCTATTCGCCGAAACATTACTGGTTCTTTTAGCGGAAGGCTTTACAGAAAAAAGACGCCCCCAGGTCGGGGGCGCGCGCGATTATTACAGTGGGCTGAGCGTGATCTCAACACGACGGTTTTGTGCTTTGCCTGCTTCGGTGCTGTTGGTGGCAACCGGATTATCCGGGCCTGCACCCTGCGTACGCAGGCGATCGCTGGCAACACCCTGCACGATCAACGCGCTGGCAACACTTTCAGCACGCTGTTGAGACAGGCGCATGTTCAGTGCACGGCTGCCAGTGCTGTCGGTGTAACCTACGACGTTTACCGCTGTTTTCGGATACTCTTTCAGCACCATTGAAACACCGGTCAGGGTATTTGCACCGGCCGGTTTCAGATTGCTGCTATTAGAGTCGAAGGTGACATTATTTGGCATATTCAGAACGATGTTATCGCCATTACGGGTCACGCTGACACCCGTGCCGCGCATTTTGTCGCGCAGTTTCGCTTCCTGTACATCCATGTAGTAGCCCACGCCACCGCCCAGTGCAGCACCGCCAGCGGCACCAATCAGTGCGCCTTTACGACGATCTTTTTTCGACGAGGAGAGCACGCCGACACCGGCACCCACGAGTGCGCCCAGGCCCGCGCCCACGCCTGACTTACCCGCCTGAGATTCGCCGGTGTAAGGATTAGTCGTACACCCTGGCAGGGCCAGGGTGCCGCTTAATAACAAAGTGATGGCGATTAATTTTTTCTGCATTTTTGTTCCCTTACATTCGACACACAGGGGAAAACCTTTCCCATAAGTGGCACGATTATGCCGCCTGATGCCAGGGAATGTAGTGCGGAAAAATCCTGATTTACCGTGAATCACGTCTTTTGATTGTCAGGATGACAAAAACAGTTGCTCTGATGATCATTTATCAGCCCACAGGCCTGCATAAAGGAGTAGCAAATTGTGGGGCCGATGAATTTAAAACCACGCTGCTTTAACGCCTTAGAGAGCGCAATGGCGTGCTCTGACGTCGTGGGTGCCTGGCTGTAATCAGAATAATCGTGAACGATTTGCACGTTATCGACAAATTGCCAGACGAAGTGGCTGAAATCTTCGCCTTTCGTCTCCATTTCAAGATAAGCACGCGCGTTAGCGATAATGGCCGCGATTTTACCCGCGTGGCGGATAATGCCGCTGTTGAGCATCAGCGCGTCAATATCTGTGGAATCCATCAATGCTATGGCCTGCGGATCAAACTGGTGAAAGGCCGCCCGATAGTTTTCCCGCTTTTTTAGCACGGTGATCCAGGATAATCCCGCCTGCTGCCCTTCCAGACAAAGCATCTCAAACAGCGCGCGTTTGTCTCTTTGCACCACACCCCATTCACGGTCGTGATAGGCCAGATAGAGGGGATCCTGCGTTACCCAACCACATCGTTGCATCACTTTTTTCCTTTAATGACGTGAAAATTCTGGCGGTCCGCTTGATCTTAGAATTTATCGGTTGATAGTTAAACAACCACCGGTTAAATAACAGAGACGGGCCGAAAATTTAATTAAGACGCCGGATAATAACTTCAGTTTTGCCCGGAGAAGCGATGGTGCCGAGAAGCGGTTGGAAAGGTCTGCGGACCTGCTGTGCTGTATGCCTGTTACTCTTAACGCAACCGACTTTTGCCCGCGGTGGCACCTCTGCGCCTCAACATCCCGTCTTCTCTCCCGACTACGACACGATCCTGGCGGAGAAGATCGCCCTGAACCCACTCGCCTTCAGCGATGAAAGCCGCGCCCTGTTTGAAGCCGCCATTAACTCGCCTACCGCATCCCCCATTGCCCTGCACAGTGAAACCGGCAGCGTAGGCACTACGCCGCTGGGAAAACGCTATCGGGCGGGCGTTGACCTGCCTATTGCCCCGTCACTCACCACCGGACCCGTGGCGCAGTATGCGGTCGATCCGCAGCAGATGAACTGTCTGCAATGCGATTACAGCGATCAGCAGAGCCGTGAGCAGAGCGCCAGCGTCGGCTGGCGCATTGATTCGAAACAGGGATGGATATCGCCCTGGGCGCAGCTGAGTTATCACTATCTGATGGCCGATACATCGCAGAATCCCCGGCGCGAGGCAACCAACGGCTCTGATCAATCCGATGGCATTGATGTGAGCATCGGTGCACAAATGCCACTCAACGCGAATCTGGCGGCTTTTGCTGCGTTTTCACAAAGTGAGGCGCTGAATAATCAGGAGCAGCAACTTTATACCTTTGGATTCAGTGCCAGCTTCTAGCGGGGCATAAAATGAGAAAGGGAATCGGGCGTTTAAAATATAATGAGTCCGCTAATCATTATACCGGTAACCTTATGCGCAACGATTTGACAATTATTGGCCGCGAAATAGCGGTTTTCCTTCTGGCAGCTCTGGTTCTCGCGTTGACTATCGTCCCTGTCTACATTGATGTGGCCTGGATGAACGACGCGCTCCACGAAACCTCTTTTACTGAAACCACCCAGGAATGCATGCTGGCGATGATCGCCGCACTGTTCTTTATTGCGGCTCAACGCCGTCCCGCTCAGCGCGGGGCGCTGACCTTAGTGGCGGGCTTTTACAGCTGCATGCTCATCCGCGAACTCGACTTTGTTTTTGATACTTTTCAGCACGGCAGCTGGGTCTGGTTTGCACTGGCCGTTACGGCGGGTTCGCTGGCTGTCGCGCTGCGGACGCCGAAAAAAACCGTGCATGCGCTGGCGAATCTGCTGCTGCACCGCAGCTGGCCGGTGATGGCCTCTGGCTTCTTAGTGGTGCTGGTCTTCTCCCGCCTGTTTGGTGTGCATGCGCTGTGGCAGCATCTGATGCTGGGAGATTACAACCGCGTGGTGAAAAACATGGCCGAAGAGGGTACCGAGCTTCTGGGATACAGCCTCTGCTGGCTCGCCTCAGTGCGCTATTTGTGGCAGACCCGTCCGGCTGCTGCGGGTGTCCGGGTACAAATCACCGAATCTGCACCGGCCCGCCACGCGACCTCCACGGTCACCTCACACTGATCCGCAGCGTTGCTTTTTAAGCGATCCGCACCCTTAAAACAGGTACAATAAACACTTCTGCGTCGGTGATGGGTTCCCGACGCAAGGTGTTCGTTAACCTCAGGTCTTTTCATGTCAGCTAAAATCTTAACTTCAACGCTTATTGGCCTGGATGCCTTCCGACAGGATCCGCTGAATGCCCTGCAGCAGGCGGAAAAGGGCACGCTGGCGGTGTTAGATAACTATGCGCCGGTGATGTACGCCATCACACCGACGCGTCTGGCTGAGCTGCTGGCGCTGGAAACCGCCGCCCGGCAGCCAAATGATGTGGCGCTGGATGACAGCCTGTATGACGACGCGCCCGCCGCGATTCATACGCCGGCAGGCAAGTTCGCCATGTATCAGGGCTGGCAGCCGGATGCCGACTTTACCCGTCAGGCCGCCATCTGGGGCGTGGCGCTAAGTGAACCGGTAACGCCCAGCGAGCTGGCGGCCTTTGTGGCCTACTGGCAGGCCGAAGGCCGGATGTTCCATCATGTGCAGTGGCAACAAAAGCTGGCGCGCAGCGTTCAGATGAACCGCGCCGCAAATGGCGGGCAACCGAAGCGTGATATTACGCAGTTGCCTGATCCTGACCGTACCATTCCCGATGGTTTCCGAGGTGAATGATGAAAACGCCCAACGATCTCTTTAACCGTCTGAAAAGAATGATGCCTGAGGGCACCCGGCCGAAATTTGCTAATGGTGAAGAGCTGCTGGCGTGGAATCAGGAGCAGGGTCGCCTGCGTTCAGAGGCGATTGTGCGTGAAAACCGCGCAATGAAAATGCAGCGCGTGATGGGCCGATCCGGTATTCGTGAGCTGCACATGAACTGCTCATTTGATAATTACCGGGTAGAGAACGAGGGACAGCGCAAAGCGCTGGAGCTGGCACGTCAGTACGCTGCCGAATTTGATGGCAGCATCGCCAGCTTTGTCTTTTCAGGACGTCCCGGCACCGGTAAGAACCATCTGGCTGCCGCGATTGGCAATGACCTGATTCTGCGCGGTAAAAGCGTGCTGATCGTGACGGTGGCCGATCTGATGTCGAGTATGAAGGGCACCTTCAGCGGCAGTAGCGGCATTACCGAAGAACGGCTGATTCAGGATCTCAGCAGCGTTGATCTGCTGGTGATTGATGAAATTGGTATGCAGAGCGAATCGCGCTACGAAAAAGTGATCATCAACCAGATAGTTGATCGCCGTTCTTCGTCGAAACGACCGACCGGCATGTTATCTAACCTCGACCATGCAGGTATGAATGCACTGCTGGGTGAACGCGTCATGGATCGTATGCGGCTCGGTAACAGCCTGTGGGTGCGTTTCGACTGGGAAAGCTATCGCAGTCGGGTGCGCGGCGACGAATATTAATCAGTGACCCGGCTGTGCCGGGTCACTGCGTTAATCGGGCCTGATGTTCCGCATCCTTGCCATTCACCACCCTTGCTTTGTCTTTCTCCCCTACCCGGCGCAGACAACGGTGCTGCACCCGCAGTCTCGCCCGCTCCGCCGGTACCACAGAAAACCCGTGTTAATCCGGCAATCCGATCATCATCACGATCTCCGCCACCGTCGATTGGGTTGTGTGAAACAGCACGCAAAGTGTGGGATGAAGAATCCGCATGGGCTGATACACTCAATTGTTACTCCTCTGTTGAGTGAACCCGTGATGAAAACGAATGGCAAAGGCCCTGCACTACTGAGACTGAATAACCAGAAACGGGTGATGAGTCAGCTGCGTAAGCTGCGCGTGACGTCGCGTCAGGATCTGGCGGAGGTGCTGACACTCAGCAAAAATACCGTCTCATTAATCATTGATGACCTGCTTGAACAAGGCCTGATCGAAGAGCTGGGCCCGGTCAGCGTGGCGGCCGCCGGACGGCCTAAAATCGGGATTACCCTCAGGCCAGAAAAACTTAAGAGCGCAGGCATTATGGTGGAACGCAACGTGGTCCACTGGCGGGTCTGCGACTATTTTTCCCAGGTACTGGCTGAAGCGACACTACGTACTGATACCAGTAATCCGACCCGCCTGCTGGCTGAGCTGGCCATGCTGTGCCGTGAACTGACTGAGCACTATCCCGATTTGCTCGGCATTGGCCTGGGCTTTCCCGGCATCGTTGATCCGCGACGCGGCTGGATGCACATTTCATTGCCGCTTGAATGGCAGGATGTTGACCTGCTGAGCGCGCTACGCAAGCACGTTCGTCTGCCGATTCGCATTATGAACAATGTTAAAGCCGCCGCGCTGCTGGCTGTTGATCAGCGTGGATTATCGGTGGAGAGCAGCCATTTTTATCTGCGTATTTCAGAGGGGATTGGCGGCGCACTGGTACAGCATGGCGAAGTCTTTACCGGCCACAGCTGGACGGCGGGCGAGGCCGGCCATCTGGTTGTCCAGCCCGAAGGGCCGCGTTGCAGTTGTGGTCGTCGGGGTTGCCTTGAAGCGCTGGTCAGTCAGCCTGCGATTAAACAACAGCTGGCACAGCGTCAGCCCGGGCTGAGCTGGCAGAACCGCGACAGCGCGCCACGCGTGGTGGATGAGGTGATGGCGCTGGCAGGTGGCTATCTGGGTGCGGCACTGAGTCAGATTATGCTGCTGCTCAATCCCGCCACAATCATCATTGATTGTCCGTGGAACGCCAGTGAACGCTTCTGTAAGGCGGTACGCGATACCGCACACGGTAACGCGCTGGCTTTTACCGCCGCGCATACTCAGCTGCAGTTCCCGGAGAACCGGATTGACCCGGCTAACGGGCTGGCACTGGCGGTGCTGGAGGAGAGGGAGCAGCGGGTGTTTTAGTGCCCCGGTCCGTGCTTTTTTACCCGATATCCATCCCCGCCAGACTCACCCTTTCCTGCTACAACACATTCTCACCAAAATGCTGGCGATACTCTTTTGGAGTGGTGTCGTAGCTTTTGCGGAACACTGAATAGAAGTATTGCAGCGAAGGGTAACCGCACATTTGCGAGATCTCATTGATATTGAGCGATGAAGAAGCCAGCAGTTCGCGCGCTTTTTCCAGTTTTTCGCGATGAATCATGGCATGAATGGTGTCGCCGGTCTCATCACGAAAGCGTTTTTCCAGATTAGATCGCGACAGCCCGACCGCATCCAGCACCTGTTCCACCTTAATGCCCTTACAGGCGTTAAAGCGGATGTAGTGCATTGCCTGAATCACCGCCGGATCGCGCAGTGAGCGGAAGTCGGTTGAGCGCCTTGCGATGACTTTCACCGGCGGCACCAGAATGCGCTGAAGGGGCAGAGGCTGATTATCCAGCAACCGGTGCAGCAGTTTGGCCGCCTGATAACCCATCTGCC
The DNA here is from genome assembly GCF_014155795.1 of Pantoea hericii. Classification (NCBI taxonomy): domain Bacteria; kingdom Pseudomonadati; phylum Pseudomonadota; class Gammaproteobacteria; order Enterobacterales; family Erwiniaceae; genus Pantoea; species Pantoea hericii. The sequence goes on from NZ_SCKV01000007.1 coordinate 191,404, forward strand.
GTGAACCCTGCGCCACGGACGAGAGCGCGACGCGTGACAGATAGCGGGTCAGCTCCTCATTATCAATCCCGATCACCGTTAACTTTTCCGGTACAGGTATTTTCAGGTGTTCACAGGCTTGCAGCAGATGTCGCGCCCGGGAGTCAGTCACGGCGATAATGCCGGTTTGCGGCGGCAGTGTCTGCAGCCAGTCGGCGAGCCGGTTCTGCGCGTGCTGCCAGTTTTCCGGCGCGGTCTCCATGCCCTGATAGACCACGCCCTGGTAACGCTCACGCCCTACCAGCTGACGAAATGCCTGTTCCCGCTCCTGCGCCCAGCGCTTGCCACTGGAGGCCGGTAAACCATAAAAGGCAAAGCGGTTGATGCCCTTCTCTTTCAGATGCAGAAAAGCTTTCTCCACCAGCGCGGCGTTGTCAGTGGCGATGTAATGCACCGGAGGATAATCTTCCTGGCGATGATAAGAGCCACCCACGCCGACAATGGGGACAGAGACATTCGACAGCAGAGCTTCGATAGAGCGATCGTCGTAATCGGCGATCACCCCATCACCCAGCCACTCACGGATGTTGTCGATGCGGCAGCGAAAATCTTCTTCGATGAAGATATCCCAGTCTGTCTGCGACGCCTGTAAATACTCACCGACGCCCTCAACCACCTGACGGTCATACACTTTATTGGCGTTAAACAACAGCGTAATGCGATAACGTTTATCATGCATGATGGCGCGTTCCCTTAAATCCTTAGCGCATTGCATAACACGGCTGAAAGGGGCAAAAAAATTGTTTGCGCCACAATGTGATCGCCCGCGCGATTACACCCGACGCCGCGTTGCGGTATCCATCCACACCGCCAGCAGCAGAATCGCGCCTTTGACGATGTACTGCCAGAAAGTCGGCACATCCATCATGCTCATGCCGTTATCCAGCGAGGCCATGATAAAGGCCCCCATGACCGCGCCCGCAACCGACCCCACGCCGCCCGCCAGGCTGGTGCCGCCAATGACGCAGGCGGCAATCGCGTCGAGTTCCGCAATATTACCCGCCGATGGTGAGCCTGCACCCAGCCGAGAGCTGAGGATCAGCCCGGCAATCGCCACCATCACACCGTTGATGGCAAACACCGCCAGCTTGGTGCGCGCCACGTTAATGCCAGAGAGGCGGGCTGCATCTATGTTGCCGCCGATAGCGTAGATACGACGGCCGAATGCGGTGCGGGTTGCCATAAACATGCCCGCCAGCAGCAGCACAGCCAGCAACAACACCGGCGTAGGTACGCCACGATAATCATTGAGTAACCAGATGGCACCCAGCACTAAGATAGCCGTGATCGCCTGACGCCCCACGGTGCCGCTTGCTGCGCCCTGTGGCAGGCCGAGTTGCTGACGACGCAGCCGCAGCCGCCATTGCCAGAGTGTAAACAGCGCCAGACCTGCAACACCAAAGCCGAAACCGACACCGCCCGGCAGATAACTCTGTCCAATCTGCGACATGCCCGGTGTAATCGGCGCAACGGTGGTGCCATCGGTAATGCCGACCAGAATACCGCGGAACGCCAGCATCCCCGCCAGTGTCACAATAAACGACGGCACTTTGCGATACGCCACCCACCAGCCATTCCAGGTGCCGAGCAGCAGTCCCATCACCAGTGTGACCACGATGGTCAGCGGCAGCGGCCAGCCGAGCCAGACGTCAAAGATTGCCGCCGCGCCGCCCAGCAGACCCATCATAGAACCCACTGACAGGTCGATCTCCGCCGAGATAATCACGAACACCATGCCGACCGCCAGAATGCCGGTGATAGCGGTCTGTCGCAGCAGGTTGGAGACGTTACGCGCACTGAGCCACGAGCCGTCGGTAGTCCAGGTAAAGAACAGCGCAATCAGCACAATCGCGCCCAGCATCACCAGAACCTGCAGGTTGGGCAGCGTGAACCTGCCCGGTGACGGTTTGCCCGGCGTACCTGAGAGGCGGCTTTGGGTACTTTCACTTTTAAGCATAATGTTCACTCCGCAGGGCAGCTTCCATCACCTGCTCCTGAGTCAGATTATCGTTAATCAAATCGGCTTTGATCTGCCCTTCATGCATCACCAGAACCCGATCGCTCAGGCCCAGTACTTCCGGCAGCTCAGAGGAAATCACAATCACCGCGATACCCTGCTGAACCAGCGCATTGATCAGCAGGTAGATCTCCTGACGGGCACCCACATCAATGCCGCGTGTCGGTTCATCCAGGATCAGGATTTTTGGATTGAGCAGCAGGCACTTCGCCAGAATCGCTTTCTGCTGGTTGCCGCCGCTTAAACGGCCAATCGGCAGTTCCGATGAGGAGGTTTTTACGCGCAGCCGACTGATCGCGTCGTTGATCGCTTGCTGCTCCTGCGCTTCATCCAGCGTCGAGAGTCGGTGACTGAACTGATCCAGTGCCGCCAGGGTAATATTTTTGCCCACCGCCATCAGCGGCACGATGCCATCCTTTTTGCGATCTTCCGGCACCATCGCAATGCCGTGCGCAATCGCGGCACGGCAATCAGTGATGTTGACCTGTTTGTCGTTGATCCAGATATCACCCTGCCAGCGCCCGGGCCAGACACCAAACAGGCACTGCACCGTTTCAGTCCTGCCTGCGCCGACCAGCCCGGCAATGCCAAGGATTTCACCGCGTCTGAGTGTGAACGAGACGTTGTTGACGCGGCGGATGTGGCGGTTAACCGGATGCCAGGCGGTGAGATTGTCCACTTTGAGTATCACATCGCCAATCTGATGCGGCGCATGGGGATAGAGCGCGGTCAGCTCGCGTCCGACCATCATGGTGATGATGTCATCTTCGCTCAGGCCTGCCGCAGGACGGGTGGCAATATGCTGGCCGTCACGGATTACGCAGATGGTGTCGGAGATCGCCTTGACCTCGTTCAGCTTGTGCGAGATGTAGATGCAGGCGATACCGTGTTCACGCAGATTACGAATGATGCTCAGCAGCACATCCGTCTCCTGCTCCGTCAGAGAAGAGGTCGGCTCATCCAGAATCAGCAGCCGGACCTGTTTGTTAAGGGCGCGGGCAATCTCCACCAGCTGCTGCTGACCCAGGCCTAACTCGCCCACGCGGGTTGCAGGCGAGACGTTCAGCCCGACCCGCGCCAGCAGTTGCTGGCAGCGCAGGGTCATGGTTTCATCATCCACCATGCCGAAACGACTCAGTTCGGCGCCGAGGAAGATGTTCTCCATCACCGTCAGTTGCCGCACCAGCGCCAGCTCCTGATGGATAATCACAATGCCTTTACGTTCGGTATCGCGAATGGTCTGTGCCTGAATGTCGTCGCCAGAGAAGTGAATCTGTCCCTCAAAATCGCCGTGCGGATAGAGTCCGCACAGGATTTTCATCAGCGTCGATTTGCCCGATCCATTCTCACCGCACAACGACATCACTTCACCCGCCTCAAGTTGCAGGCTGACATCATTCAGCGCCTTAACAGCACCGAAACGTTTGGTGATGTTTTTCATTTCCAGCAGCATCGACTGTTCTCCCTCACGCTATGCGCGGTCAGAGTTCGCTCTGTTTGTGGAAACCGTCTTTCACCACGGTGCTTTCGATATTGTCTTTGTTAACCGGAATCGGCTTCAGCAGCCGTGACGGCACATCTTTCAGGCCATTGTTCAGCGTGCTGTTGCTGGCGGGTGTTTTGCCCTCACCCAGTTCGACGGCTATTTTCGCCGCTTCGGTGGCCAGCTCCGTGATCGGTTTGTAAACCGTCATGGTCTGCGTACCCGCTTTGATACGTTTAATCGCGGCCAGATCGGCATCCTGTCCGGAGATCGCCACTTTTCCGGCCAGCCCCTGCGCGCTAAGGGCCTGAATGGCACCGCCTGCGGTGGCATCATTTGAGGCAACGACCGCATCAATGTGGTTACTGTTGGCGGTCAGGGCATTTTCCATAATTTTCAGGGCGTTTTCCGGCAGCCAGGCATCGACCCACTGATCGCCGACAATTTTAATGCTGCCGTTATCAATATAAGGTTTTAACACTTTCATCTGTCCGGCACGGAACAGGCGGGCGTTATTATCCACTGGCGAACCGCCCATTAAAAAATAGTTGCCCTTAGGCACCTGTTTCACAATGCTTTCGGCCTGCAACTCGCCCACTTTTTCATTATCGAAAGAGATATAAAAATCGATATCGGCATTATTTATCATTCGGTCATAGGCCAGCACTTTAATGCCTTCCCGTTTCGCTTCAGCGACAACGTTACTCAATACCTGACCGTTGTAGGGAATAATCACCAGCACATCGACACCGCGATTGATCATATTTTCAATCTGCGACATCTGTGTCTCTTCGTTGCCGTTGGCTGACTGAACAAACACCTTAGCACCCAGCGTTTCCGCCTGTTTAACGAAAATATCGCGGTCTTTCTGCCAGCGCTCAAGGCGCAAATCGTCAATCGCCATGCCGATCTTCACTTCTTTTGCCACGCTGGTCTGGCTGAACAGCGCCAGCGCCGCGCAGGCGGCGAGCAGTGCATGTTTCATCTTCATTGTGATCATCCTGTAGGTTGAGGCTATTGTCGTTTCAGGCCTATAAACCAGGCGGATGAATTGTTGCCCTTCTTCTCCGGTTACAGCAATTACTGATTTTTATCCGGCTATTACGTTTTTTGGTTTATTTCATTTTTTATGAGCGCGATCGAGGTTTCATCTTTTTAAGACAAGAGAGCGAATAGGTTAAATCATCCCGTTAATAACATTATTTTGCGAGACAGCGCACAAATAATAATTATCTGATGCCCGTTATGAAATATCGTAATTGAGCTGAAGCCACAGCCCCTATTGAATATTGCTTCAACGCAGACCATTCGGGTACTGATGCTAAGGAGCACACCATGCACGCTTATTTCGATCAGATCGATCGGGTTCGTTATGAAGGCACCCAGTCGACGCATCCTCTTGCTTTCCGCCACTACAATCCCGATGAGGTCATCCTCGGCAAGACCATGGCGGAGCATCTGCGCTTTGCTGCCTGTTACTGGCACACCTTCTGCTGGAATGGTGCAGATATGTTTGGCGTGGGGGCTTTTGATCGCCCATGGCAGAAAAGCGGGGATGCGCTGCAGCAGGCAAAACTAAAGGCGGATGTGGCCTTTGAGTTTTTCCATAAACTGAATGTGCCGTGGTACTGCTTCCATGACGTTGATGTCTCACCTGAAGGTGATTCGCTGCACAGCTACAAAGAAAACTTTGCCGCTATGACCGATAAACTGCTGGAGAAACAGCAAGAGACTGGCGTGAAACTGTTGTGGGGCACGGCCAACTGCTTTACCCATCCGCGATACGGGGCTGGCGCTGCCACTAATCCCGATCCGGAAGTCTTTGCCTGGGCCGCGACGCAGGTCTGCAGTGCTATGCAGGCGACCAAAACCCTGGGCGGCGAAAACTATGTGTTGTGGGGCGGACGGGAAGGCTACGAAACGCTGCTGAATACCGATCTGCGCCAGGAGCGCGAGCAGATTGGCCGCTTTATGCAGATGGTGGTCGAACACAAACATAAAATTGGCTTCCAGGGCACGCTGCTGATTGAACCAAAACCGCAGGAGCCGACTAAGCATCAGTATGATTATGATGTCGCGACGGTGTATGGCTTCCTGAAACAGTTCGGCCTGGAGAAAGAGATCAAGGTTAACGTTGAGGCCAACCATGCCACGCTGGCGGGCCACTCTTTCCATCATGAAATCGCTACCGCTATTGCGCTGGGTATTTTTGGTTCAGTCGATGCCAACCGCGGCGATCCGCAGTGCGGCTGGGATACCGATCAGTTCCCGGTCAGCGTGGAAGAGAATGCACTGGTGATGTATGAGATCCTTAAAGCGGGCGGCTTTACCACTGGCGGCTTAAACTTTGATGCCAAAGTGCGTCGTCAGAGCACCGATAAATATGATCTCTTCTACGGTCATATTGGCGCGATGGATACCATGGCGCTGGCGCTGAAAGTGGCGGCTCGCATGATCAGCGATGGTGAACTTGATAAGCGTGTGGCACAGCGCTACAGCGGCTGGAATGGTGAGTTCGGTCAGCAAATTTTGAAAGGTGAGTTTTCACTGGAGGCACTGGCGGCGCATGCTCAGCAGCAGCAACTCAATCCGCAGCATCAGAGCGGACGTCAGGAGCAGCTGGAAAATCTGGTGAATCACTACCTGTTTGATTTCTAACCCTTCAGGAGCAGAGCATGTTTATCGGGATCGATTTAGGCACCTCTGGCGTCAAAGTGGTGCTGATGGATGCACAGGGCAACGTGGTGGCGACAGAAACGTCGCCCCTGCAGGTTTCGCGTCCACAGCCCTTGTGGAGTGAACAGGATCCCGAAAGCTGGTGGCAGGCGCTGGAGCTGGCTATGCAGGCGCTGAGCGCGAAGCAGGACCTGCGTGCAGTGCAGGCCATCGGGCTGAGCGGACAGATGCATGGTGCCACGCTGCTCGACAGCGCTAACCAGGTATTACGTCCGGCCATGCTCTGGAATGACGGACGCAGCGAGGCGCAGTGTCGTGAGCTGGAACGGAAGGTGCCGGATTCACGGGCTATCACCGGCAACCTGATGATGCCCGGCTTCACAGCTCCCAAGCTGCTGTGGGTGCAGCAGCATGAACCGGCCATCTTCAGTCAGATTGCTCACGTGCTGTTGCCCAAAGACTATTTGCGCTGGCGATTGAGTGGCGACTTCGCCACTGATATGTCCGATGCCGCAGGGACAATGTGGCTGGATGTGGCGCAACGTGACTGGAGCGATGTGATGCTGCACGCCTGCGATCTCCGCCGGGAGCAGATGCCGACGCTCTATGAAGGCAATGCCCTGACGGGCACACTGCATACTGAACTGGCGACACGGTGGAAGATGAACGCGGTGCCGCTGGCTGCGGGCGGTGGCGACAATGCTGCAGGTGCGATAGGTGTCGGCATGACCGAACCCGGTCAGGGAATGCTGTCGCTGGGGACATCGGGCGTCTACTTTGTGGTAAGCGACGGCTATCTCAGCAATCCGGCGCGCGCGGTACACAGCTTCTGCCATGCGTTACCGCAGCGCTGGCATCTGATGTCGGTGATGCTCAGCGCAGCCTCCTGTCTGGACTGGGCAGCAACGCTGACCGGATGCAAAGATGTTCCTGAGCTGCTGGCTGAAGCGGAGCGCGCACGCGATGACGTACCCGGGTTATGGTTTTTGCCCTATCTTTCCGGTGAGCGTACGCCGCATAACAACCCGAATGCACTGGGCGCCTTCTTTGGCTTTACCCACCAGCATGGCCGGCCTGAGCTGGCACGATCGGTGCTGGAAGGGGTGGGATTTGCTCTGGCGCAGGGCATGGATGTGCTGCATGAGTGTGGCGTGCAGCCAAAGAGTATTATGTTGATCGGCGGCGGCGCACGCAGCACCCTGTGGCGTCAGATGCTGGCGGATATCAGTGGCCAGACGCTGGACTATTGCCACGGAGGTGAAGTGGGTCCGGCTCTGGGCGCCGCAAGGCTGGCGCAGCAGGCGCTGAATCCGGAAGTCACCGTCCCGACGCCGACTCTGGTGCAGCGGCATCAACCGGATCCGGACAAAAGGGTACATTACCAGTCACGTCGGGAGACCTTTTCAATTCTGTATCAGCAACTTCTGCCGCTCATGAAGTAATCCGTCCAGGATGCCCGGTTTAGCAACCGTTTGGCCTGGCATCCTTCCTTATTGCTACTGCCTCTTACTGTTCAGCCGCTGCCGTATTAACGCGTCTCCTGGCGCAGTATCAATTAATGGCCCCCGTCGATAATAAGGTTTAATGCTGGCGTATGCCGATAAGCCAGGCTGGCGATGTTGTCTGCCGGTGTGCGAAGCAGGCGGATACTGTTTACCACCTGGCCCCACTATTCTTTGCACTGACGCTTAATCAGTCAACACCAGAAAAGTGTATCTCAGCTAACTGCCAGCTTATTTCGCTGCTACACTAAAATGCTTCTGTTTTACGTAACGTGAAATTCAGCGTTGATTCAGATTGCGCGGGTTAAACCGGTTAAATACCTTCACGCAAATTAAAAAGATTTTTTGGGCGCGCGCATTTAGTTCCAGGCGAGTTATGCAATCATTATCTGCCCGACAATAGAAATTATAATAATAAGAATCAATATCATTATCTTTCACCTGATATATTCAGGTCCAGTAATGCTTAAGGAATTAGCATGTTAAAAGCAATGAAATACTACATCAGCAATCATTATGAGAGCGGAACGTTGTTACATCGGGAAGGGTGTAATTTAATTCCGAAGTCTCTCGACGATCGGACATTTATTGGCACCCTTTATACAGCGCTGCAGGCAATGACCGTAGCTTTACAGCATCACCACGAAGTTGGCCGATGTCTGGTATGCCTGAAACAACCCAATAATGGTCAGGCTGACGCAATAGAAGAAGGAAGTATCAAATCTTTTACGAAGCCAGCTACCACCCTGGTTCGAAGGCCTGCGACCAAAGCAAAGAAGAGGCCTGCGATAGCAGGCCATACGTGCCAGCTAGCTGAAAGATCTGGCATCACACATGCTACGGTGATGCTGAATAAAAACCCTGAGCCCCAGCAGATATTGGGTCCTCAACGGGTGGTGAAGATAAAGAATGACCTGCAGGTTGTTGCGGTGCAACATTCCCCCTTTCACTGGCAAAGTGAGTAGCCCCTGACAACAGAATAAAGTACCTGAAGTAAGTCGCTGACTTATGCCGCAAGCGGATTACTCCGCCTGCGGCTTTTTTTTGGTATTACGCTGTGCGGTAACGGCGCATTACATCCACACCCTGCAAGACGATATTACCCACGCTCATTTGAGGATAAAAAAAGACCTGGATAAAATTGTTTAATGATTTACTGCCACAGGCAATAATAACTCTTATCAATTATACTCTTAATGTAATATTTACAGGCTCAGCCAAAGTTATATTGATCAAATATTTTGATCATATTGTCGATTTAAAATCACAATTATTGAATCAAACCTCAGTGCGTATAAAATAAGAACTCTTTTAACTCATGTTCTTATGGCTTTTTTTATATGTCTTTATTCTTACTCATCGTAATGATTTATGAAACGGACTAATGTTTGCGAAACAACAAATCAGTAACTTAGCAAAACTATCCTTCTTAGATTCTGAAGCAAAAAAAGATTTATCTGTACAAGGTATTTATTTAGCCCAAATAAAAATATTTTTTAACTTTAAAATTAAATGCTAAATTTATTTAACGCAGACGAGCTAATGTGAAAACCGCAATCATATTAATTTCACATGGATTCAGACGCTGCTTTTACAGGTTATGGCTAACCTTAAAAAGCGCATTTTTAAATTTTCGTTTGTTACACACAGCAAAAGGATATGGCATGTATAAGGCCATGAAATTCTACGTCAGCGATCATTCAACCGGAGGATTGCTGCTGCATCGGATGGATTGTCCGCAGCTGCCTTCAGAGACAAGGCGGGCGTTTATAGGAAGCTGCTATACCCTCAATCAGGCACTTAGCGTAGCCAGGATAAGCTATACGGGTGTGATGGCATGTCCATTCTGTGTCAGTAAGCCTGATATAAAATCAGTTAAGTCAGAAGCAAATTTGGTGTTAAAAAAAGCGACAAGACCCAGAAAGAAATTAATCTGATCAAAAATTGATCTCATCGGAATCTGACAATTTTATTGCCAGTGAGATTAATTGAGTGTGTAAACTCTCTGAATAAATCCCTCTGTATCCGCTTGATATATGTTATCAACCGCACTCTATCCTGAAATAGAGTGCGGATTTTTTTCTCATCTTGCTGATCATCTACTGAGATGACGATTGTGAATCCTGTTGCTGAACCCGAATAGCTGAGATGACAGTCACAGCTCCTGCTTCAGGTGAGCATCAGCCAATGGCCCCCAGCGTATCTTCCTGACTCTGTTTCTTCGGCAGCAGGAACAGCGTTGCCACAATATCCAGCAGATAAATCAGCGCCAGCAGGGTAATCGCCGCTGTGAACGAGAACTGGCTCGCCAGCAGGCCAATCACGACCGGACCAAAACCGCCTACGCCACGCCCAAGGTTGAACAGGACGTTCTGCGCGGTGGCACGCACCTGTGGCGGGAAGGTATCGGAAATCAGCGCCCCATAGCCGCCAATCATACCGTTAACAAACATTCCCATGATGGCACCGGTAAAGAGCATGATGTTCGGGTCACGCAGCTGCGCATAGACCACCACCATCACGACAGCGCCAAACTGATAGAGCAGGAAAATTTTCCAGCGTGCAAAGCGATCGGCCAGCACGCCAAACAGCCAGATGCCAAAGGTCATGCCGACGACGGTCACGGCGGTCCAGAGGCCCGATTTTGTCAGGCTGAAACCAAAGCTGGAGGAGAGGTAGCTCGGCATCCAGATCATCAGCCCGTAGTAGCCAAAATTCTGGACGGAGCAGAGGATAAAAATGCCGAGACTGGCTTTAGCGGTAGCGCGATCGCGGACCAGCAGCTTCAGGCGTGCCGGAAACGAGAGTGATGGCACATGTTTAACCTGTCGCTGATACGCCTCAGGTTCTCCCATCCCGCGACGAATGGCGAACGAGACCAGCGCAGGCAACAAACCGACCAGGAACATGCCACGCCAGCCGATGATATTCAGTAGCGGTGGCGTGATAAAGGCCGCCATCAGCACGCCCAGCTGCCAGCCGATACCGACCCAGGCTGAGGCACGATTACGCTTCTCCGCAGGCCAGGCTTCGGCAATCAGCGCCATACCGATCCCAAACTCGCCGCCCAGCCCCACACCTGCCAGCGTTCGCCAGGCGAGCAGATCCCAGTAGCCCTGCGCCACCGCGCACAGGCCGGTAAAGATAGAGAAGACCAGAATCGTGACGGTCAGCATACGAATACGCCCATAACGGTCGCTGAGATGACCAAAGACGATGCCACCGATGACCGCGCCGATCAGCGTCCAGTCACCAGCGATCCTGCCTGTGATGGATTGAGCGCCAGCGAAACACTGATAGCCGGCAGCATAAACCCGAGTATCAGCAGGTCAAATCCATCCATGGCATAACCGCTGACCGCAGCCAGCATCGCTTTGCCCGGCGTTACGCCCGGTTTAGATTGGGGAGAAGGAGATATCATTGCGCACCTCAGAGAGTAAAGTGCCGCAATAATAAAGAGAGTTCAGGAGGTGACCAATCAGAAAGGCTTATCCCTGCGCCTGTATGGCACAGGGATAAGGTGTATCAGGAAGGTTTGTTGCTGCCATCGTCACCCGACAGTAATTCATCGAGCCGATCCCCGCCCACATGACGAAAATCCTGACCTTTGACGAAATAGAAGATGATTTCGCAGATGTTCTGGCAACGATCACCGATGCGCTCAATGGCGCGGGCGCAGAACAGTGCCGTCAGCACGCTGGGAATCGTGCGCGGATCTTCCATCATGTAGGTCATCAGCTGACGAACAATGCCTTCATACTCTTTATCCACCTTCTTATCTTCACGGTAGATGGTAATCGCTTCATTGAGATCCATACGTGCAAAGGCGTCGAGCACATCATGCAGCATCTGCACGGTGTGGCGTCCCAGCGACTCAAGGCTCACCAGCAGCGGAAGATGCTGTTGACCAAATTTCTCCAGCGCCGTGCGGCTGATCTTCTCCGCCACATCGCCAATGCGCTCCAGCTCGGAGATCGTTTTGATGATCGCCATCACCAGACGCAAATCGATCGCGGTTGGCTGACGTTTGGCGATGATGCGCACGCAGGCTTCATCAATCTCCACTTCCATCATGTTGACCTTCTGGTCGCCGTCGATCACCCGCTGCGCCAGTTCGCCATCCAGATTATGCATCGCGGTAATAGCATCAGTCAGCTGCTGCTCGACCATGCCGCCCATGATCATCACCTGGGTACGGATATGCTCCAGTTCGGCATTGAACTGACCGGAGATGTGCTTATTCAGATTCAGATTATCCATGTCGTTCTCCTGTCAGATCAGCCGTAGCGGCCAGTAATGTAGTCTTCGGTTTGCTTCTGCGCGGGCTTGGTGAACAGCGTGTCAGTATCGCTGAACTCAATCAGTTCGCCCAGGTACATGAAAGCGGTATGGTCAGAGCAGCGTGCTGCCTGCTGCATGTTGTGCGTCACGATCACCACAGTGTAATCCTGCTTCAGCTCGGTGATCAGCTCCTCGATACGGCCGGTGGAGATGGGGTCCAGCGCGGAGCAGGGTTCATCCAGTAGCAGGACTTCCGGACGAATCGCGATGCCGCGGGCAATACACAGACGCTGCTGTTGGCCGCCGGAAAGACTGTAACCGCTCTGATGCAGCTTGTCTTTGGTTTCATTCCACAGCGCCGCTTTGGTCAGCGCCCACTGTACGCGCTCATCCATATCGGCACGTGACAGCTTTTCAAACAGACGCACGCCGAAAGCGATGTTGTCATAGATCGACATCGGGAACGGTGTCGGCTTCTGAAACACCATGCCGACGCGGGCGCGCAGCAGCGCGATATCCTGCTGTGTCGCCAGAATATTTTCGCCATCCAGCAGAATGTCCCCTTCGGCCCGCTGCTCCGGATAGAGTGAGTACATCTTATTGAAGGTACGCAGCAGGGTAGACTTACCACAGCCCGAGGGCCCGATAAACGCGGTCACCTCATTCTTAGCGATATCCAGATTGATGTTCTTCAGCGCATGAAACTTGCCGTAATAGAAGTTCAGATTACGGACCTGAATTTTATCGGCTGATGCTGTCGCGATACTCATAATTCATCTCTCTTATACGGCGCCGCTCAGGGCCGCGCCGGAAGTTAACCGTGTTTACCTTTGGCGAAAATGACCCGCGCGACAATGTTCAGCAACAGCACGCAAAGGGTAATGATCAGCACACCCGCCCAAGCCAGGCTCTGCCATTCGGCAAACGGGCTCATGGCGAATTTAAAGATGGTGACCGGCAGGTTCGCCAGCGGCTGCATCATGTCGGTGCTCCAGAACTGGTTCGACAGTGCCGTAAACAGCAGCGGGGCTGTTTCACCTGCGATGCGGGCAATCGCCAGCAGCACGCCAGTAATGATGCCGGAGACCGAGGCTTTCAGGGTGATGGCCGAGATCATCTTCCACTTGGGCGTGCCGAGCGCATAAGCGGCTTCACGCATGCTGTCTGGCACCAGACGCAGCATGTTTTCAGTGGTACGAATCACAATGGGCACCTGCAGCAGAGCCAGTGCAATCACCCCGGCCCAGCCGGAGAAGTGCTGCATCTTCGCCACCACCAGGGTGTAGACGAACAGGCCGACCACAATGGAGGGTGCTGAAAGCAGAATGTCGTTAATAAAGCGAATCACTTCTGACAGCGCCGATTTGCGACCATATTCAGCCAGGTAAATACCCGCCATGATGCCCAGCGGCGTACCAAAAAATGTAGACCAGAAAATCAGCAATCCACTGCCCGCCAGGGCGTTCGCCAGACCGCCGCCCGCGGTATTCGGCGGTGGCGTTGATTCAGTGAAAAGGGACCAGGAAAGCCCATCTACGCCGCGCGTTACGGTGGTAAACAGGATCCACACCAGCCAGAACAGACCAAATGCCATGGTCAGCAGCGACAGCGTCAGCGCAATTTTATTTTTAGTACTGCGCCAGGACTGCATTTTACGGCGCGATGCGTCCAGTTCGGCACGCGCCTGAATTTCAATCGTGGTCATGAGCGCGCTCCTTCACTTTTCTGCAGTCGCATAATCATCAGCTTTGAAATCGCCAGCACGATAAAGGTAATCACAAACAGGATCAGTCCCAGCTCCATCAGCGCGGCAACATGCACGCCCGACTCCGCTTCTGCAAACTCGTTAGCCAGTGCTGAGGTAATGCTGTTACCCGGCATAAACAGCGACGGGCTGTCGAGCTGGTAGGTGTTGCCGATAATAAAGGTGACCGCCATGGTCTCGCCCAGCGCACGACCCAGTCCCAGCATCACACCACCAATCACGCCATTTTTGGTAAAGGGCAGTACGACGCGCCAGATCACTTCCCAGGTGGTGCAGCCGATACCGTAAGCAGACTCTTTCATCATCACCGGGGTCTGTTCAAACACGTCGCGCATGACCGAAGCGATGTAAGGGATGATCATGATTGCCAGAATCACCCCTGCCGCAAGAATACCGATACCAAAAGCGGGGCCGGAGAAGAGTTCGCCGACAATCGGAATGCCCGACATCACGTCATTAACCGGCGTCTGAAAATATTCGGCGAACAGCGGCGCGAAAACAAACAGGCCCCACATGCCGTAAACGATACTCGGGATAGCCGCCAGTAGCTCAATAGCCGTGCCCAGCGGGCGACGCAGCCAGGCGGGTGAGAGTTCAGTCAGGAACAGCGCGATACCGAAACTCACCGGCACGGCAATAATCAGGGCAATGATGGAGGTTACAAGGGTGCCGTAGATCGGTACCAGTGCACCAAATTGTTCGTTGGGCGCATCCCAGGTTTTGGTCCACAAAAAGGCGAAACCAAACTTCTGGATGCTGGGCCACGAGGAGATGATCAGGGAAACAATAATGCCGCCCATCAGTAACAGTACAATCAGCGCAGCCAGTCTGACCAGCGCGCCAAAAATCTTATCACCTTGTTTACCCGGGGCTTTGAATGCCGGCTTCGTTGCAGCCATAGAAGTCTCAGTCTTCAGAAGTTATCAGGGCGGCATGAGCCGCCCGTTGGGTCTGACCGGACCGCTGCCCGGTCAGGGTCGGTCAATTACTGATAAAGCGCTTTACCAGAACTGTCTTTGATGTTGGCTTTCCAGGCGGCGCGAATCTGCTCGGTCACGCTCTCTGGCAGCGCAGCATAATCCAGCGCAGTGGCGGTTTTGCTGCCTTTCTTGTAAGCCCAGTCGAAGAACTTCAGTACTTCAGCGCCTTTGGTCGCATTCGCCTGGTCTTTATAGATCAGAATGAAGGTGGTTGAGGAGATTGGCCAGGCATCAGCGCCCTTCTGGAAGGTCAGATCCTGTGCGAACGATTTGCTCCAGTCTGCGCCTTTCGCGGCATTGCTGAAGCTGGTTTCGCTTGGTGCCACCGCTTTACCATCAGCATCCATCAGTTTGGTGTAGGTCAGGTTGTTCTGTTTAGCGTAGGCATATTCAACATAACCGATTGAACCCGGCAGACGCTGAACAAACGCGGCGACGCCGTCGTTGCCTTTACCGCCCAGACCCACTGGCCAGTTAACGGTGTTGCCTTTACCAATTTTGCTGTTCCAGTCCTGGTTCACTTTCGCCAGATAGCTGGTGAAGACGAATGAGGTGCCTGAACCATCAGCGCGACGCACCACGTTGATGTTGGTTTCCGGCAGTTTCACGCCCGGGTTAAGTTTGGCGATCGCCGGGTCGTTCCACTTTTTGATGGTGCCGAGATAGATATCGCCAACGGTCTTGCCATCCAGCGTCAGCTGGCCTGACTTGATACCGGGCAGGTTAACTGCCAGTACCACACCACCGATCACGGTAGGGAACTGGAACAGGCCATTTTTCTGCAGATCTTCATCTTTCATTGGCGCATCGGACGCACCGAAATCAACGGTTTTGGCGATGATCTGTTTAACGCCGCCAGATGAACCGATGCCCTGGTAGTTAATTTTGCTACCGGTGGCTTGCTGATATTCTGCTGCCCACTTGGCATAAACCGGCGCCGGGAACGTCCCGCCTGCGCCAGTGAGATCGGTGGCCGCAAAAGCAGATACCGCGCTTACGGCGAAGGTGGTGGCGAGGATTCGGGCTACGGTGCTACGCATCAGTGTCATGTTCCCTCCAGGGGAGAAAAGTCAGGCTTGGGGCCGTTTTAGTAAGAGTCTGTGATTGCTGCAGGAGGGAAAATAGGACAGTTTGATGACAGTGAAATGTACGAAATATGACAGTTATATGACAGAGAGCCGGAATGAAGTGGGCCCGCGACGGGGCCCACCAGGTTATTCCACGGTAACCGATTTTGCCAGGTTACGTGGCTGATCGACGTCGGTCCCTTTGATCAGGGCAACGTGATAGGAGAGTAACTGCAACGGCACGGTGTAGAAGATGGGGGCAATCACCTCTTCAACGTGCGGTAACGGAATAATCTTCATGCCGTCACTGTCGCTGAAGCCCGCATCCTGATCCGCAAACACATAGAGCAGGCCGCCGCGAGCGCGTACCTCTTCGATGTTGGATTTGAGCTTCTCCAGCAGTTCATTGTTAGGTGCCACCACGATCACCGGCATGTCCGCATCAATCAGCGCCAGCGGGCCATGCTTCAGCTCGCCTGCCGCGTAGGCTTCCGCATGAATGTAGGAGATCTCCTTGAGCTTCAGCGCCCCTTCCATGGCAATCGGGTATTGATCGCCACGTCCCAGGAACAGCGCGTGATGCTTGTCAGAGAAGCCTTCTGCCAGATTCTCAATCAGCTTATCCTGCGCCAGCATCTGCTCAATCCGGTTCGGCAATGCCTGCAGTGCATGAACGATCTCATGCTCAGTCTCGGCAGACATGCCTTTCAGACGGCCCAGTTTCGCCACCAGCATCAGCAGCACCGCTAACTGGGTAGTGAATGCTTTGGTGGAGGCGACGCCAATTTCGGTGCCCGCTTTGGTCATCAATGCCAGGTCAGATTCCCGCACCAGTGACGAACCGGCCACGTTACAGACCGCCAGCGAGCCCAGATAGCCCAGCTCTTTAGAGAGACGCAGCGCCGCCAGGGTATCTGCCGTTTCACCCGACTGCGACAGGGTGATCAGCAGGCTGTTTTTGCGCACTGCTGACTTGCGATAGCGGAACTCGGAGGCGATCTCCACATCGCAGGGCAGGTTAGCCAGCGACTCAAACCAGTAGCGTGATACCATGCCGGAGTTGTAGGAGGTGCCGCAGGCGATAATCTGGATATGCTCCACCTGGCTCAGCAGTGCTTCTGCGCCCGCGCCCAGCTCGCTGAGGTCAACCTGCCCCTGGCTGAACCGGCCACTGAGGGTGCTTTTCAGCGCCATCGGCTGTTCGTAGATCTCTTTCTGCATGTAGTGACGGTAAATACCTTTGTCACCGGCATCATATTGCAGGTTTGATTCGATCTCGGCACGCGTCACGGTGTTGCCTTCACGGTCAATAATCGTGACATCACGACGACTGATCTCGGCGATATCACCCTCTTCCAGATAGATGAACCGACGGGTCACCGGCAGCAGGGCCAGCTGATCCGAGGCGATAAAGTTTTCACCCATCCCCCGACCAATCACCAGTGGGCTGCCGGAACGGGCCGCCACCAGCAGTGACGGATCGCGACTGTCCATGATCACCATGCCATAGGCACCGCGCAGCTGCGGGATCACCCGCAACACCACTTCACGCAGCGAACCACCCTGCTTCTGCTCCCAGTGAACCAGATGCGCCACCACTTCGGTGTCGGTTTCAGAGGCAAAGACGTAGCCGCGCGCGATCAGCTCAGCGCGCAGCGGCTCATGGTTTTCAATGATGCCGTTGTGCACAATGATAATGTGCTCTGAGATGTGCGGATGCGCATTCGCTTCCGACGGCTCGCCATGGGTTGCCCAGCGCGTGTGCGCGATGCCGGTGCCACCAATCAGCGGTTGCTGTTCAGCGGCTTCTGCCAGCTTCTGCACTTTCCCTAAACGTCTCAGGCGCGTGACGTGCCCCTGACGATCGACCACGGCCAGACCGGCCGAATCATATCCGCGATATTCAAGACGACGCAGACCTTCCAGCAGAATTTCTGCGATATCGCGTTGTGCTACTGCACCAACAATTCCACACATAATGATGTTTTCCTGACTACATGGCTTTTCGCCACTTCTGTTGTCATGCGACCTGATATCCGGCTTTGCCGGTTCCCCGAGCCTTGTAGAGAGTGGGGATTATAGTTTTGGCACTGCACTGCATCGGCCCGCATAAAGCGGGCCGTTAAAAAATTTATTTTTTCTTCACCGGACGCTGCCAGTCAGCTTTGTGATTCTGCTCTTTGCGGTTGTAAACCAGACCAGCCTGAGGCACATCCCTCATAACGGTAGTACCTGCCGCGATGGTGGTGCCTGGCGCGACGTTGACCGGTGCCACCAGCTGCGTATCCGAGCCGACAAACACGTCATCGCCAATCACAGTTTTAAATTTATTCGCGCCATCGTAGTTACAGGTGATCGTGCCTGCACCGATATTCACGTTGTCGCCAATCTCTGCATCACCCAGGTAGGAGAGGTGACCCGCTTTCGAACCCTTACCCAGACGCGCTTTCTTCATTTCGACGAAGTTACCCACGTGGGCGGCCTGCGCCAGCTCGCTGCCAGGACGCAGACGGGCAAAAGGCCCAACGGTACAGGCGGTGGCGAGATTAGCATCCTCGATCACCGTATAGGGGCTGATTTCACAGTCATCGCCAATCACGCTGTTTTTGATAATGCAGCCCGCGCCAATTTTGACGCGCGAGCCCAGCGTGACCTGGCCTTCAATAATGACGTTGGTGTCGATTTCAACATCCCGTCCATGGGTCAGCGTTCCACGCAGATCAAAACGGGCCGGATCGCGCAGCATTACGCCGGCCAGCAGCAGTTTTTCCGCCTGTTCAGCCTGGTAAGTGCGTTCTAATGTCGCCAGCTGCAGCCGGTTATTGACACCATCCGTTTCACTGATGCGTGCCGGATGGACCGTGTTGATCACCCGGCCTTCCTGATGCGCCAGCGCGATAATATCGGTGATGTAATACTCACCCTGCGCATTGTTGTTGGTCAGCTGCGCCAGCCAGCGTTTTAAGTCGCCACCGTTGGCGATCAGAATGCCGGTGTTGATCTCTTTAATAGTGAGCTGCGCCGGGCTGGCATCTTTCTGTTCGATAATGCCAGTGATGGTGTCGTTTTCACGCACAATGCGGCCATAGCCGGTAGGGTCATCCAGTACCACGGTGAGTAAGCCGATGCCGCCCTGCGGTTTTGCTTCGCGAAGACGCTGCAATGTCGCCTGCGTGATCAGCGGCACGTCGCCATAGAGCATCATGATATCTTCATCATCTGCAAAAGCAGGGGCAGCCTGCTGCATGGCATGGCCGGTGCCGAGCTGCTCGGCCTGCAGCACCCAGTTAAGCGTGCTGTCAGTGAGGGTCGCTTTCAGGCGATCGCCGCCATGACCATAAACCAGATGCACATGCTGTGCGCCCAGCCCTTTGGCGGCATCAATGACGTGCTGAACCATCGGTTTGCCTGCCAGCGTATGCAGAACTTTAGGCAGATCGGAATACATACGGGTGCCCTTGCCAGCTGCAAGGATCACCACACTCATCGCACTGTTAGACATAACTATCCTGAGTGAATTTTTACGGGTGAAAGTAAAACGGTTTGAGGTTGAGATTACTACATTTTTCTCAGGCCGAAATTAGGCGGACAGGCAGATCGGGCGCTGCAGGCAAAAAAAATGCCAGCCCGAGGGCTGGCATTTCGTGACGCATAAAGCTGGATTACATCGCTTTTTTGGTCAGTTCGATCACGCGCAGTTTAGCAATGGCTTTCGCCAGCTCGGCAGAGGCCTGAGCATAGTCCACGTCACCATGGCTGCTGTTCATGTGCTCTTCTGCTTTGCGTTTTGCTTCCAGCGCGCGCGCTTCGTCCAGATCGGTACCGCGAATCGCGGTATCGGCCAGAACGGTGCTGCTGCCTGGTTGCACTTCCAGCACGCCGCCAGAGAGGTAGATATACTCCTCTTCGCCGTGCTGTTTCACGATACGGATCATTCCAGGCTTAATGGCAGTCAGCAGCGGCGCATGGCCAGGGAAAATCCCCAGTTCACCTTCGCTACCTGACACCTGAATCTTCTGTACCAGACCAGAGAACAACTGCTCCTCTGCGCTGACCACATCCAGGTGATAAGTCATAGCCATAATCTTCCTCCCGGGAAACCGTTATTACAGTTTCTTCGCTTTTTCCACGGCTTCTTCGATGGCGCCAACCATGTAGAAGGCCTGCTCTGGCAGGTGGTCAAACTCACCTTCCATGATGCCTTTAAAGCCACGGATAGTGTCTTTCAGCGTAACGTATTTACCCGGTGAACCGGTGAATACTTCCGCAACGAAGAACGGCTGAGACAGGAAGCGCTGAATCTTACGCGCACGTGCCACCAGCAGTTTGTCTTCTTCAGACAGCTCATCCATACCGAGGATGGCGATGATGTCTTTCAGTTCCTGATAACGCTGCAGCAGTGACTGAACGCCACGCGCAACATCATAGTGTTCCTGACCAACAACCAGCGGATCCAGCTGACGGCTGGTAGAGTCCAGTGGGTCAACGGCCGGGTAGATACCCAGAGATGCGATCTGACGGCTCAGCGTTACCGTTGAGTCTAAGTGCGCAAAGGTGGTTGCTGGTGACGGGTCAGTCAGGTCATCCGCAGGGACGTAAACGGCCTGTACGGAAGTGATTGAACCGGTCTTGGTGGAGGTAATACGCTCCTGCAACACACCCATCTCTTCTGCCAGCGTTGGCTGGTAACCTACCGCAGATGGCATACGACCCAGCAGTGCAGAGACTTCTGTACCGGCCAGGGTATAACGGTAGATGTTATCGATGAACAGCAGAACGTCGCGGCCTTCATCACGGAATTTTTCCGCCATGGTCAGACCGGTCAGGGCTACGCGCAGACGGTTACCCGGCGGCTCGTTCATCTGGCCATAGACCAGAGCAACTTTGTCGATAACGTTTGAGTCAGTCATTTCGTGGTAGAAGTCGTTACCCTCACGAGTACGCTCACCCACACCAGCAAACACTGAGTAACCTGAGTGTTCAGCTGCGATGTTACGGATCAGTTCCATCATGTTGACGGTTTTACCTACACCCGCACCACCGAACAGACCCACTTTACCGCCTTTGGCAAACGGACACATCAGGTCGATAACCTTGATGCCGGTTTCCAGCAGTTCCTGCGAGTTAGACTGATCTTCATAAGAAGGCGCTGCGCGGTGAATAGAGGCAATCTCTACTGCGCTGCCATCTTCTTCTTTCAGCTCGCCTTTCATATCGATTGGCTCGCCGAGAACGTTCATGATACGGCCCAGAGTCGCTTTACCGACCGGTACCTGAATCGGTTTCTGCAGGTCGTTGACGTTCAGACCACGCTTCAGGCCGTCAGACGTACCCATTGCGATGGTACGTACTACGCCGCCGCCCAGCTGCTGCTGTACTTCCAGCACCAGACGCACATCACCATTCATAACCTCGAGGGCGCTGTACACTTGCGGTACCGCGTCCTGAGGGAATTCGACGTCAACAACGGCGCCGATAATCTGGACAATCTTTCCAGTTGCCATCTTGAATCCTCTACCTAATTCCAAACCTGGTTAAACCGCGGAGGCCCCCGAGACGATCTCGGTAAGTTCCTGGGTGATGCTGGCCTGACGAGCTTTGTTGTAAACCAACTGCAGCTCTTTGATCAGATTTCCGCCGTTATCGGTTGCGGCTTTCATCGCTACCATACGTGCGGCCTGCTCACTGGCCAGATTTTCCACCACACCCTGATAAACCTGCGATTCGACATAACGACGCAGCAGGGTATCCAGCAGCGCTTTCGGATCGGGTTCGTACAGGTAATCCCAGGTCTTCGCCTTCATCTCTTCTTCACCTTCCGCTGGCGCTAACGGCAGCAGTTGGGTGATGGTCGGAGTCTGAGACATGGTGTTATTGAACTTGTTACTGACGATCATCAGTTTGTCGATGCGGCCTTCATCATACGCCTGCAACATCACTTTTACCGGGCCAATCAGATCAGACAGGGCAGGTTTATCGCCCATGCCGCTGACTTGCGCCACGATGTTGCCACCTACTGCACTGAAGAATGACGCCCCTTTTGAACCGATAATCGACAGATCGCTCTGCACGCCTTTATCGGACCAGGACTTCATATCCGCCAGTAATTTTTTGAACAGGTTAATGTTCAAACCACCACAAAGCCCGCGGTCTGTAGAAACGACCAGGTAGCCGACGCGCTTCACGTCGCGCTGTTCCAGGTAAGGGTGCTTGTATTCCAGATTACCCAACGCAAGGTGACCAATCACTTTGCGCATGGTGTCTGCATACGGACGGCTGGCCGCCATGCGTTCCTGCGTTTTACGCATCTTGGAGGCGGCGACCATTTCCATCGCTTTGGTGATCTTCTGCGTGTTTTTCACGCTTCCAATCTTGCTTCGTATCTCTTTTGCGCCGGCCATTAGCTTCTCCTCAAAGCCTTGCGGCCTGCCTTTTCAGACAAGCCGCCAGACATTACCAGGACTGGGTTGCTTTAAACGTATCGATCAGGCCTTTCAGCTTCGCTTCGATATCGTTGTTAAAGTTACCCGACTGGTTGATTTCAGCCATCAGCTCAGCGTGGTCGCGATCGGCGAAGGCCAGCAGCGCAGCTTCGAAGCTGCCAATTTTTGCCAGTTCAACGTCGTTCAGGTAGCCACGCTCTGCAGCGAACAGAACCAGACCCTGCTGCGCGACAGACATCGGCGCATACTGTTTCTGCTTCAGCAGCTCGGTCACTTTCTGACCATGGCTCAGCTGTTTGCGGGTTGCATCGTCCAGATCAGAGGCGAACTGCGAGAACGCCGCCAGTTCACGATACTGTGCCAGCGCGGTACGGATACCACCGGACAGTTTCTTGATGATCTTGGTCTGTGCAGCACCACCTACGCGGGATACCGAAATACCTGGGTTAACAGCCGGACGAATACCGGAGTTGAACAGGTTCGATTCCAGGAAGATCTGACCATCAGTAATCGAGATTACGTTGGTCGGAACGAACGCAGAAACGTCGCCCGCCTGGGTTTCGATGATCGGCAGCGCGGTCAGTGAACCGGTTTTACCTGTCACTGCGCCATTGGTGAAACGCTCAACATAATCAGCGCTTACGCGTGATGCACGTTCCAGCAGACGAGAGTGGAGATAGAACACGTCGCCAGGGAATGCTTCACGGCCTGGTGGACGGCGCAGCAGCAGAGAGATTTGACGGTAAGCGATAGCCTGCTTGGAGAGGTCATCGTATACGATCAGCGCATCTTCACCACGGTCACGGAAGTATTCGCCCATCGCACAACCTGCGTACGGAGAGAGATACTGCAGTGCAGCAGATTCAGAAGCAGACGCCACAACAACGATGGTGTTCTGCAGTGCGCCATGCTCTTCCAGCTTACGAACCACGTTAGAGATGGTTGAGGCTTTCTGACCAATCGCAACGTAGACACACTTGATGCCTGAGTCACGCTGGTTGATGATCGCATCGATCGCCATCGCGGTTTTACCGGTCTGACGGTCACCGATGATCAGCTCACGCTGACCACGGCCGATTGGAATCATCGCATCGACCGACTTATAACCGGTCTGAACCGGCTGGTCGACTGACTGACGATCGATAACGCCAGGTGCAATCACTTCGACCGGTGAGAAACCGTCGTTGTCGATTGCGCCTTTACCGTCGATAGGTGCACCCAGGGTGTTCACGACGCGGCCCAGCAGGCCACGGCCTACCGGTACTTCAAGAATACGGCCAGTACACTTAACCTTCATGCCTTCGGCGAGGTCAGCGTACGGACCCATCACCACTGCACCAACCGAGTCACGCTCGAGGTTCAGGGCGATAGCGTAACGGTTACCCGGCAGGGCAATCATCTCACCCTGCATGACATCGGCCAGGCCGTGTACGCGGATGATACCGTCACTTACAGAAACAATCGTACCTTCGTTGTGAGCTTCACTCACGACATTGAACTGAGCAATGCGCTGCTTGATCAGTTCGCTGATTTCGGTGGAATTCAGTTGCATATGCTCCAGTCCCCTTAAGACTGCAAGACGTCAGCCAGACGGTCAAGACGGCCGCGTACGCTGCCATCAATAACCAGATCACCCGAACGGATGATCACGCCTGCCATCACAGACTTATCAATTTTGCAATTCAGCTTAACTTTGCGTGACAGACGTTTTTCCATCGCGGCGCTGATTTTATTCAGCTGGTCGTCACTCAGCGTACTGGCGGAAATAACATCGACTTCAGCGGTGGCTTCATGAGCGTCACGCAGTTCGATATACTGAGCCAGTACAGCCGGAAGCGCTGTCAAACGTCCGTTTTCCGCCATCACCTTAATCAGGTTCTGTGCGGGTTCATCCAGTTGATCACCACAGACTGCGTTAAACGACGCTGCCAGCGCTTCAGGGGCTAATGCACCTGAGAGAAGATCAGCCATCTGTTCATTGCGAGCCACTTCTGCGGCAAACGCCAGCATCTGTTGCCAGCGTTCTATACTTTGATGCTCAACAGCAAAGTCAAAAGCTGCTTTGGCGTAGGGGCGAGCTACAGTAATCAGATCAGACATCAGCCCCTCCCTCCTTACAGTTCAGCGACCAGTTTATCAACGATGTCGCTGTTAGCAGCTTCATCCACGGAGCGTTCGATGATCTTCTCGGCGCCAGCCATAGCCAGCAACGCAACCTGCTTACGCAGTTCTTCACGTGCACGTTTACGCTCGGCGTCAATTTCAGCCTGCGCTTGTGTCACGATGCGATTACGTTCGTTTTCAGCTTCGGTTTTGGCTTCATCCAGAATCTGCGCGCGACGCTTGTTCGCTTGCTCGATAATGACCTGAGCGTCTTCTTTGGCTTTTTTCAGCTGGTCGGTCGCATTAGCCTGCGCGAGATCCAAATCTTTCTTGGCACGTTCAGCAGAAGCAAGGCCTTCAGCAATTTCTTTCTGGCGCTTTTCGATAGCAGCCATCAGCGGCGGCCATACGTACTTCATGCAGAACGCGACAAACAGGATGAACGCGATAGCCTGGCCGAGGATTGTTGCATTAATGTTCACAGCACAATGCCTCTAGATTGAGTATTTAACTTTTCTGCCGTTATCAACGTGATAAGCGGCAGAATCCGTTCACCCTTGCACATTGTGCGCTGAGTGAACACAGGGCTTTAGGCGACAGCAAACATCACGTACAGACCCAGACCAACAGCGATCATCGGGATTGCATCCACCAGACCCATTACAACAAAGAACTGCGTACGCAGCAGAGGAATCAGGTCAGGCTGACGAGCAGCGCCTTCCAGGAATTTTCCTCCGAGGATGCCGATACCGATCGCAGCACCGATTGCCGCCAGGCCCATCATCACAGCGGCAGCCATGTACAGCAGATCCATATTCAGGTTTTCCATGACAGTCTCCAGTTTGTTTCAGTTAAATGCTCCCTTAATCTTCCGGGCCTCAGCGTTGTGCGCTGCCACCCGGAATCAAGCGGGAAAGTAGTGTTGAGAAAAAAATCAATGCTCTTCAGATGCCATCGACAGATAGACGATCGTGAGGACCATGAAAATGAAAGCCTGTAGCGAAATGATCAGGATGTGGAAAATGGCCCACGGCACATTCAGCACCCACTGCGACCACCACGGCAACAGACCGGCAATAAGGATAAAGATCAGTTCACCCGCATACATGTTACCGAACAGTCGTAAACCCAGTGATACAGGCTTAGACAGAAGGCTCACACCTTCCAGAATCAGGTTGATCGGGATGAAGATCGGGTGGTTAAAAGGCTGCAGCGTCAGCTCTTTCGTGAAGCCGCCAATGCCTTTCATTTTGATGCTGTAGAACAGAATCAAAATAAATACGCCCAACGCCATAGATAGCGTGATGTTCACGTCTGCAGACGGTACGACGCGCAGCGCCGGTAACCCCAACACATGCTCACCAATATATGGCAGCAGGTCGATTGGCAGCAGATCCATGAAGTTCATCAGGAAGACCCAGACAAAAATTGTCAGAGCCAGCGGGGCGATAAGTTTGCTCTTACCGTGATACATGTCGCGCACGTTACTATCAACGAAACCGACAACCAGTTCGATAGCCGCCTGCATTTTCCCTGGCACACCGCTGGTGGCAGACTTCGCCACGCTACGGAACAACACCAGGAAGATGATTCCCAGCACCATAGAGAAAAACATGGAATCGATATTTAATACCCAGAACGTCGCGGGAGCGTCGTGCGGATTCACTAACTCGAAGTTACGCAGGTCCAACTGAAGATGTGTCAGGTGGTGACCAATGTACTCTTGCGGAGTAGAGATTTCTCCTGCAGCCATGATGCCTCTTACCCTTTGTTGTTAATTACCGCCGGTGCCAGAATATGTACCACCAGCACCGATAACCAGGTTATTCCGACCGGCCAGAAAACCGCGCCGAACAGACCCAACGCCACAATGAGCAAAATGATGGTCGCAAACACTTTAGCTATTTCACCTAAAGCGAAGCTCCACGCGACTCGCCCCGAAGTGGGGGATTGCCCCTGCAGGCGCCAGGCTAAAAACAAAAACATTACGTTTGGCAGCCAGGCTGCCGCTCCACCCGCAAGAGCAGAGACACCCCAGGTGACATCTTTAACAGTAAAGAGTGCGCCGATGATGACTATCGTCACCAGCTGAATCATCAGCACCGTTCGGGCGAATTTTAAACTGTAAAGAGACACTGACATGACGCTGATACTCTCCTGCCCCGTTAGGGGTATGTCGCGTGTCGTATAAGACTGCCTTTGCGCAGTTGAGTCAAGCAGCAAAAGCCGTGCAAATTATACGGGCCGCACCTGCGATTTCAATCGGTAAGTAGCGAAAAGGTGAACAATTATTTAAATTTCTTTCCGGAGGGCTATTTTTCCAAAGATTACCCTGCGGAGATTCGCACTAATCTGACTGAAATTTCACGCGCAACTTGCTTTTAAAGCGTGCTTTAGATCACATAATAAGCACTCACACTACACTGAGTTTTATCTTCAACCTATTTAAGAACAATCTGTAAAAAAGATTAAGCCTTAAAAATCATTGACTTGAAATTATAAAATTGCGTGTGCAAGTCTATTTTCATCAAAAACACGCTATTGACATCGAAGTATGCTTAAGAAACGTGAAATTGATATTACGCACGCAAAGTTATTACCGCGATATATTTTCTGGCGTGACTACTTTTATTCCGCGGCCCACCTATACAAGTGATATTTCTGATAATTAAATGTGAACCAATCGTTAAATGTAACAGAGCTTTTCGGATAATTTCCGTCGCTGTTTTTAACCTTCATTCCGCCAGGGCTTAAACAAAATCTTTTATCGATAGCGCATTATCTGCACTTTTTTCATCAGAACCCTGATAAAAGCCCCTGCTAACTGAAGGGCTACTGATGACGAATGATGACCAGATGACGGTCACCTTCCAGCTGCGGCACCTGCAGCTTAATGACGTCATCAGAAACATAGCCAGCCGGTAATTCCGCAATTTCATCGTCCGGACGCACGCCTTTAAGCGCGAAGAAGCGCCCTTCCCTTCCTGGCAGGTGATGACACCAGTTCACCATATCGGTCAGTGACGCAAATGCACGGCTGATAACGCCATCAAAAGGCGGCTCAGCCGGGAACGCTTCAACCCGACTCTGGACCGGAGTAATGTTAGTGAGTCCTAACTCATGCTGAACCTGACGCAGAAAGCGCACCCGTTTGCCCAGACTGTCGAGCAGCGTAAAGTGCGCATCAGGCATTACGATAGCCAGCGGAATACCCGGCAGTCCGGGACCGGTTCCCACATCAATAAAACGTGAGCCTTTCAGATGCGGTGCCACCACGATGCTATCGAGGATATGACGGACCAGCATCTGCTCAGGATCGCGCACAGATGTCAGATTGTAGGCTTTGTTCCACTTATCCAGCAGGCCGACATAGGCAACCAGCTGCTGTTTTTGTTGATCGGAGAGGGAAATACTGGCTGCCTTTAGCAGCGATGTGAGTGTGTTGATCACAACATAATTCCATTCAGCGGGGGCGTGTCGCCACGCCCCGTTTCAGATCAGGCGCTTTTACGCAGCAGACCCTGTTTTTTCAGATAAATAAGCAGAATTGAGATCGCCGCCGGTGTTATGCCGGAGATACGTGTCGCCTGACCAATTGACACGGGTTTGTGATCGTTCAGTTTGGCGATCACCTCATTCGACAGCCCGTTCACATGGCGGTAGTCGAGCTCCACTGGCAACAGTGTGTTCTCATTACGCAGCTGGCGATCAATCTCTTCCTGCTGACGCGCAATATAACCTTCATATTTGACCTGAATCTCAACCTGCTCAGCGGCCTGCTCATCAGCCAGAGCCGGACCAAAGGCATCCAGTGTCATCAGCTTCAGATAGGTGAGCTCAGGACGGCGCAGCAGATCTTCACCGCTGGCTTCTTTGGTCAGCGACGCGCTGAGAACCGTGTTCACTTCGGTCACGTGCTCAGACTTTGGATGAACCCAGATATCCCGCAGACGCTGACGCTCCTGTTCAATCGCTTCCAGCTTCTCGTTGAAACGCGCCCAGCGCGCATCATCCACCAGACCCAGTTCACGGCCGGTTTCGGTCAGACGCAGATCGGCGTTGTCTTCGCGCAGCATCAGACGGTATTCAGCACGGGAGGTAAACATCCGGTACGGCTCTTTAGTGCCAAGCGTGCAGAGATCGTCAACCAGTACGCCCAGATAAGCCTGATCGCGACGCGGTGCCCAGCCCTCTTTGTCAGCAGACTGACGAGCCGCGTTCAGACCCGCCAGCATCCCCTGCGCTGCCGCTTCTTCGTAACCGGTCGTGCCGTTGATCTGTCCGGCAAAGAACAGGCCATGAATAAACTTGCTCTCCAGCGTCGGTTTTAGATCGCGCGGATCGAAGAAGTCATACTCAATGGCATACCCCGGACGCACGATCTTTGCATTCTCCATGCCCTGCATCGATCGGACGATCTGAATTTGTACATCAAACGGCAGACTGGTTGAGATACCGTTCGGGTAGATCTCATTACTGGTCAGCCCTTCCGGCTCCAGGAAGATCTGATGCGAGTTACGATCGGCAAAACGCATAACTTTGTCTTCGATCGACGGGCAGTAGCGTGGGCCGATTCCCTCGATGATCCCGGCATACATCGGGCTGCGATCCAGGTTATTGCGGATCACTTCATGGGTTTTCTCATTGGTGTGCGTGATCCAGCAAGGCACCTGCTGTGGATGCTGAGACGCATTGCCCATGAACGAGAACACCGGCATGGGGTCATCGCCATGCTGCGGGCTAAGCACTGAAAAATCGATGGTGCGCGCATCGATACGCGGTGGCGTACCGGTCTTGAGGCGGTTTACCCGCAGCGGCAGCGCACGCAGTCGTTTTGCCAGCGGAATGGACGGGGGATCGCCAGCGCGACCGCCACTGTAATTGTCCAGACCGATATGAATTTTGCCATCAAGGAAAGTACCGACGGTGAGGACCACCGTTTTGGCACGGAACTTCAGTCCCATTTGCGTGACGGCACCGACCACACGATCGTTTTCCACGATGAGATCGTCAACCGCCTGCTGGAAGATCATCAGATTAGGCTGGTTCTCCAGTGCCGTTCGCACCGCCTGCCGATAGAGCACGCGGTCAGCCTGAGCACGGGTCGCCCGTACCGCCGGGCCTTTGCTGGCGTTTAGTATCCTAAACTGGATACCGGCCTGGTCAATTGCGCTGGCCATCAGACCACCCAGGGCATCCACTTCCTTCACCAGATGTCCTTTGCCAATACCACCAATCGCCGGGTTACAGGACATTTGTCCAAGCGTATCAATGTTATGGGTGAGTAACAGGGTTTGCTGACCCATTCGGGCTGCCGCCATTGCGGCTTCGGTGCCCGCATGACCACCACCAATTACGATGACGTCAAAAGGATCCTGATAAAACATGAAGTGGTACCTCGGTTGATGAACTTGCAGGATCGTCGTCCTGGGGCGTGGATTCTACTCAAATTCCGTCTGGGGTGAAAGCCGCGGGATCGTCCGGTTTTAAAAGAAAGGATCTTAGATCTGTATATGATCTTTCTGTTAGATCTCTTATTAGGATCCCGCTTTTCTGTGGATATGTGTCAGAAGCACCTCAGAAACAACAGGATAGAGAGGATCACTACCTGTGAGTGATCGGTGATCCTGATCCGTATAAGCTGGGATCAAAATGGACTGTTATCCACAGCTCAAAAATCGTTCTCCCGTTGTTATCTGGATAACTACCGGTTATACGCAACAAAACAGGGTAGTTATCCACAAAATAAAAGGAGGAAAAAGGATAAAATCAGCATCTTCCACTGGGGATCGTGACTATTTCGCGATCCCCAGCCCCCTTCAGATCTCGTTTTTCCAGCTTTCCAGCCAGGCTTCTGCGGGATCTTCAGGAATCTCATGCTCCAGCACGTCGATCTCAAGGCGATCGCCGATCTGACGGGCACCCTGAGCAATTAACAGCGCTGTAATCTGGCGGATCGCGCCACAAAAGAGATCATATTCATGATTGCCGAGTCCGACAGCACCAAACCGCACCTGCGAGAGATCGGGTTTGCTTTCCGTGATGGCCTCGAACAGGGGCAGAAGGTTGTCAGGAATATCACCAGCACCGTGGGTTG
Organism: Pantoea hericii; assembly: GCF_014155795.1. Classification (NCBI taxonomy): domain Bacteria; kingdom Pseudomonadati; phylum Pseudomonadota; class Gammaproteobacteria; order Enterobacterales; family Erwiniaceae; genus Pantoea; species Pantoea hericii. Next base: position 221,857 of record NZ_SCKV01000007.1, read on the forward strand.
AGCAGACCACCAGCCAGATACCCTCGTGCGGCACCTCATCCAGCGCCGGACCATGCAGCATCTGGGTTGAGAAGCCCGCTTCCTGTAATTTTTCTTCGAGATGTTCAGCCACATACTCTGCGCTACCCAGAGTACTGCCACTGATTAAGGTAATATCGGCCATCTTGCTCTCCCGGACATTAAGGCGAGCATTGTACGCTGTGATCAAGCGGTGATCCACCTGTGGACAACAGGGTTAATAGATCAGAAGAAGCGAATGCAGCTGTTGTCAGCCGCCACATTCGTCAGGGATAAGATTATGCACAAGGAAAAGAGGATCAGGGCTTGATGGTGCGCATGATCGGGTTTTGCAGGGAGATCAGCGTTTCTGTGGACTGAATTTCATCGATGGTCTGGATCTTATTGATCAGGACCTGCTGCAGGGCGTCAATTGAGCGGCACATCACTTTAATAAAAATGCTGTAGTGGCCGGTGGTGTACCAGGCTTCAACCACTTCATCCAGCGCATCCAGCTTGCTCAGCGCCGCCGGATAGTCACGCGCGCTCTTAAGGATAATGCCAATAAAGCAGCAGACATCAAACCCCAGCTGGCGCGGATCGATATCAACCCGTGTTCCCAGGATGATGCCCGCCTGCTTCATTTTTTCCACGCGCACATGAATGGTGCCCGGGCTGACATTAAACTGTTTTGCCAGCTCGGCGTAAGCGGTGCGCGCATTATCCAGCAGGGCATTCAGAATGCCGCGATCCAGGTTATCGAGCTGCAGATGTTCGGCCATGGCCATCCTCGTTATGGGTCTGCTTAAGTAAACAACGGTGAATGTGCAGCAAAATAACGGTTCAGGCAACTCCCGGCAGCGACGGGCGCCGCTGCCGGTTCACTTAGCGTTTGCGCCAGACAGTGACCTGCGCCAGCGTATGCTGGAACTTGCGGGCCGTTTCACGGATCACAAACGGTTTGTCCTGTGGTTCATCGACCAGGTCGAAGTCGGCCGCCAGCAGACGTTGCAGCGCCTGCAGCGTCGTCAGTGCCTCACCGTTCTCACGTACACCGCCCAGCCAGTTCTCTTTCGGTGTGAAATCTTCCAGCCAGGTATAAGGGGATGAGAGCAGCAGAATACCGCCCTGACGCAGCATCGGCGTGACATCACGCAGGAAGCGCGCAGGCTGGCGCAGACGATCAATCAGGTTGGAGGCAAGTACCAGGTCGTAACGGCCAGGCTGAGGTTTGAGGTTACAGGCATCCCCCTGAACAAACTGAATCCGCTGCGCCAGTTCGCTCTCCAGTGCGAAATCTTTCAGGCGAACCTGACGATACTCCACCAGGTCGCCTTCCTGTGGCAGCAGATAACGGAAGTCTTCGCCGCTGGCCAGCTGCAGCGCCACATCAATGAAGCGCGCCGAGTAGTCCATCCCGGTGACGCGTTCAAAGTGGCGAGCCAGCTCAAAACTGGCGCGTCCGGTGGCACAGCCGATATCAAGGGCTTCGCCACGTGCTGTTGTGTAGTCCAGCGCCAGCTTCACCAGACTTTCGGCATAGTTGTCCACACCGAAATAGCGCGGGCCATACTGGAAGTCGAGGTACTGCGACACCATCGCGTCAGATTCATACGGGTTCGGCGCCATCGTCTCCTGATGGCTGGAAACCACGTAGCGGAAACCGGCATGCTGGAAGAAGTGGCGGCGGAACGCATAGCGGGCTGATTTCAGCGCTTCGTTGCCGGTTGAGATCCAGCTGCCGCCTTTGATCAGCGAATGTTTGCCATCAAAGGTCGGAGTAGAGAAATCATCGTACAGCGGGTGAACGTTGAAGCCTTCAAAGCCATTGGTCGGTGTGGTCGTCCACTGCCAGACGTTACCGACGATATCGAAGAACTCGCCCTGGGCGAAGAGGTCGACCGGCGAGGAGGAAGCCCAGTACGCCAGGTTGATGTTGCCCGGCGCCCGATCCCAGTCTGGCTGATCGCCCGCGACCTGTTCGCGTAGCTGAGCCCACTCCGCTTCACAGGGGAGCTGAACACTCATGCCGGTCTGATTCGCTTTCCAGCGGCAGAAGGCCGCCGCTTCCAGCTGATTTACCTCGGCAGGCCAGTCCCATGGCATTGCGACCTCTTCACACATCAGACGCAGTTTAAGCTGATCGGGCATCGCAGGCGTGCCGACCCAGAAGGTGGGCATTTCTGCTTTGGCAAACTGACACCAGCCCCAGCCTTCGTCATCCCACCAGCGGGCATCCTGATAACCGCCAGCCTCAACGAACGCCAGAAATTCCGCGTTGCTGACCAGCATTTTGCTCGCCTGGAACGGCTGCAGCGTAACCTGCTGGCGGCCATACTCGACATCCCAGCCGTAGGTGTCGTCGGTTTTCCCCAGCGTAATTGTGCCACCAGGCATCGGCAGCAGGGTATTGGCCGGAACAGCCTCGCGCTGGTGGCGTGCCATCGGACATACCGGCCACGCGGCCTGTGGTCTGACCCACTCAACGGGTAGCTGGCGGATCAGCACGCTGGAGGTTTCCAGATGAATACGCTCATGCTCAATCCCCATCAGGATCACCCATGCCGGGCTCTCCCAGCTGAGTGGCAGCGTGATCGGCATGGTCTGGATCAGATCGCTGACCAGCGCTTTAACGCGTCCGCGGTATGCACGGACTTCCTCAATGGTCGGCCAGTCATAGTGGCTGTCGTTGAGATCATCCCAGCTCATCTCATCAACACCAATCGCCATCATCGCTTCGATGCGATCGTCCAGACGCGCATCAATAAGACGTCCGGCCATCAGCTTATTAATGTAGAAGGTGGCGGTATGACCAAAATAGAAGATCAACGGATGGCGCAGGGGAATAGCTTTAGTAAACCAGGCCTTTGAATCGGCCAGACAGGTGAACAGACTTTCATACTGTTCCCAGGTCTGATGAAAATAGGCCAGCAATTCGGCACGTTTTTGTTCGCTATTCTGGCCGGAGAGCAATAACGTCCGCGTCGGTGCAGGCAAATCGCGGTGAGGTTGAGCAAGCGTCACAGGAAGCTCCAGATTGCTGAGTAATTAAAACGGTAATTTACTATAGCAAAGAAGTTTTTCTGTCAGATGACTTAACGGCGCCAGTGTCGCAGCAGACGGCTTTTCATGCCGGTATCGAAGCGCCAGATATGGTCGAAGATGCGCAGAATGCCTGGTTTTCCGTGGGCCGACATCGCCACGGCGTGAAAACGTTGCTGATTATGTCGCTGACGCTTTTTGATTGCCCCGATCACCTCTTCCGGCAGACGCTGGGCAATAAAATCGGAGACGATCACCGCATCAGCTTCCTGCCACAGTGCGCCTTCCATGCGGGTAACAACAGAAGAGAGGCAGGCCGCCAGATCGGTGCCGCCGCGAAAGCGCTGACTGAGAAAGCGAATCGCCTGCTCCAGCCCATCATCTCCGGTCAGCTCATAGCCAATCACCTCATGAGCAAACAGCATAATGTAGCAGCGACGGCGATCGGCCAGCGCGACCTTCAGTAGCGCCAGGCAAAACGCTTTGGCACAGCGCTCATTAAAGCCTCCCATCGACCCGGAGGTATCAACACAGACGATGAATGGCCCGCGCGGCTGCTCTTCATGTTGCTGGTGGCTGGCCGGGCGCATCGTCACCTTTTCATGCCAGGCATCGCCCTGCAGCTTGTAGGTCAGCAGTCGTTTCTCGACCAGCCGCCGATAAAATTCCAGCTCCAGTTCGCTGATGCTCAGCGCCGCTAACTCCGGCGGCAACAGACGCAGTACGTCATCGCTCTGATGAATGCCGCTGACCTCTTCCGGCACGGACGCAGGCTCCTGCACCAGATGGTGAAAAGCTTCCATCGGGGCATCCTGCGACGGCACCGATTTTGCCTCGCGGCTGCGACCCAGCTGCTGGGCCAGTTTCAGCAGCTCCGGCTGCTGAGCCAGAAAGTCACCATATTGCAGCATCAACTGATAGTCGCCAGGCTGCAGTGACGCTTTACTCATGTCCCACAACCGACCCGCGGCAGCTTCATCATCGTCGCCCAGAATCGGTGCCAGCTGGCCGCTCAGTGCCATGCGCTGCTGCAGTTCCGCCAGCAGACGTTCGCGCTGCTGTTCCAGCAACTGCTGATTCAGCGTCAGCGTCTGTAAGGTCAGGCTCAGCCGCCAGCGCTGCAGAAAAAGTTGGTGCTGCGCGCTGCTGAGATGAGCGATATCGGTATGTTGCAGCAGCCGGTTAGCTTCATCCAGAAAGGGGGACGGCAGGCTTTCAAGTGCCTGAAGTGTGGCATTCAGCTGGTGGCTGAAGTCACGATCGCTGAGAAGTTGTACCCGCTGGAACAGCTGAAACTCTTCGGCCAGCGTGGCCGGAACCGGTGTGGCTTTGAGATCGGCTGTGATTTCGGCTCGCCAGCGCGGTATATCGCGCAGCAGCGCTTTCTTCAGCCCGGGAAACTTTTCAAAAAACAGCGCAAGCTGGGGCGACGCCAGCAGAGCAATGATCAGCTCTTCAATCAGTTCGGTTTCCCCCACTGAGAGCAGTGTGCTGAGCGTCTCCACTGAGATCATTTACGCGCCTGTTTCAGCTGTTCCGCCACATCCTGCAGACTGGTTTCAACCCGCGCCAGCCAGTCATCACTGATAAACAGGCAGCGCTGATGCTGACTGAACTGATGTCGCTGCGACCGCAGTTCACTCTCCAGTGCATCCAGCGCGTCGGTGATTTCACCGGGCAGCGGCTCGCTGCTGCTGACGCCTGGCAGTGTCAGGCGCGACGATTGCAGGCTGACATCACGGATAGCCAGACAATGCTGTGCATCCACGTGTAAATCCAGGCTCTGCGCAAAGCCAATCCCATTGAGCCTGCCGCGAACCTCGCCGCCTTTTTGCAGCCACTGATTCAGGGCATCACGCGCGATCACCAGATGACTTACCTGCATGTCATGCAGCATCAGCGGTTTTTGCAGCATCAGCGTCAGTTGCTCATCGGTAAAGCTTTCTGGCAGATCGTAATGGGGTTTGCGGCTGAACATGCCGCTGTGTTTTTCCAGGGTGATTGCCTGCGCGATGCTCTGCTGTTGCTGGAGGGCCATGCGGCGAGCTTTGATCTGCTGCAGTTTCATCAGCATCGGTTGCTGCTGCCAGGCGTGCTGCGTCATTAACAGGTCGATTTCGCGCTCCAGCAGTTGCATGGACGCCACGTCATGCCAGAGACAATCTTTCAGCAGGATCAGGTCTATCGGTGCAATGGTGTTGCGACCGCTATAGAAGGCGCTGGCCTGCAACAGATGAATCGCTTTTTTCCAGCGACGATCGGAAATGTAAGGCGCGGCGGGCTGGCTCTCCAGCTGCTGACGCAGCTGATAAATCAGCTCAAACACCGCATCGGGCAGACTGACCTGGCTGATGCCGAGCTGCCACTGTGCATACTCTTCATCACTGATGCGCAGGGACTCCGCGACCGGATTGGTGTGCTCATCCTGCTGGTGCGTCAGCATGCTGCGGAAGTTCTGTTTCTCATGCACATTATCCAGCCACAGGCGGATCAGCATCCGATCATAGAGCGCTTCAAGACCGCTATCCGCTTCCGGCAGTTCATTGGATGCGGTGACCAGCAGCCGCATCGGGATGGTCTCTTCGCTGTCGCCATTGCGGAAGCGGCGCTCATTAATAGCTGTCAGCAGCGTATTGAGAATCGCCGGCCCCGCTTTCCAGATCTCATCCAGAAAAACAATCTCGGCGTCGGGCAGATACCCTTTGGTCAGACGCTGATAGCGCCCTTCATCTTTCAGCGCCTGAATGGAGAGCGGACCAAACACCTCTTCCGGTGTGGAGAAACGGGTCATCAGATATTCAAAAGCGCGGGCGTGCTGAAAGGCATATTTGAGGCGACGGGCAATCAGGCTCTTGGCGATGCCTGGCGGTCCCAGCAGGAACACGCTTTCACCACTCAGCGCCGCGAGCAGGCAAAGGCGTATGGCGTGATGCCGCTCATACAATCCTTTTTCTAACGCATTGCTGAGGCGAGAAATTCTTTCTGCCAAAAGATGGGGTTGAGCCATAATCACTTCACTGTCCTTACGATCGTCGGGCCGCCGCGCTTAAGCAAGCGCTTTACTCTATAGATCATCATGCGTGAAAGCGTTGATAGCTGTCAGCTTTTTTGTTTCAGAAGGTTTGCCTGGATTAAAAGCAACGCTAATTAACGCTTTATCGCCAGAAGTGACCCCGTTACCCTGCCAGCGAGGCGAAGCGGGTATAGGAATTTTCGCTAAACCGTGCATACTGTGCGCTTTTTGATGGCCTGAGCGAGGGGTTTTCGCGCCTCTTAGACTCCAACAAAAGATAACTCTATGAGCTCGGATAATAAGCAGTCACTTCGCGGATTAACGCTGGCCGCCATTGGTGTTGTTTACGGGGATATCGGCACCAGTCCGCTGTATACCTTGCGTGAATGTCTCTCCGGACAGTTTGGCTTCGGCGTTGAGCGGGAAGCGGTGTTTGGCTTTCTGTCGCTGATTTTCTGGCTTCTGGTGCTGGTGGTCTCACTGAAATACATCAGCTATGTGATGCGTGCCGACAACGCCGGTGAAGGCGGGATACTGACACTGATGTCGCTGGCTGGACGCCATACCGGTGCGCGGGCCACGGCAGTACTGGTGATCATGGGCCTGATTGGAGGCAGCTTCTTCTATGGGGAAGTGGTGATCACGCCAGCCATTTCGGTGATGTCCGCTATTGAAGGCCTGGAGATTGCCGCGCCGTCGCTGGATCCTTTTATCGTGCCGATGTCGATTGCGGTGCTGACGCTGCTGTTTGCGATTCAGAAACATGGCACCGGCATGGTGGGCAAACTCTTCGCGCCGGTGATGCTGGTCTGGTTCCTTGTGCTGGCGATCCTTGGGGTCAGCGGCATCATGAAAAATCCGGAAGTGCTGCATGCGCTGAATCCCGCTTATGCGGTCGAATTCTTCGTGCACTATAAATCTGTCTCATTCTTCGCGCTTGGCGCGGTGGTGCTGGCGATTACCGGGGTTGAAGCGCTCTATGCCGATATGGGGCACTTCGGTAAAGTGCCGATTCGACTGGCCTGGTTCTCGGTGGTACTGCCGTCGCTGGCACTGAACTATTTTGGTCAGGGTGCGCTGTTACTCAGCGACCCTAAAGCGATTAAAAACCCCTTCTTCCTGCTGGCGCCGGAATGGGCGCTGATCCCGATGCTGATTCTGGCGACCCTGGCCACCGTTATCGCCTCGCAGGCGGTGATCTCTGGTGTCTTCTCGCTGACGCGTCAGGCGGTGCGACTGGGCTATCTGCCAGGTATGCGCATCATCCACACCTCTGAGCGTGAATCGGGTCAGATTTATATTCCGGTAATCAACTGGGTGCTCTATTTCGCGGTGCTGATTGTGATTATCAGCTTTGAGCATTCAAGTAATCTGGCTGCCGCCTACGGTATTGCGGTGACTGGCACCATGGTGCTGACGGCGATGCTCTCCTGCACCGTGGCGGTTAAAAACTGGCACTGGAACAAGCTGGCGGTTGCCGTCATCCTGGTATTGATGCTCTGCATTGACGTGCCGCTGTTTACCGCCAACCTGGTGAAAATCTTCTCCGGTGGCTGGTTGCCGCTCTGTCTCGGCCTGGTGATGTTTATCATTATGACGACGTGGAAAAGCGAGCGTTTCCGCCTGCTGCGCCGTATGCACGAACATGGCAACTCCCTGGAGGCAATGATCGCGTCACTGGAGAAATCGCCGCCGGTTCGCGTACCGGGCACGGCGGTCTATATGTCACGTGCACTGAATGTGATTCCGTTTGCCATGCTGCATAACCTCAAGCATAACAAAGTGTTGCATGAGCGGGTGGTGCTGCTGACGTTGCGAACTGAAGATGCGCCTTACGTGCACAACGTGCGTCGCGTCACTATTGAGCAGCTGTCGCCGACTTTCTGGCGCGTGGTGGCGAGCTACGGCTGGCGCGAAACGCCAAACGTCGAGGAGATTTTCCACCGCTGCGGTCTGGAAGGTCTTAACTGCCGCATGATGGAGACGTCGTTCTTCATGTCACATGAATCGCTGATTATCGGCAAACGTCCGTGGTATCTGCGCCTGCGCGGCAAACTCTTCCTGGCGCTGCAGCGCAATGCGCTCCGTGCGCCAGACCAGTTTGAGATCCCCCCAAACCGGGTGATCGAGCTGGGCACTCAGGTCGAGATTTGATCTGCAGCGTCCGCCTTACGGGGCGGGCGCTGACCAGCGCAGCGTGACGCATAATCCGCCGCCGGATCGCTGGCTGAAGGTGACCTGCATTCCGTGCAACTGGGCAATGTTGCGGACTATCGACAATCCCAGCCCGCTACCACTCTTCTCCTGGCCCGGCGGTCGCCAGAAACGTTCTCCGAGCCGTTGCAGATCCGCTGCACTCAGACCCTCGCCATTATCCTCCACCGACAGGCTGTTTGCCTGCAACCGCACATCAACTTCACTGCCTGCTGGCGTGTAGCGAATGGCGTTATCCAGCAGATTCCGCACCAGCAGTGACAGTAACAGCGGATGCCCCTGAATCAGCGGATCGGCCTCTGCGAGAAGGCGCAGCGTCACACCGTTTTTGTCCGCCAGAGGCAGCTGTGCGGCGAGCGTCTCCTGCACCGTGCGTTTCAGCGACACAGGTTCGAAGGCGCTGCGCACATCATCGGCTTCAACCCGCGAGAGCGTCAGCAACTGATCCACCAGCCGCGTTGCGCGGACAATCCCGGCATCCAGCTGCTGCAGCGCATGGGTTCGCATGACTTCGTCATCTGCAGTCAGCTGGATCACTTCGCTTTGCACCTGCAGCGCGGCCAGCGGACTGCGCAGTTCATGCGCGGCATCGGAGGTAAAGCGGCGTTCACGCTGCATCATGGCGCTAATGCGGCTGAACAGACCATTGAGCGCGACCATCAGCGGTTGCACCTCTTTTGGCACGCGGTCTGCCTCTAGCGGCGTATCATCATCGGCCGAACGCTGCGCCAGTTGTTTTGCCAGCGTCTTCAGCGGCCGCAGTTCAGACCAGACCAGACCGATAAGCAGAAGCAACATTAAAGGCAGCGCGATTAGCCAGGGCAACATGCTGGCCTTCATCAGATCCCGCGTCATGTCATCGCGGTATTCCGACTCCTGGCCCACCACCACCCGGAACTGCTTATCAGGCGTGGTCAGCCAGACAAATCGCCAGCTATCGTCGTCATTGGTGAGCTGCCCTTCATGAAATCCCTGATGCTCCGCCTCAAACGGCAGATAACGGCCGTTGTCGCCATCATTCATCACCTGCCTGCCGTCACGCGTGAAGACAGCAAAGGCCAGTGCATCATCATCCTGTTCGCCACGATGGTGGCGCAGCATCTCTTTGGTTCTGGGCAGTGTGGTATTGTCCAGCGAGGAGAAATCCAGCGTCAGCAGACGCTTAGCCAGCAGCATCTGCTGGGTATCAAAGAGCTCATCCAGGGTTTCACGCGTCTGATGCCAGGCACTCAGGCTGGCACTGGCCCAGCAGAGGCCGAGCAGCAGCACAAAACCGATGCCCAGCCGCAGAAACAGACTCATTGATCGCATTCGGCGGCCCCCAGCGTATAACCGACGCCATGCAACGTGCGGATAAATGTGCTGCCCAGCTTTTTACGCAGATGATGGATATGCACTTCCACCGCATTGCTGGAGACGTCGGCGTCCCAGCTGTAGAGCTTCTCTTCCAGCTGGCTACGCGTCAGCACCCGGCCTGGATTGCGCATAAAGAGTTCCAGCAGCGCCAGTTCACGACTTTTCAACGCAATCGTCTCACCCTCGCGCATCACACTGTGGCTGCCGGGGATCAGCACCACGTTACCGTGACGGAGTTCGGGCTGCAGCTGGCCGTGACGGCGGCGGATCAGCGCCTGTAAGCGAGCGGCCACTTCGGTTAAGGCAAAAGGCTTGCATAGATAGTCATCAGCGCCCAGCTGCAGGCCTTTGACCCGCTGATCGAGCGCATCGCGGGCGGTCAGTATCAGTACCGGCACATCGTTGCCCTGCTGTCGCCACTCCCGCAGGATATCGAGTCCATCCCGCTCGGGCAGTGAAAGATCCAGAATCACCGCATCCCAGGGTGCGGCCTCCAGCGCGTTAAAGCCGGACTCACCAGACATAAACCAGTCAACGCTAAAGCCCAGCTTACTTAGCCCCGCTTTGATACCGTCGCCAATTAAGCGATCGTCTTCAATCAGTAAAATACGCATCACGTCTCCCTGTTCCGATAGCGCTTTATACGAAGCAACTTCCCTGGTGTACAGCTGATTTCGGCGAAAATCGCTTATTTTTAACGCTTAAGAAGCTGTTAAGAACTCTGTGGTCAACTGGGCGTATTCAAACCGAAAACACCACTGAAAAGAGGTACACCATGAAAAAGCATGCTGCAATTCTGGCCGTCGTTATGCTGGCTTCCGCCCCGGTTTTCGCTGCGCAGCAGGGCGGATTTGTTGATCCCAGCGCGCCAGCCACGCAGACACAGTCAGCAGCCGGACAGGGTGGCTTTAGTGCAGACCACACCAGTGTGGTGACCGTGAAGCAGGCTGAAGAGATGAAAGATGACAGCTGGATCACCGTGCGCGGCAAACTGGAGAAACAGACCGGCAAAGAAGATTATCTGTTCCGCGACCAGACCGGCACCATGAAAGTCGAAATCGACCACAAGCACTGGAACGGCCAGACAATCACGCCCAAAGATAACGTAGAGCTCACGGGCGAACTGGATAAAGATTTCAACAGCATTGAGATGGACGTTAAGCAGGTTAAAAAGCTGCCTTAATCTTTTGCTTCAGGGTCGCATTTGCGGCCCTTTTTTCTGCCCGTTCCCCGCCTTAATGCAAATTTCCCCTCGCGTGAGCGAAACGTTTCGATGGCGATCACAGATTTCTTCTTTGCCCGTTGAGTTGATGGCGCCTTTTCATACACTCCCATCAGCGAAACGTTTCGCTGTGGAGTGAAAAGATGAAAAAAGGTCGCTTGTTAAACGCTGAACTCTCTCATGTGATTGCCCGCCTGGGACACACGGATACGCTGACGATTGCCGATGCAGGCTTGCCGATTCCGGCAGGACCGCAGCGTATCGACTTAGCGCTCACGCCGGGTACGCCCGATTTTATGCAGGTGGTGAATGCTGTCGCACTGGAGATGCAGGTAGAGAGCGCCCTGATCGCGGAAGAGATTAAGCAGCATAATCCGCAACTTCATAGTGCGCTTGTCGCTGTGCTCGAAGCCTTGCAACAGCACCAGGGGAATATCATCACCATCAGCTACACCAGTCATGAACAATTCAAACAACAAACGCAGCGTAGTCAGGCGGTCATTCGCAGCGGAGAGTGTTCTCCGTTTGCGAATGTCATCCTCAGCGCCGGTGTGACCTTCTGAGGCCGCTATGCAACCTTTACTGCAACTCGACGGCATTGAAAAATCCTTTCCGGGTGTGAAAGCCCTCAAGGGTGCATCGCTGAATGTTCGGGCAGGACGCGTGATGGCGCTGGTGGGCGAGAATGGCGCAGGCAAGTCCACCATGATGAAAGTGCTGACCGGGATCTATCAATATGATGCCGGTACGCTGCGCTGGCTCGGCAAAGAGACCCGTTTCAGTGGACCGAAAGCGTCTCAGGAAGCGGGCATTGGCATCATCCATCAGGAACTGAACCTGATCCCTCAGTTAACCGTGGCGGAGAATATCTTTCTCGGTCGCGAATATGTAGGTCGTTTTGGCCGTATTCAGTGGCCGCGTATGTATGCCGAAGCGGATGCGCTGCTTAAACGTCTTAATCTGCGCTTCAACAGCCACAAGCTGGTCGGGGATCTGTCGATTGGCGATCAGCAAATGGTCGAAATCGCCAAAGTCCTGAGCTTCGAATCACAGGTCATCATTATGGATGAACCGACCGATGCGCTGACCGATACCGAGACGCTGTCTCTATTCCGCGTGATCAACGAACTGAAAGCGCAGGGCTGCGGCATCGTCTATATCTCGCATCGCATGAAAGAGATCTTTGAGATCTGCGATGACGTCACGGTGTTCCGCGACGGCCAGTTTATTGCTGAACGTCCGGTCAGCGAGCTGACCGAAGAGAGCCTCATCGAGATGATGGTCGGACGTAAGCTGGAAGATCAATATCCTCATATCGATCAGGCGCCAGGCGATGTGCGACTGAAAGTGGAGAACGTGAGCGGACCAGGTGTAGAGAACGTCAGCTTCAGCCTGCGCAAAGGTGAAATCCTCGGCGTTTCTGGCCTGATGGGTGCGGGGCGTACCGAACTGATGAAGGTGCTGTACGGCGCATTGCCGCGTCGCGAAGGCAATCTGTGGCTCAATGGCCGGGAAGTCGTGACGCGTTCTCCGCAGGATGGACTGGCGAATGGCATCGTCTATATCTCCGAAGATCGTAAGCGTGATGGCCTGGTGTTGGGCATGTCAGTAAAAGAGAACATGTCTCTGACGGCCTTGCGCTATTTCAGTCACGGCAGCGGCACGCTGAAACATGCAGCAGAGCAGCTGGCGGTGGGCGATTTTATCCGTCTGTTCAATGTTAAAACGCCGTCTATGGAGCAGCCGATTGGCCTGCTTTCGGGCGGCAACCAGCAGAAAGTGGCGATTGCCCGCGGTCTGATGACCCGGCCCAACGTGCTGATTCTGGATGAACCGACACGCGGTGTGGATGTCGGTGCGAAGAAAGAGATCTACCAACTGATTAACCAGTTTAAAGCCGAAGGGCTGAGCATCATCCTGGTCTCCTCGGAAATGCCGGAAGTGCTGGGCATGAGCGATCGGATTCTGGTGATGCATGAAGGCCGTATCAGCGGCGAATTTACCCGAGAAGAGGCCACTCAGGAAAGCCTGATGGCAGCCGCCGTAGGCAAGCAACACAGCGAGGATTTAGTGGTATGACGACCCAAACTTTACCGGCCAGCCGTCGCTGGTTTAGCAAAAGCTGGCTGCTGGAACAGAAGTCACTGATTGCGCTGATGGTGCTGATCGCCGTGGTGGCCAGCCAGAGTCCGAACTTCTTTACCGTGGCGAACCTGTTCAACATTCTGCAGCAGACCTCGGTTAACGCCATTATGGCCGTCGGGATGACGCTGGTGATCCTGACCTCAGGCATTGACCTCTCTGTGGGTTCTTTGCTGGCCCTGACGGGCGCAGTGGGTGCATCGCTGGTGGGCATGGAGGTCAACGCCCTGGTCGCGGTGGCGGCTTCGCTGGCTCTGGGTGCGGCAATCGGTGCCCTGACCGGGACTATTGTGGCGCGCGGTAAGGTGCAGGCCTTTATCGCCACGCTGGTCATGATGCTGCTGCTGCGCGGTGTGACCATGGTCTACACCGACGGCAGCCCGATTAACACCGGTTTCAGTGCCAATGCCGATCTGCTGGGCTGGTTTGGTATTGGTCGCCCGCTGGGTATCCCTGCGCCGGTCTGGCTGATGGCGCTGGTCTTTATCGCCGCCTGGTACATGCTGCAGCACACGCGTCTGGGTCGCTACATCTATGCGCTTGGCGGTAACGAAGCGGCAACGCGTCTCTCCGGCATCAATGTGAATCGCGTCAAAATCATCGTCTATTCACTGAGCGGCATGCTGGCAGCGCTGGCGGGCACCATTGAAGTGGCGCGTCTCTCATCAGCACAGCCGACAGCGGGTACCGGCTATGAGCTGGATGCAATTGCTGCGGTCGTGCTGGGCGGAACCAGCCTGGCTGGCGGTAAAGGCCGTATTTTCGGCACCCTGATTGGCGCGCTGATCCTTGGCTTCCTGAACAACGGCCTGAACCTGATGGGCGTCTCTTCGTACTACCAGATGATCGTTAAAGCGGTGGTCATCCTGCTGGCGGTGCTGGTGGATAATAAAAGCAGTAAATAACTCTGACCTTACACAGGATAACAAGATGAAAAAGTTAACCGCACTGGCCATGATCCTCGGCGCCACACTCAGTACCAGCGCCATGGCAAAAGATACCATCGCGCTGGTGGTCTCAACCCTGAACAACCCGTTCTTTGTTTCGCTGAAAGAGGGTGCACAGAAAGAAGCCGATAAACTGGGCTACAACCTGGTGGTGCTGGATTCACAGAATAACCCGGCGAAAGAGCTGGCGAATGTGCAGGATCTGACCGTTCGCGGCACGAAGCTGCTGCTGATCAACCCGACCGACTCTGATGCCGTGGGTAACGCCGTGAAGATGGCTAACCAGGCGAAGATTCCGGTTATCACCCTGGATCGTGTTGCAGCTCAGGGCACCGTTGTCAGCCATGTCGCTTCTGACAACCGCTTCGGCGGCAAAATGGCCGGTGACTTCATCGCCAAAAAAGTGGGCGAAAACGCCAAAATTATCGAACTGCAGGGCATTGCCGGCACATCTGCTGCCCGTGAACGTGGCGAAGGCTTCAAACAGGCCGCTGATGCGCATAAATTCCAGATCCTCGCCAGCCAGCCTGCTGACTTTGACCGTACTAAAGGTCTGAACGTGATGCAGAACCTGCTGCAGGCACACCCGGATGTTCAGGCGGTATTCGCGCAGAACGACGAAATGGCACTGGGTGCACTGCGTGCACTGCAGACCGCCGGAAAAACGGGTGTGATCGTGGTGGGTTTTGACGGCACGGCTGATGGCGTTAAAGCCGTAGAAGCTGGCAAACTGTCTGCGACTGTGGCACAGATGCCAGAAAAAATTGGCATGATCGGCGTGGATACCGCTGATAAAGTGCTGAAGGGTGAAAAAGTGCAGGCGGTCAATCCGGTCGACCTGAAGCTGGTCACTCAATAACTCAAAGAAATGCAGGGCACCGCGCCACCCTCCCGGTGGCGCACTTATTCCGGACTCCCCTAATGAGCAAAAACGCAAAACTGGCCGTTCTTGGCAGCATCAACGCTGACCACATCCTTAATCTGGCGCACTTTCCTCGTCCCGGTGAAACGGTGATCGGGCAGAATTATCAGATTGCGTTTGGCGGTAAAGGTGCAAATCAGGCGGTAGCCGCTGGTCGTGCCGGTGCCGATATCGCATTTATCGCCTGTGTGGGCGCTGACGACATGGGTAAACGTATTCGTGAGCAGCTTACGCAGGACAATATTGATACCACGCCAGTCGAGGTGGTCGAGGGCGAGTCGACCGGTGTGGCAATGATTTTCGTCAACGGTGACGGTGAGAACAACATTGGCATTTACTCTGGTGCCAATGCGGCGTTAACACCCGATTGCGTGGCGCGTCATCAGCATGTCATCGCCGATGCTGATGCACTATTAATGCAGCTGGAATCACCACTGGAAAGCGTACTGGCCGCTGCGACGCTTGCCCGGCAGCATCAGACGCAGGTTATCCTCAATCCGGCTCCCGCTACCTCTCTTTCAGATGAACTGCTGGCATTAGTCGATATTATTACGCCGAATGAGACCGAAGCCGAGAGCCTGACCGGCATTGCAGTCAACAGCGATGAAGATGCGGCACGCGCTGCGGAAGTGCTGCATGCCAAAGGCATCGGCACGGTACTGATTACGCTTGGTCGCCGCGGCGTCTGGCTGAGCGAGCGGGGAGAAGGTCAGCGTATTGCAGGCTTCAGTGTTAAAGCTATCGACACCATCGCGGCGGGTGACACCTTTAACGGTGCCTTTATTACCGCGCGACTGGAGCAGAAGCCAATGTACGACGCGGTGCGATTTGCCCATGCCGCCGCCGCTATTGCCGTTACGCGAGCGGGTGCACAGCCCTCCGTGCCGTGGCGCACGGAGATCGATGATTTTTTGCAGCAGCAGGGCTAAGCATTTGAGCACCATGAAAGATGTTGCTCGCCTGGCGGGCGTCTCTACCTCAACTGTCTCGCACGTGATCAATAACAATCGCTTTGTCAGTGATGGCGTGCGCGAAAAAGTTGAGCAGGCGATACGTCATCTCAACTATGCCCCTTCTGCGCTGGCACGCAGTCTGAAAATTAATCAGACCCACACCATCGGTATGCTGCTGACCACCAGTAGTAACCCCTTTTATGCCGAAGTGGTGCGCGGTGTGGAGGAGAGCTGCTATCAGCGTGGCTATAGCCTGATTCTCTGTAACACGGCGGGTGACGAGGAGCGAATGAATCGCAGCCTGGAAACGCTGATGCAGAAGCGTGTCGATGGTTTGCTGATGATGTGCACTGAAAGTCACCTGCCTTCGGCAGATATTCTGAACCGTTATCCTTCTATACCTACGGTGATGATGGACTGGGCACCCTTTGAAGGCCGCGGTGACATTATTCAGGATAACGCGCTGCTGGGCGGCGAACTGGCTACTCAGCATCTCATCGACTGCGGTTATACCCGTATAGCCTGTATCGCCGGTCCGCAGGATAAAACGCCTGCGCGTATGCGCCTGGAAGGTTATCGCAACGCCATGACAAAGAGTGGCCTGGAGATTCTGCCCGGCTATGTGGTGAATGGTGATTTTGAATTTCAGGGGGGCTACAACGGGATGGTCGAACTGCTGGCGCTGGAAACGCCGCCAGAAGCCGTCTTTACCAGCAACGATGCAATGGCGGTCGGCGTTTATCACGCGCTCTATCAGGCCGGGATGCGGATTCCGCAGCAGATGGCGGTGATGGGATATGACGATATTGAACTGGCGCGTTATCTCACTCCACCACTGAGTACCATCCATCAGCCGAAAGATGCGCTGGGTGAACTGGCGATAGACACCTTAATTCATCGTCTCAGCGATCCCGACGCCAGTCAGCAAACGCTGGTGCTGACGCCGGAGCTGGTGGTGCGGGGGTCGGTTTAGCGCTTTTTCTTCTTGTCACGATTGCTGATCAGATTACGTCCATCCCCGTTTTTCAGCAGCATAAAGGTCAGCGCCGAAAGTACGGTAACGATACCCATAGTCAGAAACGTGGCATGGAACTGTGAAATGGTGCTGGTTTCAAACTCCTGATAAAAGCGCAGCACCGCAGCGCTGACGGCCACACCAAAACTGATCGCTAATTGCTGCGTTACTGCCAGCACGCTATTTCCGCCGCTGGCGTTATCATCATTCAGGTCGGCCAGCGTAATGGTGTTCATGGCGGTGAATTGCGTAGACATCGCCATGCCGAGAATAAACAGTGGAAGCAATAGTACGAAGATACTTTCAGCGGGTGACTGCAGGGAGAAGCTGGCGATCAGGATGCCAATAATGGCGGTAATGCCGACCAGCAGACGGCGGTAGCCCAGCCAGCGAAGGAGTTGTGTCACCGTCGACTTCGCCAGAATCGAACCCAGGGCGGTTGGCGCCATCATGCAGCCTGCAATGATCGCGGAAAAGCCAAATCCAACCTGTAACATAAGCGGCATCAGAAAGGGCACACAGCCGGTGCCGAGACGAGAGGCAATGTTGCCGACGATGCCGACTGAGAAGGTCCGGGTTTTAAACATCGGCAGGTTGATCAGCGGTGAAGGGTGATTTCGGGCATGCACTATATAGAGGAGTAAAAGCACGATCCCGCTGAGTAATATCCCACCGGCCAGCCAGGCAGAAACAATCCGCTCACCGAACAGCTCAATCCCAATCGAGATCATCACCAGTCCAGCCCCGAATAATATGAAGCCGAAAAAGTCGAAGCGGCGCTTAGGTGTGGTGAAGTCCGGCATATATTTGCGTGCGTAGATAATGCCGAGAATGCCAATCGGAATATTAATCAGGAAGATCCAGTGCCAGGTGGCGTAAGTGACGAGTACGCCACCCAGCATCGGGCCCAGTATCGGCCCGACTAAACCTGGCATGGTCACAAAGTTGAGTACCGGCAGCAGTTCACTGCGCGGATAGGCACGTAACAGTGCCAGTCGCGCAACCGGCATCATCATTGCGCCACCGACGCCCTGTACGATGCGCGACATGACCAGCACCGAAAGCGTCGGTGAGAGTGCACAAGCCAGTGAGCCAAGGGTGAACAGCGATACCGCCACAATAAACACTTTGCGCGTGCCGAAGCGATCGGCGAGCCAGCCGCTGACCGGAATCAGCATAGCGACAGTCAGGGTGTAACTGATGACGGCGGATTGCATGGCAAGGGGAGAACGGTCGAGGCTGGTGGCGATAGCGGGCAGGGCAGTGTTCAGTATGGTGGCGTCGAGTGACTGCATGAAAAAGGCCATAGCAGCTATCCATGGCAAACCAGCCATGCTGCGCGCGGATTTTATCATTGAGTGTCCTTCCTGGGGTTATCCTGCGAGAAGAAGCAAAATAATAGCACCCGCAATCGGCAACGGCAGGTCTCTTTACAACGTTTCGTTGCCACTTTTGTGCGTTATTCGGCCATGAAACGTCTCTTTTTAAGCCGTTCGTTTAAAAAAGAGGCGCTCAGTAAATTAATTCGAAGAAACACTTGTCAGCCTGAGGAAACTCCCTATAATGCGCCTCCATCGACACGGAACACCGGCAACGGGAAGCGGGTTGAGAGGCA
>NZ_SCKV01000008.1:0-238445 GCF_014155795.1 Pantoea hericii
ACCACGGCCAGAGATTGAGAATACGTCTTCGATTGGCAGCAGGAACGGCATGTCGATCGCACGCTGTGGTTCTGGGATGTAGTTATCCAGATGCTCAGCCAGTTCGATGATTTTCGCTTCCCACTCAGCTTCGCCTTCCAGCGCTTTCAGAGCAGAACCACGAACGATTGGAGTGTCGTCGCCTGGGAAGTCATATGCTGACAGCAGGTCACGAACTTCCATTTCTACCAGTTCCAGCAGCTCTTCATCATCAACCATGTCACACTTGTTCAGGAACACGATGATGTAAGGAACGCCAACCTGACGACCCAGCAGGATGTGCTCACGGGTCTGTGGCATTGGGCCATCAGTCGCAGCAACAACCAGGATCGCGCCGTCCATCTGCGCAGCACCGGTGATCATGTTTTTCACATAGTCGGCGTGGCCTGGGCAGTCAACGTGCGCATAGTGGCGGGTTGGGGTTTCATACTCAACGTGTGAAGTGTTGATGGTGATACCACGTGCTTTCTCTTCTGGTGCGTTATCGATCTGATCGAATGCACGAGCCTGGCCGCCGTAAGTTTTAGACAGTACGGTGGTGATAGCTGCAGTCAGGGTGGTTTTACCGTGGTCGACGTGACCGATGGTGCCCACGTTTACGTGCAGTTTGTTACGCTGAAATTGCTCTTTCGCCATGGCGATAATTCCTTACGTTGTGCCTTCACCCTTTAGGTGAAGGCATCAGTTCAAATTTAAACCGTAGCTTATTTGCTACGAGCTTCAATAACGGCCTGCGCTACGTTGTTCGGCGCATCGTCATACTTCAGGAACTCCATGGAGTAAGAAGCACGACCTTTGGTCAGAGAACGCAGCTGAGTTGCGTATCCGAACATCTCAGACAACGGAACTTCAGCGTGAATCTGAACGCCAGTAGCGTTAGATTCCTGCCCTTTAAGCATACCACGACGACGGCTAAGGTCACCGATGACATCACCCGTGTTCTCTTCTGGCGTTTCAACTTCAACCTTCATGATAGGCTCAAGCAGGACTGGTGTCGCTTGTTTAAAGCCTTGTTTGAAGGCAATAGACGCGGCCAGTTTGAACGCCAGTTCTGAGGAGTCAACATCGTGGTAAGAACCGAAGTGCAGACGCACGCCCAGATCCACAACCGGATAGCCGGCCAGAGGGCCTGATTTCAGCTGTTCCTGAATACCTTTGTCAACCGCAGGGATGTATTCACCAGGAATCACACCACCTTTGATATCGTTGACGAATTCGTAACCTTTCGGGTTAGAACCTGGCTCCAGTGGGTACATGTCGATAACAACATGACCGTACTGACCACGACCACCAGACTGCTTGGCGTGTTTACCTTCAACATCGGTAACTTTGTTACGAATCGCTTCACGATAAGCAACCTGTGGTTTACCCACGTTCGCTTCAACGTTGAACTCACGCTTCATACGGTCAACGATGATGTCGAGGTGCAATTCACCCATACCAGCGATGATGGTCTGGTTAGATTCTTCATCAGTCCATACGCGGAATGATGGGTCTTCTTTCGCCAGACGGCCCAGAGCCAGACCCATTTTTTCCTGGTCAGCTTTGGTTTTCGGTTCAACGGCGATAGAGATTACCGGCTCCGGGAACTCCATGCGCTCAAGGATGATGACGTTATCTGGGTCACACAGGGTGTCACCAGTGGTCACATCTTTCAGGCCGATCGCAGCTGCGATATCACCCGCACGAACTTCTTTAATCTCTTCACGCTTGTTAGCGTGCATCTGAACGATACGGCCCAGACGCTCACGGTTTGATTTAACCGGGTTGAATACGGTATCACCCGTGTTAACAACACCAGAGTAAACGCGGAAGAACGTCAGGTTACCCACGAATGGGTCGGTAGCGATTTTGAACGCCAGTGCAGCAAACGGCTCGTTGTCATCAGAGTGACGAACAGCCGGCGTGTCTTTACCGTCGTCCAGCATACCGTTAATCGCGGTAACGTCAGTCGGTGCTGGCAGATATTCAACAACTGCATCCAGCATCGCCTGAACACCTTTGTTCTTAAATGCAGAACCACAGGTTACCAGGATGATTTCGTTGTTCAGAACACGCTTACGCAGAGATGTTTTGATCTCTTCTTCAGTCAGTTCTTCACCACCGAAGAATTTCTCCATCAGCTCATCAGAGCCTTCAGCAGCGGCTTCAACCAGCTTCGCATGCCATTCTTCAGCCAGTTCCTGCATATCAGCTGGGATATCTTCGTAGTCGAAGGTTACACCCTGATCTGCGTCGTTCCAGTTGATTGCTTTCATTTTCACCAGGTCAACAACACCGGTGAATTTCTCTTCTGCGCCGATAGCCAGCTGCAGAGGAACTGGAGTCGCGCCCAGACGAACTTCCATCTGTTTAACAACTTTCAGGAAGTTAGCACCCATGCGGTCCATTTTGTTAACGAACGCAATGCGTGGAACTTTATATTTGTTAGCCTGACGCCATACGGTCTCAGACTGTGGCTGAACGCCACCAACTGCACAGTAAACCATTACCGCGCCATCAAGCACACGCATAGAACGTTCAACTTCGATGGTGAAGTCAACGTGTCCTGGGGTGTCGATGATGTTGATGTGGTGTGGTTCGAACTGCTTTGCCATACCAGACCAGTAACAGGTGGTCGCAGCGGAAGTGATGGTAATACCACGTTCCTGTTCCTGCTCCATCCAGTCCATGGTTGCTGCGCCGTCATGTACTTCACCGATTTTGTGGTTTACACCGGTGTAGAACAGAACGCGTTCGGTAGTGGTAGTCTTACCGGCGTCGATGTGCGCACTGATACCGATGTTACGGTAGCGGGCAATGGGTGTTTTACGAGCCATTTGATTCCTCTGATTCTCGGGCGTTCAAGGTAAGTCGACCCCAGCGGGTTGGCTGATTGAGCGCCCGCTGGTTTAACTACGTGGTAATTACCAACGGTAGTGTGCGAACGCCTTGTTGGCTTCTGCCATGCGGTGAACGTCTTCACGTTTCTTCACTGCAGTACCTTTGTTCTCTGCAGCATCAGAAAGTTCGTTCGCCAGGCGAAGAGCCATTGATTTATCACCGCGTTTACGAGCAGCATCTACGATCCAGCGCATTGCCAGAGCATTACGACGAACCGGGCGGACTTCAACTGGTACCTGATAAGTAGAACCACCAACGCGACGTGACTTAACTTCGACAGTCGGACGCACGTTTTCCAGGGCTACTTCAAAAGATTCCAGTGCGTTTTTACCTGAACGCTGAGCCAGGGTCTCGAGCGCGGTATAAACGATTGATTCTGCAGTAGATTTTTTACCATCTACCATCAGGATATTTACAAATTTGGCCAGCAGCTCTGATCCGAACTTAGGATCTGGCAGAATTTTACGCTGACCAATGACGCGACGACGTGGCATGGAAATACTCCGTTGTTAATTCAGGATTGTCCAAAACTCTATGAGTTTATTATGACATTTAATTTAAAACGTTTGGCCTTACTTAACGGAGAACCATTAAGCCTTTGGCTTCTTCACGCCGTACTTGGAGCGAGCCTGCTTACGGTCTTTAACACCTGAGCAGTCAAGCGCGCCACGAACGGTGTGGTAACGCACACCTGGCAGGTCTTTTACACGACCGCCACGGATCAGGATCACGGAGTGTTCCTGCAGGTTATGACCTTCACCACCAATGTAGGAGGTAACTTCAAAACCGTTGGTCAAACGCACACGGCAGACTTTACGCAGTGCGGAGTTTGGTTTCTTAGGAGTGGTGGTGTACACACGAGTACAAACGCCACGTTTTTGCGGGCAAGCTTCCAGCGCCGGCACGTTGCTCTTTGCAACTTTGCGGACGCGTGGTTTGCGAACCAGCTGGTTAACTGTTGCCATTAAATAGCTCCTGGATTTGCTTTTGCTTCGTAAACACGTAATAAATCGCCTCGTAGAATTACGAGGAGGCAGAATTTTAGGGCTGAGTCAAAGGGGTGTCAAGAAATAACCAGGTTTTAGCCGATTACCACACGATTTGTTGCTGATGCCTGATCGTTAGCGTGACAAAGCCATTATAGTCTATTGACTGTACGCTGCTCGAAATTTGTCCAGCGAGACCGCGAGCCTGAACATCTTCGTCCAGCACCCACAGCGTCAGGCCGCTCTCTGAGAGCCGCATTAATGCACGGCTTCCGGTTAAGGCGGCCAGCACTCCATCCTGCAACAGCAGCAGGTCATCTCCGGCGCCCGCCATTAAAAGCAGAGTATCAAGATCACTGTAGGCCGGTGAGTGCATTAAAGTGTGCAGCATTAACGTCTCTTAGAAAGTAAGAATGCGATCGTAGCTGGCCAGCATCTGCCGCAGTGCCGGCGCGTCCAACAGGGTAACATCCAGCAACCGGTCAGCGTCAACCTTTAACCCTCGCGCAATCAGGGAGTCCTGGCAGAGATAGCACTGTTCAATGTCATACAGCGGCAGCACGCCAAAGGTCGCGGCATAGTGACGGCTCTTAATCGTCTCTGGTTGCTGATGAAGATTAAGCTGCAATACGCCATCACCAATAAAAAACAGGCCGATATCGTCACTGAGCGCGCCCGTGGCCAGCGCGGCATCCAGCCCTTCGCGCCCTGCACTGCTGCCGTGCGGCGCACGGGTAAAAACAAATGCGACACGATTCATCAGAACTGCACCATGCGTTCACAGCTCAGCGCGGCTTCCGCCAGCGCACCCAACCCACTCAGGGTAAAACCCGGCTGCAGGTTACTGCCCGCCAGCTGGAGCCGGTCCGCTTCCTGCGAATCGCTGACGCCGCGACGCAGCGCGGCCGCGACACAGATGTTCAATGCCACACCGTGCTCCTGATGCAAGGCCTGCCACGCACGTACAAGGTCAAATTCATCACTGGCAGGCGCGGTGAGCTGGTTAGCATTCAGCACCCCTTCGCGATAGAAGAACACGCTGTCGAGTTGATGGCCCGCCGTCAGCAGTGCACGGGCGAACAGGTATGCACTGGTCGCCTGTTGCGTCCCATAAGCCGGGCCGGTCACCATCAGGGTGTAGCGCATTACCGATCCTGTCCCACAAAGTCGCCATTTTTAAACTGACGGATGTAGAGATAGACAGTGTGTTTCGAAATGTTCAGCCGATCCGCAACCTGGTTGATGGCATCTTTGATGTCGAAGATCCCCTTCTCATACAGGTTCAGCACAATCTGACGATTCTTGGCGTTGTTCGATACATTGCGGTCAGCACTCACCTCTTCAATGGTGAACTCCAGCGTCTGCATCACCAGATCATCAACCGAACTGGCGAAGTTGACATTGGAGTCAACCTGCTGCATCTCGGGTGGCATAAAGGTCGACATGATTTGTGAAAACGGCACATCAAGGTTCATGTTGATGCAGAGCAGGCCAATGACCCGTTGCTGACGGTTGCGAATCGCAATGGTGACAGACTTCATCAGCACGCCGCTTTTGGCGCGCGTAAAATAGGCACGGGAGACATTGCTGTCCGCGCCATGCATGTCGTGCAGCATACGCAGGGCTAAATCAGTGATAGGCGAACCGACTTTACGACCGGTGTGTTCTCCATTGGCGATACGTACGGCCGAACACTTAAGATCTTCAAGCGAATGCAGGACAATTTCACAATGCGAGCCGATCAGCATCGCCAGGCCATCCACGACAGCCTCGTACGATTTCAGAATATCGTAATCGGATTGTTCGAACGGGCGCTGCTCCAGAAGATCGAAGTCGCTCAGTTCACCCGGATTGAATGGATTAGACATTGAAGAGTATCACCCTGAATGGCTGGAGCCTGTCACAGCGGCTTATGGGCAGACTCAATATTGGGATAATTAGGCAGGCATTAGTCTGGCAAATGTCGTCGGCTTATGCCAGAGGTTTGTCGTGAAGCTAAAATGAAACCGCCGCCCGGAGGCGGCGGTCAGCAGATTACTGCGCTTTTTCTGCCGCAACAGGCGCAGGCGCCTGTGCTTTTTCATCTGCTTTAGGCGCTGGTTTGATATCAAGCAGTTCAACATCAAATACCAGGGTGGAGTTAGCCGGGATGCCCGGAACGCCATTTTTGCCGTAAGCCAGATTTGGTGGGATCACCAGCTTGATCTTGCCGCCTTTCTTCACATGCTTCAGACCTTCGGTCCAGCCTGGGATAACACCATCCAGACGGAACGAGAGTGGCTCACCACGGGTATAAGAGTTGTCGAATTCAGTACCATCAATCAGCGTACCTTTGTAGTTCACCACTACGGTATCGCTGTCTTTAGGTGCGTCGCCGGTCCCTTCTTTCTCAACTTTATACAGCAGGCCGCTTTCGGTTTTCTTCACGCCACTCTCTTTAGCAAATTTGGTCGCGAACGCTTCACCCTTTTCAGAGTTCTCTTTCGCATCTTTTTCCATTTTCGCTGAGGCTGCGCCTTTCACGCGGCCTTCAAAGGATTGCAGCGTCTGCTCAATCTCTTCATCAGACAGTTTGCTCTTACCACCAAATGCATCCTGAACACCAGCAATCAGCTGCTGCTTATCCAGTTTGATGCCCAGTTTTTCCTGCTCCTTCAGGGAGTTGTCCATGTAGCGACCCAGTGAAGCACCCAGTGCGTAGGCAGACTGCTGGTCTTCATCTTTGAAAGCAGCATTCTTAGGTGCCTGTGGCGCGGACTGTGGCGCAGCAGCGGGTGCAGCCTGTGGGGCCGCAGCGGTATCTGCCGCCATTGCCAGCGGAGCATTCAGTGCAACAGCCATGGTGGTAGCTAACAATGTGACTTTAAACAGTGATTTCATCCATTCTCCAAAACCGAAGCGTCTAACCTCGGGAAACATTGCGGACTTCAGGGTCCACACTATAACTTTACGTGGCAGTGGCGAACACTCCCACAATGTAATTACCCGGTCTACCTCCGACCTTTATAACATCGGGAAGTTTCATCAGAGATGATGCCGCGCAGCCTTTTTTCAAGCGCAACGCTGGAGGTAGTGAAAAAAACAGGTGATTCCTGGCATTCAGGTCGTAGAATCACGCCCCGAGTCGCACCTTAACAGAGGAACAGGTCATGCAACAATCTGAGTGGGAACAGCGTCTGGAGACGTTAGAGAGTAAACTGGCCTTTCAGGAGATGACGATCGATCAGCTAAACAGCGCAGTGGTTCAGCATGAGCTTGAGATGAATAAAATGCGTGAACAGATGCGCATTTTAACTGACAAGCTCAAAGCGAATGCGCCCTCGATGGTCGCCTCACAGTCTGAAGAGACGCCGCCCCCGCACTACTGATCGCGGGCCATCTGGCCCCGGTTCAGCCGGGCTGAACCAGAGTAACGACCAAAAGAAAGGCCACCCGGAGGTGGCCTTTAAAGGACTGTTGAGACTTAGTGGCTGCAACCGCAACCGCCAGTTCCGCAACCGCCTTTACCGTGATCATGGTCGTGGTCGTGATCATGGCCGTGATCGTGGTCATGATGATGGCCATCTGCACCGTGAACATGGCCATGAGCCAGTTCTTCTGGTGTGGCTTCACGGATAGCAACCACTTCAACGTTGAAGTTCAGGTTCTGACCCGCCAGCATGTGGTTACCATCAACCACGACGTGTTCATCTTCAACTTCAGTGATTTCTACTGGCACCGGACCCTGATCGGTCTCTGCCAGGAAACGCATGCCAACCTGCAGTTCATCAACACCCATGAACACGTCTTTAGGAACGCGCTGCACCAGGTTGTCGTCATACTGACCGTAAGCATCGTTTGCCGGGATATGCACGTCAAACTTGTCGCCGGCAATGTGGTTTTCCAGCGCATTTTCCAGACCAGAAATCAGGGAACCATGACCGTGCAGGTAGTCTAACGGTGCACTCACCGGTGACTCGTCAACTAACACGCCGTCTTCTGTACGTACCTGATAGGCCAGGCTTACCACCAGGTCTTTTGCTACTTTCATGATATCTCCTAACCGTTGAGAGCTGAGATCCCGTCTCATTGGTCTATTCTTGCGTGCAATAACACCAACCAGAAAGGTTCGGGGCTGAGTACAAGAGGGATTTCACATTCTCTTGCGACTTAAGCCTTAATGGCGGTAATTGTAACGGAATTCAATCCCGCTGTAAGTTCAAGCGTAAAAAAAGCTGCCCGATTCCGCTACTCAGGATGGAAAATGCCAATAACCTGTTCATTTGAGCGAACCTGATCGCGCGCCTGCTTATCCGCCTCGCGCATCTGATGACCACACTTCACGCACTCCACCACATCAACATTATTTTCACGCCACATCGCCAGCGTGTCCTTTTCCTGACAGTGCGGGCATGTCGCACCGGCAATAAAACGTTTACGCATTAGCTTCTGCCTGTTTTAAGAGATTATTGGTCATCGTCCCAGCCGTCGAACTGCCGCTTCTCGTGCTGCATTTCGCGCTGGAAGATATCTTCCAGTTCACGCCGTGCTTCACGGACTCGTGAAGCCTGCGCCGCACTTTCAGAGAGATTAGGCATCAGCTCACGCAACATCCGCATATCAAGCCGGCGGAAATGTTGCTGGGCGCGGTGCGCCTGATGCGGATGCATCCCCAGCGTCATCAATGTTTTACGTCCCAGCTCCAGCGCACTGGAAAAGGTCTCGCGCGAGAACTGCGTGACGCCTGCCTGTAACAGCTCATGGGCTTCGACGCGGCCACGGGCGCGCGCCTGAATCTGCAGCTGCGGAAAATGCTGCTGGCACAGATGCACGATCGTCATCACATCTTCCGGTTCATTGCAGGTGATGACAATTGACTGCGCGTTGGCTGCACCGGCTGCCCGAAGTAACTCCAGTTCGGTCGCATCGCCGTAATAGACCTTATAGCCATATTTCCGCATCAGACTTACCACACTGATGTCGCGCTCCAGCACGGTGATGCGTTTATTGTTCGCCATCAACAAGCGTCCCACCACCTGACCGAAGCGACCAAAGCCCACCACAATCACCTGTGGCTGATCATCTTCAACAAAGTGTTTTTCTGCATCTTCATCCGTCTCGTTGAAGCGGCGTGCCAGCAGACGATCGACTCCCTTCATCAGCAGTGGCGTGGTCATCATCGACAGCGTCACCGTCACCAGCAGCATCGGCAGTTGCTCGCCTGAGAAGAGCTTTGCCGAGGATGCCGCTGAAAATAGCACAAAGGCGAACTCACCACCCTGACTCAGCACACCCGCGAACTGCTGTCGCTCTGAACTGCGCAGGCCATAAATGCGCGCCAGCACATAGAGCACCCCTGTTTTCACCGCCACCAGCGTCACCACACCCAGCAGGATGGTCACAATATGGGTATAGAGCACACCGAGATTGAGCGCCATGCCTACCGAAATAAAGAACAGGCCCAGCAGTAAACCTTTGAACGGGTCGATAGCCACTTCCAGCTCATGGCGGTATTCGCTCTCCGCCAGCAGGATCCCGGCAATAAACGTACCCAGCGCCATCGACAGGCCCAGCGCATCCATAAACAGCGCGGAACCCAGCACCAGCAGCAGCGACGCCGCGGTAAAGACCTCGCGCACGCCCGATGCGGCGATGTAACGGAAGATTGGTCGCAGCAGATAGCGTCCGCCTACCAGCATGCCGGCAAACGCCAGCACTTTCATGCCAACCTTCATCCAGTCGATATGGCCGCTGTCGGTCCCGGCCAGCAGCGGGATCAGCGCCAAGGCAGGAATAACCGCGATATCCTGGAACAGCAGCACCGAAAAGCCCAGCTGACCCGCTTCGCTGCGGTTCATGCCTTTATCCATCATCAGCTGCAGCGCCATGGCGGTCGAGGACATCGCCAGGCCAATCCCGCCGATGATCGCCGCCTGCCAGCTAAAATGGGTCAGCCACAATAAGCCGCCGAGAATGGCTGCGGAGAAGATGACCTGCGCCGCGCCAACCCCAAAAATGGAGCGGCGCAGCGCCCACAGCTTTGCCGGGTTCAGCTCCAGCCCGATAATAAACATCAGGAAAACCACGCCGAGCTCAGAGAAGTGAAGAATCTCGTCGACGTCGCTGATAAAACCTAATCCCCACGGGCCGATGGCGATACCCGCCACCAGATAACCCAGAACTGCACCAATACCGAGGCGAGCCGCCACCGGTACAATCAAGACCGCCGCGACCAGATAAATCACCCCCGCGGTCAGCAGCGTTTGCCCTTCCATCTATACCCCTCCATTCAGCAGCGGTGCCGCGAGCCAGTCACCATAAGCGCGGGCGTAATTTTTCAATAATTCAGGACTCTGACGACGTGCCATGTAAACAATCATCGGCGGCATCCAGTGCATACGGCACATCCGGGCGGTCAGCTCAAAAGGCCGCATAATGTCATTGAGCGAATAGCGGTTCAGACCCTGCTGCTTAAAGGCACTTTCCGGTTCGCCGGTCGTCACCACGCTGCGCCAGTATTTACCTTCAAGTGCATTGCCATCCACGCCATTGGCGAAGCCGCGGGACAGAACCCGATCCAGCCACTCTTTCAGCAATGCCGGACAGCTGTAGGTATAGAGCGGATGCTGAAAAATGATCACGTCATGTTCGCGCAGTAACTGTTGTTCATGATGAATATCGATAAAAAAATCCGGATAGGCCGCGTACAGATCGTGCACGGTGACGTGTTCCAGTGCCTGAGCCGGCTGTAACAAAATCCGATTCGCGATCGAATCCTGTGATTCCGGATGAGCATAAAGCAGCAAAACCCTGGGTGGCTGCGACATCCTTTCCCTCCAAAGCGTCGTCATTGGTGCGGTTTTCAGCTACCATGCACGACGCAGCAAAATCTCATTATGTTGCCAGTAAATTAACATATTCTGACGATACGGCGCTTACATGATTGTCTTCTCAGCCTTACAAATTCGCCGCGGCATCCGCGTCCTGCTCGACAATGCCACCGCCACCATTAATCCCGGTCAGAAGGTCGGGCTGGTGGGTAAAAACGGCTGTGGCAAATCCACGCTGCTGTCGCTGTTAAAAGGTGAAATCACCAGCGATGCCGGCACCGTCACGTTCCCCGCTCACTGGGCGCTGGCCTGGGTGAATCAGGAAACGCCAGCGCTGGATAAAGCCGCGCTGGAGTACGTGATTGATGGCGATCGCCAGTTTCGTCAGCTTGAAGCCGAGCTGGCGGACGCCAATCTGCGTGACGATGGCAATGCCATTGCGCTGCTGCATGGCCAGCTGGACGCGGTGCAGGCGTGGAGCATTCATGCGCGCGCCTCAAGCCTGTTGCACGGCCTGGGCTTCAGTCAGGAGCAGTTGCAACGACCGGTCAGCGACTTTTCTGGTGGCTGGCGCATGCGCCTCAATCTGGCACAGGCGCTGATTTGCCGTTCCGATCTGCTGTTGCTGGATGAACCGACCAACCATCTCGATCTCGATGCGGTGATCTGGCTGGAGCGCTGGCTGAAAAGTTATGAAGGCACACTGATCCTGATCTCGCACGATCGTGACTTCCTCGATCCGGTCATCGACAAAATTATTCATATCGAACAGGAGTCGATGTTCGAATATACCGGCAACTACAGCTCCTTTGAACGGCAGCGCGTCGCCAAGCTGGCTCAGCAGCAGGCGCTGTATGAGAGTCAGCAGGAGAAAGTCGCGCATTTGCACAGCTACATTGATCGCTTCCGCGCCCAGGCGACCAAGGCGAAGCAGGCACAGAGCCGCATCAAGATGCTGGAGCGCATGGAGATGATTGCGCCCGCCCATGTTGATAATCCATTCAGCTTCACCTTCCGCAAGCCGGAAAACCTGCCTAATCCACTGATGAAGATGGAGAAGGTCACCGCAGGTTATGGCGATCGCATCATTCTCGACGCGATCAAGCTCAACCTGGTGCCAGGCTCACGCATCGGCCTGCTGGGACGTAACGGAGCCGGTAAATCCACCCTGATTAAGCTGCTGGCAGGTGAGCTGGAGGCGATGCATGGCAAGATGGGGCTGGCGAAAGGGATCAAGCTTGGTTACTTCGCCCAGCATCAGCTGGAGTACCTGCGGGCCGATGAGTCACCGCTGCAGCATCTGTCGCGCATTGCGCCTGACGTGCTGGAACAGCAGCTGCGCGACTATCTGGGCGGCTTCGATTTCCGCGGCGACAAAGTCACGGAGAACACTGAGCGCTTCTCCGGCGGTGAGAAAGCGCGACTGGTGCTGGCGCTGATTGTCTGGCAACGCCCTAACCTGCTGTTGCTCGATGAACCAACCAACCACCTGGATCTTGATATGCGCCAGGCGCTGACCGAAGCGCTGATCGACTTCGAAGGTGCACTGGTGGTGGTCTCGCATGACCGTCACCTGCTGCGCGCGACCACGGACGATCTCTATCTGGTGCATGATGGCAAAGTGGATGTGTTTGAGGGCGACCTCGAAGATTATCAGCAGTGGCTGAGCGATCTGCAGAAACAGCAGGCGCAACAGGATGCCGCGCCGAAACTGGATAACGGTAACAGCGCCCAGGCGCGTAAAGATCAAAAGCGACGTGATGCCGAACTGCGCACCCAGACCCAGCCGCTGCGCAAAGAGATAGAGAAGCTGGAAAAGCAGATGAGCAAATGGCAGAGCCAGCTGGCCGATGCCGAAGCGCAGCTCGCAGACAGTGCGATTTATGATCAGAGCCGAAAAGCGGACCTGACCACTGCACTCAAGCGGCAGGCGGAAAGTAAATCTGCGCTGGAAGAGGTTGAGATGGCGTGGCTGGAAGCACAGGAACAGCTCGAACAGATTATGGCCTCATAAAAAATCTCCCCGCTTGCGGGGAGATGCTTTTTAACGGGGTTTGTCGCCCAGTACCGTTGCCCGCTGCATGATCCGACGGGCCGGATAATAGTCGGCATTGGCATAATGCTGCGTGACCCGATTATCCCAGATAGCCAGATCGTCTGGCTGCCAGCGCCAGCGCACCTGAAACTCCGGTTTGGTAGCGTGCGCAAACAGGAAGCCCAGCACCGCATCACTCTCCTTCTCGCTTAAATCCAGGATCCGCGTGGTAAAGCCTTCATTCACAAACAGCGCTTTTTTGCCGCTGACCGGATGCGTGCGGATTACCGGATGCTGCACGGGTGGATGTTTTGCCACCGCCTGCTGCCAGCGCAGATGTTCTTCCTCCGTTTTGCGGTACTTATACTCCTGGAATGATTTTTTAAAATCATGCTCGGCGCGGAGACCCTCCAGCAACTGCTTAAAAGGCACTGACAGCGCCTCGTAAGCGGCGATGCCACTGGTCCAGAGCGTGTCACCGCCCGCATCCGGTAAGACTTTGGAGGCCAGCAGCGCGACAGCCGGCGGTGTTTCGATAAAGGTGACATCGGTGTGCCAGTTGTCATTATCCGGCGGATTATCCTGATGGGTATCGAGCACGATAATCTCTTCGACGCCCTCCGCATGGGGATAGACCGGATGGATATGCAGGTCGCCAAAACGGATCGCCAGTGCGCGATGCTGTTCCGGCGTTATTTTCTGGTCCCGCAGAAACAGCACCTGATGACGCAGCAAGCCATGATACAGCTGCTCAAACTGCGCATCACTCAATGGCCGTGAGACATCCAGGTTTGAGACCTGCGCGCCTATGTAAGGGCCAAGCGGGGTAAAACTCAGACGTTCATTCATGATTGTTCTCCACTCCAGGGCGTCAGACGGCGCTGCAACGCACGAAGCCCGAGTTCTAAGCTAAAAGCGATAAAAGCAATCACGGCGATACCCGCCAGCACCACATCGGTGGCGAGGAATTCTCCCGCTGACTGCACCATAAAACCGAGGCCACGCGTGGCGGCAATCAGCTCCGCCGCCACCAGCGTTGACCAGCCCACCCCGAGCCCAATGCGCAGGCCGGTCAGAATCTCCGGCAGCGCGCCCGGCAGAATCACCCAGCGCAGCAGCTGCCAGCGGTTAGCTCCCAGCGAGCGCGCCGCACGAATCCGTACCTGCTGGGTGTTACGCACCCCGGCCAGCGTGGAGAGCGTCACCGGCGCGAAGATGGCCAGGGTGATCAGCAGGATTTTCGACGTCTCACCAATGCCAAACCAGATCACCATCAGCGGCAGATAGGCAAGTGGCGGAATCGGGCGATAAAGCTCAATAAGCGGATCAAGCAGACCGCGAGCTACCGGGCTGAGGCCCATCAGAATCCCCACCGGAATGCCGATGACGGCCGCCGCGGTCAGCGCAATCAGCATCCGCGTCAGGCTGGCGGCCAGATGCTGCCACAGCGTGGCATCCATAAAGCCCTGGGCGCTGGCAATCAGCAGCAGCTTGCTGAACACCTGCTGTGGCGACGGCAGGAACAGCGGAGCAATCAGGCCCAGCGCGGTCACGCCCCACCAGAGCAGCAACAGCAGAGAGAGACTCAGCATGCTCAGCGTGAACGTGGTTGAAAATGGCCAGCGCAAACGACGGCGCACCGGCAGAGACTTGTCGTGGATTAACGCGCTCATGCAAACGCCTCCCGCTGGTCAAATACGCGGCTCAGCACATATTCGCGCTGGGCGATAAACTGCGGATCGGATTTTATGCTGCGGCACGACTCACCTGCGGCAAAGCGCTGACCAAAGCCGGGCCGCAAGCGTTCCACGATGCGGCCGGGTCCTGGCGACAGCAGAATCAGTTCGCTGGCCAGGAAAATAGCCTCTTCTATATCGTGCGTAATCAGCAGGATCTGTTTACCGCTGTCGCGCCACAGCGTCAGCAGCAGGGTCTGCATCTGCTCGCGGGTAAAGGCATCCAGTGCGCCAAATGGCTCGTCAAGCAGCAGCAGTTGCGGATCGGTCGCCAGCGCGCGTGCAATGCCGACCCGCTGCCGCTGACCGCCTGACAACTGCCAGATGGCGCGCTTCTCCGCCCCTTCCAGCCCCACCTGCCTGATGAGCTTCCGTGCGATGGCCTCGCGCGCCGGGCGCGACATCCCCGCCAGCTGCAGACCAAAGGCAACGTTATCCAGCACGTTACGCCATGGCAGTAAGCCTTCATGCTGAAACACCACGCCGCGCTCCGCACCAGGCCCCGTCACTGGCTGGTTATCCAGCGTGATGCTGCCCGACTCCACCGGCAGAAATCCGGCAACCAGATTAAGCAGCGTGGTTTTGCCGCAGCCGGAGGGGCCGAGCACCACCAGCAGTTCATGGCTATCCAGCTGCAAATTGATATCCTGCAACACCGGTTGTCCGGCATAACGGGCATGAAGATGAGCGATACGCAGCATCGTGCCTCCTTAGGGTTTAACTAATGGTGCGACGAAACGGGAGGTCACATAGCTGCTGTAGTCGTTATCCGCCTGCGGCACCCGGCCCTGTGCTTTCAGAAACTGCGCAGTATCGACGATCGCTTTATTGACCGGTTTGCCCAGCTGCTCAACCTGCTGCTGCGCCGTGAGGTAGGTATTGCCCTTCACCAGATCCGGCACCTGCGCTTCCGGCACACCGCTAAGGCGGGAGAGTTTGCTGAGATTATCGGGCTGCTTCAGCCAGCTATCGGGGCTGTTAAGATAGGCCTGCTGCGCATCAAGCGCGCTGCGGGCAAATGCGGTCACGATCTCCGGATGCTGCTCAGCGAAATCTTTGCGGACCACCCAGACATCCAGCGTCGGCGATCCCCAGCTCCCCACTGCCGCCGAGTCGGTCAGCACTTTGCCCTGTTTTTCCAGTTCATTCACCGCAGGCGCCCAGACGTAAGCGCCATCAATGTCGCCACGCTGCCACGCCGCGATAATCGCAGGCGGCTGCAGATTAACCAGCTGTACCTGCGACGGCTTGATGCCCCAGTGTTTCAGTGCAGCAAGCAGGCTGTAGTGGGTGGTAGAGATGAACGGCACCGCGATGCGCTTGCCGATGAGATCGTTGGGAGTGATGATGTTCTTCTTTACAACCAGCGCTTCAGAGTTGCCCAGCTGTGAGGCAAGCAGAAAGGCTTCGATTGGCAGCTTTTGCGCCGCTGCGACCGCTAACGGACTGGAGCCGATATTGCCAATCTGGACGTCGCCGGACGCCAGCGCGCGCAATACGCCTGCACCGCTGTCAAACTTACGCCAGTCGACGCTGGCCCCGCTTTCTTTGGCAAAACTGTCATCAGCCTGTGCCACTTTCGCCGGTTCGGCAGAGGTCTGGTACGCGACGGTGACATTGACTGCATCAGCCCGAAACGCCAGCAGTGCCATCGCTGCGGCTAAGAAAGTTAAACGTGTTGCTGCCATGATCACTACCCCACCGGTTTTATCGTGGAGGCAGTGTCTCTGCACGCAATAGTTTCATAAAGGAATTAAAAATTATCCCTAATAGAAATAAGTTCTTAGATCACTATCTGCAAAACTAAGCTGAAAATCGCAAATGCTGAAAATAGCTAAAGTAAGCAAAAATGTCAGGCGCTCACATTGTGCCTGTGTTATTGATATGCGTTCCCAATTATTGCCTGTTAAGGTCTTTGAATCCGATGTCGATCGAGAAAGTCGCTCAGCTGGCTGGCGTTTCCAAAGCCACGGTATCGCGGGTTCTCAACGCGCATCCCGGCGTAAAGCCCGATACGCGTGAGAAAGTTCTGGCGGCAATCTCTGCCTGCGACTATCAGCCCAACTTACTGGCGCGTCAGCTGCGGACGGCGCAAAGCCACATGCTGCTGGTGCTGATCTCGGATATTACCAACCCCTTCTGTTCGCGCGTGGTTCAGGGCATTGAAGCCGAAGCAGAACTGCACGGCTATCACATTCTGCTTTGCAACTCCGCCTCGCAGCTTCAGCGTGAAGCCGCCTATCTTTCGCTGCTGACCGGAAAAGTGGTGGATGGCGTTATTACCATGGATGCTGCTTCAGGCTTACCGGATTTACAGGCGCTGATCGCCGGTGCGCCCTGGGTGCAGTGCTGTGAATTTGATCCGGATATCCCCGCCTCCTCAGTCAGCATTGATCACCAGGAGGCAGCCCGCGACACCGTCCATTATCTCGCCGGGAAAGGGCGTAAACGCATCGGGCTGGTCAATGGCGATATGCGTTACCTGTACTCACATCATCGGGAAAAGGGTTACCGGCAGGCAATTGAGGAGCTGGGATATGCATGGTCCGGCATCTCCTATACCTACGAGATCTCCTGTGAGGCGGGCAGCCAGGCACTGAGAGAACTCATGGCGCTACCGGAACCGCCGGACGCAGTGTTTGCGGTGTCAGACGTGCTGGCGGTGGGCGTGGTGCATGCGGCGCTGGAAGCCGGTCTGCGCGTGCCGGAAGATCTGGCGGTGGTCGGGTTTGATGGTGTGTCGTTTACCCGCAGCCTCAATCCGCCACTGACCACCATCGAGCAACCGATGAACCAACTGGGCGCGCGCAGTGTGCAGCTGCTGCTGCAGAAGATCCGCAACCCGAACGCGCCGGTGATGCGTGAGGTGCTGCCCTGGACGCGCGTTGAACGCGCATCCAGCTGACTCAGTGCCAGATTAATAGCACGCAGGCAGCGGTCAGCAGCCCCATGGCGAGGTTAAATATTCTCCAGGCGCGGCGACTGCGCAGAATGCGACCAATCATCGCGCCAAATCCCATCCAGATGACGCCCGACACCAGATTAACCAGAAACATACCGACGCTTATGGCCATCACGGAATGACGATACGCATCACCGGCCAGACTGAAGCTGGCGACCGCGCCCAGCGCCATCAGCCAGGCTTTGGGGTTGATCAGCTGTAGCAGCCCGCCCTGCCAGAACGGCATTGGCGCATCCGGTGCCTGGTCAGTTTCCAGCTTTGCATAGCTGGCGGTGGCTATCTTCCACGCCAGCCAGAGCAGATAGAGGCTACCGGCGATTTTCAGCATCAGATGCAGCGAGGGATAGAGCAGGATCAAACCGCCTACGCCAAAGGCCACCATCAGCAGCATCACCTGCATGCCGATCATGATGCCGATCATCAGCGGAATCGTGCGCAGAAAGCCAAAATTAGCGCCCGAGGCGGTGAGTAACATATTATTGGGGCCTGGCGTAATGGCCGCGACCCACAGAAATCCCAACATTGATAAGAAAAGACTCAGTTCCATGGCAATCGGGTACTCCTTACCCTGCAATAAAAAACTTATCGAAGCTAACAGTGTGATATGGAACAGACAAGCTTTTACCACATGAAATTTACCGGCCCGGAAAACGAGCAGTTCAGACCACCTGACACGCTGCGTAACGCGCATCTGCAGACGATGCTGCCGCGCCTGTTACGTCGCCGTATCACCTTCGCTCCTCACTGGCAGCGTCTCGATCTGCCCGATGGCGATTTCGTCGATCTCGCCTGGAGCGAAGATCCGCAGCTGGCGCAGCATAAACCGCGCGTGGTGCTGTTTCATGGACTGGAGGGCAGCTTTCAGAGTCCCTATATTCATGGCCTGATGGCGATCTGCCGCGCACGCGGCTGGCTGGCAGTAGTGATGCATTTTCGCGGCTGCAGCGGCGAACCTAACCGGCTGAACCGCATCTATCACTCCGGCGAAACTGAAGATGCCCGCTTCTTCCTGCGCTGGCTGCGCACCCGCTGGGGTCATGTGCCTACCGCCGCCGTGGGTTTCTCGCTGGGCGGCAACATGCTGGGCTGCCTGCTCGGCCAGCAGGGTGCCGCAGCGGAGGTAGATGCCGCCGTGATTGTCTCCGCCCCGCTGCTGCTGGAACCGTGCAGCGTGAAACTGGAACGCGGCTTCTCGCGCTTCTATCAGTACTACCTGCTGGCGCAGCTCAAGAAAAATGCCCGCCGCAAACTGCATGCCTGGCCGGACACCCTGCCGGTTAATCTGGCACAGCTCAAAGCGATGCGGCGACTGCGCGATTTTGATGATGCGATTACAGCCCGCGCCCACGGTTTTGTCGATGCAGCAGATTACTATCATCGTGCCAGCGCCATGCCCTGGCTGAAACACACAGAGAAACCGCTGCTGATTATCCACGCCAAAGACGATCCCTTTATGAGTGATGAGGTGATCCCGCACAGCAGCCAATTATCTGCCACTATTACTTATCAACTGACACCCTACGGCGGCCACGTCGGTTTTGTCGGCGGAACGCTACGCCAGCCTGAAATGTGGCTGGAACAGCGCATCCCGCAGTGGATCGCCCCTTTTCTGGATAACTGATCTTGTGATTATTCCCTGGCAACAGGTCTCACCTGAGACCCTTGAAAATCTGATTGAAACCTTTGTGCTGCGTGAAGGCACAGACTATGGCGAGCAGGAACGCAGCCTCCTGGACAAGGTAGCTGATGTGCGACGCCAGCTGGAAACCGGTGAAGTGGTGCTGGTGTGGTCGGAACTGCATGAATCGGTCAATATCATGCCGCGCAAAGAATTTCGTGGCTGATGCACCCGGCATCATTTCATGATAACAATGCTCATCGCCCGACCTCACAGGGAGCTTTTCTATGTCTGCACGTCATCCCATTATCGCGGTGACCGGTTCCAGCGGTGCAGGAACCACCACCACCAGCCTCGCGTTTCGTAAAATCTTTCAGCAGCTCGATCTTCATGCTGCTGAGCTTGAAGGCGACAGCTTTCACCGCTTTACCCGCCCTGAAATGGATATGGCGATTCGTAAGGCGCGCGATTTAGGACGTCATGTCAGCTACTTTGGCCCGGAAGCCAATGACTTTGGTCTGCTGGAGCAGAGCTTTAAAGAGTATGGTCAAAGCGGACAGGGCCAGTCGCGTAAATATCTGCACACCTACGATGAAGCCGTACCGTGGAATCAGGTGCCCGGCACCTTTACGCCCTGGCAGCCGCTGCCGCAGAACACTGACATTCTGTTCTATGAAGGACTGCACGGCGGCGTGGTGACGGCGCAGCATAACGTGGCGGAACAGGTTGATTTGCTGGTGGGCGTTGTGCCCATTGTTAACCTGGAGTGGATTCAGAAGCTGGTGCGCGACACCGGCGAGCGCGGTCATTCACGCGAAGCAGTGATGGATTCCGTGGTGCGTTCGATGGAAGATTACATCAATTTCATCACGCCACAGTTCTCGCGCACCCACATCAACTTTCAGCGCGTCCCGACCGTCGACACCTCAAACCCGTTCGCTGCCCGCGCCATTCCGTCACTGGATGAGAGCTTTGTGGTGATTCATTTCCAGGCGCTGGAAGATATCGACTTCCCCTACCTGCTGGCGATGCTGCAGGGTTCGTTTATCTCGCACATCAATACGCTGGTCGTGCCCGGCGGCAAAATGGGTCTGGCGATGGAGCTGATCATGGGTCCGCTGGTGAAGCGGCTGATGGAAGGTAAGCGGATAGAGTAAGAGGTCAGCAAAAAAAACGCAGAGAGCAGAGGCCTTTCGCAAAGATGTAAAACTGGCATTTCTGCGGGGAAAGGCTTACTGCTGAGCTGGCTTCAGGGAGCATACACCTTTCGCAAAGACGCAAAACCGCCATCCCTGGCAGGCTCAGCGCGGGCCATCCCTGGCCCGCTATGCTTTGCTACAGGCATATGCTCCCTTCGCTTCACGTCCGGCAACCACATCCGTTTTCAGAAAGGTCGCCACTGAAAAAACCTGGTGACAAAGAATCTGACAGCAACACCTAAGCTCAACACGCCGGGAACAGGGTCAGAAGAGGAAAGCGTCCCGCGACTGGGACAAAAACGCCGGGAGCGTTTTTGAACAACGCAAAGCGTTGGCCCGGTATGGGCGCACCTCAGGGATGAGGTGCGTAATAACGCGGGCACAGTCTTAAAGCGGACTCTCTATGCAGGAACGGCACGACACCAGACCGACTCCGAATTGGCCCGCGACTTTAAAATGCCCTTCAGCCTGTTACAGCTCAATCACTTCATAGCTATGCGTAATCGTCACACCTTTACCCAGCATGATGGCCACCGAACAATATTTTTCAGCAGAAAGATCCACCGCGCGTGAGACCGCTTTATCCTGGAGCGCTTTACCACTCACGATAAAATGCAGGTTGATGTGCGTAAAGATTCGCGGCGCCTCTTCACGACGTTCTGAGGTCAGTTTTACTTCACAATCAGCCACATC
The DNA here is from genome assembly GCF_014155795.1 of Pantoea hericii. Lineage (NCBI taxonomy): Bacteria > Pseudomonadati > Pseudomonadota > Gammaproteobacteria > Enterobacterales > Erwiniaceae > Pantoea > Pantoea hericii. The sequence continues at coordinate 20,961 of NZ_SCKV01000008.1, forward strand.
GTTACGGCCTTTTTGCAGAATTGATACCACGTCAATCGCGCTGCATCCGCCGGCCGCCATCAGCACCATCTCCATTGGGCTGGGCGCTTTATCGCCCGAATTTCCATCCATCAGTATCTGATGGCCGGATGAGGATTCTCCGAGGAATGTCAGTCCTTCTACCCACTTCACTCTTGCCTGCATGATTTTTGCTCCGGAATACGCTGTTTTGTCGCCAGAGTACGCTTTCGCCTGGTAAACAGCAATCCAGAGAAATCCGCCCGTAGCTGAAGCGAGACAACACAAGACAGTCGGCAAAAGCTGTGCTACAAACAGTGCTGAAAATATTTTTCGTCACCCGATGGCGAAGCCGGGAAGAATGATGCGCACTGCGCCTGATGCGGCCCGAATAATTTCCTGAAAGGGAAACGCTTGAAGCTTTCACCGCCTGACAGGGAAAACTGCCCCCTGTATTTTGGGCACGATTACAACAGAGGATAATAGCGAATGGTTCTCGGCAAACCGCAAACAGACCCTACACTCGAATGGTTCCTGTCCCATTGCCATATTCACAAGTATCCATCCAAAAGTACGCTGATTCACCAAGGTGAAAAAGCAGAAACGCTTTACTACATCGTGAAAGGTTCCGTCGCGGTTCTGATTAAAGATGAAGAAGGCAAAGAGATGATTCTTTCCTACCTGAATCAGGGCGATTTCATTGGTGAGCTTGGCCTGTTCGAAGAAGGCCAGGAGCGCAGCGCCTGGGTACGTGCGAAAAGCGCGTGCGAAGTGGCGGAGATTTCTTACAAGAAATTCCGTCAGCTGATTCAGGTTAATCCCGACATCCTGATGCGACTCTCCTCGCAGATGGCGCGTCGCCTGCAGGTCACGTCTGAAAAAGTGGGTAACCTCGCTTTCCTCAACGTCACCGGACGCATTGCACAGACCCTGCTCAACCTGGCGAAGCAGCCAGATGCCATGACGCATCCCGACGGCATGCAAATTAAAATCACTCGTCAGGAAATTGGCCAGATTGTGGGTTGTTCACGCGAAACCGTGGGCCGTATTTTGAAGATGCTGGAAGATCAGAACCTGATCTCCGCACACGGCAAAACCATCGTCGTTTACGGCACCCGCTAATTCCTGTCACCCACGGCGTGATGGCAACATCACGCCGTTATTGTTTGTGTTGGGCCGATGTGGCGTCGAATTATTTACCATCCTGAAGTCAACTACGCCTTGCGGCAAACGCTGGTGCTTTGTCTGCCCGTCGCGCTGGGCTGGCTGGCTGGCGACCTGCAAAAAGGTCTGCTGTTCTCGTTAGTGCCTGCCTGCTGCAATATTGCCGGTCTGGATACCCCGCATAAACGCTTTTTCAAACGCCTGATTGTGGGTGGCAGCCTGTTTGCCCTCGGCAGCTTCCTGATTCAGTGGCTCACACTGCATGCCATTCCGCTACCGCTCATCCTGTTCGCCATGCCCCTGCTGCTCGGCGTGACGGGTGAGATCAGCCCGCTGCATGGTCGTCTGCTGCCCGGCACGCTTATCGCCGCCATTTTTACCCTGAGCCTCATTGGCCGCATGCCCATCTATGTTACCCCGCTGCTCTACATCGGCGGCACGCTCTGGTATGGGCTGTTTAACTGGTTTTGGTTCTGGCTGTGGAAAGAGCAGCCGATGCGCGAAAGCCTCAGCCTGATCTACCGCGAGCTGGCTAACTACTGCGACGCCAAATACACCCTGCTGACGCAGCTGACCGACCCGGAAAAGGCACTGCCGCCGCTGCTGGCGCGTCAGCAGAAAGTGGTCGATCTGATTAACACCTGCTATCAGCAGATGCACATGCTGTCGGCAAGCCGCGATCACAGCCATAAGCGGCTGACGCGCGCCTTTCAGGTGGCGCTGGATCTGCAGGAACACATCTCGGTTAGTCTGCATCGGCCGGAAGAGGTGCAGAAGCTGGTCGAACAGAGCCATGCCGAAGCGGTGATCCGCTGGAATGCCAAAACCATTTCGGCCCGGCTACGGGTGCTGGCGGATAACATCCTTTATCACCAGCTACCCGATCGCTTTGCGATGGACAAACAGCTTGGCGCGCTGGAGAAGATCGCCCATCAGCATCCCGACAATCCGGTGGGTAACTTCTGTCTTTACCACTTCAACCGCATTGCGCGGGTGCTGCGCACGCAGAAACCGCTGTATCAGCGTGATCTGATGGCGGATCGTCAGCGCCGTCTGCCGCTGTTACCGGCGCTGCGCAGTTATCTCTCTTTTCGCTCGTCAGCGCTGCGCACCGCCGGACGCTTTGCGGTAATGCTGATGCTGGGCAGTGCACTGGCGCTGTTCTTCAACATCCCCAAACCTTACTGGATCCTGATGACCATCATGTTCGTCAGCCAGAACGGTTACAGCGCTACGCGTGTTCGCATCCAGCACCGTGCGCTGGGCACCTTTGCCGGTCTGGTGATTGCGGCCGCCACGCTGCGGCTGGCGGTGCCGGAGTCGCTGGTGCTGCTGATCATGCTGGCAATAACCTTTATCAGCTATCGCTTTACGCGCCAGTTCTATGGCTGGTCAATGATTGGCTTTACGGTCACGGCGGTTTACTCGCTGCAATTGCTGTCGCTGAATGGCGCGCAGTTTCTGCTGCCGCGACTGATGGATACGCTGATGGGCTGTCTGATCGCCTTTGGCGGGATGCTGTGGCTGTGGCCTCAGTGGCAGAGTGGCTTACTGCGACAGAACGCCCATGATGCGCTGGAAGCCGATCAGGACGCACTGAGATTGTTGCTGGGTAACGAACAGTCACCTGAGAAACTGGCGTATCAGCGCGTGAAGGTGAATCAGGCGCACAATGCGCTGTTTAACTCGCTGAATCAGGCGATGCAGGAACCCGCGTTTAACTCCCGCTATCTGAGTGATATGCGGCTCTGGGTCACGCACAGTCAGTTTATTGTTGAGCACATTAATGCCATAACGATTCTGGCGCGGGAGCACACTATGCTGACCGACTCGCTGGCAGAACGCTATCTGCAATCCTGTGAAATCGCGCTACAGCGGTGTCAGCAGCGGCTGGAATATGATGGTGAAAGCTCACAGGTTAATCTGCTGGATGATCTTGAGAACATCAGTGAGGGACCTGTCACGGTGGTGGAACAGCATGTGCGACGTATTCTTGACCATCTGAGCGTGATGTACACCATCTCCTCACTGGCATGGAACCAGCGACCACAACATGGCCGCTGGCTGATCAGACGCTTACGTAAAAACTAGCCTAGCCGTTAAGCACCTTGCCGACGGCGGTGGCGAAGCGGCGCATGCCCTCTTCGATATCGGCCGGTTCGATAATCAGTGACGGCGCAAAACGCATCACGTCGGTGCCGGCAACCAGCACCATCACGCCCTCAGCGGCGGCGGCATTCAGTATGTCGCGTGACTTCCCGGCATGCTGAGGTTTAAGCGCGGCGCCAATCAGCAACCCCTTGCCGCGAATGTCACTGAACAAGTCATACTTCGCATCAATGGCCTGCAGCGCTGTGACAAAGTGCTCACGCCGCATATCGACACCCGCCAGCACGTCCGGCGTATTGATAATATCCAGCGCCGTTTCAGCGATGGCGCAGGCCAGCGGATTGCCGCCATACGTGGTCCCATGCACGCCTGGTGCCATGGTCGAGGCGATCTCGTTAGTGGTCAGCATGGCGCTGACCGGGAAACCGCCGCCCAGCGCTTTGGCTGAGGTCAGAATATCGGGCTGGACGCCATAATGCTCATAGGCGAACAGTTTGCCGCTGCGTCCCATGCCACTCTGCACTTCATCCAGCACCAGCAGCGCCTGATGCTGATCGCAAAGCTCGCGCAGTCCCTGCATAAATTCCTGCGTCGCGGGCACTACGCCGCCTTCGCCCTGAATCGGTTCAACCACGATGGCGCAGGTGTGGTCGTCGATTACCGCTTTCACTGCATCAAGGTCATTAAACGGCACGTGGACGATATCCGCCGGTTTCGGCCCGAACCCGTCGGAATATTTTGGCTGTCCGCCGACCGTAACGGTAAACAGCGTCCGGCCATGAAAGGCGTTATGGAAGGCGATGATTTTACTTTTAAACGGGCTGTGACGTTTGCAGGCGTAGTAGCGCGCCAGCTTAAACGCGGCTTCGTTGGCTTCGGCACCGGAGTTGGCAAAGAAGACGCGATCGGCAAAGGTCGCCTGGATTAACTTACTGGCAAGGCGCAGCGCCGGTTCGTTGGTGAAGACGTTGCTGGTGTGCCACAGCGTCTCGCCCTGGCTTTTCAGCGTCTCCACCAGCGCAGGATGGCAGTGTCCAAGTGCGGTGACGGCGATACCACCCGAGAAATCGATATACTCTTTGCCCTGCTGATCCCATACACGGCTGCCCTTGCCTTTTACCGGCACGAACTGCGCAGGTGCATAAACAGGCAAAATAACGTTATCGAACGTCTCCCGCGTGACCGCAATTTTTTCCGCTGCCATTGATGACCCCATTTAAATGATTATTGTGCAAACATGAAATAATAATCACAAAATATGCATAAAAAATCACTCAAAGGCAACTTATTGCTCAAGGAAATTGCGCAGCAGCAGATGTCCCTGCTCGCTGAGAATGCTCTCGGGATGGAACTGTACGCCTTCCAGCGCCAGAGTTTTGTGGCGGAATCCCATAATTTCGTCAGGCTCGCCGTCACGCATCGTCCAGGCCGTCACCTCGAACGCCTCGGGCAGAGTATCGCGCTGCACAATCAGCGAGTGATAGCGGGTCACGGTAAGGGGATTATTGAGATTGCGAAACACGCCCTGGCCGGTGTGCTGAATGGCAGAGGTTTTGCCGTGCATCACCTGACGCGCACGTACCACCTGCGCGCCATACGCCTGCGCAATCGCCTGATGGCCCAGGCAGACGCCCAGCACCGGCAGCTGTCCGGCGAAGTGCCGGATTGCCGCCAGCGAGATGCCTGATTCCGACGGCGTGCAGGGGCCAGGCGAGATGACCAGATGGGTCAGTGGCAGCGCCGCCATCTGCTCCAGCGTGATGGCATCATTGCGCACCACCTGAACCTGCGCGCCCAGCTCGCAGAAATATTGATAGAGATTCCAGGTAAAGGAGTCGTAATTGTCGATAAGCAGCAGCATGACGTGTCCAGAATGATAAACCGCGCCGCTATTCTACGCGGTCAGGCCGCCTCACTCACCACTTTCGCAAAGACCTGCTCCAGCGGGACCAAATCTCCGGCTACACCGGCCTGATTCGCCGCTTTCCAGCTTTCAGCATCCGTCTCTTCCCAGTTCAGCAGATATCCGGCATGCAGTGCAAGCTGTTCAAAGAAAATCCGCTGCGCCCGACCATTTCCGTGGCGGAAAGGATGCAGCATATTGATTTCGCAATAGTAGTGAGCGAGGCGCTGAATAAATTCGTCACGCGGCAAATCAGCTAACCCCTTCTCTTCTTCCAGCGCGGCCATCAGGGCATTGCCTTCCTTTTCGATATATTCGAAATGACAGAACGGCGTCTCATCACGCCAGATATCAATGGTGCGCAGTTCCCCCGCCCAGCTGTAGACATCCTGGAACAGCGTGCGATGGATCTGGCGCAGGTAAGGCAGCCCGGGATTACGCGGGCCCAGCTCCAGCGTAGCGGCGCGTGCCGCACTAAAGCTCAGCTCTGCCTTGCGCAGCTGCGCAGCGTCATGAATATCGGGCAGGTTTTTCAGCACGTTGTCGTGCTGCCACAGGTAGGGATCCTGGCTGACGGCGGTATTAGAGTCCATATTGCCTCCTCAGTGACGCCAGACGTGCGGCTGCATCATCGCTGTTAACACTGGTTTCATTTGGCATGAAACCTTCCAGCCGACAGCTGGCCTGATAGCTGGCGCTACGTCGCTGTTGCCACAGGGTGACCTTCTGTTTTTCGGTGAGTTTGTTCGCCATGCCGCCTCCTGCTCAGGTTTTTGCCCTAAGTATAAGAGCAATTTCTGGCTTTGCCGGAGGCGACAGACGGTCGCCATCCGCAGATGGCGACGAAAAGCGTTAAGGCAGAACTTTAGCGGAGAGGATAACTACCGGTTTGGACGGAACATTCTGGTAAGGACCCACATCTTTGGTCGGAACCTGAGAAATTTTTTCAACCACATCCTGACCTTTCACAATCTTGCCAAATACGGCATAGCCAAAATCGCGCTGTCCGTGGTCGAGGAAGGCATTATCCGCGACGTTGAGGAAGAACTGGCTGGTCGCACTGTCTTTATCGGCGGTACGCGCCATAGAGATGGTGCCGCGCAGGTTACGCAGGCCATTGTCCGCTTCGTTTTTAATTGGCGCGTTGGTCTGCTTCTGCTGCATGTCTGTGGTGAAGCCCCCACCCTGCACCATAAAGCCCGGGATCACGCGGTGAAAAATGGTGTTGTTGTAAAAACCATTGTTGACGTAATCAACGAAGTTTTTCACAGAAACCGGCGCTTTTTGGTTATTCAGTTCGAGTTCAATATTGCCGGCGGAGGTGGTGAGCAGAACGTGGGTGTCACCTTTTGCGGCCAGCGCCTGGGCGGAAACGGAAGAGAGCGCTAACAGGGTGATGGCCGCTGTTAAAGTACGTTTAAACATGAAAGATTCCTTACCTGGGAGAGCGGGCACAAAAACGTGATTGATTGTAAAGAGACTCTATTCCATGAGCCAGCGTTTTACCTATATTTACGCTGTTGCAGCAAAAGGTCTGAGCAAACGTTAAACACCCGCAATTGCGTGATTAAAATCACACAATACATGAAATATGGATCTGTAGTTTCACTGCTTGTTTATTAAGATCACAGTTCCGTTTACACTTTCTGACACTTTTTGCCACCCGGTTCTCAACAGGTTCAGAACATGACAAACCGTAATCGTATTGGCCTCACCTGGATAAGCTTCTTCTCCTATGCACTGACCGGCGCGCTGGTGATCGTTACCGGCATGGTAATGGGCGATATCGCAAAAGATTTCCAGATCCCCATCTCCAGCATGAGTAATACCTTCACCTTCCTCAACAGCGGCATTTTAGCTGCGGTCTTCCTGAACGCCTGGCTGATGGTCATTGTGCCGCTGAAGCGCCAGCTTATTTTCGGCTTCGTCCTGATGGTGCTGGCGATAATCGGATTGATGACCAGCCGCGATCTCACTGTCTTCTCGCTCTGCATGTTTGTACTGGGTGTGGTGAGCGGCATTACCATGTCGATCGGCACCTTCCTGATTACCCACATGTATGAAGGTCGTCAGCGTGGTTCACGCCTGCTGTTCACCGACTCCTTCTTCAGCATGGCGGGCACACTGTTTCCGGTGCTGGCAGGGATTCTGCTGGCGCGTCAGTTGCCGTGGTACTGGGTCTACGTCTGCATCGGCTTTATCTACGTCGCCATCTTCATCATGACGCTGTTTGTTGAGTTCCCGGTGCTGCGTAAGCCTGAAAACAGCCCGACGGTTGAGAAAGAAAAATGGGGTGTGGGCGTGCTGCTGCTGGCAGTGGCGGCACTCTGCTACATTCTGGGCCAGCTCGGCTTTATCTCCTGGGTGCCGGAATATGCCACCAAAGTCATGGGCATGAACATCAATGACGCAGGACAACTGGTGGGCAGCTTCTGGACGGCGTATATGGTGGGTATGTGGGCCTTCAGCTTCCTGCTGCGTTTCTTCGATCTGCAACGCATTCTGATGGTGCTGGCAGGCCTGGCGACCGTGCTGATGTACTGGTTCGTCAGCAGCAGCGATGCTGGCATGCTGAAGTGGATCATCATGATTCTTGGTTTCAGCTCAAGTGCTATCTACACCACCATTATCACTCTGGGTTCACTACAGACCAAAGTGGCTTCACCGAAGCTGGTGAACTTCATCCTGACCTGCGGCACCGTCGGCACCATGCTGACCTTTGTGGTCACGGCACCTATCGTTGAGAAAAGTGGTGTGCATACCGCACTGGCGACGGCTAACGCGCTCTACGCCGTGGTGTTTGTAATGTGTGCCCTGCTCGGCTTTGTCAGCCGTCATCGTACTCACGGTCACGTCACGCATTAATCCTTCAGAGCGGCGAGTCATCGCCGCTCTGCTTTCTACCGCCGGAAGTCGATGCGCTCCCGTTCCCGCCAGTAAATCTCGCTTTCTGCGGGCTTTGTCTCTGCCACCACGACACCACGACGCAATGAATAGCGCACCGGCACCTGCCTTCTGACCGCATCAAAACCGCTTTCCGCTGGCAGAATGATCAGGCTGGCCTCGTTGCCGCTCTGAATGCCATAACCTGACAGCTGCATCGTCTTCGCGCTGTTATGCGTAATCAAATCCAGACCCGCATCAATCTGCTCATAGCCCATCAGCTGACAGACATGTAATCCCATATGCAACACCTGGAGCATATTGGCGGTGCCCAGCGGATACCAGGGATCAAACACATCGTCGTGGCCGAAGCAGACGTTAATCTCTGCCTCCAGCATCTCTTTTACGCGCGTTATCCCGCGCCGCTTAGGATAGGTGTCAAAGCGACCCTGCAGATGAATATTGACCAGCGGATTGGCAACAAAGTTAATGCCCGACAGTTTAAGCAGCCGGAACAGCCGTGAGGCGTACGCGCCATTGTAAGAGTGCATTGCGGTGGTATGACTGGCCGTCACACGTGCGCCGTTGCCATCGCGATGTGCCAGCGCCGCCACGGTTTCCACAAAACGCGACTGTTCATCATCAATCTCATCGCAGTGAACATCGATCAGCCGGTCGTAGCGGTTAGCCAGCGCAAAGGTTTTATGCAGCGACTCGACGCCATATTCGCGGGTGAATTCGTAGTGCGGAATGGCGCCGACCACATCCGCGCCCAGCCGTAACGCCTCCTCCAGCAATGCTTCGCCGTTGGGATAAGAGAGAATGCCCTCCTGAGGAAACGCGACAATCTGAAGGGTGATCCATGGGGCCATCTCCGCTTTCAGCTCCAGCATCGCTTTCAGCGCCGTCAGTGACGGATCGGACACGTCAACGTGAGTGCGGACAAACTGGATACCGTTGGCGATCTGCCACTTCAGCGTCTGCAACGCCCGCTGTTTAACATCTTCGTGGCTGAGCAGCGCCTTGCGTTCGGCCCAGCGCTCAATGCCTTCAAACAGCGTCCCGGACTGATTCCATGCCGGTTCACCCGCCGTCTGGGTGGTATCCAGATGAATATGAGGCTCAATAAAGGGCGCGCAGGCTATGCCGCCCTCACCGTCCAGTGATTGATCCGCGGGTGAAGGCTGCTGCGGCTGAGCTGAAATGCGGGCAATTTTTCCGTCGGCGATTTCGATTTGCCACAATCCTTCCCGCCAGGGTAAACGCACGTTATTGATCCACTTGGGTGACAACATGGCTGATTCCTTATCCGGTTAACCTGAGTGGTTAAAACTAGCACGATTCATACCACGCACGGCAATGCAGGATATTCAGCAGGTTAGCCTCACCAGATAAACTTAATTAAAATCAAAAACATACCTCTTAATAGGTATATAGGACCGTGGTTGATGTATATCAATAAGCGTCAGAAATGGCGCGCTATTGTAGCCGCAGATATCGCAAATTTGAGGCAAAAATGAGCAAGCACAATGTCGTCGTTATTGGTAACGGCATGGTCGGCCAGCCGGAGAGGTGACCAGTCCCAGCCTGATGATCATCGGCAGCGTGGTGAGTCTGCGTGAAAGCCTGCGCTGGTTTTAAATCCTGCAAATAAAAACGGCGGGCACAAAGCCCGCCGCGTTGTTTGTCTGCTCAGCCATTATGGCATCGCGACAAAGCCTACCGCCTGATAAACCTTCTTCAGCGTTTCCTGCGCCTGTGCGCGTGCTTTGGCCGCGCCATCACGCATTACCTGCTCCAGCAGGGCTTCATCGTTGCGGAAGCGATGATAACGCTCCTGAAGCTCAGAGAGCATGCCCGACACAGCATCGGCTACCGCGCCTTTCAGATGACCATACATTTTGCCTTCGAACTCCTGCTCCAGCTCAGCAATGGTTTTACCGGTCACGCCTGACAGAATATCCAGCAGGTTAGACACGCCCGCTTTCTCTTTGATGTCGTAGCGCACCACTGGCGGCTCTTCAGAATCAGTAACGGCACGTTTGATCTTCTTCACGACCGCTTTCGGATCTTCCAGCAGGCCGATAACGTTATTGCGGTTATCGTCAGACTTGGACATTTTTTTGGTCGGTTCCAGCAGCGACATGACGCGCGCACCCGATTTCGGAATGAACGGCTCTGGCACTCTGAATATGTCGCCATAGATCGCATTGAAGCGATGTGCGATATCGCGGCTCAGCTCCAGATGCTGCTTCTGATCTTCACCCACCGGCACCTGATTGGTCTGATAAAGCAGAATGTCCGCCGCCATCAGCACCGGATAATCGAACAGACCAGCGTTGATGTTCTCTTCGTAGCGCGCTGATTTATCTTTGAACTGCGTCATGCGGCTCAGTTCACCGAAGTAGGCGTAGCAGTTCAGGATCCAGCTCAGCTGCGTGTGTTCTGGCACATGCGACTGAACAAAGATGGTGCTTTTTTCCGGGTCGATACCACAGGCCAGATAAAGCGCCAGCGTGTCCAGCGTCGCTTTGCGCAGTGCTGCAGGATCCTGACGCACGGTGATTGCGTGCAGATCAACGATGCAGTAAATGCAGTGAAAATCATCCTGCATCTGCACCCACTGACGCAGCGCTCCCATATAGTTGCCAATGGTCAGTTCGCCGGACGGCTGTGCGCCGCTGAAAACGATGGGTTTCATACTTAAGTCCTGATATTTACAGCCCCAGAGCGGGCAAAAGTTCGTCGAAAGAGTCGAGGGTTAAATCGGGCTGGCTGGTCACAATCGGCTCGCCATAATTATAACCAAAGGTCATACCCACATTCGGTACGCCTGCCGCCTGCGCCGCCTGAATATCATTGCGAGAGTCGCCAACAAACAGCAACTCATTCTGCAATACGCCGAAGGTGCCCAGCACCATAAAGATCGCTGCAGGGTGCGGTTTTTTAACCGGCACATCGTCGCCACCAATAATCAGCGAAAACGCATCGGCAATGCCCAGCGATTCCAGCAACGGTGCCACAAACGGCGTCGGCTTGTTCGTCACAATCGCCATCGGCAATCCGGAAGCCTTTAATGCCTCCAGCGTCTGCTTTACCTGTGGAAACAGCGTGCTACCCGCCTCTACCGTATCGGCGTAGTGCCGGTCAAACAACGCCCGCGCATCACGCTGCTCTTCAGGCTGCGGTTCGCGACCCAGCGCGAAGGTCAGCGCGCGGGCCATCATGATATCGGCACCGTTGCCGATCCAGGTGGAGACCCGCTCAAGGCCCGCCTGCGGCAGGCGGAGATCGCTCAGCGTACGGTCGATCGCATCAGCAAGGCCTGGCGCGCTATCCACCAGCGTGCCATCGAGATCAAACGCCAGCGCACGAATCTCAGTGAAATGAGCCATTGGCTTTCTCCAGTTCATTGCGCATATCGTCGATCACTTTTTTATAGTCAGGATGACCGAAGATGGCAGAACCGGCGACAAACATGTCAGCACCGGCAGCCGCTATCTCGCGGATATTGTCGATCTTCACGCCGCCATCCACTTCAAGGCGAATGTTGTAACCGCTCTGATCGATGCGTCTGCGCGCTTCACGCAGTTTATCCAGGGTGCCGGGAATAAATGACTGACCGCCAAAACCAGGGTTCACTGACATCAGCAGAATGATATCCAGCTTATCCATGACGTAATCCAGATAGCTAAGCGGGGTCGCCGGGTTAAACACCAGACCTGCTTTACAGCCATGCTCTTTAATCAATTGCAGGGTGCGGTCAACATGTTCGCTGGCTTCGGGATGAAAGGTGATGTAAGTGGCGCCGGCTTTGGCGAACTCAGGGATCAGCGCATCTACCGGCTTCACCATCAGATGCACATCGATGGGAGCGGTGATGCCATAGTCCCGCAGTGCTTTTAGCACCATCGGACCCATGGTCAGATTAGGGACGTAGTGGTTATCCATCACGTCGAAGTGCACCACGTCACCTCCGGCCGCCAGCGCTTTGGCTGTGTCTTCGCCCAGACGGGCAAAGTCCGCCGAAAGGATTGAAGGGGCCAGCAAATATTGTTTCATCCGATTCTCCCACTGTTGTGCGCCAGCCCGGAGGCTGGCGTGATGCGTTGGTCGCGGACGAAACAGACTAGCGATAAAGTGCCAGCAGTTCGTCGACCTTGGTGCGACCCGTTATGCTTCGGCTGATAGAACGCCGGGCTTTGACCACATGTAACACTGCATCCTGATACCACAAACGCGTCAGTGCAGTGTCGTGGTTAGAAATCAGAACCGGAATACGGTTCTCCGACGAAGCGAGCTGTGCCGCTAACGCCGCCAGATTCTCCTGCTCGCGAAGACTGAAGCTGTTGGTGTGATAAGCCGTGAAATTAGCCGTTGCCGACAGCGGGGCATAAGGCGGATCGCAATAGACCACAGAGCCCTTGCCAGCATTGGTCAGCGTAACATCGTACGATTCACAGACAAACGTCGCTTTTTGCGCGCGCTCGGCAAACCATAACAGTTCTGCTTCCGGAAAGTAGGGTTTGCGATAGCGGCCAAACGGCACGTTGAACTCACCACGCAGGTTATAGCGACAGAGGCCGTTGTAACAGTGACGGTTCAGATAGAGGAACAGCAGCGCGCGCTGGTAGGCGTCGGTGCTGGTGTTGAATTCGGTGCGCCGCTGGTAATAACAGATCTCGTTGTTACCTTCCGGCGTAAACAGCAGCTGCGCGTCACGAATGAAATCCGCCGTGCGCGTTTTAACAATGTTGTAGAGATTAATCAGGTCACTGTTGATATCTGCAAGATGGTAGCGATCAAACTCCGTGTTCAGAAACACTGAACCTGCACCCACAAAGGGCTCGACCAGACAGTCGCCTTGCGGCAGGTGACGATGGATCTCTTCTACTAAGGGAAATTTTCCCCCTGCCCATTTCAGGAAAGCGCGATTTTTTTTCATGCTGTCGTGGTTATTACATCTTATTGTGAGGCTGTGGCTTTACCGACAGCAGATCTGCGCTTAAAACGGGGCCAGAACATGGCCCCACATCCGCTATTGGCTGGCTTCTTTCTTCACCTGGCTAACGGGTTTTACCCAGGGGTTTTTTGCACGTACTTCCGCAGGCAGCGACGCGACAGCGCGTTTGGCATCCGCCGGTGTGGCATAAGATCCACTCACCAGCACATACCACGGCTGACCGTTACGGGTGGTTTTGTAGACGTGATACCCGCTCAGATTCTGTTGTTTAGCCCAGGCATTCAGGCTTTCCGCCTTCGATGCACCGCTCAGCTGCAGCGTATAGCTGCCGCCTGGCACGGATTTGCTGGCTGAACTGCTGCCGGTGGACGCAGTGGCCGGAGCAGAACTGGCTGGGGAATGCGCTGGCGTGGTATGCGTTTTGCTGTCACGGGTTGCAGGTTTCGACGCCGTTTTATGCGATGAATCATGCGCCGGACGTGCAGAAGCATTGGATTTGTTGGGCGTCTGACGTGAAGGTGCGGCGACAGGATTGGCTGCCGTTCCTGCATTACCGCTGACCGTCGCGGGCGCCGTCGGCAGTGAACTGCCACCCTGCGTTCCCATCGCAGCGTTATCGACCTGCTGCTGCTGATTCGTCAGCGCGCTGTTCAGATCGCCTGGCAGCGTGACGCGCTGCTGATTTGCTGGCGCGTCAACCGGCGCGGCCTGGGTAGGCGTTGACGCCACAGGCGGCATGGAAACGTCACGCTGAGGAGCAGAGGCACCCTCACCGCTGGTCGATGCGTTATTTGCGTCAGCCGCTGGCGTGGTTTGACCTGACGGAGGAGTCTGCCCGGCTGACATGGAAGAGGAGCCGCCCAGATCGATATTCTTCTCGCTACCGGAACCGCCACTGGCGGCAGGAGTCGTGCCCGCAGTCGCTGGCTTTTTCTCATCCGGGCCATTCAGCGCTGAACCAATACCCAGTACCAGTAACAGCAGAACCAGAATCCCGACACCCATCATGATGCGCTGGCGCGACGCCGGTACTTTGGCTGCGGCAGACGGCTTACGCGGGCGCGAGGGACGGCGGTCGCTGGCGTCAGGTTTTAACTCGTCTTCCGGTTTAAACTCATCCATTTTGCCTCCTCCGTAAAGCGGCATTCCGCACTGCGCACCCTGCGCGCCGCGTCACCACTCAACTGCTTAATCTCAGGGTTGCTGACAATCATTAATCGCAGCCAGCACCATATCATGTGCCACGCCACCACGCACTTCAGAGCGACCAATCGACAGCGGGAGTATCAGCCGCAGTTCGCCCGCCAGAACTTTTTTATCGCGCATCATGTGCGGCAGATACATCTCCGCACTCATCGCCTGCGGCCCATGCACCGGTAAACCGGCACGGCGGAACAGCGCAATAATGCGGTCGGTCTCCTGCGCCTGGAACTGCCCCAGACGTTCAGCCGTTCGTGCTGCCATCACCATGCCTGTCGCAATGGCTTCACCATGCAGCCAGTTGCCATAGCCCATATGTGCTTCAATCGCATGACCAAAAGTATGGCCCAGATTAAGCAACGCCCGCTGACCGTTTTCACGCTCATCGGCCGAAACAACCTCGGCTTTCAGCTCACAGCAGCGACGAATGCAGTACGCCAGCGCCTGTTCATCCAGCGCCAGCAGAGCATCAAGATTCTGCTCCAGCCACTCAAAAAATATCCCGTCGAGAATGATGCCGTACTTAATGACTTCCGCCAGACCCGACGCCAGTTCGCGCGCGGGCAGTGTCTTCAGACAGGCCGTATCAATCACCACCGACGCGGGTTGATAAAACGCGCCGATCATGTTTTTGCCCAGCGGATGGTTAACGGCCGTTTTACCGCCAACCGAAGAATCAACCTGCGACAGTAAGGTGGTCGGTACCTGAATAAAGCGTACGCCACGCTGATAACTGGCCGCAGCAAAACCGGTAAGATCGCCAATGACGCCACCGCCTAAGGCGATAAGCGTCGTATCACGACCGTGCGGCTTTTGCAGAAGTGCGGTAAAAACCTGATCCATTACGGCCAGCGTCTTGTATTGCTCGCCGTCGGGTAAGATCACCTGATCCACTTTTACACCAGCCGCCTTCAGCAGCGCTGTAAGCGGGTCAAGATAAAGCGGAGCCAGCGTCTGGTTTGTCACCACCATGGCGTTTTCGCCCGCGCGTAGCGGCCAAAAAGAAGCCGGATCGTTAAACAGTCCGGCGGCGATAGTGATGGGGTAACTGCGTTCCCCTAGTGAGACGGTGATCTTCTCCATGATGCTCGATACCTGTTAAAGAGCCTTCGAACGTTGGATCAACTTTTTTCCAACATGTGGATAATCTGATTCGCCACCACTTTCGCACTCTGATCATCTGTGCGAATGGTTACATCGGCGATCTCTTCGTAGAGCGGGTTACGTTCGCCAGCCAGCGCTTCGAGCACTTCACGCGGCGGTGAATCCACCTGCAGCAACGGACGTTTTTTGTCACGTTGGGTGCGCGCCAGTTGCTTCTCGATGGTGGTTTCAAGATAAACCACAACACCGCGAGCGGAGAGCCGATTACGCGTTTCCCGGGATTTGACGGAACCCCCGCCTGTCGCCAGGACGATGCCTTGCTTCTCGGTCAGTTCGTTGATGATTTTTTCTTCGCGATCGCGAAAGCCAGCTTCGCCTTCGACATCAAAAACCCAGCCCACATCCGCTCCGGTGCGTCGCTCAATTTCCTGATCGGAATCGAAGAACTCCATGTTGAGTTGCTGAGCCAACTGACGGCCAATAGTGCTTTTGCCGGCACCCATCGGCCCAACCAGAAAGATATTGCGTTTCTCTGCCATTTTGTCGGTATTACTAAGAATTCGTTAATGATACCCCGCGTTCAGCATTCGCTGGCGGGACAGGAACTGAGACCTCATGAGCGTTAGCAAGAGTCAGATGAAAAATTATCTCAACACTCAAGGCTGTTTGGCAACCGATTATATTGCCTTCAGCACATCCATTTCTGAATTGGCCTGTGTTCGCGAAACTGTAACGCGCCAGCGCTGCGTCTTTTACAACGCTGCTTACAGAGAAGTTTTCTGATCTGTTTGCCGGGATTTACCCAGCCTAGACGGTTACACCGTATTGAAAATCGCTAAACCTTGTAAGCTAATTCCTCTCCTGCGTCAACGCAGATGGCCTTAAGGGACGCATTTTCCGTTTTATCCAGCCGTAAGCGCTGCTTCCCTGACCAATCGTGGCGTAATGAAGATCACCAGCTCTCTTTTTTTGCGCTGCTCAGATTGCTGGCGAAATAACCCGCCAATCAGCGGCACATTTCCCAGTAGCGGCACCTTATTCTCGCCACGACTACGCTGCTGCTGAAAGATACCCCCTAACGCCAGTGTTTGCCCGTCACTGACCGTGACCTGAGTCTCAATTTCCTGTTTATCAATGGATAATATGTTGCTGTCACCGGTTCTGATGCTGCGACCCGGCATATTCTGGCTGATACGAATTTTCAGCTGGATGCGGCCATTACCGGAAAGGGTCGGTGTCACCTCCATGCCCAGCACCGCTTCTTTAAACTCAATACTGGTTGCCCCGCTGTTTCCTGCTGACACTTCATAAGGAATCTCCGTGCCCTGCTTAATCGATGCGGTCTGCTGATGTGAGGTAAAGAGGCGCGGACTGGCGATGATTTCAATCTGGTTTTCCTGTTCCAGCGCGCTTAACTCCAGATCCAGAAGCTGGCCGCCTATACGCGCCAGCGCCATCCCCACGCTGATGCCGGGTGAACTCAACGCCAGCGGGATATCCAGACGGGGATGGTGCAGAATGTCAGTCACTGCGGCGTCACCCGCCTGCAATCCCCACTTCACCCCCAACTCCTGCAAATGCTCTTCGCTGATGGTAACGATATGCGCTGAGAGCTCAATCTGCTCCAGTGGCAGATCCAGCGCCCGTATCCAGCGTTCTGTCTCTTTTAAAGCCGCTGCGGTATCGCGCAGTAACAGCGCATTGGTCCGTTTATCGACTGTCACGCTGCCGCGCGCCGTCATCAGCGACTGCCGCTCACTCAGCAGACTGGCATGCACCTCGCTGGCGCTGGCATAACGCAATGTGACCGCGCGCTGCTGCAAAGGTACTTGCTGCAACTGCGCCTGCTGCTCAGCCGCACGAGCCTGCTGTTGCGCCTGTTGCCAGCTTTCCGGATAGACCAGCAGGACATTATCCTGTTCAATCAGCGTCAGCTTTGCCATGCGCGCCACCAGCTCCAGCGCCTGATGCCACGGCAGGTTATCCAGCCGCAGCGATAACGAACCTTCCACCTCTGGCGCAATCATCAGATTGATCTGCTGATAATCAGCCAGCGCCTGCAAAATACGCTCTACCGGTGCATTATCAAATGTCAGGCTGAGCGGTTCCTCATCAGCGGCGTAAACCGGCAGCAGGCAGCTGATGACCAGCAGCAGAGTGGCTATCCAAACCATACGAACGTCCTTTTAAATAGAATGTAGTCTGTTGTGCGGTGCAGCTGTTTTGCACCGCTAAGGTGATGCTGCGGCGGGTCATGTCAGTGAGTTGCCAGGGCGCTACAGGAAAAGGTTTGCCGATGCGGGCGATGACAATCTCTTTATGCGGACCAATCAGCCAGGCATGGAAATGCGCCTCCCGGCCAATGATCCCCTGCAGACGCCAGCCAGTGAGCGGTTCCACTGACGCTTCACACACTGAACCGGCAACCGGCCTGAACGGATCACGCGCCACCACACTGCTACAGCACAGCAGTAAAATCAGCAGGCTATGGCGCATCGTCAGATTCCAGCCAGAGTTGAGCGATCAGGAACTGCGGCTGCGCCAGCAGCAGGAAATGCACCGGAAACGGTGCGGAGGCATCGGCAAGCTCGGCAAAAAGCGACTGGAATGCCGGCCACTGCAGATGCAGCGTCAGCACGCGGGAGGGTGCATCCGGCTGCCACTCTTCCAGTTGGTTACGACGTGCCGCCAGAATCGCTTCCAGTGCCAGGCCTGATGTGCCAGATACAGACCGGGCACGCTGAATTTCCGCCAGTTGCACCTGCAACACCTCATTATCAGGATGCTGACGCCACTGCTGCTGGCGCTGCTGCAGGGTACGGGTCAACTGCAACAGCGCCACCTTTTCAGTTGTCAGCGCCTGCTGCTGTGGCCGCAGCCAGAGAATCCACGAGAGCAGGAGCAGGCAGAATGCGAGGGCGGCGAGCAAGCCGTAACGCGGAAGCGCGGCCATCTGCCACCACCGCTCCCACCACTCATTCATCAGCCACCGCCTGGACCGTTGCCCGCAGTGAAAAACGATAACTGCCATCGGCCTGCCGCTTTACACCGCCCTGCTTAACCTGATCCAGCAGGGCGACCGTAGTTAACTGCTGGCGGAATTGCCGGACCGAGGCCATATCCTGCGCCTGGCCCTCCAGAGTCAGATGATTGTCACGCTTCTCCAGACGGGTCAGCCAGGCGGAATCGGGCATCAACACGGGTAAATTGAGCCAGAACTGCTGCCAGGCAGCCAGTTGCACGGCCTGCTGACGCTGCTTTGCCTGCTGTTTTTGTACGACGGCGAGCCGGGCGAGTAACTGCTTTTGCTGCGCGAGTTGTTGTCCCAGAGCGTCCAGCGCCTGCTGCTGTAAACTGCGCGTCTGCGCCACCTGCTGACGCGCCTGATGGATCTGCCAGGTTTGTTGCACAACAACCAGAAACAACGTACCCAGCATCAGTAACAGCATCACCAGACTCTGCCGCTGCTGCTGTTGCCGACGGTGCTGCCGCCAGGGCAGCAGATTAACCGCCACCATTATTCATCTCCATCACGTAGC
Source organism: Pantoea hericii (assembly GCF_014155795.1). Classification (NCBI taxonomy): domain Bacteria; kingdom Pseudomonadati; phylum Pseudomonadota; class Gammaproteobacteria; order Enterobacterales; family Erwiniaceae; genus Pantoea; species Pantoea hericii. The sequence goes on from NZ_SCKV01000008.1 coordinate 39,823, forward strand.
GCCAGCCCGGCCGCCAGCGCAAAGGCTCCCGGGTTTTCCGGCAAAGGAGGTTGCTTATAGCGAAAGAGATCAAAAGGGGAAAAGCGGGTGGCTTCGGCGGGCAGTACACCCGGCTCTGCGGCGCACCAGGCAACAAAACTGGCGTCGGGGAAAGCCTGCTGCCGCAGGGCCGCCAGTGTGGCGACTTCGCCGATGTCAGCCGCTGAGTGCGCATCGCTCCAGAGCCAGCGGTTATCCTGCTGCAGAACCAGTACCGCGCCGGATTTCAGTGCTGCCTGCCGGGCTAATCGCTTCAACGCATTAGTGGTCAGTTCAAACACCTGCGGCTTTAATCCTGACTGTAACAGTGGCGCTGCCCACTGATCGATAATCTCCAGCCGCGCTGCCGTGACGCAGAGTTGATCACGCTTTGCATCCGGCCGGTAATCCAGCGCCAGCGCAGTGGGCTCCAGAGGAAAGAGACGGCGCGCGGCCGCCTGCACGTAATGCCCCAGCGCGGGTTCGTTCAGCGCCTGCGCAGGCAGGGGAAGCTGGCGCTGTAACACCAGCCGGGCGGGCAGTGCGACACGCAGCGAATAACGACGCGGCAACCGCTGACGCCATGCCGTTAAGGCCGCCAGTAATTCAGGCGAAGATTGCAGCACGCCGTTTCTTAACGTATCTTGCGGCAGCCGCTGCTGCCACCAGTGGCGTAGCTGCCAGCCATCACGACGAGGCTGGAGGGCAAGGGCACAAATCTGCCTATTCTGAATATCCAGCCCAATTTGCCAGGTATGAAAAGCCATGCGCGCGATCTCCTTATCGTCCGGGAAAATGGACATATCAAAGCGTCTGGCTTGCCTTTATACTACCGCGCGGTTGTTTATAAACTGCTCAAACGACAACAGATGGGAAATTCCAGGTGAAGTTCGTAAAGTATTTATTAATCCTTACAGTGTGTTGCATCCTGTTGGGAGCTGGCTCGATTTATGGTTTATACAAATATATAGAGCCACAGCTGCCCGACGTTAACACGCTGAAAGATGTGCGTCTGCAAACCCCTATGCAGGTTTACAGCGCCGATGGCGACCTGATCGCCCAGTATGGCGAAATGCGCCGTATCCCTTTGACTCTGCAGCAAGTGCCACCTGTCATGGTGAAAGCGTTTATTGCGACCGAGGACAGCCGTTTTTATGAGCACCATGGTGTTGATCCGGTGGGTATTTTCCGTGCGGCCAGCATTGCACTGGTCTCCGGTCATGCTTCACAGGGTGCAAGTACCATCACTCAACAGCTGGCCCGTAACTTCTTCCTGAGTCCGGAACGCACCCTGATGCGTAAAATAAAGGAAGCTTTCCTGGCGATCCGCATTGAGCAGTTGCTGAATAAAGATGAAATCCTTGAGCTCTACCTGAATAAGATCTACCTGGGCTATCGCGCTTATGGCGTCGGTGCAGCCTCACAGGTCTATTTCGGTAAGCCCGTTGACCAGCTGTCGCTGAGTGAGATGGCGATGATTGCCGGTCTGCCGAAAGCGCCGTCTACCTTTAACCCGCTTTACTCGCCGAGCCGCGCCCTGTCGCGCCGCAACGTGGTACTGGCGCGTATGCTGGATCAGCATTACATCACGCAGCAGCAATATGACGAGGCCCGTAATACACCGCTGGTGGCGAAGTATCATGGCCCGGAAATCGCCTTCTCTGCCCCTTATCTCAGCGAGATGGTGCGTCAGGAGATGGTGAAACGCTACGGCAATAATGCCTACACCGACGGTTACAAGGTGTACACCACCGTGACTCGTCGTCTGCAGGAAGCCGCGCAGACCTCGGTGCGCAATAACGTCATGGCCTACGATATGCGTCATGGTTATCGCGGCCCGACAAGCGTGCTGTGGAAAGTGGGTGAACCGGCCTGGGATCAGACGAAGATCGAGAAAGCGCTGAAGGTGCTGCCGGTTTATGGCCCGCTCCACCCGGCCGTCGTGACAGAAGCACGCAGCGATGAAGCGACCGTTATGATGCAGGATGGCAGCAATGTGTCGCTGTCATTAGCCGGTGTGCGCTGGGCGCGTGCTTATAAGTCTGACACCGTGCAGGGCCCGACGCCGAAAAGCGTGACGCAGGTCCTGCAGGCTGGCCAGCAGATTTGGGTGCGTAAAGTGGGTGACGACTGGTGGCTGGGTCAGGTGCCGGATGTGAACTCGGCACTGGTCTCACTGGATCCAAATGATGGTGCGGTGCGCGCGCTGGTAGGTGGTTTTGCCTTTAACCAGAGCATGTTTAACCGTGCGACCCAGGCACTGCGCCAGGTCGGCTCTAACATCAAGCCTTTCCTTTATACCGCCGCCATGGATCGCGGGTTGACGCTCGCCTCCATCCTGAACGATGTGCCGATTTCACGCTGGGATGCAGGTGCGGGTGCAGACTGGCGTCCGAAAAACTCACCGCCAACTTACGATGGTCCGATTCGTCTGCGTCAGGGATTAGGTCAGTCGAAAAACGTCGTGATGGTGCGTGCGATGCGTGCGATGGGCGTGGATTATGCCGCAGAGTATCTGCAGCGCTTTGGTTTCCCGGCGCAGAACATTGTTCACACCGAGTCGCTGGCACTGGGTGCGGCCTCATTCACCCCATTACAGGTGGTGCGTGGCTACTCCGTGATGGCGAATGGCGGCTTCCTGGTTGATCCTTACTTCATTACGAAGATTGAGAACGAACAGGGCGGCACCGTCTTTGAAGAGAAACCGAAGATCGCCTGTCCGCAGTGCAATCTGCCGGTGATTTATGGTGAGACCAAAAAAGCGCTGGCGCTGAATGAAGAGAGTGTTGAGAACGTTGCTGCCTCAAATAACAACCAGAATCAGGCAGTTCCTCAGCCTGAACTGGAGCAGGTTCCTGCTCAGGCTCAGCAGGGCGATCAGCAATATGCACCTCACGTGATCAATACGCCGCTCAGCTTCCTCATCAGGAGCGCGCTGAACAGTAATATCTTTGGCGAACCGGGCTGGATGGGAACGGGCTGGCGTGCCGGACGTGACCTTAAACGTAATGATATCGGCGGGAAAACCGGTACCACCAACAGCTCGAAAGATGCCTGGTTCTCGGGTTACGGCCCTGGCGTAGTGACCTCCGTCTGGATCGGTTTTGATGATGCGCGCCGTAATCTGGGCCGCAGTACGCTTTCCGGCGCGATTCCCGATCAGATATCGGGCTATGAAGGTGGCGCGAAGAGTGCGCAACCGGCATGGGATGAGTTCATGAAGAGCGCGCTGGACGGTGTACCGGTGCAGCCATTGACACCGCCGGATGGCGTCGTCACGGTGACAATCGATCGCAGTACCGGCAAGCTGGCAAATGGCGGCGGTAACACGCGTCAGGAGTACTTCATCAATGGTACCCAGCCGACCGAATATTCGGTTCACGATGTGGGTACCACTATTATGGATAACGGCGAGAGTCACGAACTGTTCTGATGTGATCCCTGTTATTGCACGATAAAAAAAGCCGACATCTGTCGGCTTTTTTATTCATTAAAGCATCCTGTTCAGTAACGCAGCCGTCCCTGTTTCACCAGCCATTCGCGCGCCATAAACAGTGCACTGACATTACGCGCCTCGCGGAAATCGGGTTCGTCCAGCAGCGACAGCATATCGCTGAGCGGCCAGCGGTGGATAATCAGCGGCTCCGGCTCATCACCCTCCAGCTTTTCAGCATAGAGACCTTCCGCGATCACAATATTCATTTTGCTGGAAAAGTAAGAAGGTGCCATGGTGAGCTTGCCCAGCGTGGTCAGCTGATCTGCACCAAAGCCGACTTCTTCTTTCAGTTCGCGCACCGCCGCTTCATTCACGGTTTCGCCTGCATCGATCAGCCCTTTCGGGAAGCCGAGTTCATAGGTTTCCAGTCCGACGGCGTACTCCTGAATCAGGATCAGATGATCATCAATAATCGGCACAATCATCACCGCTTCGCGCTCTGAAGGCTTCATCCGCTCATAGACGCGATGTGCACCATTGCTGAAAGCCAGATCAACCGACTCAATAGTGAATAACCGTGAACGTGCCACGGCGGTGATATTGAGGATGTCAGGTTTTTTTGGAATTTTCATATCAGCCTCAAATTATTCTGCGCCGGCTATCAGTAGCGAATTAGCATACCTAACCGCAGGCAATTGTGCGACAGTCAGACAGTGACGTTATCGTTGCACAGATTCAGTCGGTTGAATAACAGGCTTTAGTTATCAGTTAAGACTAAATTTGCATTAGTCAATACGCTGCGATAAGTTTCAGATAATACCGATATTTAATCCAGTCTGTGCCGGTTACCATTCGGACAAGGCAGGGTTTAACAAATGCCAATCAGATATACGCTGGCACTATTTCATCGGGTGTCTGACTCCTCAGGGTTATATAATCTTTCGGAATGTCTCTTTTATAGTGAGCATAACCGGGAGCGAAAGTTTAAAGTGAAGGCAGCATTTTGGCTGAATTGAGCAGAGCATGAGCACAATCTTGATGATCCTGGCCATAGTGCTGACCTGTTCAATCCTGGCAGGCATGGGGTTTTGGTACGCTATGCGGCATCGTCCGCCGTTGGCGAAACCACTGCCATTCATCAGTCCGCCCTGCCGTAAGCTCTCTCCGCAGGAACGTGAGGCTGTCGATAAGTATGTCGCCGCGCTGGAAAAACAACTCAGTACGCCTGTCACTACCCATAAGCGAAGCGCGTCTGAACGGCTGACGCTGACAGCGCAGAGCAACAATGTCTATCCGGTTACCCGCGCAATTACCCGTTACGGCCTCTCCACAGACGATCCCCATAAATGGCGCTATTACCTGGATGAGGTTGAAGTTCATCTGCCGCCGCTGTGGGAACAGTACATTACCGACGAAAACTATGTGGAGTTAATCCGCACCCAATCTATTCCGCTGGTGATCTCGCTGAACGGCCACTCGCTGGTTGATTACGCTGTGGATCAGCAATCGCTGCCTGTGCTCATGCGTCCTGTGTCCACCAACGCCTCAATCCGCAAAGCAGAAACAGAAAATGTTGAGCTGCTGCAGGTGCGTAAAGAGACGCCAGAAGAGTATCGTCTGTCGCGGCCAGACGGCACGCGTGAAGCGGTGACGATCTCTCTGGCCTTCTTACTGTTCTTCTTCAGCCTGTTAGTGCCTGCCACGCTGATGATCTGGCTGGTGTTGACGGGGACATTAATGATTGGCGCCAGCCTCTGGCTGCTTTATCGCATTCCCGGCGAACGCGGGCTGCGTGATATACACTGCCTGCGCGGCGCACCAAAACGCTGGGGTCTGTTCAGTGAATCGAACCAGGAGCAGAGCAATATCACGCTGGGCATTATTGACCTTGCCTATCCGCCACATTGGCAGCCTTACGTCGCACACGATCTCGGTCAGGTAACGGATGTCGAGATCTACCTTAATCGTCAGGTGGTGCGTCAGGGTCGCTTCCTGTCGCTACAGGATGAGGTCAAAAACTTCCCTATCCAGCGCTGGCGGAAAAACGTGGTGCTGGCGTGTGGTTCACTGTTGGTGCTGACTATGCTGGTCACCTGGATCCCGCTCACGATGCCGATTAAACTGAGTCTGGCCTGGGCAAGAGGCACCGACAGCCTGGAGGTCAGCAGCGTTGATAAGCTCAGCAACGTGGCACTGAACATTGGCGACAACCTCAAAGTGAGTGGCACCGGTATGTGTTCAGTGCCGGACAACTATCAGAGCAACCGCAGCTACGCCTACATGCCGTTCGACTGTTCGGCGATCTACTGGAATAACGCGACGCCACTGCCGCAGCCGCAATCGGACATTATTGATAAAGCGGCGGCGCTGCTGGAGACCACCACAAAGCAGCTGCATCCCGAAACCAATACTGACCCTAAACTGAACCCACAGCTGGCTTCCGCGATTCAAAAGTCCGGAATGATTCTGCTGGATGACTTCTCAGATCTGGTGATGAAAACGCAGGATCTCTGCAATCAGCCGCAGGATTGTATGCGGCTGAAAAACGCCCTGGTAAACCTTGGCAATGCCAAAGACTGGGAAGCTTTGATGCGTCGGGCAGATTCCGGTCAGTTAAACGGCATGAATGTGCTGCTGCGCCCGGTGAGTGCGGAAGCGCTGGAAAACCTGGTTAATACCGCTACATCCACCTTCTTTTTCCGCGAAACCCGTCGGGCGGCAGAAAATCTTAACAGCCCGCCTCCAGGGGGATTCCTGATCGTCAGCGACGAAGGTCGCCAGTTAGTGAATCAGCCGCAGCCCACCGTATCGCTGTTTGATCTCGATCCGCCTTCTCAGTGGCGTGAGCTGCAACGACTCTCCACCGTACTGCTGCATACACCTTTCAGCGCCAGCGGCATCATCACCAGCATTTCAACGGATGCCAACGGCACGCGTCACATTGTCCTGCACAATGAACCGGATGCCATGGCGCAGTGGCGCTATCTCGGCACCGTATTGCTGCTTCTGATGCTGCTGACCTGTGGGATAATTAACGGCTTACTGGCGCTTCGCCGCATGCACCGTAATCGCCAGCGCATGATCGATATCCAGCAGTATTACGAAAAGTGTTTCAACCATAACCTTGGCACTTTGCAGGGTGTGCGCTCGATATTCTGAGTCCTGCCCTTCTGTGCTACCCTGTCGCCCGGTTTTTTCACAGGGTGAACCTGGATGCTCAACTGGTCTGAGATTGATACCGTGCTGCTCGACATGGATGGCACGCTGCTGGATTTGGCGTTTGATCGTCACTTCTGGCTGGAGCATGTGCCTGAACAGCTCAGCCAGCAACGCGGCATCAGCCGGGCGGAAGCCGACGCGATCATTGCGGAAAAATATCAGGCCGTCGCCCATACGCTAAACTGGTATTGTCTGGATTACTGGGCAGACGCGCTGAAGCTTGATATCCGTGCCATGACGCTGGCGATGCGCAGCCTAATTGCCCTGCGTGACGATACGCTGCCTTTTTTGCAGGCGCTGCGTCGCGCGGGCAAGTCCACCATCCTGCTGACCAACGCGCATCCTTACAATCTGGACGTCAAACTGGCGCAGACAGGTTTAGCGCCGCACCTTGATTTATTACTTTCCATCCATACCTTTGGGTATCCGAAAGAAGACCAACGTTTATGGCAGGCGGTACAACAGCACACCGGCTTTTCTGCGGCGCGCACGCTGTTTATCGATGACAACGAAGTGATTCTGGATGCTGCAACGTTATGGGGCATCGGCTGGTGCTTAGGCGTGAAGAACCCTGATTCGGGTCGTCCTGAGCAAATCTTTCAGCGTCACCGGGCCACTGGCGATTACCGGACGCTGATCTGAGTCAGGAGCAGCAATGAAAGAGAAAAGCAGCGAAGAGGTCCGCCTCGACAAGTGGCTGTGGGCCGCGCGCTTCTACAAAACCCGGGCGATTGCGCGGGAGATGATTGAAGGCGGCAAAGTCCATTACAACGGCCAGCGCAGCAAACCCGGCAAAGTGGTGGAACTGAATGCGGAACTGACACTGCGTCAGGGCAATGATGAACGCACCGTGATCGTGGCGGATATCAGCGCCCAGCGCCGTCCCGCCAGTGAGGCCCAGCAGCTCTATCGCGAAACCGATGCCAGTATTGAAAAACGCGAAAAAATGGCGCAGGCGCGCAAACTCAATGCGCTGACTATGCCCCATCCCGATCGGCGACCTGACAAAAAAGAGCGTCGCGATTTGATGAAGTTTAAATTATCGGGCGATGAATAACGCCGTCTTCGCTGACGCACCGTCGCCCCGTTCCAGTGAGAGAAAAAATATGTCAGTCCAGGATCAACTGCACCGTTATCTGTTTGAAAATGCCGCCGTGCGCGGCGAGCTGGTGAACGTCTCTGACACCTGGCGTGAAACCGTGAAAAATCACGACTATCCGGCACCGGTTAAAACGCTGCTGGGTGAGATGCTGGTAGCGACCAGCTTGCTGACCGCCACGCTGAAGTTTGATGGCGAAATCACCGTACAGCTGCAGGGTGACGGTCCGCTGTCGCTGGCCGTGATTAACGGCAACAACAATCAGGAGCTGCGGGGCGTAGCGCGTATCAAAGGCGACATCCCGGACGACAGCACCCTGAAAAGCATGGTCGGCAACGGTTATCTGGTAATCACGATTTCGCCTGAAAAGGGTGAACGTTACCAGGGTGTGGTCGGGCTGGAAGGTGAAACCCTGGCTGCGTGCCTGGAAGATTACTTCATGCGCTCAGAGCAGCTGCCAACGCGTCTGTTTATCCGCACCAGCGACAAAGGCGCCGCCGGTATTCTGCTGCAGGTGCTGCCCGCGCAGGACACAGAGAAAGAGGTCTTCGAGCACCTTGCGACGCTGACCGAAACCATTAAAACAGAAGAGCTGATCGATCTGCCGGCGAATGAAGCGCTCTGGCGTCTCTATCATCAGGAAGAGGTCACCCTCTACGATCCGCAGCCGGTGATCTACAAATGCACCTGCTCGCGTGAACGTTGTGGCGAAGTGCTGACTACGCTGCCACAGGAAGAAGTGGACGAGATCATCGCGGAAGATGGCAAAATCGACATGCACTGTGACTATTGCGGTTCAAACTACGTGTTTGATGCTGTCGATATCGCCGGTATTCGCAGCCACTCCCTTGAGAATGATGACCGTCTGCATTGATTTGATTGTTCGGGCGGCGTCTGCCGCCCCTTCTCCTCTCCCCCTTTCCTATCCCCATAATTTTCCAGACAAATTATCTTTTTTTACTTTCATAACATCTTTTAAACGTTCGAAACATAGCCTTAACGCGCCCTGAGTCGCATTTTTAGATCACTGCCCTTTTTCCCGTAACGCAGAAGAGTAAACTGCGCGCGATCGTGCAAACGCCCGGAAGCCAGAGGCAGATGCCCTGAAAAGTCCGGTTCTCTTTGCAGGCTGTCGTGACGAAGCGCAGTGGACTGTCAGTGATTCGCCGCACCTGATGCAACAGCCGGTTGGCACGATCCCAACCTATCTCTGCTTTGCAGAACAGACACCGATTTAAGGAGCAGTAAAATGCGCGTTAACGGCCTGACCTCGCAAGACCTTGCCGCTTTGGGCATCGTGGATACCACGGAAGTGGTTTACAACCCTGATTACGACACACTATTTCAGGAAGAGACGCGCCCGGACCTCGAAGGTTTTGCTCGTGGCACCCTGACGCAGAGCGGCGCGATTGCAGTAGACACCGGGATTTTCACCGGGCGATCGCCTAAGGATAAGTACATTGTGCGTGATGACACCACGCGCGATACCCTGTGGTGGAACGACCAGGGCACCGGCAAAAACGACAATCAGCCTCTGTCGCAGGAGACCTGGAACGCACTGAAAAGCTGCGTCACCCGCCAGCTTTCCGGCAAGCGTCTGTTTGTTGTGGATGCGTTCTGCGGGGCCAATGCCGATTCACGTCTGAGCGTACGTTTCGTCACCGAGGTCGCCTGGCAGGCGCACTTCGTGAAGAATATGTTCATCCAGCCTGACGATGCTGAGCTGGCCGACTTCAAACCTGACTTTGTGGTGATGAACGGAGCTAAATGCACCAATCCTGACTGGCAGGCGCAGGGTCTTAACTCAGAGAACTTTGTCGCTTTCAATCTGACTGAGCGTATGCAGCTGATTGGCGGAACCTGGTACGGCGGCGAGATGAAGAAAGGTCTGTTCGCCATCATGAACTACCTGCTGCCGCTGAAAGGCATCGCCTCCATGCACTGCTCTGCTAACGTGGGTAAAGCAGGTGATGTGGCGGTCTTCTTTGGCCTTTCGGGTACCGGCAAAACCACCCTCTCCACCGATCCTGATCGCCAGTTGATTGGCGATGATGAACACGGCTGGGACGATGATGGCGTGTTTAACTTTGAAGGCGGTTGCTACGCCAAAACCATCAACCTCTCTGAGCAGGCTGAGCCGGAGATCTACCGCGCCATTCGCCGCAACGCGCTGCTGGAAAATGTGGTGGTACGCGAAGATGGCAGCGTTGATTACGCAGATGGCAGCAAAACGGAAAACACCCGCGTCTCCTATCCGATCAATCACATCGACAATATCGTGCAGCCGGTCTCAAAAGCGGGCCACGCGAAGAAAGTGATTTTCCTTACCGCCGATGCGTTTGGCGTGTTGCCACCGGTTTCACGTCTGACGCCGGAGCAGACACAGTATCATTTCCTGTCAGGATTTACGGCCAAACTGGCCGGTACCGAGCGTGGCGTGACGGCACCCACCCCAACCTTCTCCGCCTGTTTCGGCGCGGCATTTCTGACGCTGCATCCGACGCAGTACGCTGAAGTGCTGGTGAAGCGAATGGAAGCGTCCGGTGCGCAGGCTTACCTGGTGAACACTGGCTGGAACGGCAGCGGCAAACGCATCTCACTGAAGAATACCCGCGCCATCATCAATGCGATCCTGGCGGGTGAGCTGGATGATGCGCCAACGGAAACGCTGCCGATCTTTAATCTGCAGATGCCGGTTGCGCTGGGCGAGCTGGATAGTGACACGCTGGATCCGCGTCGTAGCTGGGAGAGTGAAGAGAAGTGGACCGCTGCTGCCGAGGGTCTGGCACAGCGCTTTATTGATAACTTCGACAAGTACACCGATAACGCCGCAGGTGCTGCGCTGGTGAAAGCGGGCCCGCAACGCTAAAAGAACCGGCGCGGCAATAACAGTGCCGCGCCGTTTTTTTATCCCGACACGCTGTTGCTGCCGTTGTTGTGGCTCAGCGCCATGCTTTCCACTAACGGCAACCAGGCACGAATACGCAAACCTCCGCGCTCGCTCTCGCCAATCTCCAGCGAGCCCTGATGAGCATCGATAATACGCTGTACAATCGCCAGACCGAGACCGGTACCGCTGGTGCTGCGGGCACTGTCGCCCCGCACAAACGGCTGGAACAGATGCGCCAGCTGATCCGGCTTGATGCCAGGGCCATCATCTTCTACCTGAAACCACGCGCGATGCAGTTCCCGTCCGCTGCTGACCTTGATCCAGCCATTGCCATATCGCGCGGCATTAACCACCAGGTTAGCCAGCGCCCGTTTAATCGACAGCGGGTTGATATCCAGCATAAGCTCTTCCGGCATCACTGCATTTTCGATTTCACGTTCATAGCCACTTTCAGCCGCCACCACTTCGCCCAGCACGCTGTTCAGATCCGCGCGCTCGGTCTGCATCTCCTGACCAGTGCGCAGATAGTCGATGAACTGCTCAATGATGGCGTTGCACTCTTCGATATCTTTATTAATCGATTCGGCAAGATAGCCATCCTGCTCGCTCATCATCTCGGTGGCGAGGCGAATACGGGTCAGCGGCGTTCGCAAATCGTGGCTGACGCCCGCCATTAACAGCGTGCGGTCATCCGCCAGCTGCTTCACCCCCGCTGCCATCTGGTTAAAGGCACGGGTCACCGATCGCACTTCTGACGCGCCATACTCGCGCAGCGGCGGCGGAATAATCCCGCGCCCGACCTGCAGGGCGGCGTGCTCCAGATCCACCAGGGGTCGGTTCTGGATACGGATAAACAGCCAGGCACCGCCTATCGCCAGTAGCATAATCGCCAGGGTATAGCGGAACAGCGGGGAGAAGTCGCCCTGATGAATCTCAGTCAGCGGCACCCGCACCCAGATGTCGGGCGACAGCCAGGTTTTCAGCCAGACCACCGGCGAGTTTTTGTTAACCTCAACCCGGACATCGGTCGGACCGCCAAGCTGCTGTCCCATCTGCTCGCTCAGGAATTCATAATGCTGCGCCCAGCGCAATCCGCTCTCTTCTGCTGCTGCATTGGTGTAGAGCGAGATCCCCAGTTCGCGATAGATTTCCCGGCGAAACGCCGGTGGCACTTCCAGCTGCGTGCCATCCTCCAGCTGCAACCGGTCGGTCATCAGCATACGAACTTCGTAAGCGAGCACCTTATTGAACTGTTGCAGACTGGGAAGAATGGCGAAGTTCAGCACCACCAGATAGGTCGTTACCAGGCTGACGAACAGCAGGGTAACGATCAGCAGCAGGGTGCGGGCAAACGAACTCCGTGGCGAGAAGCGCAGTCGCTTCATGCTTTACTGCCGTCCGGCACAAAGACGTAGCCCAGACCCCAGACGGTCTGAATATAACGCGGATGCGCAGGATCCTCTTCCACCATGCGACGCAGGCGGGAGATCTGAACGTCAATCGAACGTTCCATGGCGCTGTATTCACGGCCACGCGCCAGGTTCATCAGCTTGTCGCGAGACAGCGGCTCACGCGGGTGGCTTACCAGTGCTTTCAGCACGGCAAACTCACCGCTGGTCAGCGGCATCGGCTCATCTTCACGGAACATCTCGCGAGTGCCGAGGTTCAGTTTGAATTTGCCAAAGGCAATAATCGCCTCTTCCTGCGAAGGTGCGCCTGGCAGTTCATTGGCCTGACGACGCAGTACCGCCCGGATACGCGCCAGCAGCTCACGCGGGTTAAACGGTTTGGGAATATAGTCGTCAGCGCCGATCTCCAGCCCCACGATACGATCCACTTCTTCACCCTTAGCCGTCACCATAATGATTGGCATCGGGTTGCTCTGGCTGCGCAGACGACGGCAGATAGAGAGGCCATCTTCACCTGGCAACATCAGGTCGAGCACCATCAGATGGAAGGATTCACGGGTTAACAGGCGATCCATCTGCTCAGCATTAGCGACACTGCGCACCTGAAAGCCCTGCTCGGTGAGATAGCGTTCAAGCAGTGCACGCAGACGCATATCGTCATCGACGACCAGAATTTTGTAGTTCTCTTGCATTTTCAACTCCCAAAGGCGCTATTGCCTGAACCAACATTGTTAAAAAAAGATGCCTTATAGTGACAGTCATTATTGGTTTATATTCTAGCCAAAATTGTTACAAAGCATATTAAACAGGGGCTTATATTTGATTTAAGGCGTTTCAGGGTCAGTTTTAGCGCTTTTAACCCCGCCCGACAGCCGATACGGCAAATCTGAAAAAACGGCCTTGTTTCTTTGAATCGCTGGCGTTGGAAGCGTGCCAGCTTTTAATCAATGTATTAATTCAGTGAGTTAGCAGATAATTTGACTTAATGATCAGCCATCACTGTGAATATGCTCCAGATAATCTACCTCAACCACAGCCAGACAGCATAATATTCCAGCAACCCCGCATAATGCCCGACGCTCCTCTCGGATTAGTTTCAGTCGTGCCATCAGCAAGGCCAGTTGTAATTAAAGTCCTTTAAATCAATCAGTAAAGCCAACTTTTCGCCTTCCCCGTTTTAAACCAGACTGCTCAGGCAACATTCGATGTCTCAACGGGGATTACATACAATGAAAAAAACAATTTTACTGCTGAGCGCGCTGGCATTAGGCAGCGTCAGCCCAGGTTATGCAGCCACTGCAACCGGTGAAGCGGCCGGCGCAGCAGCGACAACAACAGCACAAGGTAACTCTAACGCCATCGGTGTTGGCGCAGTCGCAGCCCTGCTGGGCGTAGCACTGGCCACCATGGGCGGCGGCGGCGGTGACGGTCACAGCACCGGCACATCGACCACCACGGCGACCCACGCCGGAAAATAAGTTTACGCACGCTTTTTCGCCGGCTTCAGATGACTGGCTCTATTTCAATCACAGCACCAACCCTTTCGCCGCCGGGGAAATCAACGTGGGTTTTTAACCTTTAAAAACCCTTTCCCCGACTCTTTTTTGCCGCGCCCTCTTTGCCTTACACTGTCGCTCTTGAGATCTCTCTGGCCGGTATAGCATGAAAACCCGACTCATTACCCGCGAAGGCTTCGACAAACTGAAAGCGGAACTCGACTATTTATGGCGTGAAGAGCGACCGGAAGTGACAAAGAAAGTCACCTGGGCTGCCAGCCTTGGCGATCGCAGTGAAAATGCCGACTACCAGTACAACAAAAAACGGCTGCGTGAAATTGATCGCCGCGTACGCTATCTGACCAAAAGCCTTGAGCAGCTGCGAATCGTTGATTACTCACCCCAGCAGGATGGCAAAGTATTCTTTGGTGCCTGGGTGGAAATTGAAAACGATGAGGGCGACCTCAAACGCTTCCGCATTGTGGGCTACGACGAGATTTTTGGCCGCAAAGATTACATTTCCATCGACTCACCTATGGCGCGGGCACTGCTGAAAAAAGAGGTCGGTGATGCCGCCACTGTTGAGACCCCAGTGGGTCCGGCGCTGTGGTATGTCAACGCCATTGACTACCCGCAATAACGATTCAGATTATCGCTGAAAGCCGCCCGCTTCTCTGGCAATTTTAACCATCAATCCGTATAACTGTCCGCTATTTCTCAACCCGGAAAGCAAGACAGTCCTGATGATGAAAGTTCTGAGCCAGATAATTGCCAGTGAGCTACAGGCGCGACCAGAGCAGGTTGACGCCGCCGTTCGCCTGTTAGATGAAGGGAATACCGTGCCGTTTATCGCACGCTATCGTAAAGAGGTAACCGGCGGGCTGGATGACACCCAACTGCGTCAGCTGGAAACCCGTCTCAGCTATCTGCGCGAACTTGAAGATCGACGCCAGTCGATTCTGAAGTCGATTGACGATCAGGGAAAACTCACTGACGACCTCGCCCGCGCCATCAACACCACCCTCAGCAAAACCGAGCTTGAAGACCTCTACCTGCCCTACAAACAGAAACGCCGGACGCGTGGACAGATCGCTATTGAAGCCGGTCTGGAACCGCTGGCGGAAACGCTCTGGCAGGAGCCCTCTCACATCCCTGAGCAGCTTGCTGAGCAGTATGTCGATGCGGACAAAGGCGTTGCTGACGTCCGTGCCGCGCTGGATGGTGCCCGCTATATTCTGATGGAGCGTTTCGCCGAGGATGCGGCGCTGCTGGCCAAAGTGCGTAACTATCTGTGGAAAAATGCCCATCTGGTGTCACGCGTGGTGGAAGGCAAAGAGGAAGCGGGCGCGAAGTTCCGTGACTACTTTGACCACCACGAAGCGCTGAGCAACGTGCCGTCACACCGTGCGCTGGCGATGCTGCGTGGCCGTAACGAAGGTGTACTGCAACTGTCGCTGAATGCCGATCCGCAGTTTGATGAAGCACCACGTGAAAGCCACGGCGAAACGCTGATCGCTGAACACCTGAATCTGCGCCTGAACAACGCGCCAGCCGACAGCTGGCGTAAAGCGGTGGTGAGCTGGACGTGGCGCATCAAGGTGATGCTGCATCTGGAAACGGAGTTGATGGGTACAGTGCGCGAACGCGCAGAAGATGAAGCCATTAACGTCTTTGCCCGCAACCTGCACGATTTGCTGATGGCGGCGCCGGCGGGCATGCGCGCCACTATGGGACTGGATCCCGGCCTGCGCACCGGCGTTAAAGTCGCGGTGGTCGATGCCACCGGTAAAGTCGTGGCGACCGATACCGTCTATCCGCACACCGGCCAGACCGCCAAAGCCGCCGCTGCCGTCGCCGCGCTCTGCATTAAGCATCAGGTTGAGCTGGTGGCGATTGGCAACGGAACCGCCTCACGTGAAACCGAGCGCTTCTTCCTGGATCTGCAGCAGCAGTTCCCGCAGGTGACGGCGCAGAAAGTGATTGTCAGTGAAGCCGGCGCCTCCGTTTACTCGGCCTCTGAACTGGCGGCGCTGGAGTTCCCGGATCTCGATGTTTCACTACGTGGCGCGGTGTCTATCGCACGACGTCTGCAGGATCCGCTGGCTGAGCTGGTGAAAATCGACCCGAAATCCATCGGTGTCGGTCAGTACCAGCATGACGTCAGTCAGAGCCAGCTGGCGAAGAAACTCGACGCCGTGGTAGAGGATTGCGTGAACGCCGTCGGCGTTGACCTCAACACCGCCTCGGTGCCGCTGCTGACCCGCGTCGCGGGCCTGACGCGCATGATGGCGCAGAACATTGTCGGCTGGCGTGACGAGAATGGCCGCTTCCAGAACCGCCAGCAGTTGCTGAAAGTGAGTCGTCTTGGGCCAAAAGCCTTTGAACAGTGTGCGGGCTTCCTGCGCATCAACCACGGTGATAACCCGCTGGATGCCTCAACGGTTCACCCGGAAGCGTATCCGGTCGTCGAACGTATTCTGGCCGCCACCGAGCAGGCCCTCAGCGATCTAATGGGTAATGCTGGCAGCCTGCGTAACCTCAGCCCGCGCGATTTTATTGATGAGCGTTTTGGTCTGCCGACCGTTACCGACATCATGAAAGAGCTGGAGAAACCGGGTCGCGATCCGCGTCCTGAGTTTAAGACTGCGCAGTTTGCGGAAGGCGTTGAAACACTGAACGATCTGACGCCGGGCTTGATCCTTGAAGGTGCCGTCACCAACGTCACTAACTTCGGTGCGTTTGTGGATATCGGCGTGCATCAGGATGGCCTGGTGCATATCTCGTCGCTTTCTGATCGCTTCGTGGAAGATCCCCATCAGGTGGTGAAAGCCGGCGATATCGTCAAAGTGAAAGTGATGGAAGTCGATCTCCAGCGTAAACGTATCGCCCTCACCATGCGTCTTGATGAGCAGCCAGGCGAAGGCAATGCACGGGGTGGCGCGAAGAATACCGCGCCGCGCGAAGAGAAACGTCCGGCTGCAGGTAAAGGCCGTCCGCGTCCAGCCAGCGCATCCGCAGGCAACAGTGCAATGGGTGATGCACTGGCTGCGGCATTCGGTAAAAAACGCTAAGCTTTTCAGGGGGCCACATCAGGCCCCCTCTTCACACGCTTTCCCCCGGTTGAAAATCCCCATCATCGCGCTACGCTAAAAAGAAGCCTGTCATAAAAACAACACCTGCTGTGGCACCCAATTCACGATGGAAACGATCACCGATCTGATTGATAAGATTTATGCTGGCACATTTCCGGAGGCGACCTTAGCGCGCCTTAAGGCTGACATTGCCACAGCCCGCGAGGCGATTAAGCTGCCGCGCAAGGCCCACTGGGATGAGCAGGATGTGGTGCTCATCACCTACGCCGACCAGTTTCGTGAAACCGATAAACCCACGCTCAACACCTTTTCCCGTTTCTATCAGCAGCACCTGCAATCCACCTTTCCGTTGGTTCACCTGCTACCTTTTTTCCCCTGGTCGTCCGACGACGGATTTTCGGTGATTAATTACCACGAGGTCGATCCGGTGTGCGGCGACTGGCAGGATATTTCGCGTTTGCATCAGGAAACCCGCCTGATGTTCGACTTCGTCTGCAACCATATGTCGGCAAAAAGCGCCTGGTTCAGCCACTTTCTGGCGCAGGATCCCGGCTGGGACGATTTCTTTATCAGCATGCCACCTGCCACGGATCTCAGCGCCGTGACGCGCCCACGTACCTCGCCGCTGCTGACACCGTTTAAGATGGCGGATGGTGATACCCGCTTCATCTGGACCACCTTCAGTGCCGACCAGATTGATCTTAACTTTGCCAATCCTGAGGTATTGTTGCGCATGGTCAACGTGTTGCTCGACTACCTGGTCCGTGGCGCCGACTATGTGCGCCTTGATGCGGTCGGCTATATGTGGAAAACGCCAGGCACGCGCTGTATTCATCTGGAAAAGACCCATCAACTGGTAAAGCTGTTCCGCGCGATTGCCAACCATGTCGCGCCAGGTACGGTGATTATTACCGAGACTAACGTGCCGCATCAGGACAACATCAGCTACCTGGGCAACGGGCACGATGAAGCGCAGATGGTTTATCAGTTTTCGCTGCCGCCACTGGTGCTGCATGCCATTCACACCGGCTCGGCGCGCGCGTTGCGGCAGTGGGCCAGCTCACTGGATCTCAGTAGTAATGACACCACTTTCTTCAACTTCCTGGCGTCACACGATGGTATCGGGCTGAATCCGGCGCGCGGCATCCTGTCTGAAGTGGAGATTGTGTCGCTGGTGCGCGACCTGGCGCTGGAGGGCGCGCTGGTCTCCTATAAAAATAACCCTGACGGTAGCACCAGCCCCTATGAAATTAATGTCACGTTTCTGGATGCGCTGAACCGTGAAGCGGATGATGATGCCACGCGGCTGAAACGCTTCCTGCTGGCCCATGCGATTCTGCTGGTCTTTCCTGGCGTGCCGGCCATCTATGTCCAGAGCATTCTGGGCGGTCGTAACCATTATGATGGCGTGCGGGCCGCCGGACATAACCGGGCGATTAACCGTCAGAAGTATGATTTACAGCAGATTGAAGCGGCCCTGGTGGGTGGTGACTGGCTGCGTCAGCAGATTTATACCCGACTCAGCCAGTTGATCCAGCTGCGTCGTCGTCAGCCCGCATTCCATCCCGATAATCCGATGACGATCTACGACAGCGAAAACGCCCTGCTGGTGCTCAGCCGTCATCAGCCAGAAAGCGGCGGCGGATTGCTATGCGTGTTTAATCTGAGTGGCCGGTCAGTGGAAACGCGATTGCCGGTGGCGCATACGTTGCAGGATGTGGTGAGCGGAGAGAAGATTGATGGCACCCAGCCGGTTAAGCTGGATGCCTGGCAGTTCATGTGGCTGCGTTAATTACTTGTAGACTTCAGCCGTTGCACTGAATTTACCGTGTTCGCGACCGGCGATCACCAGGTAGTATTTCCCGCCTTTTTCGTCAGCGAGCTTAGACAGTACTTTTTTAGCATCCATTGGCGAGGTGGTTTCCGCTGTGGTGTTAACGGTGCCAATTTTCTGCAGGTTCATTGTCTTAACTTCTTCTTTGGTGACTTCCTTCGCTGCCATCGCAGAAAATGAAATCGCGCCCATCATCATTGAAGCCACAACCCATTTAAAAACCTTCATTATGTTTACCCTCATTCATGATCCATTGTGAGATGTAAGCAGCCGCTAAACGCGTAAGGCAGTATGGAACGGCATAGTCATTTCCGTGACTAATCACATAAAATTGCAGCGGCCTTGCTCACAAAGAGAAGTATTGATGCTGTTAACGATTTTTGCCAACCCGTAGCACGACTATCCCTCTAAACTGCTGATAAAATTAATAATGTGCTGACAAAACATCTCTGGATGAGAAATAAAAGGTGCATGTGCTGCTTTTTCGATAATCACAGAGGGCGAGGCTGGCAACATTTCATCGATCTCAGCAGCAATCCGACGCGGCACCAGACCATCTAATGCCCCGTAGAGTCGCAAAAACGGCAATGTGATCTGCGGTAACGCGTCGCGCAGGTCGACCTGACGCAGGATGTCGAGCCCGCCATCCAGCACCGCCACCTCCGGCACGGGTTGTGACAGTACCACCTCTTTCAGCTGTCGCGCATCGGCACGCGCCGTTTCGGTGCCCAGCGTCTGCAGCGCCAGAAAGCGCTCCACCGTGCGCTGAAAATCATTACTGAGCATCTGCTGAAAGTTCTGCAGCGTTTCCGGTTTAATGCCGGGCCAGTGCTCTGTGGCGGTGAAACAGGGTGATGATGCAACGGTAATCAGGGCGTCCAGCTTTTCTGGCGCGGTCAGCGCAAGCTGCGTCGCGACCAGTCCGCCCAGCGACCAGCCCACCACAATGGCCTGCGGTGGCAGGAAAGGCATTATCTGCTCAGCCATCTGCTCCAGTGTCAGCGCGTCAACGTTCTGGCTGCGACCATAACCGGGCAGGTCGACCAGATGCAGACGGTAATGCGCGCTGAGTCGCGGAATAATGCTTTGCCAGACTTCGGCATTCAGTCCCCATCCGTGCAGCAGCACAAGATCGCGTTTTCCTTCTCCGCAGGTGTGCCAGTAGAGCGACGTCATCAGTTACTATCCCGAAAATGATAAGGAGGTCGCTATGCTAACAATGCCCGCCCTGTGTTGGCTATGCCGGATGCCGTTGCGGATAGCCCGGCACGGTATCTGCAGCTTATGTTTACGCAAATTACCGCCATTACCGCGGCTCTGCCCACGCTGTGGGTTACCGGCAGGATCAGAAAAGGTCGCCTGTGGCCGCTGCCAGCTTAAACCGCCCGCCTGGCAGGCGCTGGTCTGCGTTAATGACTATTGTCTGCCGTTCAGCCAGTGGGTTAATCAGCTTAAATTTTCTCACATAACCGCACTCAGGGTGATGCTGGCGCGGCTGATTTTGCTAAGCTGGCTTAATGTTTACCGACGCGGTGATGTGCCGCGTCCTGATCTGCTGCTGCCGGTTCCGCTGCACCAGCGACGACGCTGGCAGCGCGGCTTCAACCAGACTGTCCTGCTGGCCGCACCGCTGGCGCACTGGCTGGGATGTGAATGGCGTGAAGGGCTTTCCCGCACGCGCAGAGGCGCATTACAGCATCAGCTCAGCGCCCGCCAGCGCCGCACTAACTTACGCGGTGCTTTCCGCCTTGAAATGGCGGTGCAGGGACGCCATATCGCTTTGCTGGATGACGTCATTACCACCGGCAGTACCGTAGATGAAATCAGTCGTCTTTTACTGGCGCAGGGTGCTGCCAGCGTGCAGGTCTGGTGTCTGTGCCGTACCTTGTAGCGCGTCATTGATGGGCGTATTATAACCAACTAAATTAGTCAACTATTGAGCAATCGACATGATCCGAATTACTGACTCTGCCCAGGAACATTTTTCTAAACTGCTATCCAAACAAGAAGATGGCACCCAGATTCGCGTATTCGTGATTAACCCGGGTACGCCAACAGCCGAGTGTGGCGTCTCTTACTGTCCGCCCGATGCTGTTGAAGCCACCGATACTGAACTGAAGTTCGAGAAGCTCTCAGCGTATGTTGATGAACTGAGCAAACCTTATCTGGAAGATGCGGAAATCGACTTCGTGACTGATAATCTGGGTTCTCAGCTGACGCTGAAAGCGCCGAATGCCAAGATGCGCAAAGTCTCTGATGATGCGCCAATGGTTGAGCGCGTTGAGTACCTGCTGCAGGCGCAGATCAACCCACAGCTCGCTGGCCACGGCGGTCGCGTATCGCTGATGGAGATCACCGAAGATGGTTACGCCATTCTGCAGTTCGGCGGCGGCTGTAACGGCTGTTCGATGATCGATGTGACCCTGAAAGATGGTATCGAGAAAGAGCTGCTGGCTGCCTTCCCGGAACTGAAAGGCGTGCGGGATATTACCGAGCATCAGCGTGGTGAACACTCGTTCTACTGATGATAAAGCGCGGCAGCCTGACTGCCGCGCTATTTTTATTGCCCTTTCTGTCCTGACTGACGCTGCTCACTGACCACCTTCAGCAGCGTATTCACCTCCTTGTCCGCAAAGATTGCCTCCAGCGTTTTGCTCAGCTTGCGTCGCCAGTTAGGGTACTGATCTACCGTGCCCGGCACGTTGACCGGCGTGGTCATACCGAGCCAGTCCTCAGGCTGCAGTCCAAGCAGCGCACTGTCGGTATCCGCCAGGAAGCGATGGATGGCCCGGTTCAGCGCAGGTGTCATGTTCAGCTTCTCCGCCTTCTTCTGACTGCGGGCCGGTAAGGCACCCGCCTGATGCAGCGCATCCAGCAGCGCCTGTTTCTGCGCGGCACGCTGCTGATGCAGCGCTTTCACTGCATCGCCCGGATAAAGGCCCAGCTTCTCACCCAGATCCAGGTCGCCCTGCTCCCAGAAACCGGTCAGCGTCGGCAGATCATGGGTACTGGCGCTGGCGATAGACTGGCGTGGATAGTCCTGCGGCGCGCGATAACGCTGATCTTTCTCCTGCTCAAACCAGAGCACCTTCCATGAAAAGACACCGCTTTTACGCAGCAGGCTGATAATTTCCTGAGGCACGGTGCCCAGGTCTTCACCAATCACCATGCAGCGCAGCCGATGGCTCTCCAGCGCCAGGATGCCCAGCAGGTCATTGACCGGATAGGCGACATAGGCGCCTTTATCCGCTGTCTCCCCGGCCGGTACCCACCACAGACGCAGTAGAGACATCACATGGTCGATACGCAATGCGCCGCAGTCGCGCATGTTGGCGCGCAGCATGTCGATGAACGGCTGATAGCCCCGCGCCTGCATCACATGCGGGTCCATCGGCGGTAAGCCCCAGTTTTGTCCCAGCGGACCCAGACGATCGGGTGGCGCGCCCA
This sequence comes from Pantoea hericii, assembly GCF_014155795.1. Taxonomy (NCBI): domain Bacteria; kingdom Pseudomonadati; phylum Pseudomonadota; class Gammaproteobacteria; order Enterobacterales; family Erwiniaceae; genus Pantoea; species Pantoea hericii. The sequence continues at coordinate 61,763 of NZ_SCKV01000008.1, forward strand.
CTGAGGCTTTAAGGCGATAAAGCTCCGGGTCGTGCCAGGTTTCCGCACTGCCCTCTGCTACGCCCACCGCCAGATCACGATAAAGCCCCACACTCATGCCCAGCGCCTGACTGTGCGTCCAGCAGGCCGAGAACTGCTGCTGTGCCAGCCATTGTAGCCACTGCCAGAACGCGATCTCCTCTTCATGCTGCTCACACCACTGCTGCACCTCGGGCAACTGGCTGTTACGCCACGCTTCCGGCCACGCAGGCCAGCCGCCCTGCTGCGTCTTGTCCGCCTGCCGCTCCAGCTGGATACCGTCGTAGGCCGCCTGATAACGCAGGCTGTCGCCGCCTTGACGTACAAAAGCTGCCCAGGATTGATGCTCTTCGCTCTGGTTATCACGCGCCTGGAAGTGGGCCCAGGCGTGCCGCAGCGCAGTGAGCTTAAGCGCTATCACGGCCTCGTAGTCAACCCACTCTGCCTCTCGCGCTTTGGTCAGCGCCTTTTGGGTTTTGGCACTTTTCCACCACTTCTGTGCTGCCGCGCTTTGCTGAAAATCGGCGACCTGACTGACGTCGATATAAATCACATTCAGCCAGCGGCGGGATGACGGACTGTACGGGCTGGCGAAACCGGCGCTGGTGGGATAGAGCGCATGCAGCGGATTCAGCCCGACAAAATCGCCGCCGCGCTCAGCCAGTTGCACCAGCAGCTGGTCAAGGTCGCCGAAGTCGCCAATGCCCCAGTTCTGTTCAGATCGCACCGTGTAGAGCTGCACCAGCGCGCCCCAGCGTTTCTCTCCCGCCTCCAGCGCTGGCGGCAGATAGCAGCGGCGCGGCGCGACAATAATCCGCGTCTGCCAGCGCTTCTTTCCTTTAGTGAGCGTGAGCTGGTGATAACCCTGTGTCAGCGGCCCCGGCAGCGAAAAAGGCTCTCCGGCGGTTAACTCGCCGCTAAACTGCTTGCCCTTTTCGGTCTGCAACTGCCAGCTGTAGACGCCGCTGCCCTGTGGCGTCAATTGCCGTTTGCCACTGCCGCTGAACACCGCGACCGGCGGCAGCGGTGATTTTTTGGCATCCTGCGGATCGTCCATTACCGCCAGCAGCGCGCGTTTGGTCTCATCGCTGATCGCCGCTTTCTCGCCGTTAACGTTGATGTAATCCAGTGAAATTCCCGCGGCACGGGCGGCCTGATCGAGTGCATTTTGCTTCATTGCTGCTCCTTAGCGCGGTGCCTGCCAGATACGTTGCTGATAGTCACGAATGGAACGGTCCGAACTGAACATGCCGGTTCGGGCCGTATTGAGGATAGCGGCGCGGGTCCAGCCTTCCGGGTCACGCCACAGGGCTTCCACCCGTTGCTGTGCCTCGACATAGGCCTGAAAATCAGCCAGCACCAGCCAGGGATCGCCATTTTTGGTCAGGCTCTCCAGCATCAGGTCAAACGCATGTTTATCCCCGCCGCTGAATTTGCCTTTCTCCAGCGATTTCAGTAAATCGTCCAGCGGCTTGTTCTGCTTACGCACCTTTTTCGGGTTGTAGCCTTTCGCTTTGAGCGCCTTCACCTCATCCACGGTGTGACCGAAGATAAAGATATTCTCCTCGCCCACCTGTTCGGCAATCTCGACATTCGCACCATCCAGCGTGCCAATAGTCAGCGCGCCATTCAGCGCCAGCTTCATGTTGCCAGTGCCCGAGGCTTCATAACCGGCTGTAGAGATCTGCTCGGAGAGATCGGCCGCCGGGATCATCAGTTCAGCCACGGTGATGCGGTAGTCCGGGATAAACACCACTTTGAGCCTGTCACCCACCCGCGGGTCGTTGTTCACCACCTCCGCAACCTTGTTAATGGCGTAGATAATATTTTTTGCCAGGTAGTAACCCGGCGCGGCTTTGGCCCCGAACAGGAACACCCGCGGCGTGAAGGTGACATCTTCCGGGTTGTTCAGAAGCTTCTGATAGCAGTAGAGGATATGCAGCAGGCTGAGGTGCTGGCGCTTGTACTCATGCAGACGTTTGATCTGCACATCGAACAGCGCCGCCGGGTTCACGATGATGCCGGTATGGCGGGCGATATACTCTGTGAGCTGCGCTTTGTTCTGCTGTTTGATGCTGCGATAGCGCTGACGAAACGCCTGATCGTCGGCATACGGCTCCAGACCGGTTAACGCATCAAGGTTATTGGCCCACTCCGTTTTCAGCGTCTCATCAATCAGTGCCGCCAGCGCCGGATTACACTGCTTCAGCCAGCGACGCGGCGTAATGCCGTTGGTGACGTTGTGGAATTTTTGCGGCCAGAGCTGGTGATATTCCGGGAAGAGATCGCTGACCACCAGGCGGGAGTGCAGTGCCGCCACGCCGTTGACCGCAAAGCCACTCACCACACAGAGATTGGCCATGCGCACCTGTCCGTCCGCCACCACCGCCAGCTTGTGCCACATCGCTTTGTCATCCGGCCAGTGCTGTTTCACCTGCTTTTTCAGCCGCTGATTAATCTCTTTGATAATCAGCATATGGCGCGGCAGCAGGCTGCGCATCAGCTTCTCATCCCAGCGCTCCAGCGCCTCCGGCATCAGCGTGTGGTTGGTGTAAGCGAACAAGCGGCTGGTGATATGCCACGCCTCATCCCAGCTCAGCTGATGTTCATCCAGCAGCACACGCAGCATCTCGGGGATGGCGATGGTCGGATGGGTATCGTTGAGCTGGATCACCTCAAAGTCCGGCAGACTGTGAATGCTGCGGCCCGCCAGATGGTGACGGCGCAGGATGTCGGCTACGGCGCAGGCACACTGAAAATATTGCTGCATCAAACGCAGCCGCTTGCCGGCCTGATGGTTGTCATTGGGATAGAGCACTTTGGTGAGTTTTGCCGCCTCAATACCAGGCTGCTCCGCCTGAAGGAAATTGCCGTCGTTAAAGGCCGTCAGGTCAAACGGGTGCGCACTCACGGCCTGCCACAGGCGCAGCGGCAGTGTCACGCCGTTGCGGTAGCCGGTCACCGGCAAATCCCAGGCCTCACCACGCAGCGTAAAATCGGGAAGCCAGCGTACACCGCCATCCTCACGCTTTTCCACCCGGCCGCCCATCGCAACGTCCACATCCAGCGCCGCATTGTGACGAAACCACGGATAGCGTTCACGCTGCCAGTCATCGGGCGCTTCAATCTGCTTACCCTCCTCAAAAGACTGGCGGAACAGGCCATAATGATAATTCAGCCCGTGGCCGGTGGCGGACTGCCCCACCGTTGCCATCGAATCCATATAGCAGGCGGCGAGTCGCCCCAGCCCGCCGTTGCCGAGTGCCGGGTCGATCTCCTGCTCCAGCAATTCGGTTAAATCAAGTTGCTGCTCAGCCAGCGCCGCTTTGACCTCGTCATACCAGCCGAGATTCAGCAGATTGTTGCCGGTCAGACGACCAATGAGAAACTCCATCGACAGGTAATTTACGTGACGCTGCTGCTTAGCCGGACGCGGTGCCGGCTGGGTATCGAGCAGTTCTGCCAGTGCCGCACTGACCGCCTGCCACGCCTGGTGCGAGGTCATCTGTTGGGCGGAATGGAGACTCAACTGTTGCCACTGTCGGGTCAGGGCAGCGGTAAAACGGGCTTTATTAAATTTTTGCTGCGGCATATCACTCCCTTCTGTTACGCAATGAGGTGAAGCAAAACAAAAATAGAAAGCGCACGGGCTGGCAACCGGGTGCCAGCAACCGTTAAGTTAAGACGTGAGTGGGGGAAAAAGCGACAACAATCAAAGAAAAACGCCAGCCGGGTGGCTGGCGTCGCAGGAATCAGCAGAGTTCGAGGTGAACCTCATGCTGCTCAATCACTTTCATGACGCTGGCTGGCGGCATTTTATCGGTGTAGAGATAATCCAGCAGACTCATGTTGCCAAGGTTAACCATGGCATTTCGGCCAAATTTCGAGTGATCCACCACCAGCATCGCGCAGCGTGAATTTTCTATAATCGCGCGTTTGGTGCGGACTTCGTGATAGTCGAACTCCAGCAGCGACCCATCCATGTCGATGCCGCTGATCCCCAGGATGCCGTAATCGAGCCGGAACTGAGAAATAAAGTCGAGCGTCGCTTCCCCCATCACGGCGCCATCGCGGGTGCGCACTTCACCGCCCGCGATAATCACCCGGAAATCGGGTTTGCCCATTAACAGCATCGCGACGTTAAGGTTATTGGTCACCACACGTAAATTGCTGTGGTTGAGCAGCGCATGCGCCACCGCTTCCGGCGTGGTGCCAATATCAATAAACAGCGTAGCGCCATCCGGGATCTGGCTGGCAACACGCTGCGCAATCCGCGCTTTTTCCGCTGACCACATCATTTTGCGATCGTGCCAGGCGGTATTCTCAGAGCTGGAAGGAAGCGCCGCGCCGCCGTGGTGGCGCTGAATTTTGTTTTGATCGGCCAAATCGTTGAGGTCGCGACGAATGGTCTGCGGGCTGACCTCAAAATGATCTACCAGCTCCTCAGTACTGACATATCCCTGACGACGGACTAAATCGATAATCGCGTCATGACGTTGCGTCTGCTTCACGTTCCTCTCCTGTTAACCCGCTAAACCTGTCTATCGACGCGTGACGTTACGCGTATCGACCAGCGCCATCGCCAGCCCGACCACCAGACCAGCAACGTGCGCCGCGTTGGCAATCGCCAGACCAAAGACGCCGAACCAGCCAATCACCAGCCAGACCACCGCAAAACCGATCAATCCCCGTTCAAGATAGACGCCGCTGTCGGGATCGCGCTCACCGCGTAGCCAGCAGTAACCCATCAGGGCATAGACCACGCCCGACAGACCACCAAACCAGATGCCACTGAACTTCGCCTGCAGCCAGCCGCTGAGCAGCGCCGAAATCAGCATAATTACAAACAGTTTGCCGCTGCCCAGACGCTTTTCAACCGCGCCGCCGAGATACCACCACCACATCAGATTAAACAGGATGTGCAGCAGTGAAAAGTGCAGCAGCGCATGACTGAACCAGCGCCAGACCTGAAGATGCTGGTCGGCATCCGGCCAGGAGAGCCACGCCATCACGGCCTGATCGCCCATGACCTGCATCAGAATAAAGACCGCGATGCAGAGCACCATCAGGGTCATGGTCAGCGGACCGGCACGCTCGCGGATGTTCGCCCAGATATTGCTACGCTCATAGCGCAAACCGCTGTCAGTCTTGCCGCTGTGCCAGCTGGCGGCCTGATAGCGCGGATGGTTAGGGTCATGCAGAAACTGCTGAAGTTCGTTTTCGACCACTGCAATCTTGCTCTCATCATCCAGCATGATGACGTAGTGATTTTCATGCTCAATACGCAACGTGATGCCCTGCGTCGCCATGTAGTCAACAAACGCCTGCGCCATGCGCGGCTGATTAAATTGGGTAATGCGCATCATTAACTCTCCATGTGACGAGCAGCAAGCTATTCACTGCCAGAGGCAACCTGCTGAGGGAAGGCGGCACGCCAGGCATCAAAGCCGCCATCAATGCTGTACGCCGCGCTGAAGCCCTGTCCCAGAAGATACTGCGCCGCACTTTTGCTGCTATTACCGTGATAGCACATCACCAGCACGGGCAGGCTTTGATCCGCGCCACTGACAAACTCGCTGAGGTTGGCGTTGGTCAGATGCAGCGCGCCCGCCGCATGGCCAAGGACATAACTTTGCGGATCACGGATATCCACCAGCAGCGCACCCTGCGCCAGACGCGCCTGCGCCTGCTGCACATCAATACATTCAAACGTTTCCATGGGATCTCTCATAACAGCATCACAATAGCGCGTAGTGTAACCCGATAATCCGCGCCGATAACCTGACAATCGTTACGGCTATCTGTTTTTTTGGTGGGCAGAATGTTAGCTATATCACGCAAAAATGTTTTTACCGGGTTAAAGACTGGCGTAAATGTTGGTTTGCGATTATGATTATGCTCGAAAACGAACATAAGAGAACTATTCCGAACATCGGAGGAGATGACGTGGAAACCAAAGACCTGATCGTGATCGGCGGCGGCATCAACGGTGCCGGCATTGCAGCAGACGCTGCAGGACGCGGACTGTCGGTGTTAATGCTGGAGGCGCGGGATTTGGCTTGCGCGACCTCTTCAGCCAGCTCAAAACTGATTCATGGCGGCTTGCGCTACCTTGAACATTACGAATTCCGCCTGGTCAGTGAAGCACTGGCCGAGCGCGAAGTCCTGCTGAAAATGGCGCCGCACCTGGCGTTTCCGATGCGCTTCCGCTTGCCGCACCGTCCGCATCTGCGTCCGGCGTGGATGATTCGTACCGGCCTGTTCATGTATGACCATCTTGGCAAGCGTACCAGCCTGCCAGGCAGCAAAAGTTTGCGATTTGGCGCGGATTCGGCCCTGAAGCCAGAAATCACGCGCGGATTCGAATACTCCGACTGCTGGGTAGATGATGCCCGCATGGTCGTTCTGAATGCGCAGGAAGTGGTTAAGCATGGTGGCGAAGTGCGTACCCGTACTCGTGTCACCCGCGCCTGGCGTGAAGGTGGCCTGTGGATGGTCGAAGCCGAAGATGTTGATACCGGCAAAACCTTTACCTGGCAGGCGAAAGGTCTGGTCAACGCGGCAGGCCCGTGGGTCAAACAGCTGTTCGACGACAGCCTGAAGCTGAAATCGCCTTACGGTATCCGCCTGATTAAAGGCAGCCATATTGTGGTGCCGCGCGTCCATACCGAGAAACAGGCTTATATCCTGCAGAACGAAGATAACCGCATCGTGTTTGTCATTCCCTGGATGGATGAGTTCTCAATCATCGGCACCACCGATGTGGAATACAAAGGCGATCCGAAAAGCGTCCATATCGATGACAGCGAGACCGAGTACCTGCTGAAAGTGTTCAACGGACACTTTAAAAAGCAGCTGACCGCCGACGATATCGTCTGGTCTTACTCAGGTGTCCGTCCGCTGTGTGATGACGAATCTGATTCGCCGCAGGCGATCACTCGCGATTACACGCTGGATGTGCGCGATGATAACGGTCAGGCACCGCTGCTTTCCGTGTTTGGTGGCAAGCTGACCACTTATCGCAAGCTGGCAGAACATGCGCTGGAGAAACTGGCGAAGTACTATCCGAAAGCCGGCCCAGCCTGGACCAAAAACTGCGTGTTGCCGGGCGGTAATATCAACGGCACCAGCGATGATTACGCGGTCAGCCTGCGTCGTCGTTATCCGTTCATCACTGAAAACATGGCGCGCCACTTCTCACGCACTTACGGCAGCAGCACTGAAACCCTGCTGGCGGGTGCGAAAAGTCTGGACGATCTGGGTGAGAACTTCGGTCACGACTTCTATGAGGCGGAGTTACGCTACCTGGTGCAGCATGAATGGGTACGTGAGCTTGACGATGCTATCTGGCGTCGTACCAAACAGGGTATGTGGCTGACCAAAGAGCAGCAGGCCCGTGTGGCAGAGTGGCTGGCGGCGAAAGCCAAACCGGCACTGTCGCTGGCGTCATAAGCGAGCAATACAACAACAGAAAGCAGGCTTCGGCCTGCTTTTTTTATTGGCTGCTTATTCGGTTAATATTCAGGCCAGCCGCATCCTCACACCTCATCAGAAGAAACGCCTGTCAGCGAGCAAACCGGTATGACTGGCTTTGTTCATCATGAATACCGATTCAGGCTTTTGCCCCCTGCAACCTTTTCTTCATGCTTCCCCGCGTAAACTCAACGCATCCTGACTGCGTATCCCCCTTTTCGCCATTGTTACCTTAAATCTAACGTTCCGTTTTTTTGCTTAATTGAACACCGTTTTAAGAAAGCTCAGACTTCCCTCAGCATAAACGTCAACAGAGCGATTCAAATCCGGAGGTTGAAATGAACACAGGCCAAACGCCTGCCCGGGAGTGGAACACACGCCGCAGTGAAAAAGCGCGTCGTCTGGCCTCCTTTCCCCTTGATGGCAAAGTTATTCCTGCTGAAAGAGCCGTTGAAGCATTTGAACAGTTAATCGCACCAGGCGACCGCGTGGTACTGGAAGGCAACAACCAGAAGCAGGCTGACTTTTTATCCCGCACCCTGGCGGCGGTGAATCCGGCGAAAATTCACGACCTGCATATGATTATGCCCAGCGTCGGCCGCAGCGAACATCTCGATATTTTTGAAAAAGGCATTGCCCGTAAACTCGACTTCTCCTTCTCCGGTCCCCAGAGCCTGCGCATGTCTCAGCTGTTGCAGGATGGTCAGCTGGAAATCGGCGCGATTCACACCTATATCGAACTCTATTCCCGTCTCTACGTTGACCTCAGTCCGAATGTGGCGCTGATTGCCGGCTATAAAGCCGACCGCAAAGGCAACCTTTATACCGGCCCGAGTACCGAAGATACCCCGGCGCTGGTGGAAGCCGCCGCATTTCGTGACGGTATCGTGATAGCCCAGGTCAACGAACTGGTCGATGACGAAACCGACCTGCCACGCGTCGATATTCCTGGCTCCTGGATTGACTACATCGTGGTGGCAGATAAACCGTTCTTTATCGAACCGCTGTTTACCCGCGATCCGCGCCTGATTAAGCAGGAGCATATCCTGATGGCGATGATGGCGATTAAAGGCATCTACGCCGAGCATCAGGTGCAGTCGCTTAACCACGGTATCGGTTTTAACACCGCCGCGATCGAACTGCTGCTGCCCACCTACGGCGAACAGCTCGGTCTGAAAGGCAAAATCTGTAAGCACTGGGCGCTGAACCCGCATCCGACGCTGATCCCGGCCATCGAGAGCGGCTGGGTGGAGAGCGTGCACTGTTTCGGCGGCGAGCTGGGGATGGAAGAGTATATCCGCGCCCGTCCCGACATCTTCTTTACCGGCAGCGACGGTTCAATGCGCTCTAACCGTGCGTTCTGTCAGCTGGCAGGTCAGTACGCGGTCGATATGTTTATCGGTGCCACCCTACAGGTTGATGGCCTGGCCAACTCCTCTACCGTCACCCGTGGTCGTCTTTCCGGCTTCGGTGGCGCGCCAAACATGGGTCACGATCCCCATGGCCGCCGCCACGCAACACCCGCCTGGCTGAATATGATCACCGAGCCAGACCCGATGCAGCGCGGTAAAAAACTGGTGGTGCAGATGGTCGAGACCTTTCAGGCCGGTGCAAAACCAACCTTCGTTGAAACCCTCGATGCGGTTGAGGTGGCGAAATCCTCCGGTATGCCGCTGGCGCCGGTGATGATCTATGGCGATGACGTGACGCACGTGCTGACCGAGGAAGGTATCGCCTATCTCTATCGGGCAGAAAGCCTTGAGGAACGTCGCGCCATGGTCGCCGCAGTCGCCGGAATTACCGATATCGGTCTGGGTGTGGATGCAGCACGCGTCGCTGCACTGCGTAAAAGCGGCAAAGTGGTTTACCCGGAGGATATGGGTATCCGTCGCTCCGATGCCACCCGTTCACTGCTTGCCGCTGGCAGCGTCGCTGACCTGGTTGAATGGTCAGATGGCCTGTACAACCCGCCTGCTAAATTCCGGAGCTGGTAATGAAACTCCTGTCACAGACTCATGCCGAGGCGCAGGCCAGTCATCTGGCGACGATTGCGCGCGATTGCCTGATTGATGAAGCACGCCTGAGCCCCAAGCCGGGTCTGGTGGACAGTCGGGGAAACGGCGCACATCGGGATCTGACGCTGGCGCTGATGGAGCGTTCTGCCCACAGCCTGATGCCCACCTTTCTGGCGCTGGCCCGTCACAGCTGGCTTCGTCCCGCCGACATCGCCCTGCGCGAAACAGTCGGTCGGCTCGGCCGCGATGGCGAACAGCAGATGATGGCAGCAACCGGCGGCGTGAACACCCATCGGGGCGCGATCTGGGCGCTGGGATTGCTGGTCAGTGCCGCTGCCATGCAGGGTGGCACAGCCACGGCTGACACGCTGGCCCGCACCGCTGCCGCGCTGGCGAGCCTGCCCGACAGCCACGCCCCCAGAGTGTTCAGCAAAGGGTTAAAAGCGACGCACCGCTATCAGGTACCCGGCGCACGCGAAGAGGCGCAACAGGCATTTCCTCACGTGATGAAGCTGGCGCTGCCGCAGTTGCTGATCAGCCGTGCGGTGGGTGCCAGTGAGAGCGAAGCCCGGCTGGATGCGCTGATGGCAATCATGACTTCACTCAGCGATACCTGCGTGCTGTCACGTGCAGGCATGACCGGACTCGACGCCATGCAACAGGGCGCACGCGCCGTGCTGCTGGCAGGCGGCTGCCGTACAGCGGCGGGTCAGAGGGCGCTTCAGCAGCTTGACCGCCGGATGCTGGCGCTCAACGCCTCGCCGGGCGGAGCCGCCGATTTGCTGGCCGCAACGCTGTTTATCGATCGGGTCTGTTCGCCTGAACATTCTTATTTTTAGAGGCCATTATGGAACACATCACATTATCTCTACCTGCTAACCGCCTGCTCAGTGGCAGAGCGCTGGCCGGGGTCGTTGGTTCCGGTGATATGGAAGTGCTGTACACCGCAACTGAAGGCCAGACACTGAACGTCAATATCACCACCTCACTGGATAACAGCGACGCCCGCTGGAAAGCGCTGTTTGACCGCCTGAACTTAATCAACGGTCTGCCCGCCGGAGAGATGATTATCCACGATTTCGGTGCGACACCCGGCGTGGCGCGTATTCGTATTGAACAGGTTTTTGAGGAGGTGAGTCATGCGTAACGATGCCAGTTTTATTGAATTACGTGCCCGCGAACGTGCGCATGCGCTGCTGGATGCGGGCAGCTACCGCGAACTGCTGGATCCTTTTGAGGGCATCATGTCGCCCTGGCTGGCTCCGCAGGGCGTGGTGCCCCAGTCCGATGATGGCATGGTCGTGGCACGCGGCACGCTGAACGGTCAGTCTGCGGTGGTGATCGCCATCGAAGGCACCTTCCAGGGCGGCAGCATGGGCGAAGTCTCCGGGGCGAAAATGGCGGCGGCGCTGGAGCTGGCGGCAGAAGACAATCGCAATGGCATCCCGACACAGGCGGTGCTCTGCCTTGAGACCGGTGGCGTGAGGTTACAGGAAGCGAACCTGGGGCTGGCAGCGATTGCCGATATTCATGCGGCGATTGTCGACCTGCGCCGCTACACCCCGGTGATCGGCATCGTCAGCGGCACCGTTGGCTGCTTCGGTGGGATGTCTATCGCCGCCGCGCTCTGCAGCTACCTGATTGTGACCCGTGAAGCCCGTCTGGGCCTGAACGGCCCACAGGTGATTGAGCAGGAAGCGGGAATTGAAGAGTACGACTCTCGCGATCGTCCGTTTATCTGGAGCATGACCGGCGGCGAAATCCGCTACGCCAGTGGCCTGGTCGATGCGCTGGTGAATGACGGTATCAATGCCGTGAAAACCGCGATGCATGATTTTATTGCCAGGGGCGTTCCGGCGCAGAACCGCAGTGATAAGTATGACGACTTCCTGTCACGTCTGACGCAGTTCGATACCCGCCAGCAGGCGGACACCGCGCAGATTAAACAGCTTTTCGCCCGGGAGGAGAAATAATGACGCAGACAAGCAGCCGTGGTGCAACCTGGCTGGAAAAACTTGCACCTGATGCACAGCGCCTGAGCGGTCTGTGCGCCTCTGTTCAGGTGGCTGACGGCCAGCTTAATGGCGAAGATGTCCGCTTTATCGCCGTCGTGCCCGATGCCCAAAACCACTATCCGCGCGCCGCGCAGGGCGAAGTGGGTCTGCTGGAAGGCTGGACGCTGGCGAAAGTGGTGAATGAAACGCGGGAAGCTGACAAAAACAGCGCTGTGAAACGTCCGATTGTGGCGGTGATCGACGTCCCCAGTCAGGCCTACGGTCGCCGCGAAGAGGCGTTTGGCATTCACCAGGCGCTGGCAGGTGCAGCAGGCGCCTATGCGAATGCGCGCCTTGACGGTCATCCGGTGATTGGTCTGATTGTGGGTAAAGCAATGTCCGGTGCGTTCCTGGCACACGGATATCAGGCCAACCGCCTGATTGCGCTCAACGATCAGGGCGTGCTGGTCCATGCCATGGGCAAAGCGTCAGCGGCGCGCATCACACTGCGTTCGGTAGAGGCGCTGGAGAAACTGGCCGCCACCATTCCCCCAATGGCATATGACGTGAATAACTTCGCCACGCTGGGTCTGCTCTCTGATCTGCTGAACGTTGCTAATCCTGATGCGCCGTCTGACGCTGATGTGGCGATGGTCGAAATTGCATTACAGAAGGCGATCAGTGACGCGCGTCAGGATCCTACCCTGAAAAACCGCCTTGGCGCCTCTAATCGTCAAAGCTCCTCCCTGGTTCGCGAACGTATGCGCGCGACCTGGTAATGACATAAAAAAAACCAACCTGCCGAAACCGGTCTGACGGGGCGCATCGCGACGTGCGCCCCGGAGCAGTGGCCGTGTTCAGAATTATAAACATCGCTGTTTTTAAAGAATTTTTCTCTTAATTACAGGTGATTTATGATTTACATAATTGTTCATGCCCTTGCTCCAATTTTTATCACTATGCTGTTAGGTTTCTGGGCCGGTAAGGCCGGAATGGTCAATAACAGAGATGTCTCCCTGCTCAATATTTTCGTGATGGATTTTGCGCTGCCCGCTGCGCTGTTCAGTGCCACCGTACAGACACCCTGGTCGGGTATCGTGGCGCAGTCGCCGTTGATTGTGGTCTTAACCGGGGCGATGTGGATAACCTATGTGGCACTCTATTTCCTGGCGACCCGCCTGTTTAAAAAGTCGCCTCAGGATGCTGCGGTATTAACGCTGACTGTCGCCCTGCCCAATTACGCCGCGCTGGGGCTGCCGATTCTGGGCAGCGTACTGGGAGAAGGTTCAGCAACTTCACTTTCTGTTGCGGTTTCAATTGCCTGCGGCTCGGTGCTGATGACACCCTTCTGCCTGCTGATTCTGGAACGGGAAAAAGCGCGCATTGCCGGTGAGAATGTGGGTTCGACAGTGACCATGCTGCCGGTGCTGATGTGGCGCTCGCTCAAAAAGCCGATCGTTCTTGGCCCGCTGCTGGGTGTGGTGTTGTCGGCGCTGGGCTTCAGAATGCCGGAGCTGGTCATCTCAGCGATTAAGCCGCTGGGGCTGGCAGCCACCGCCGCCGCGCTGTTCCTGACCGGCGTGATCCTCTCCGCACGTCAGCTGAAACTCAACGCCATCGTCGGCGTCGGGACGGTTGCCAAACTGCTGATTCAGCCCTTTATCGCCTGGGGTCTGGTGCTGGCGCTGGGACTTCACGGGTCAGTGGCAATCACCGCTATTCTGATGATAGCGCTGTCAGCCGGTTTCTTTGGCGTGGTGTTCGGCAACCGCTTTGGCGTGCAGTCACCCGATGCTGAGGCCGTGCTGCTGCTAAGCTCAATTCTGTGTATTTTATCTTTACCGTTGTTCATTACGCTGACATCAGGAATGTAATATGCGTGCGCCGCGTCCCCACGATTTGCTCTGGCTGCGACACAGCAGTGCTTTAGCCACGATTCAGGAGAGCTGGGTCAGCCCGTTCTGGCATCCCGACATGCCGGTGGTGGTGCGGCGCGATCGCCATGAATCCGGTTTGATCCCGATTGGCGTGCGCGGTGAGCGACGTGAGCGACGCGCCGCTGGCTGGATCACGTCAGACACTATTATCCGCGTGGTGACGCCAGAATGGCTGGCTGAACGCACACGGCTGCTGGATTCGCCCTTTACGGCTTATGCGCCTGTCAGCGCGGCGATTTCGCTCAGCGAGACCGCCTGGCCGTGGCGCTGGGGCATTACCGGCAGCACCGGTTATGCGCTGGCAACGCAATGCCCTGTGTTGCACGCCGCCAGCGATCTGGATGTCATCATCCGCGCCCCGCAGCCACTGCCACGCGATGCGCTGCAACGCTGGCAGACAGCAACCGACGCGCTGAGCTGCCGGGTGGATACGCAGGTGGAAACGCCGTCTGGCGCCTTTGCCCTGAACGAGTGGCTACGCGAGGAGCGCGTGCTGTTAAAAACCGACACCGGACCGATACTGACCGCTTCACCCTGGAGCAGGGAGAATCCATGAAAATACTCTTTACCTTCCCCGGCCAGGGCACCCAGCGTGCCGGGATGCTGCAACATCTGCCTGAGGGGGATGCGCTGAAAAGCCGCGTGCGTGCGGTGCTGGGCGACGAAGCTGACCGGCTCGACAGTGCCGATGCACTGCGCCACACCCGAGCCGTGCAGCTCTGTCTGCTGATTTCAGGTGTTGCCTGGGCGCGCGAACTGATCCGCCGTGGGGTGAAACCCGATATCGTCAGCGGTTTATCGATTGGCGCGTTTCCTGCGGCGGTGATTTCCGGCGCGCTGGATTTCAGCGACGCCCTGCGGCTGGTTGCGCTGCGCGGCGATCTGATGGAGCAGGCGTATCCGCAGGGATATGGCCTGACCGCGATCACTGGCTTAACGCTGAGCCAGCTGGAGAAACTGCTGCCCGGCAGTAACACCTACATCGCGAACCTCAATGCGGAAACGCAGATTGTGATTGCTGGCCGCGACGAGGATATGGCAGTGGTCGCGCAGAGGGCGCTGGATGCGGGAGCCAGTAAAGCGATTAAGCTCGCGGTGAGCGTGCCATCGCACTGCGCGCTGCTGGATAAACCCGCCGCCGAACTGGCTCGCGCCTTTGCGTCCGTCACCCTCTCCCGCCCCGATTGTGCCTACCTCAGCGGCTCAACCGCGCGGGTGATTTGGGAGCCGGAGAAAATTGCCGACGATCTTGCCTTTAATATGGCGCGCACAGTGCAGTGGAATGATGCGATGGTTGCAGCGAATCAGCGTGACGCCCGACTGGCCATTGAGATGCCGCCTGGCAGTGTGCTGACCGGTCTGACGCGTCAGGCGAACTGGCAGGGCGAAGCGATTTGTCTGGAACGTAACAGCGTGGAGGTGGCACTGCATCTCGTTAAACGGTTACATCAGTAAGGCTGCGGGCGTACATTCGCCCTTCTGCCGCCAGGGCCAGCAGGTCATTGTCACGTTCGCGGTGATGTGAGTAGACAATCGAGATCTGCTGACGCATCTGGTAAGGCTCAGCCAGCCTCAGCAGCTGGATGTTATTTTCATACACCTTCTTCATCCGTCCCGGAATCAGCGCCAGACCCACGCCCGCCTGCACCAGGCTTATCATCGAGAAGATGTCATTTACCTGGGTAACCATGCGCGGTTCAAATCCGGCAATCTGAAATGCCTCCTGTGAACCGGCATAAGTGGCGAATCCCTCTGCCAGTGAGACAAAATCACGGTCAGCATAATCACGCAGATCCACCGGTCCGGTTGCGCTCTGCGATTCTCCAGCCGGCATGGCCAGAAAGATGCTGTCTGTGAACAGCGGAATCACTTCAAATTGCGCATCACTGAGTTCGCCCTCATCGGTGGCGATCAGAATCGCATCCAGCGCGTCATCTTCCAGCATATTGAGCAGCATCTGATTCGACCCCATAGTCAGGTCAAGCTCCAGGGCTGGACGACGCAGCTTCATGCCCATGATCAGGCGGGGAATGGTTTCAAGCGTCAGCGAGTAGAGTGTGCCAAGCCGCAGGCGACCCCCGCCGATACCCGCCACTTTGCGCGCCTCTTCAATGCCTTTGCCCATCAGTGTGGTCACGTCGCGACAATAGTCCAGCAGCGTCCAGGCAGCCGGCAGCGGCACCAGGTTGCGGCCTTTATGAATAAACAGCGGGCAGTCGATGCCCTCTTCCAGCGTGTGCAGGGCGCGATGCACGCTGACGCTGCTCAGCTCCAGCGCTTCCGCCGTGCGGGCGATATTGCCTTTGCTCATAAACATCATGAAGACGCTGAGCTTACGGAAGGTAATTTCCTGGTTAATGTTGTCACTCATTGGCTGCGGTTGCCTGTAGGGTCGTTTTGCATGTCCGCATAGTAACGATTCTTCACCAGGGTGTAATGATCACGCTCGCACAACGGGCATTTACAGGCCTGGAGTCGATAAGCGGCTGAATTTTTTAGAGGTGTGTGGCGTGGGAAAAAAGCAGAAAGAGGAAGAGTGCGGTCGATCCCTCGGCCGCAGAGAAAACAAAATTTACTGCAGGAGCCTTACAACCTTACCGGCGAGATATTCCAGATCTCGTCAGCGTACTCCTGAATAGTACGGTCCGACGAGAAGTAGCCCATTCCGGCGATGTTTTTCGCCGCGCGGCGCTGCCACTCATCCGGCTTACGGTAGAGCGCATCCACCTTATCCTGGGTATCTACGTAGCTGCGATAATCCGCCAGTAACTGATAGTGATCGCCGAAGTTAACCAGTGAATCGAACAGATTGCGGTAGCGGCCCGGATCCTGCGGACTAAACAGACCTGAAGCAATCTGGGTCAGCACCTGGTGCAGTTCCTCATCGCCTTCGTAATAGTCACGCGGGTTATAGCCGTTCTTACGCAGCGCTTCGACCTGTGGCGTGGTATTCCCGAAGATAAAGATGTTCTCTTCACCAACGTGATCCAGCATCTCAACGTTAGCCCCATCCAGCGTACCGATAGTCAGCGCGCCATTCAGCGCAAACTTCATGTTACTGGTGCCGGAGGCTTCAGTGCCTGCGGTGGAGATCTGTTCAGAAAGATCGGCCGCCGGAATGATGATCTGCGCCAGACTCACGCTGTAGTTCGGGATGAAAACGACCTTCAGCTTGTTCTTCACCTGCGGATCATTGTTGATCACATTCGCGACATCGTTGATCAGGTGAATAATGTGCTTGGCAACGTAATACGCTGATGCCGCTTTACCGGCAAAGATATTCACGCGCGGCACCCAGTTCGCCTGCGGATCGGCCTTGATTCGGTTGTAGCGGGTGATCACATGCAGCACATTGAGTAACTGGCGTTTGTACTCGTGAATACGCTTGATCTGCACATCGAATAGCGCGTTCGGGTCGAGCACCACGTCCAGATTCTTCGCGACCCAGTCAGCCAGGCGGCGCTTATTCTGATGCTTGGCGACCGCCACTTTTTCAATAAACGCCGGATAGTCGATCTGCGCTTTCAGTTCGCTCAGCTGACTGAGATCGGTGCGCCAGTTACGACCAATCTCCTCATCCAGCACCTCTGACAGCGCCGGGTTGGCCAGCGCCAGCCAGCGACGTGGCGTCACACCGTTGGTTTTGTTACAGAAACGCCCTGGGAAGAGGCGCGAGAAATCGGCAAACAGAGACTGCACCATCAGATTGGAGTGCAGCTCAGACACGCCGTTCACTTTGTGACTGACCACAACCGCCAGCCAGCCCATGCGAATCCGGCGGCCGTCGTTCTCATCAATGATCGAAATGCGCGACAGCAGATCCAAATCATCCGGGTAGTGATCCTGAATGGTCTTGAGGAAGAAGTCGTTAATCTCGAAAATAATGCTGAGGTGACGCGGCAGGATCTTACCGATCATATCAACCGGCCAGGTCTCCAGCGCTTCGGTCATCAGCGTATGGTTGGTATAGGAGAAGACCTGACAGCAGACATCAAAGGCGCTGTCCCAGCTGAACTTATGGTCGTCAATCAGCAGGCGCATCAGTTCAGGGATCGCCAATACCGGATGGGTATCGTTGAGGTGAATGGCGATTTTGTCCGCCAGGTTGTCCCAGGTCTGATGCATCCGCCAGTGACGATTCAGGATGTCCTGCACCGTCGCGGAGACCAGGAAATATTCCTGACGCAGACGCAGTTCACGGCCGGAATAGGTAGAGTCATCCGGATAGAGCACGCGCGACACGTTCTCAGAGTGGTTTTTATCTTCCACTGCCGCGAAATAATCACCCTGGTTAAACTTACCGAGGTTGATTTCGTTGCTGGCCTGCGCACCCCACAGTCGTAAGGTGTTGGTGGCGTCGGTGTCGAAGCCCGGGATGATCTGGTCATAAGCCATCGCCAGAATCTCTTCGGTCTCCAGCCAGCGCACTTTCGTGCCTTCATGCTGCACGCGACCGCCGAAACGCACTTTGTAACGGGTATTGAAACGCTGGAATTCCCACGGATTACCATACTCAAGCCAGTAATCCGGAGACTCTTTCTGCTCACCTTCCACGATGTTCTGTTTGAACATGCCGTAGTCATAGCGGATGCCGTAGCCACGGCCCGGCATGCCCAGCGTCGCCAGCGAATCGAGGAAACAGGCCGCCAGGCGACCGAGACCGCCGTTGCCCAGTCCCGGATCGTTCTCCTCTTCCATCAGCTCGGCCAGATCCAGCCCCATCTCATCCAGCGCCTGGTTGAGATCGTCATAAATCCCCATCGCCAGCAGCGCATTCCCCAGCGTGCGGCCCATCAGGAACTCCATCGACAGGTAATAAACCTGGCGGACATCCTGAGAGAGCTGGGCACGGCTGGAACGCAGCCAGCGCTCAACCATCCGATCACGCACCGCCAGCAGCGAGGCGTTGAGCCACTCGTGCTTGTTGGCGATAGAGGGATCTTTGCCAATGGTAAACATCAGTTTGTAGGCAATCGAATGCTTTAAGGCATCAACCGTCAACGTTGGTGAGGCGTAAGTGAAAGGTGCGTTCATATCCAGTTTTCCCAATCCGTTACATCAAACGTTGGTAGAGATCACGGTAGGCTGTTGCTGCCACCTGCCAGCTAAAGTCCATTGCCATCGCCTGGCGCTGAACATAGCGCCATAACGAAGGACGGGACCACAATACGAACGCACGTCGGATGGCCCGTAACAGCGACCAGGCATTGGCATCTTCGAAACTGAATCCACTGGCGATACCGTCGGCCAGATTCTCTAACGAGCTGTCATTAACGGTATCGGCCAGTCCACCCGTACGTCGCACTAACGGCAACGTACCATACTTCAGGCCATAAAGTTGTGTCAGACCGCAGGGCTCAAAGCGACTCGGCACCACAATGACGTCCGCCCCACCCACAATGCGGTGTGAAAATGCTTCGTGATAGCCAATCTGCACGCCTACACTTCCGGGATGTTCCGCC
Organism: Pantoea hericii; assembly: GCF_014155795.1. Lineage (NCBI taxonomy): Bacteria > Pseudomonadati > Pseudomonadota > Gammaproteobacteria > Enterobacterales > Erwiniaceae > Pantoea > Pantoea hericii. The sequence continues at coordinate 80,662 of NZ_SCKV01000008.1, forward strand.
GCCGCCGCCAGGAATCCCTGTTGCAGTTCGGCATCGCCCTGACCCAGCAGCACCAGCTGTCCGCCCTGCGCCAGCAAGCCAGGCAGCGCCTCTAAAACCAGGTCCAGACCTTTCTGTTTAGTCAGGCGGCTGATCACGCAGAACACCGGCGCTTTATCATCCACTTTCAGGCCCATCGCAACCTGCAGCTGACGTTTATTTTCTGCTTTTGCTTCCAGCGTGTCGCGGTTATAGCGTGCGCTCAGCAGCAGGTCGTGCGCCGGATCCCAGATAGAGGGATCAACGCCATTAAGAATCCCGCTAAGACGACCTTCCCGCATCCGCTGCGCCAGCAGGGTTTCCATGCCGTAAGCATATTCAGCAGAGGTAATTTCATGGGCGTAAGTCGGACTGACCGCCGTGATATGGTCGGCGTAAAAGAGTCCCGCTTTCAGGAAAGAGATCTGACCGAAGAACTCCAGCCCATGCATGTTAAAGAATGACCATGGCAGGCCAATCTCATCCATATGATGCGCCATGAACAGGCCCTGATACGCCAGGTTGTGCACCGTGAACACCGACTTAGCCGGACGTCCTCGTGCTTCCAGATAGGCGCAGGTCAGGCCTGCATGCCAGTCGTGCGCGTGCACGATATCGGGACGCCACATGGAATCCATGCCACACGCCAGTTCGCAGCCAACCCAGCCCAGCAGCGCAAAGCGCAGATAGTTGTCGACATACGCAAACTGCGACTCATCATGATAAGGACTACCAGGACGATCGTAGAGGCCGGGCGCATCAATTAAGTAGATGCCCACACCGTTAAATTCACCAAATAACAGACGTATATGACCAGCAAATGTCTCTCGCTCCGTCACTACCTGGAGATCAGGTATGCCTTTGCGCAATGCGGGAAAAGCAGGCAACAGCACCCGCGTATCCGTACCGCCCGCAATTTGCGCCTGAGGTAATGCCCCGACTACATCAGCCAGTCCGCCCGTTTTCAGCAGCGGGAAAAGTTCTGAACAGACATGTAAAACCTGCATCCTCGACCTCATTAAGTTATCCGGCACGCTCCGCGTGCCGATTGCGTAAGTTCCGCTTATCGCTTACAGCCCCGCTTTGGCCAGTCTGGCCAGCATGGCGCGGGTTACCAGTACGATCCCTTCATCCGAACGATGAAACCGGCGACTGTCTTCATCGGGGTTTTCGCCAATCACCATGCCTTCCGGCAGTTCGCAGGCGCGATCAATCACGCAGCGACGCAGACGACACGATCGGCCAACGACCACATCAGGCAGCAGTACAGTTGAATCGATATTGCAAAACGAGTTAACGCGTACCCGTGGGAACAGCACCGAGTTGACCACCACCGAACCGGAGATGATGCAGCCGCCTGAAACCAATGAATTCATGGTCATCCCGTGACTGCCGGAACGATCCTGAACAAATTTGGCTGGCGGCAGCGGCTCCATATGGGTACGAATCGGCCAGGTGACGTCATACATATCGAGTTCCGGCATCACCGATGCCAGGTCGAGATTGGCGCGCCAGTAGGCTTCCAGCGTCCCGACATCACGCCAGTAAGGTGGCGCGTTGTCGTCGTTCTGAACGCAGGAGAGCGCGAAAGAGTGTGCATAGCCTTCGCCACTTGCCACAATTTTCGGCAGAATATCTTTGCCAAAGTCATGGTTAGAGCCTGGCGTCTGCAGATCTTCCTCCAGCAACGCATAGAGATAGTCCGCGTTAAAAACGTAGATCCCCATGCTGGCCAGCGCCTGCGTGTCATCACCTGGCATGGTAGGCGGCTTCGCAGGTTTTTCCACGAAGTCGATCACCATGTTCTCTTCGTTCACCGCCATCACACCAAACGCCGTGGCTTCATGTACCGGCACGGGCAAACAGGCAATGGTACATTTCGCCTCGTTGACCACGTGATCCAGCAGCATGCGTGAATAATCCATCTTATAAATGTGGTCCCCGGCAAGGATCACGATGTACTGCGCCTGATAGCGGCGAATCACATCAAGGTTTTGCGTCACGGCATCGGCCGTACCGCGATACCACTGTTCGGTCGAAAAGCGCTGCTGCGCTGGCAGCAAATCGACAAACTCATTCATCTCTTCATTGAAGATGGACCAGCCACGCTGGATATGCTGAGTCAGGGTATGGGACTGATACTGCGTAATTACGCCAATCCGTCGGATACCGGAGTTAACGCAGTTGGAGAGGGCAAAGTCGATAATGCGGAACTTGCCGCCGAAATGCACCGCAGGTTTGGCACGCTTAGCCGTTAAATCGACCAGTCGCGTGCCGCGTCCGCCGGCGAGGATCAGAGCAACCGTCTGTGTAGGGAGCTGGCGGGCCAGCATCAGGTGATCTGTTCTATCTAACTTAACCATGTCTGACTCCTTATGATTGCTTTTGGAACACGCACACACCGTGTGCGGGACCATGCCAGACAGTTAACAGGATGGGGTTGTCGTCCCCGGCGAAAGGAGGAAGGGCACGCCATTCTCCGTCTGGTAACACGATGTCATTCACCGTATCCGTGGCGTTTATTGTTATTAACCAGCGGCCGGACAGCAGGATCTGCAATCTGTGCATTCCCTGTGCCCATTCATCGTGTTGCAGTGGCTGGCCACCGGCATTGAGCCACTGCACATTGCCGTCACCGTCCTGCCACCAGCGATCTGCGGTCAGCGCCGGAATGCGCTGGCGCAGAGCAATCAGTGCTGCGGTGAATCCGACTAATCCTTTCTCATCCGCCTGCCAGTCAAGCCAGCTCAGCGCGTTGTCCTGACAGTAAGCGTTGTTATTACCGCGCTGGGTGTGGCCACGCTCGTCACCTGCCAGCAGCATCGGCGTGCCCTGTGACAGCAGCAGCGTCGTCAGCAGTGCCCGTACGCTGCGGCGACGGCGTTCAATGACGTCAAAGCTGACGTTCAGCCCCTCTTTGCCGTGGTTGTGACTGTAGTTATCACCATGGCCATCGCGGTTATCTTCCCCGTTCGCCTCATTGTGTTTACGTTCAAAGCTCACCACATCCCACAGCGTAAAGCCGTCGTGGGCGGTGATGAGATTAACCGTGGCGTGTGGCGGCCGGTCGTCGTGCTGGTAGAGATCGCTGGAGGCGGCAAAGCGGCGAACGAACTCGCCATTGCTTAAGCCACCATGGAGCCAGTATTGACGCGCGGTGTCGCGAAACTTATCGTTCCATTCGGCAAACGGTGGCGGAAAGCGGCCAACCTGATAGCCGTCAGGGCCGATATCCCAGGGTTCCGCAATCAGCTTGACCTGAGAGAGCAGCGGACAGGCGCGTATCGCGTCAAAAAAGGGCGCATCACGCTGGTAATCGGGCGTGCGGCCCAGCACCGGCGCAAGGTCAAAGCGGAAGCCGTCGACGTGGCAGACCCGCACCCAGTAGCGCAGCGCCTCCAGGGCCCACGTCATCACCTGCGGATGGTGGATATTCAGTGTGTTGCCGCAGCCGGTCCAGTTCTGATACTCACCCTGCTCATCCAGCCAGTAGTAGCTGGCGTTATCGATGCCGCGCATTGAAATCGTCGGGCCAATCACATCCAGTTCGGCTGTGTGGTTAAACACCACATCCAGCACCACTTCGATACCCGCAGCATGCAGGTTTTTAACCGCCTGCTGGAACTCCTGAAGCGGCGTTACGCCCGGCTGACCGGAGGCGTACCGGGGATCCACCGCCCAAAGTGCAAAGGGGTTGTAGCCCCAGTAGTTACTCAGGCCAAGCTGCAGCAGTCGCGGTTCACTGGCGAAATGGGCAACCGGCAGCAGCTCAAGAGTGGTAATCCCCAGATCGCGCAGGTAATTCACCATAACAGGATGACCCAGCGCCGCGTAAGTCCCGCGTAACGTTTCCGGAATTTCCGGATGCTGCTGCGTCAGGCCGCGCACGTGGGCTTCATAAATCACTGTGTTACCCCACGGGATACGTGGTGCGACATCGCCCTGCCAGTCAAAATCCTCCGCGACGACCCGGGACTTCGGCGCAATCGCCGCGTTGTCATGCGGATCGGGCTGCGCTTCACCGCCATGAAACAGCGGATCATCAGGCACATCGCCTTCCACGGCGCGGGCGCAGGGGTCAACCAGCAACTTCGCCGGATTAAAACGGTGTCCCTGCTGCGGCGCCCAGGGGCCATGCACCCGGTAGCCATAGCGCTGTCCCGGTTTTAACGCCGGAACATAACCGTGCCAGATATCCCCACTGCGGCCAGGCAGGTCAAGACGCTGTTCCGCGCCCTGTTCATCAAACAGGCAGAGCTCTACGCGCTCTGCATGCTGTGAGAACAGGGTGAAGTTAACGCCTTTGCCATCGTAACTGGCACCCAGCGGTTCGGGATCGCCGGCAGTGATGGTCATTCAGCCTCCCGCACCAGCCATACTGTTGCCAGCGGTGGCAGATTGAGACTCAGCGACTGCGGTCGTCCGTGGCTCTCCTGCTCATCGGTATGTACCCGCTGATTTCGCACGTCACTGCCGTGATAATCATGCTGGTCGGTATTCAGCACCTCGCGCCAGTAGCCCGGCTGGTTGACGCCAAAGCGATAACCCGGGCGCGGCACCGGCGTAAAGTTACTGACCACGATCACTTCGTTGCCTTCACGATCGCGGCGCACAAAGGCGAAGACGGAATGCTCTGCGTCGTCTACCACTAACCACTCAAAGCCTGCCGGATCGAAGTCGAGCTGATGCAGCGGCGTGTAGTATTGATAGGTATGGTTGAGATCACGCACCAGACGCTGAACGCCGTTGTGCCAGTTATCCTCCCCTTCCAGCAAATGCCAGTCGAGACTGACGTCATGGTTCCACTCACGGCCCTGGGCAAATTCATTGCCCATAAACAGCAATTTTTTGCCCGGGAAGGCCCACATCCAGCCGTAGTAGGCACGCAGGTTGGCGAACTTCTGCCAGGCATCGCCCGGCATACGATCCAGAATCGAGCGTTTACCGTGCACCACTTCATCATGCGATAGCGGCAGCACAAAGTTTTCAGTGTAGTTGTACATCATGCCGAAGCTCATCAAATTGTGATGATGCTTGCGGTAAATGGGATCGACTTTCATGTAGTCGAGGGTGTCGTGCATCCAGCCCAGATTCCATTTGAACCAGAAGCCCAGCCCGCCACCTTCAGTTGGACGCGTCACGCCAGGATAGTCTGTAGACTCTTCAGCCATTGTCACCGACCCGGATGCTACCGTGCCGAGCGTGCGGTTGGTGTAGCGCAGGAACTCAATCGCTTCCAGGTTCTCACGGCCACCGTACTGATTTGGCACCCACTCCCCTTCACTGCGGCTGTAGTCGCGGTAAATCATCGACGCGACCGCATCCACACGCAGGCCATCGATGCCAAAGCGCTCCGTCCAGTAGAGCGCATTACCCGACAGGTAGTTGCTCACTTCGCGGCGGCCAAAGTTGTAGATCAGGGTGTTCCAGTCCTGGTGGAAGCCTTCACGCGGATCGCTGTGCTCATAGAGCTCTGTTCCGTCGTACTTCGCCAGACCGAAATCATCGCTGGGGAAATGGCCTGGCACCCAGTCGAGCAGCACGTTGAGGCCCGCTTCATGGGCAGCGTCAATGAAGGCGCGAAACTCGTCACGCGTACCAAAACGGCGGGTCGGCGCATACATGCCCAGCGGCTGATAGCCCCAGCTGCCGTCAAACGGATGTTCGTTAACGGGCAGCAGTTCGATATGGGTAAAGCCCATCTCTTTAACGTAAGGCACCAGCTGTTCAGCCAGCTCTTTGTAGCTCAGCCAGAAGTTGTTGTCGGTGTGACGACGCCAGGAACCCAGGTGGACTTCATAGATTGAGATGGGCGCGTCGAAAGCGTTGGCGGCCTTGCGCTCCTCTTTCATCTCAACCGGCTCCGGCAGACCACAAATCATCGACGCCGTCTGCGGACGCATCTGTGCCTCAAAGGCGTACGGGTCCGCTTTGATGCGCAGCTCACCATTGGCATCGATAATTTCATATTTGTAGAGCTGGCCATTAACAGCACCTGGCACAAACAGCTCCCAGATACCTAACTCCTGACGCAGACGCATCGGATGACGGCGGCCATCCCAGAAGTTGAAATCGCCAACCACGGAAACGCGACGGGCATTGGGTGCCCAGACGCAGAAGCGGGTGCCGAAGACGCCATCAATCACGTCGCCGTGCGCGCCCAGCGTCTCATAAGGGCGCAGATGCGTCCCTTCCGCCAGCAGCCACAGATCCATCTCCTGCAGCAGAGGCCCGAAACGATAGGCATCATCGACAAGGTTTTGCTGACCATGCCAGTTGACCGCCAGTTGATAACGGAATGGATTTTTACGGCGTGGAATGACGCCACTGAAGAAGCCGCGTGCATCTTCACACACCAGCTGAGCCAGTTTACGCCCGGTGGAGGTTTCAATGACCCACACTTCAAGCGCTTCGGGGAGCAATGCCCTGACCTCAAGGCCTTGCTGAGTTCGGTGCATCCCTAGTAACGAAAAAGGGTCGGCATAATTACCCGCAAACAGGGCATTGATCGCATCGCGATCGGGAAGCTCTGACATGACTTTCTTCCTGTGATAATTGGCAGCCGAAATGAACGCAACATAGCCTGTCGCGCTTCACCTGCGCTGCTCTTCATTGAGCCATACGTACAACGACAAAGCAGTCAGGCCATTCCATGGGAAAAGTGTTTTTGTCGCGTACCACAACCATTTAATCCGGAAAGCACAAGGGTTACCTGTGGCACATCATGGTTAAATCATAGCTTGGTCACGGCAGTTGCCATGGACTTAAGCAAAATATTCTTTAACGGCTGGCAAAAAAGGGAAGCTGATCACTGAGTAAGCGAAACGGCAGGTTGTTTTGCATACGACAAAAACAAAAAAGGCCGGGTAAATCCGGCCTTTGGTGCTATTTCTGTTTAGCTGATTAACAACCGCAGCATGCGACGTAGCGGTTCGGCTGCGCCCCATAACAACTGGTCGCCCACCGTGAAGGCCGAGAGATATTCCGGCCCCATATTGAGTTTCCGTAACCGGCCAACGGGTGTGGTGAGCGTGCCGGTGACAGCGGCAGGCGTCAGTTCACGCATCGTCAGCTCACGGTCATTTGGCACCACCTTGACCCACTCATTGTGAGAGGCCAGCAGCTGTTCGATTTCCGCCAGCGGCAGATCGCGTTTCAGTTTCAGCGTAAAGGCCTGGCTGTGACAGCGCAGCGCACCGACACGTACGCACAAGCCATCAACCGGGATGACTTTAGAGGTGGCAAGGATTTTGTTGGTCTCTGCCTGGCCTTTCCACTCTTCGCGGCTCTGGCCGTTGTCCAGCTGCTTATCAATCCACGGAATCAGGCTGCCCGCCAGCGGTACGCCGAAGTTGTCGGTCGGTAACGTGCCGGAACGGGTGAAGTCGGTCACGCTACGCTCAATGTCGAGAATGGCGGAAGCCGGGTTCTGCAATGCAGGCGCAACGTGATCGTGCAGCATGCCCATCTGGGTCAGCAATTCGCGCATGTGGCGCGCACCGCCACCCGAGGCTGCCTGATAGGTGGCAACTGAGGCCCACTCAACCAGATCCTGAGCAAACAAACCGCCCAGTGACATCAGCATCAGGCTGACGGTACAGTTACCGCCAACAAAGGTTTTGATGCCACGGTCGATGCCGTCACGAATAACCGCGTGGTTAACCGGATCGAGGATGATGATGGCATCCTCTTTCATGCGCAGCGTGGAGGCCGCATCAATCCAGTATCCCTGCCAGCCGCTGGCGCGCAGCTTAGGATAGACGTCACTGGTGTAGTCGCCACCCTGGCAGGTAATAATGATATCCAGCGCGCGCAGCGCCTCAATATCAAACGCATCCTGCAGTGTGCCCTGCTGTTTGCCCGCGAACGCGGGTGCCGCCTGACCATGCTGCGACGTCGAGAAGAAGACCGGATTGATTGCATCAAAATCACGCTCTTCACTCATGCGGGACATCAGCACTGAGCCGACCATGCCGCGCCAACCAACAAAACCTACATTCTTCATGTCGTGTCCGTCTAAGGCAGTTACACCTGCTTTTCATTTCAGAGGAGAGAGCGGCGTGCTATTTTCACGCCGCTCTGCGTAATAATAAGATTTACCTGTGTCCCCTCACTCTACAAAATGCAGGCCGGGTAGCAAGTGAATTAATTCGATTACGCTAACTTTTTCAGCAGCGTAACTAATAACTCTGCTTTTTCGCGAACAACATGGCGTAAAACCGATGACTGAAATGATTTCGGCGACAATATTATTGTTGTTAATTATGGATCCGCTGGGCAATCTGCCGATTTTTATGTCGGTTTTAAAGCATCTGGAGCCGAAAAGGCGGCGGGTTGTGCTAATCCGTGAAATGCTGATTGCCCTGATCATCATGCTGCTGTTCCTGTTTACCGGCGAACGCATTCTGGCATTTTTAAATCTGCGCACCGAAACGGTATCGATTTCTGGCGGGATCATTCTGTTTCTGATCGCCATCAAAATGATTTTTCCGTCGGCGGAAAGCAGCAGTTCAGGCTTACCGGCGGGTGAAGAGCCATTCCTGGTACCACTGGCGATTCCGCTGGTCGCCGGGCCATCGCTGCTGGCAACGCTGATGCTGCTATCGCATCAGTATCCACATCAGATGTCGCATCTGGTCGGTGCGCTGTTGATCGCCTGGGGCGTGACGGTCGGCATTCTGCTGATGTCAGGACTGTTCCTGCGTCTGCTGGGTGATAAAGGCGTGAATGCGCTGGAGCGGCTGATGGGATTGATACTGATTATGCTGGCCACCCAGATGTTCCTGGATGGCATTCGGGCTTATCTGAAGTTGTAAGCGCACCTGTGTCCTTTTATCCTGGCAGGCGAGCAGGCTGCCGCCTTCATTCAGCCGGCTTATCACAACGTTACGGCATTGAAATGAATAATAATATTTATATAATGCCGCAAAAAGAGATATCCATGGCAGGCAGTATCGAAAATTAGATGCAGCGTCTGAAAACGCGGGGGAAATGTAATGAGGTTGGGCCTGACCGTACTATCCTTCCCGGGCCAGAAAGCGGCGCTGAATGACGCGCAGCTGATGCAGGTTGACGTTACTGATTTTGCCTGGGTTTACTTATCTGCCGCCGCCATCACGCTGGTTCTTTTTGCTCTGATAAGAAGAAAATGGGCATGAACAGTCTGCTGCAGATCATCAAAAGCTGTTTTTTGCGCACCTTTAATTATCAAGGGCGTGAAGGCAGGACGAGCTATTTTATTTTCCTGCTGTTCCAGCTGGCCTGGTTCTGCAGTTATCTGCAATGGTTTACCGGGCCATTGCATGAAATTGGCTTAATCGCGCTGCTGCTGTTTATTCTGCCTGTTTTTTCCTGCGGGGTGAGAAGAATAAATGACGCTGGCTATTCATCCGGCGTCATTGTCCTTTTGGTAGTGGCGCCTTATCTGCTGTTCCCTTTTTTACTCTTCCCGCGCTCGCGGGAAAAAAACTGACGGGCAGTTAGCCCGTCAGGTTGGTCAGGAAAGCAGTTCGAAAGCAATCATCCCGACCACCGCGCCAACGGTACCGAGAATGGTCTCCATCAGCGTCCAGGTCTTCAGCGTTTCCGCTTCGCTGGCCCCGGTGAAGCGGCCAAACAGCCAGAAGCCGGCATCGTTCACATGGCTGATAATGATTGAGCCACCGCCGATGCAGATCGACAGCGCTGCCAGCTGAGCACCGCTGTAGTGCAGCGGTTCAATCACCGGCATGATTAGCCCGACGGTGGTCAGACAGGCGACCGTCGCCGACCCCTGAATAACCCGCACCGCGCCCGACAGGATAAAGCAGGCCAGCGCAATCGGCAGTCCTGCGCCGGTCAGCGCATTGCCCAGCACCGGACCGACGCCAGAATCCACCAGTACCTGCTTAAACACACCGCCTGCACCAATTACCAGCAGGATAATCCCGGCCGGTTGCAGCGCGCTGCCACACACCTGCATCACCCGCTCTTTATCCATACCCTGACGGTAAGCCAGGCCATAAATCGCCACCAGCAGCGCCAGCAGGATCGCAGTGAAAGGATGGCCGATAAATTCCAGCCATTCATACAGCGTGGTGCCTTCGGTTGTGAAGCGTGCGCCGATGGTTTTCAGGCCAACCAGCACCAGCGGGAAGAGGATCAGTGAGAGGCTGAAACCAAATGACGGCAGCTTGCTCTCATCGACATCCGGCTGATGATCTTCCGGCGGCGCGCTGAACGTGACGTGGTTGCCGATAAAGTTGCCAAACAGTGGCCCGGCAATCAGCATGCCGGGAATCGCCGCACACAGACCCAGCAGGATCATCCAGCCAAAGTCCGCGTGCATCTGCGAGGCCAGCAGCATCGGGGCCGGTCCGGGCAGCAGGAAGGCCGCCGACGCCGCAACGCCCGCAAACAGCGGGATCACCAGTTTCACCAGATTGCCGCCGGTACGCCGCGCCACCGCAAACGCGATGCTGATCAGCAGCACCACGGCAACTTCAAAGAAGAGCGGCAGCGCGCAGATCAGACCGGCAATGCCCATCGCATAATGGGCACGACTCTGACCAAAGGTTTTCAGCATCCGGATAGCAATCTGATCGACGGCGCCGGTTTCATGCAGGATTTTGCCGAACATCGCGCCCAGCGCAACCACAATGGCAAGGAAACCGAGCGTGCCGCCCATCCCCTTTTGCATGGTTTCCGCGATTTTGTTGAGTGGCATGCCGGAGAAAAGTCCGGCACCAATGGAGACTAACATCAGCGCGACAAAAGCGTGCATGCGCGCCTTCATCACCAGAAAAAGCAGCAGCAGGACAGAGCCTGCTGCGGTCAAAACGAGTGTTGCGGTATTCATCTCTAACCCTGGCTGATAGCGTCCTGGATAGTGGCAACCGTAGCTGCCACCACATCGTCCAGTGAATGCGCGATATCCACCACCAGTACATCCGACTCATCGCTGCCTGGCTCTTCCAGCGTGGCAAACTGAGTTACCAGCATCTGCGGCTTGAAGAAGTGGCCTTTACGCGCTTTCAGACGGGCTTCGATAGTGTCGAAATCGCCTTTCAGGTAAACAAAACGCAGGTTGTCATTTCCCTGACGCAGAATGTCGCGATAACTTTTCTTCAGGGCTGAACAGACAATGATAGAGATCGCCTGGGTGCGCTGCATGGCAAACGCGGCATCGTTCAGCGCCTGTAACCACGGCTGACGATCGCTGTCATCCAGTGGATGACCATCGGCCATTTTCAGGATGTTGGCACGCGGGTGGAGAAAATCACCGTCAAGAAAGGCCGTGTTGAGCTGGTGAGAAACCTGGTTGGCGACGGCAGACTTTCCGCTGCCTGAAACGCCCATCAGGATGAAGACGTGATGTGACGGGGATTGCGTTGTCATTTTTCTGCTCCGGCAGGTGAGAATTTGCCAATGTTACCGATAACAATGTCGTTTCTCATTCTCCTGGCCGGTTAACAGCCTGGCAACCTTTTTACCAGGAAAAGCATGAAAGTGTGAGCTGACTCATAAAAACGCCACAATCAGATGCTGCCACCTTCACTGATTTCAAAACCGACATCCAGCAGCCGATTATCGCTGCTTTCACCGGCAATGCGCGCCAGTAGCCGCGTCGCCGCTTCACGCCCCATGCGGTCACGTGGCGTGAGCACGGTCGCCAGTTGTGGCGTCACCACCTGGCTGATGTCATGGCCGTGGAAACCGGCAATGGCCATCTGCGAGGGCACCTGTAATCCCTGCCGCTGGCACTCAAACATCGCCCCGACCGCCAGATCGTCATTGGTACAGAACAGGCTATCCGTTTCAGGATAAAGACGCTGCGCCTCACGCAGCAGATCGCCACCGGCGCTGAATGAAGAAGCCTCTTCCATCATCACGCTGCGTGGCGTCAGTCCCGCTTCGCGCATGGCGATTTCATAACCCTGCTGCTTCTGCAACGTACGTTCATCAAGGCGTGCGCCGAGGTAGACAGTGTGACGATGGCCTTTACTCAGGATAGTCCGCGTCATCTGCCGGGCTGCTTCAACGTTATCAAAGCCGACGGCCATATCCAGGCAGGGTGTGACGCTGTCCATCATCTCTATCACCGGAATACCGGCCACTTCCAGCATGCGCAGCGTGCCTGGCGTATGGGTACGTTCGGTGAGAATCACGCCATCGATGTTCCAGCCCAGCAGCGAGCGCAGTTGCCGCTCCTCTTTTTGCGGGTTGTAACCAAAGTGGGCGACCAGCGTCTGATAGTTCGCTTCGTCGGTGACGGCTTCAATGCCGCGCAATACGTCGGCGAAAACCTGGTTGGTGAGTGACGGCAGCAGCACGCCAATGGCGCGACTGGTGGCGTTAGAAAGCATATCGGGGGCGCGATTGGGGATATAACCCAGCTCATCCAGTGCCACTGCAATCTTGTCCCGCAGGGCAACAGAGACCTGCTCAGGATTACGCAGGTAACGGCTGACGGTCATTTTAGTAATGCCGACGCGATCGGCAACATCCTGTAATACCGGTCTTTTCTTCTTCATCGTAGCGCCTGGGATCGCCCTGAAAGCTAAAGTACGATGAGTCTATCACTTTTCTGTCACAAAATTGCCAACCGGGCGCGATGATGCGCGCCCGTAATCTGCTTAGACCGGTGGCAGATCAAACAGCAGGACTTCTGCAGCCGTGCTGGCTTCAATCGTCAGCGCGCTTTCGTCCCAGATCGCCAGGGCGTCACTGGTTGTCACCGCGTTACCGTTAACAGTCACATTGCCTTTGACCACCTGAATCCAGATACGACGTCCTGCCTCAACGGCGACATTGTCCTGCTCACCAGCAGCCAGTACCCAGCGCGATAAGGTCATGTCCTGATAAACTTTCAGCGACCCTTCACGGGCATCCGGGCTTAACACCAGCTGACGCCCTGTAACATCCGGGAAGCGGCGCTGATCGTAGCGTGGCTCAATGCCGGTACGCTCAGGAATGATCCAGATCTGATAAAGGTGCAATGGCTCGCTTTCACTGGCGTTGTACTCAGAGTGACGTACACCCGTGCCGGCGCTCATGATCTGGAACTCCCCTGCCGGGATCTGCTCTTTGTTACCCATGCTGTCCTGATGCTCAACGGTACCGGAAAGCACGTAGGTCAGGATTTCCATATCTTTATGAGGATGGGTGCCAAACCCCTGACCACCATCGATCACATCTTCATTGATGACACGCAGCGCGGAGAAACCCATGAAGTTCGCATCGTGATAGCTGGCGAAAGAGAAGGTATGCCAGCTATCCAGCCAGCCATGGTTTGCGTGACCGCGTTCTTCAGCTTTGCGTACATAGATCATGTTTAATTCTCCTCAATGTTTTTTATAGTGTGTTCCCGAGGCGGTATGATTGATAGCTGAAAAACTTCACTTCTCTGTTCAAATTCGTTGAACAAAATCGGGCTTCTCACTGAAACAGATCGAAGGAAAAGGAGGTGATGCAGGAATGAAAGATATTAAGGGAAAGCCTGAAATAAAGGTTAATCTGATAAACCCGTAAAATAATGAAAGCCGGATAATCCGCGGTTACTTTATTTTCCGTGTCATCACCCCAGGCTAATTTAGCCTCTGGATTTGACACACACAACGTGATTAACGCATTAAAAATGATACCTTAAAAAATAGAGTCAATAAGGTATTACTTTTGATGCTTTAAAACTTCACCTGTAAATTAAAGAATGTGATCGCCGTAAATAACCCACCTTCATAAATCCCACTAAAATAGCCGATAAATAAAAACCTTTCGTTTTAAACACCCTCCGATTCATTTTATTTTAAATTATTATCAGGAGCCCGATTATGGATGCCGTTCAAAATACGCTGATATCAGATGAAACGCCACGCTGGAGAAGAAGTGATACCGTCTGGATGCTGGGATTATATGGAACTGCAATTGGTGCTGGCGTTTTGTTTTTGCCGATAAATGCAGGCACTGGCGGTTTGCTGCCGTTAATCATTATGGCTGTGCTGGCTTTTCCGATGACATTCTTTGCCCATCGCGGGCTCACCCGTTTTGTTCTTTCCGGCAAAAATCCGGGGGGAGATATTACTGAAGTGGTGGAAGAACATTTTGGTATCGGCGCGGGAAAACTCATCACTCTGCTCTACTTTTTTGCTATATACCCTATCCTGCTGGTGTATAGCGTCGCGATTACCAACACCGTCGACAGTTTTCTCACCCACCAGCTTCATCTGATATCGCCGCCGCGTGCGGTACTGGCTTTCATTCTTATTGTCGGCATGATGGCTATCGTACGCTTCGGCGAAAAAGCTATCGTGAAGGCGATGAGTATTCTGGTGTTTCCGTTCGTGGCCGCACTGATGCTGCTCGCGCTGTATCTGATTCCACAATGGAACGGCGCTATTCTGGATACGCTCTCAATGAGGGGTTCTGAAACGACCGGTAGCGGATTATGGCTCACACTATGGCTGGCTATTCCCGTCATGGTCTTCTCCTTTAATCATTCTCCCATTATTTCATCATTTGCAGTAGCCAAGCGTCAGGAGTACGGCGATCAGGCGGCGTCAAAATGTTCACGCATTCTGGCCTGTGCTCATATCATGATGGTGCTCACCGTCATGTTTTTCGTTTTCAGTTGTGTGCTGAGTCTCTCTCCGGAACACCTGGCGGAGGCAAAGGCGCAGAATATTTCTATCCTTTCCTACCTCGCTAACCATTTTAACGCGCCGTTAATTGCCTGGATGGCCCCCATCATCGCAATTATCGCGATCACCAAATCTTTTCTCGGCCACTATCTGGGGGCGCGTGAAGGTTTCAATGGCATGGTGATCAAATCGCTTCGCAGCAAAGGCAAGTCGATAGAAATCAATAAACTGAACCGCATCACCGCCCTTTTTATGCTGATCACCACCTGGATTGTCGCCACCCTAAACCCCAGCATTCTGGGCATGATTGAAACCCTGGGCGGACCGGTTATCGCCATGATCCTGTTCCTGATGCCGATGTACGCCATTAATAAAGTCCCGGCGATGCGTAAATATAGCGGTCATTTGAGCAATCTTTTCGTCGTCATCATTGGCCTGATTGCTATCTCCGCCATCGCCTTTTCTTTACTTAACTGATGCCGTCGCTTGCCATACTGGTCAGCGCCTCTTTCATATTGCAATCCGCATGGGTGAATCATGATTAGCGTTTTCGATATTTTTAAAATCAGCATCGGGCCATCCAGTTCGCATACGGTGGGCCCCATGAAAGCGGGTAAACATTTTGTTGATACGCTAAAGGAAAAAGGCCTGCTGGATAGTGTGAGCCGGCTGGTCGTGGATATTTATGGCTCTCTTTCCCTGACGGGAAAAGGCCACCATACAGATATTGCGATTATTCTCGGCCTGAGTGGTTATCTGCCTGACACGGTAAATATCGATCAGATCCCCGCCATCATTCGCGACGTGAATACGCAGCAACAGTTACGTATCGAAGAAGGGCACCGGGAGATTGCCTTCCCGGTGGCAGAGTGCATACGCTTTCACAGCGAGTTTCTGCCGTTACATGAAAATGGCATGAGCATAACCGCCTTTTGTGATGGAAAAAGCGTTTACACCCAGACCTATTATTCTGTCGGAGGCGGCTTTATTGTCACCGAAGACGATTTTGGTAAAAGCCTGGATAGCGAAATCGATATTCCCTTCCCCTTCTATTCCGCCCGTAACCTGCTGGCACATTGCCATAGCAATAACCTTTCGGTTTCGGCCGTCATGATGAAGAACGAGATAGCGCGTCATGGTCGCCGTGAGGTCGAAGAGAACATGGCACAACTGTGGCAAACCATGCGCAATGCGATAACACGTGGCATCAGCACTGAGGGCGTCTTACCCGGTCCGCTGAAGGTGCCACGGCGGGCTTCTTCCCTGCATCGCATCCTGGCGCCACTGAGCCAGTCCATTAATCCCCTGAGTGCCATGGATTGGGTGAATATGTTCGCGATGGCAGTGAGTGAAGAGAATGCCGCTGGAGGACGTGTGGTCACCGCACCCACCAATGGCGCATGCGGGATTATTCCGGCGGTACTGGCTTATTATGATCGCTTCATCAAGCCGGTAACGCCTGAACTCTATATGCGCTATTTCCTCACAGCAGGCGCAATCGGCATTCTTTATAAGATGAATGCGTCGATTTCTGGCGCTGAAGTCGGCTGTCAGGGAGAGGTCGGCGTGGCCTGTTCCATGGCGGCGGCGGGACTGGCTGAACTGCTGGGGGCCGATGCGGAGAAAGTCTGCATCGCCGCTGAAATTGGCATGGAGCATAATCTTGGTCTGACCTGCGATCCCGTAGCGGGTCAGGTCCAGGTGCCCTGTATTGAGCGGAATGCGATTGCTGCCGTCAAAGCCATTAACTCAACCAGTATGGCGATGTACCGCACCAGCGATCCCAAAGTGTCACTGGATAAGATTATCGAAACCATGTTTGAAACCGGCAAAGACATGAACGCCAAATACCGTGAAACCGCCCGCGGCGGTCTGGCGATCAAAGTGGCGATATGTGAATCGTAACGATCTGAAAACCGCTGGCTGTGAGGCTGGCGGTTTCTTCATTGCTCCGGTTTTGCTGAAGATGGGCTTTGAGCAGGATTATTTTGATTCGTTTTCGCGGGGCAGACTGGACCAGACCATACTCCGCATTTCAGAGGAGGTGTACCACTCATTTATCGTTGCGCTGACAGACTGCTCAGCAACAGCTTCAGTGTTATTCGCCGCCGGTGACTGGCTGCGCTGTTTTTTTCGGATGCGAATACGTGCAGGTGGCGAGTCGGTAAACTGCGCATTAAAGGTTCGCATATGAGAATCGGACAAAATGGACTCCAGCTGATGCAACCGTCCAAGACCCCGCAATATTCCTATTAAGGTGCTCAGCGTAACGGACTCACCTAACTCTGCCCGTTTAATGGTGGCCGTACCAACGCGTGCACGTTCAGCCAGTTCAATCTGAGAGATCCCAAGCTGCATACGGGTTTCTTTAATTCTGCAGCACAATTCAGCAATTATTGCGCCATCGGAAAGAGTATTAAAACGCATAGCAATATCTCATTGCGGGATATACAGAATAAATTATTGATTAAACCCGCCGGCAAATAAAGAAGATAATTTTAAAATAACAGCACCTGCATCAAAGTAAGTTATTTATTAACAACGTAAGCGATGAAATATAACCTTCAGGCTTTATTTTTATTGAATTATGGCTATGTCTGAAAAGGGGCGAAAAGGGAAACCTGTTCCGTTGTCGGTCAGGCTCATATTACCGGCTTAAAACCAAATGATGAGTGAGCTTACCGCCTCTCTTTTCCAGTCAGTGAGTGGCAGGCAAAAAAAAGCCAGCGGATAAGCTGGCTAAATAATACTGGAAGCAATGTGAGCAATGTCGTGCTTTCTCAGACTGTCGATGACTGCCCGGGAACGCATGACAATAATAATCATTATCATTCGTATCTGTAAAGCTGTTTTCACGTTTTTTTCGCTTGATTATTGTGGTGAATACCTTGATGTTTAAAGGGTTTTTATCGGCAAAAGGAGAGCACATGAGTGACATCGTTATCCGCCACGTTACGCCAGAAGATGCCGCTGCACTGCACAGAATTTATGGTCAGCCAGATACTCAGGCCAGCACATTGCATCTGCCTCACGCATCCCTGCAGATGTGGCATGCCCGTCTCGCTACGCCACAGCCCAATGCGCATCTGCTGGTCGCCTGTATCGACGAAGAGGTTGTTGGTCAGTGTGCGCTGCACGTAGAAGATCGCGCCAGACGCCGTCACGCTGCCTCTTTAGGGATGGGCGTGGATGATCGCTACCGGCAGCGCGGCGTCGGCACGGCGCTGATGCGTGAAATGGTCTCGTTGTGCGACAACTGGCTGCAGGTGAGCCGGATGGAGCTGACGGTGTTTGTCGATAATGGCCCGGCCATCGCCCTTTATCAGCGTTTCGGTTTTGAGATTGAGGGAACGGCTAAAGGCTTCGCTATGCGACACGGTGAACTGATCGACGCGCATTATATGGCGCGGGTTAAAGCCTGACGATTGGAAGCATAAAGGGCACCGAAGGTGCCCTTTATGCTGATAAACCTGCCAGGATTCGCTGTCAGTTAGCGCCTGCGCAGGAAACAGGGTCAGATCGGAAAGATGCAAAAGCTGTCATCCATGACACGCTCGGCCCGCGCCGTCCTGCCGCGGGACGCTTTCCTCTTCTGACCCAGTTCCCTGCACATTGAGCTTATTTATTGCTGTCAGATTCACCTGGGTTTAGGTTTGTCAGCAGTCCTGGAAATTAATAACCCGCACTCAAATCATCAATGCTACGCGGATCAGACGCGCCATACAGCATGCCATCCGGCCCAATCATGATGCTCTGCGTACTGCCCATCGATGGCAGCACCTTCACATGCTGACCTTTGGCTTCCAGCAGACGCAACGTATCAGGACTGAAGCCCTTCTCCACTCGCAGCTGGTCCGGCAGCCACTGATGATGGAAGCGCGGCGCGTTAGTGGCTTCCGCCACATTCATCCCGAAATCGATACTATTTACCACCATCTGCAACACCGTAGTGATAATGCGGCTGCCGCCAGGACTGCCGGTGACCAGCCAGGTTTTGCCGCCTTTGGCGACGATGGTTGGTGACATCGATGACAACGGACGCTTCGCCGGTTGCACCGCATTCGCCTCACCGCCCACCAGTCCGTAGACATTTGGCGTGCCTGGCTTGGCAGAGAAGTCATCCATCTCGTTATTCATCAGGATGCCGCTTTTGCCCGCCACAATTCCGCTGCCGAAATAGGTGTTCAGCGTGTAAGTCACCGCAACCGCATTTCCCTGCTTGTCGACCACCGAGAAATGGGTCGTCTGATTGCTTTCATAAGGTTCGAGCTTGCCGGGTTTGATCTCACTGGAAGGCCGCGCCTTCGCCACATCGATCTGCTGCGCCAGGCTTTTAGCATAGGCTTTACTGGTCAGCGCCTGCCACGGCACCTTCACGAAATCGGGATCGCCGAGATATTCCGAGCGGTCCGCGTAGGCATATTTTTCCGCTTCAGCCATCACCTGCATGGCGTCAGCACTGCCAAAGCCCATCTTCGCCAGATCGAAGTTCTCCAGGATATTCAGAATCTGCACGATATGGATACCACCGGATGAGGGAGGCGGCATTGAGAAGACTTCATAGCCACGGTATGTCCCGCTGACGGGCTTACGCTCGACCGCGCGATAGGCTGCCAGGTCAGCTTTGTTGATCAGGCCGCCGTGTTGCGCCATCTCTCCGGCAATCTCATCTGCAATTTCACCTTTGTAAAAGGCATCCGGTCCCTGACGGGCAATCAATTGCAGGCTGTGCGCCAGGTTCTTCTGCACCAGCCGGTCACCCTTCTGCCACGGTGTGCCGTCCGGTTTATAGAAGATCGCTTTGCTGTTGGGATGGGTAATCAGGACCTCTTTGCCGTAGGTTTTCAGGTCATCCGCCAGTGCGTCATTGACCGGAATACCGTCACGCGCCAGTTTGATCGCCGGTGCCAGCAGAGTGCTCAGCGGCAGGGTGCCATATTTCTGCGCAGCCAGCGCCAGTCCGGCCACAGTGCCCGGCGTACCTGAGGCAAGATGTGATGTCAGCGACAGCTTACTGTCGGCATTACCCTGCTTATCCAGGAACATATCGCGCGACGCGTGGCCCGGTGCCATTTCACGGAAATCAATAGCCGTCGCGCGTCCCGATGCGGTGCGCAGCAGCATAAACCCGCCGCCGCCCAGATTGCCTGCCTGCGGATGGGTCACGGCCAGCGCAAAGCCCACAGCGACCGCGGCATCCACTGCATTCCCGCCCTGACGCAGGATCTCCACGCCGACCTGGGTTGCCATCGCATCCACCGACGCCACCATGCCGTGCTGCGCTTTTACCGGATGAAAGGTGTCACTGTCCACGCCGTAAGAGACCGGCGGTGCCTGAGTGGGTGCGGCGTTCGCCCCTGCCACCACGGTTAAACTCATCACCAGCGACCAGCTAAGCTGACGCACTGTTTGCTGCATTTTCATCCTGCCACCATCCCGTATAGTTATTTACATTTTTTTATCATTTCTGCAAGTCTCTACAAATACAGCAAAATAACCGGGGTTAAGTCAAATCAGGAATACATCTGAAAGTAAGGTCTGTGATATCGGGTAAACTTATGGATGCGACCCTGATATCGGGGTGCGCGATTGTGCACCCAAAACCCTGTCGCGTTTACGGAAGGAGGAGTGATGAAAAAGTGGATAATTGTTTTAGCGGCCCTGCTGCCATTCGCCAGCCAGGCGAACACGCTCAACAGCACCAATGATCCCAATAAACCGGGCTATAACCCGAGCCAGCAGCGGATGCAGTCGCAGATGCAGACCGATCAGCAGCAGCAGCAGCTGAAGCTGCGCCAGGATCAGCAGCGTCAGACGCAGGATATGCAGCGCAAAATGCAGGAACAGCGAAATAGCGCCCAGCAGCGGGTTATTACCTCGCAGCCGGGCCAGCAGAATCAAAACCAGAACTAATGAAAATCGGGGCCAATGATGTCGATGCTGTCAGTACAGATGGCATCGACGCCCCATTTCAGCAATTCCCGCGCCCGATCCGGGTTGTTCACGGTATAAACCAGAATTTTCAGTCCGGCCGCTTTCAGTTCGGCGACCCGCTCAGCGGTCAGCACCTTGTGATTCAGATGGATCGAGACGCAGGCCAGCGCTGTTGTTTTTGCCTGCCACTCGGGATCCCAGCTGTGCGACAACAGACCACGCGGCAGTTGTGGTTCGGCCTGCATTGCTGCCTCCAGCGCCTCAAACGAGAATGAAGAGAGCAACGGCGCGGTCTGTCCCTGCCACAGGATTGCGGCTGCCTGCGCCACCGCACGTCCGGTTTCGGCATCACTGCCGGTGGTCGGTTTGATTTCGATGTTTGCCATCATCTGATGCTGACGGCAGCGTGCTGCCACCTCATCCAGCCGCGCCAGCTTCTCGCCGGTAAACGCCTTATCAAACCAGCTGCCTGCATCGAGCTGCGACAGCTTCTCCCAGGGCAACTGACCTGCCACGCCCCAGCCGTTGCTGGTGCGATCCAGTGTGTCGTCATGCAGCAGGAAGATTTGGGCATCCATTGATAATTTGGCATCAAACTCAATCATTTGATGGCCATATTTCGCACCCGTGTCGATGGCTGCCAGGGTATTTTCCGGTGCCAGTTTACCGCCGCCGCGATGAGCGACGATGCGGGGATAAGGCCAGTGTTGTGTGCTCATTCCAGACGCTTTCCATGGGTTGAATCGAAGAAGTGTAACGCATCTGACGGCAGATGCAGCCACAGCGTACTGCCTGGCTGCGGCCGTTCGCTGTGGGCTAAGCGTACCACCAGTGGCGTCTCCCCGATGCGACCATGTGCCAGATTATCGGCACCCAGCATCTCCAGTGTATCGACCCGCAAAGGCACGCCGCCCTGCTCGCGGCTACTGAGTTGAATATGCTCTGGCCGGATGCCCAGCACCACCGGGCGGTTAGCCCATTTCGCTTTTGTGTCGCTGAGTGGCAGCGCGTGTGAGGCATCAAGCTGGAAGCGCGAGCCGTCACTGCTGAACTGTCCTTTCAGCAGGTTCATGGCGGGCGCACCGATAAACGAGGCCACAAACTGGCTGGCAGGACGTTCATATACGTCGACCGGCGTGCCAAGCTGCTCGACCACGCCTTTGTTCATCACCATCACCCGCTGTGCCAGCGTCATCGCCTCGACCTGATCGTGCGTCACATAGAGACTGGTGGTCTGTAAGCGGCGGTGCAGCTGCTGCAGCTCCAGCCGCATCTGCACCCGCAGGCGGGCATCAAGATTCGACAGCGGCTCATCGAACAGAAACACCGCCGGTTCACGTACGATGGCGCGACCCATCGCCACGCGCTGGCGCTGACCGCCCGAGAGTTCGCGAGGCCGACGCATCAGCAGGTGATCCAGTTCCAGGCTGCGCGCTGCGTCCAGCACCCGCTGGCGAATCTGCTCTTTGCCCATGCCGCGGATTTTCAGGCCATAGGCCATGTTCTCCTCCACCGACATGTGGGGATAAAGCGCGTAATTCTGGAACACCATCGCAATGCCGCGATCTTTTGGCTCTTCCTGAGTGACGCGCCGGTTGTCGATGTAGATATCACCGGAGCTGACGCGCTCCAGTCCGGCTACCATGCGCAGCAGCGTCGATTTACCGCAGCCGGATGGCCCCACCATCACCATAAACTCGCCGTCATTGATGGTGACGTTCAGCGGCTGAATGATCTGATTTTTGCCATCGTAGGACTTGGTTACTGCCTGAAGGGTTACGCCTGCCATCTTATTTCTCACTCTCAACCAGACCGCGCACAAAGGCACGCTGCATGACTAACACCACCACCAACGGCGGGATCAGGGTTAATAACATTGCCGCCATCACTTCATTCCACTGGGTCGGCGATCCACTGGTGGAGATCATACTTTTGATCCCCGCCACCGCTGTGCCGAGGCTGGCGTCATTGATGATCAGCAGCGGCCAGAGATACTGGTTCCAGCCGTAGATAAAGGTGATGACAAACAGCGCCGCCAGATTGGTTTTCGACAGCGGCAGAACAATGTCGATAAAGAAGCGCATTGCGCTGGCACCGTCGATACGCGCCGCTTCTACCAGCTCATCCGGCAGCGACATAAAAAACTGACGGAACAGGAAAGTCGCGGTGGCCGACGCCATCAGCGGCAGGGTTAATCCGCTGTAGCTGTCGAGCATATTAAGGTCGGCTATCACCTGCACCGTGGGGAAGATACGCACCTCAACCGGCAGCATCAGGGTGATGAAGATCAGCCAGAAAAAGAGCGACCGCAGCGGAAAGCGAAACCAGACCAGCGCAAACGCCGACAGCATCGACACCGTAATTTTGCCGAAGGTGATGCCCAGCGCCATGATCATGCTGTTGAGCAGCATCAGGCCAAACGCTGGTCCGCTGCCGTTGACGCCCTGCGTCCAGATGCGCGAGATGTTCTCCCACAGGTGCGTGCCGGGCACCAGGGTCATCGGCACCTGATAGACCGCCTCGTTATCCAGCGTTGCCGCCACAAAGGCGACATAGAGCGGAAAGAGGATAGTGAGCACGCCCAGCACCAGCACGATGTGGCTGAAGATATCCAGCCCGCGTCGATTCTCAATCATTGGTATTGCACCTTACGTTCAACAAAGCGGAACTGAAGCACCGTCAGCCCGATCACCAGCAACATCAGCACCACCGACTGCGCCGCGGAAGAGGAGAGATCCAGACCGGTAAAGCCTTCGCGATAGATTTTGTAGATCAGCGTGGTGGTCGCCTGCACCGGCCCGCCGCCGGTTGCGGCATCGATCACCGGGAAGGTATCGAAGAAGGCGTAGATCAGGTTCACCACCAGCAGGAAGAAGCTGACCGGCGTGATCAGCGGCAGTGAGAGGTTGAAGAAGCGACGCACCGGTCCGGCTCCGTCGATGGCAGCGGCTTCCACCAGCGATTTAGGGATAGATTGCAGTGCGGCAAAGAAAAACAGGAAGTTGTAGCTCATCTGCTGCCAGATCGAGGCCAGCACCACCAGGAACATCGCCTGACCGCTGTTCTGCGCGAAGTTCCAGTTGTAGCCGACGTGGTTCAGCAGGTAGCTGAACAGACCCAGGCCAGGGTTAAACAGAAACATCCACAGCACCGCAGCCACCACCGGCGCAACGGCGTAAGGCAGTAGCAGCAGGGTCTGATAGAGGCGGCGGAGTCGTACCACATAATCCACCAGCGCCGCCAGCAGCAGCGAGAAGACCATGCCGAACACCGTGACCATGCCGCTGAATTTGATGGTGGTCCAGAACGAATCCAGATAGTAAGGATCGGCAAATAGCCGTCTGAAATTTTCCAGCCCGACAAAGCTGCTGGAGATGCCAAAGGGATCGAGGCTTTGCAGCGAGTACCACAACGCTTCACCCGCAGACCAGAGAAAGAAGATGGCGGTAATCAGCAGTTGCGGCAGTACCAGAAGATAGGGCAACAGGCTGGTGCGAAAGACCGGACGGGATGAAGACATGGCATACCTGGCGTCAGAAAGAGCGGGCCAGCCTGAGCGGGCCCGCAGGAAGAGATTACTTCACCTGCTGCTGAAAGCGGCGCAACAGCTCGTTGCCGCGTTTCACGGCGTTATCCAGTGCGCTTTGTGGCGACTGTTTGCCGGTCCAGACACTTTCCAGCTCTTCGTCGATCACGGTACGAATCTGCGGCATATTGCCCAGACGCATGCCTTTAGTGAAGGGCAATGGCGGCTTGTTCATCATCTGGCGGGTCGCGATATCCGCACCCGGATTTTTGTCGTAGAAGCCCTGCTGTTTCGTCAGCTCGTAGGCGGCGGTCGTAATCGGCAGATAGCCAGTTTTCTGGTGCCATTCCGCAGCGATTTCCGGTTTAGCCAGGAACTGCATGAACTCAGCTACGCCTTTGTACGTTGCTGCATCTTTGCCTTTCATTACCCACAGGCTGGCTCCGCCAATCAGGGCGTTCTGCGGCGCATTCGGTACGGTGTCGTCATACGGCATCATGCCAACGCCGAAGTTGAATTTGGCGTAGTGACGGATATCGGCCAGCGAACCGGATGAGGCGGTGGTGATACCGCAATCGCCGTTATAGAACTTGGCGGTGGATTCATCTTTGCGGCCAAAGTAGGTGAAGTCCCCTTTCTTGTTCATCGCTTCCAGCAGTTCGATATGACGAACCTGCACCGGCTTGTTGAACTCCAGCACCGCATCGAGTCCGTCAAATCCGTTGTTTTCCGTCGCGACCGGCAGAGCATGCCAGGCACTGAAGTTTTCAATCTGGATCCAGCCCTGCCAGCCGCTGGCGTAGCCACAGCTCATGCCCGATTTACGCAGTGCGGCGGCATCTGTCGCCAGCTCCTGCCAGGTTTTAGGCGGCTGGTCCGGGTTCAGGCCCGCTTTTTTAAAGGCGTCTTTGTTGTAGTAGAGCACCGGCGTCGAGCTGTTGAACGGCTGAGAGATCAGCTGACCTTTGCTGTCGCTGTAGTAGCCCGCCACCGTTGGCACGAACTGTTTTTCATCGAAGGGAATGCCGGCGTCTTTGAATACCTGATGCACCGGCACAATCGCCTTTGAGGCC
The DNA here is from genome assembly GCF_014155795.1 of Pantoea hericii. Taxonomy (NCBI): domain Bacteria; kingdom Pseudomonadati; phylum Pseudomonadota; class Gammaproteobacteria; order Enterobacterales; family Erwiniaceae; genus Pantoea; species Pantoea hericii. The sequence goes on from NZ_SCKV01000008.1 coordinate 105,828, forward strand.
ATCATGGTCGCCGTACCGACTTCATAGACCTGCAGCACCGCTGGCGCTTTGCCGCTGCGCACGGCCGCAATCCCTGCTGCCAGGCTCTGCTCGTAGTTACCTTTGTAGGTCGGAACAATTTTGTAATCGGGATGCGTCTCGTTAAAACGCTGTGCCAGCGAATCCACTTCTTTGCCAAGCTCGCCTTCCATGGAGTGCCAGAAAGGGATCTCAGTGGCGGCCATGGCATGGCTGCTGAGCGTCAGACCGAGCAGCGCGCTCATCAGGCTACGACGAAAGGTAACGACGGACATAGAATTTTCCTGTGCAGGTAAATACGCGTGAAATCACGGATTTCTGTTTCGCGAAGTAACATGACACGGAGAAATGACGGATTAATAACAGGGAGATGACAGCCGGATGACAGGCGAAAAAGAGGAAAAGCGGAGCAGCTAACTATTGTTGAGATTGTTGACAAAGTCTGGCTTGCTTTAAGACTGTGCCCTGCACAGAGAACACGGTCAGATCGGAAAGACGCAAAAACCGTCATCCATGACACGCTCGGCCCGCACCGTCCATGGCGCGGGACGCTTTCCTCTTCTGCCCGTGTTCCCTGCGCGTTAAGTTTATGTGTTGCGGCCAGATTCACCTGATTTGAGTTTGTCAGCAGCCTGAGCTGCTATACATCATTATTACGTCGAATTTATTACCAGAAGCTGCAACGGCCTCTGGCAATGGCAGAACTTGCCCCTACTTTCAGGCAAATTTGAAGGCCGTAGGCACCACCACCCACACCGACACTCAAGGCCGTCGGCGTCGCAGGCAGTTCGGCACCGGCCAGCGCACAGCATCCGGAGCGTACTGAAGTACGTGAGGAATGCGAGCACTGCCCGGTGTCGAAATGGCAAGTAAGCCAGGCCTCTAAACCTTAAGCGCCGAGGTAAGCGCTGCGGACGGCTTCGTTGGAGAGTAGCGCTGCACCTGTGTCTTCGAGCACCACATGCCCGTTCTCCAGCACATAGCCCCTGTCCGCCAGCTTCAGCGCCTGGTTCGCATTCTGCTCCACCAGGAAGATCGTCATCCCCTCGCTACGCAGTTGCTCAATAGTGTCGAAGATCTGCTGAATAATGATCGGTGCCAGCCCCAGTGACGGCTCATCCAGCAGCAGCAGTCGCGGCTGGCTCATCAGTGCACGGCCAATTGCCAGCATCTGCTGTTCGCCGCCTGACATGGTGCCAGCGCGCTGGATTTTACGCTCTTCCAGACGCGGGAAGAGTTCATAAACGCGTTTGATCCGCGTCAGATAATCCGGACGGCTGGCAAAAAAACCGCCCATCGCCAGGTTCTCTTCCACCGTCATGCGTGAAAACACCCGCCGGCCTTCCGGCACGATGGCAATCGCTTCACGCATAATGCGCGCCGTTTGCCAGTCAGTGATGGCTTTGCCATCAAAGGTAATGGTGCCCTGCGTGGCGCGTGGCTCACCGCACAGCGTGCCCAGCAGCGTGGTTTTTCCGGCGCCGTTAGCGCCAATCAGGGTAACGATTTCGCCCTGATTGATATAGAGGCTGACATTGTGCAGCGCCTGAATTTTGCCGTAGTGGGCGCTGACGTTCTCAATGGTTAACATCGCATTTGCCATCTCAGGCCTCTCCTAAATAGGCACGGATGACATCCGGATTATTACGAATCTCTTCCGGCGTTCCGTTAGCCAGCGGCGTTCCCTGATTAACCACATAAATACGGTCAGAAATGCCCATCACCAGCTTCATATCATGTTCAATCAGCAGCACTGATACCTTATGTTCGCCACGCAGCTCCGCAATCAGCGCATCCAGCTCGTGGGTCTCTTTAGGGTTAAGGCCTGCTGCCGGTTCATCCAGCATCAGGATCTCCGGGCGCGTCACCATGCAGCGTGCAATCTCCAGCCGACGCTGCTGACCATAGGCCAGATTGCCCGCCTGACGGTTAGCCAGCTCCAGCAGACCGACCCGCTCCAGCCAGGTCGCCGCGCGATCCAGCGCCTCGCTCTCACTACGGCGAAACGCAGGTGTTTTCAGCAGGCCGGAAAACACGCCGCTTTTCAGGTGCTGATGCTGAGCGACCAGCAGGTTTTCAATTACCGTCATCTCACGGAACAGACGCACATGCTGGAAAGTACGCACAATGCCCATCTGCGCAATCTTCTGACCCGTCAATCCTTCCAGATGCTGTTCACGCAGTTTAATCGTGCCGCCAGTGGGCTTATAAAAACCGGTCAGGCAGTTAAACACGGTGGTTTTACCGGCACCGTTAGGGCCAATCAGCGAAACGATCTCCTGCGGACGCAGCTCCAGCGCCACATTGTTCACGGCTAACAAACCGCCGAAGCGCATCATCAGGCCTTCAACGGCTAATAAAGGCTGGATCATGCCTGCTCTCCTTTTTTACCGGTTCTGAGCTTCAGATGCGGACGCTTCATCGGCAATAATCCCTGCGGACGCCAGATCATCATCAGCACCATCAGGCCACCCAGCACCAGCATGCTGTATTCATTCAGATCACGCATCAGCTCGCGCGACACCACCAGCAGAATGGCCGCCAGAATCACTGCAAACTGCGAACCCATTCCGCCCAGAACCACAATCGCCAGCACAAAAGCCGATTCGACAAAGGTAAAGGACTCCGGGCTGACAAAGCCCTGGCGCGCAGCAAACAGCGTGCCCGCGAAACCAGCAAACGCGGCACTGATGGTAAAGGCGGTCAGCTTGATGCGGGTCGGGCTCAGGCCCAGTGAACGGCAGGCAATCTCATCCTCACGCAATGCTTCCCAGGCACGGCCCAGCGGCATCCGCAGCAGCCGGTTGATCACGAACAGCGTCAGCACCACCAGCAGCAGCGCCACCAGGTAGAGATAAATCACGCGGTCGCTGGGATCGTATTTCAGGCCAAAGAAATCGTGGAAGGTGTTCCAGCCCCCTTCAGAGACTTTGCGGCCAAACTCAAGGCCGAACAGTGACGGTTTGGGGATCTGCGCAATGCCGTTGGGACCGCCGGTAATCGCCGTGTTATTCAGCAGCAAAATACGCACAATCTCGCCGAAGCCCAGCGTGACGATCGCCAGATAGTCTCCGCGCAGGCGCAGCACCGGAAAGCCGAGCAGCAGCCCGAACAGCGCCGAGACAATGCCCGCCAGCGGCAGACACTCCCAGAAGCCGAGACCAAAATAGTGGTTCAGAAGAGCAAAGGTGTAAGCGCCAATGGCATAGAAGCCACCATAGCCGAGCACCAGCAGCCCCGACAGGCCGACCACCACATTCAGGCCCAGACCGAGCATCACGTAGATCAGCGTCAGCGTGGCGATGTCTACCGTGCCGCGCGACACGAAAAAGGGCCAGGCCACAGCGACCAGGATCAGCGCCAGCATAAACAGCTTCTGCTTCGGCGTTGAGCCGTCGATGCCAGGCAGCACCAGCGCCGGACCGGAAATCTTTTTCAGACCGCGCTGCCAGAACGGACGCAGCAGCTGAAACAGAAAGACCACGGCACAGCCGACGAAAATCCAGTTCCAGCGCACGTCACCCGCGCTCTGCACCACCAGTCGGGTGCCGTCGAGGCCGAGACGCATGCCCATAAAGAAGCTGGCCAGCACCAGCAGCATGACAGAAGAGAGCAGCGCGTTGATAAAGGAAGATTTCATACTTTCTCAACCTCCGGGCGACCCAGAATCCCGGTCGGCATTACCAGCAACACCACGATCAGCAGAGCAAACGACACCACATCTTTGTATTCCGTGCTGAGATATGCGGAGGTCAGTGCTTCAGCAATGCCCAGAACCAGGCCGCCAATCATCGCGCCCGGAATACTGCCAATGCCGCCCAGCACGGCAGCGGTAAAGGCTTTCATGCCCGCCATAAAGCCGATGAAGGGGTTGATGGAGCCGTAGAACTGGCCCAGCAGCACGCCCGCTACCGCCGCCATGGCAGCACCAATCACAAAGGTCAGCGAGATGACGCGGTCGGTGTTAATTCCCAGCAGGCTGGCCATTTTCAGGTCTTCAGCGCAGGCGCGACAGGCGCGGCCCATGCGGGAATAACGGATAAAGGTGGTCAGCGCCAGCATCGCCAGGAACGTCACCACCCAGATCACAACCTGCATGGTAGAAATTGTGGCGGCAAAACCGTTGCTCTCGCCTACCGTCCACTGTCCGGTGATCAGGCTCGGCAGCGCCAGGTCGCGTGAACCCTGCGTCAGGCTGACGTAGTTTTGCAGAAAGATCGACATGCCGATGGCGGAGATCAGTGCGATCAGACGCTTCGACGATCGCACCGGCTTATAGGCGACGCGCTCTATGCTCCAGCCGTAGGCGCTGGAGATCAGTATCGCCATCACGAAGCCAGCGGCAATCATCAGCCAGCCCGTGTCGATACCCATCATCATCAGGGCGGCAATCACGATAAAAGAGACATAGCTGCCGATCATATAGACTTCGCCGTGGGCGAAGTTGATCATGCCGATAATGCCGTAAACCATGGTGTAACCAATGGCGATCAGCGCGTAGGTGCTGCCGAGAGTGACCCCGTTAAGCATCTGCTGAATGAAATAAAGAAACTGCTCGGACATAGTGAAGACCTGCATGAGAACGGGAAAATCCTCTGCCGACGCGGCAGAGGATTGGTCTGTCGATGGAACGATTACTTAACTGCGGTAGACGAACCGTCTTTGTGCCATTTGAATACGCCGAACTCGAAGCCTTTCAGATCGCCTTTCTGATCCCAGCTCAGGTTGCCCATCACTGTTGGTACCGGCTCACCGGTTTTCAGGTTTTTCGCGATCGCGTCTGGCTCGTCGCTCTTACTGCGTTCGATACCCGCTACCAGCGACTGGATTGCCGCATAAGTGGTCCAGACGAACGGACCGGTCGGATCCTTGCGATTCTGTGCGCTGTTGGTTTTGATGGCCTCAACAATCGCCTTGTTCTCCGGCAACTGGTCGTAGCGCTTCGGCAGCGTCACATAGATACCTTCTGATGCATCACCCGCGATATTGGAGAGTGAAGCGTTACCCACGCCTTCCGGTCCCATAAAGCCCGCTTTCAGGCCAGCCGCTTTCGCCTGACGCAGAATCTGACCCATTTCCGGGTAGTAGCCACCGTAATAAACGAAGTCGACGTTCTCTTTCTTCAGGCGCGTAATCAGCGTAGAGAAATCTTTATCGCCTGCAGTGATGCCTTCAAACAGCACCACGTTGCCGCCTTTCGCTTTCAGCGTTTTCTGTACTGATTCCGCCAGACCCTGACCATACTGCTGCTTGTCATGCACCACGGCGATACGCTTAGGCTTGATCTGATCAAGAATATAGTTCGCGGCAGTCGGGCCCTGATCGGAGTCCAGGCCGGTTGTACGCATAATGGTTTCGTAACCGCGTGCCGTCAGCTCCGGTGCCGTGGCTGCCGGGGTAATCATCAGCACACCTTCATCGTTATAGATGTCGGACGCAGGCTGGGTAGAAGAGGAGCAAAGATGGCCGATAACGTATTTAATGCCGTCGTTAACAACCTTGTTTGCCACCGCCACGGCCTGTTTCGGATCGCAGGCATCGTCATACTCTACGCCGACCAGCTTGTTGCCGTTTATGCCGCCTTTGGCGTTAATGTCCTTAATCGCCTGCGCGGCACCAGTGAACTGCATATCACCGTACTGCGCGACCGGGCCAGTTACGGCACCAACGATAGCGATTTTAATGTCGGCAGCCAGGGCGGCGTGGCTCATTGCCAGCGCAACGCAACCCGCCAGTAATGCGCGGCCTTTACTCATTTTCATGCGGACTTCCCCATCTTGTTGTGACTGTGAGTTGTGGTTTGCTGTTGCTACCGGATAAAGCCGAAAAATGATGTTTATGAATGGTTTAGCGCACTTTTCCGGTATTTTTTGATAATAAGGCTTTATTTTTCAGGTTATTAAACAGGAATTTTCTTCTTTAAATCAACTGACATATTCAGAATTGACTGAGTGAAACAGCATAATACACTGGAGGCAATGGCCGGTTTTTCACCATTTTGCCAGCGCGTTGTGCTGGATTGATCGTCTGATTTCCCTGTTTACAACTATCATCCTGGCATCCAGGCCATCTTTTGACCTGTTTTATTGATGAAAATGTGGTGGCACTCTGGTTGTATACTTTCGCTGCACTTTCCCCTATTACAGAGGTTTTTGTTATGAAGCTCACTATTCAGCGTTTAACCACGCTGACCGCGCAGGACCGCATCGATCTGGGCAAAGTCTGGCCGGATCTGGAGATTGAAAAACTGGAGCAGCACCTGGATGAGCGTCATCGTCTTTATGCCGCACGCTTTAACGATCGGCTGCTGGCGGGTCTGCAGCTGGAAATCTCAGGGATGCATGGCAAGGTCCACCGGCTGACGGTGCGCGATGTCACCCGGCGACGCGGTGTGGGACAATATTTGCTTGAGGAGACGATCAGGCAGAACGGGTCGATATCAGACTGGTGGATTGCCGATGATGGCAGTGACGATCAGCAGGTGCGGGCGGCATTTATGCAGGCGTGTGGTTTCAGGGCGCAGAGTGATGGGTGGATACTGGCGGTAGAGTAGCCTGACGCAGAAAACAAAAAGGGCGACATCATCTGTCGCCCCTTGAGGTGTCGAAGTGCGTTACGCTTCGATCGCCATACGCAGTTTCTTCATGGCGTTCTTTTCCAGCTGCCGGACACGTTCCGCTGATACGCCGTATTGATCGGCCAGCTCCTGTAGCGTGGTTTTGTTGTCTTCATCCAGCCAGCGGGCGCGAATGATGTGCTGACTGCGCTCATCCAGACCTTCCATCGCATAGCTCAGCTTGTCAGCGGCATGCGCGTCCCAGTTATCCTCTTCAATGCCGTCAGCAAAGTCAGAGGTTTTATCCTGGAGATAAAGCACCGGCGCCATCGAACGGCCTTCGCTGCTCTCATCGTCGGCAGACATATCAAAGGTCATGTCCTGCGCGGCCATACGCGATTCCATTTCACGCACATCTTTGCTGCTTACGCCCAGCTCACGCGCAACCATCTCGACTTCGTCCTGATTGAACCAGCCCAGACGCTGCTTGGTTTTACGCAGGTTAAAGAACAGCTTACGCTGTGCTTTGGTGGTCGCGACTTTCACGATACGCCAGTTACGCAGCACGTATTCGTGAATCTCCGCTTTAATCCAGTGCACGGCAAATGAAACCAGACGCACGCCCACTTCAGGATTGAAGCGACGCACCGCTTTCATCAGACCGATGTTGCCTTCCTGGACCAGGTCAGCCTGTGGCAGACCGTAGCCGGAGTAATTACGAGCGATATGAACTACAAAGCGTAGGTGAGACAGGATCAGCGTCTTTGCTGCTTCCAGATCGCCCTGGTAATGCAGCCGTTCAGCCAACGCTTTTTCCTCTTCAGCCGAGAGCATCGGCCAGGTATTCGCAGCCCGGACGTAAGACTCCAGGTTGCCAAGAGGAGCAATAGCTAAAGTTTGCATTTCTTTGGTCATTCAAACCCTCACAAATTTAGTGGAATTGCCGCACATTTCCCTGCGCAGACGATACATTACGTCAACGTCGCGCGAAATCCGAAAGCAATCTGTGCTACTTAGAGTGCTAAAGTTATCCACAAGTTCAATTATAGCGGTGAATATTTTACACACAGATGACAGGAAGGGAAGAGGGAGAAATCCTCTGCACCCACCATCGGTAGCAGAGGACCATTATAACAAAAAAATGTTGCAGGCGTTTACTGCGGCGTAAATCGACGTAAATGTTGTACCGTTGCCAGCCACGCAGCCACCCAGCCGATGATTGCTGCAATCAGTAACAGCAGCAGCGCCTCATCCCAGGAGAAGCCTTCCAGCGAGAAAGTGGTACCAAATACGGTCGCCACACTGGCGACGACAGACTGGAGACGCAGCACCAGCACTTCCGACAGCAGCAGCGACAGCACCGCGCCGCTGAACCCCAGCAGCGCCCCGCCGTAGAGGAAAGGACGCAGGATAAAGCCGTCAGTCGCACCAATCAGCTTCTGCACGTTAATCGTGTCGCGTCGGGCAAAGATACTTAGACGAACACTGTTACCGATCACCAGGAACACCGCCACGATCATCAGCACACCAATCATCGACGCGATTTGCCCCACCAGTCCGGTCAGTGCGGCCAGCCGCGCAAACCAGCTGTCATCCATCCGCACTTCATCCACGCCCTGCACTTTGGTGACCCGATCGCGCAGGCTCTGCATGGTGTCAGAGTTCTGGAAATTGAGTTTCGGCGTAATGATGGCTACCGCAGGCAGCGGATTCTGCTCCAGCATATCCATTGCGCCGCCAAAGCCTGACCAGTTGCGGAACTCATTCAGCGCCTCTTCCCGTGTCAGGTAGTTAACGTTATCCACGCCTTCGACCTGCTTGAGCTGCGCCACGACGTTTTCTGCTGCCGTGTCATCAAGCGTTTTGGAGAGATAAACGGTTAACTGCGGCGCCGGATACCATTGCGTGGCCGCCTGGCTAACGTTTTTCCACACCATGTAGCAGACGCTGGGCAGCGTCAGGGAGATGGCAATAACCATCACCGTCAGCAGCGTGGCCAGCGGCTGACGCCACATGTCTGAGAGCGTACCACGCAGTGCATAGCGCCACTGCTCCTGCCAGCCGCCCTTCAGCGCTTTACTCTTCGATGGCTGCTTCGCTTTCGGTGCAGCCGGACGTTTAATGCGTTTATTGACCATCGTGGCCTCCGTGCAGACGTCCCTGATTCAGCGTCATCATCCGGTAATTACGCCGGGCGATCAGGCCGCTGTCATGCGTTGCCATCAGAACGGTGACGCCAACGCGGTTAAACTCTTCGAACAGGCGCAGAATGTCTTCTGACAGCGCGTCATCAAGGTTACCGGTCGGTTCATCTGCCAGCAGCACGGCTGGCTTGTTCACCACCGCCCGGGCGATGCCCACACGCTGCTGTTCACCACCCGAAAGCTGAATCGGATAACTTTTCGCTTTGTCGAGCAGGCCGACTTTATCCAGCGCCGCCGAGACGCGACGACGGATATCTTCGCCGCTGGCACCGGAAATAATCAGTGGGATGGCCACATTGTCGTAAACAGAGCGATCCATCAGCAGGTGGTGATCCTGGAAGATCATGCCAATCTGACGACGCAGGAAAGGCACCTCACTGTTGCGCAGGCGGGAAATGTCATGGCCGCTGAACCAGATTTTTCCGGCACTCGGGCGCTCAATGCCACAAATCAGCTTCAGCAAGGTACTTTTACCGGCACCGGAGTGGCCGGTCAGAAACGCCATTTCGCCAGGACGCAGACGGAAATCTACTCCCTGTAGCGCCTGACGTCCGCCGAGATATGCCTTACTGACCTCTTCAAAGCGAATCATCCTAATTAGTCCTCTCGGGCAAACAATGCCTCAATAAAATCTTCCGCCTTAAACGGCCGTAAATCTTCAATGCCTTCACCGACGCCGATGTAGCGAATCGGAATACCGAACTGATCGGCCACCGAGAAGATGACGCCGCCTTTAGCGGTGCCATCCAGCTTGGTGAGCGCGATACCGGTCACGCCAACCGCTTCGTTAAACAGTCGGGCCTGGCTGACCGCATTCTGTCCGGTGCTGGCATCCAGCGTCAGCATTACTTCGTGTGGCGCTGAATCATCCAGTTTTTTCATCACGCGGGTGATTTTCTTCAGCTCTTCCATCAGGTGCGATTTGTTCTGCAGACGACCGGCCGTATCAGCAATCAGCACGTCAACGCCGCGCGATTTCGCTGCCTGAATGGCATCGAAGATCACCGACGCCGAATCTGCACCCGTGTGCTGAGCAATCACAGGAATGTTATTACGCTGGCCCCACACCTGCAGCTGCTCAACCGCCGCTGCACGGAAGGTATCACCAGCCGCTAACATCACCGTTTTGCCTTCGGCCTGATACTGGCGCGCCAGCTTACCGATGGTCGTGGTTTTACCCACACCATTGACGCCAACCATCAGGATGACAAACGGCGTTTTGCCTGAGACTTCCAGTGGCGCATCCACTTTTGCCAGAATCGAGGCCATTTCCGCTTTCAGCAGGCCGTAGAGCGCTTCGGCGTCACGTAGCTGCTTGCGGTTTGCCTGCTGAGTAAGATGGGTAATGATGCGGCGCGTGGTATCCACACCGACATCCGCAATCAGCAGCTGCTCTTCCAGCTCATCAAACAGGTCATCATCAATCTTTTTGCCACGGAACAGACTGATAAAACCGGAACCGAGGTTCTGACGGGTTTTGACCAGGCTGCGCTTCAGGCGGGCAAAGAAGCCCTCTTTGCTGGGACGTTCCTGCTCCTGCACGATGAGTGGCGCGGCGGCCAGCGGAAGATCGCTGACGGTGTCGGATAATGTGTCTGCCGGTTCCGCGTCAGTGACGTCGGCTTCGCCCAGTGCCAGCGCGGTCAGCGGTGATTCCGCTTCACTGTGAGAGATTTCAGCGGTGGGTGCGTCATCCCGTGCCAGCGCGGCCAGCCCTTCGTCGTTTAATGGCGCGTCTGCTTCACTGTGTGGCGTTTCAACGATCGGGGCGTCGCCCAGTGCCAGCGCAGTCAGCTCTTCGTCGCTTAATGGCGCGTCTGCTTCACTGTCCGGAATTTCAACGATAGAAGCATCGCCCAGCGCCAGCGCGGTCAGCTCTTCTTCGCTTAACGGCGCGTCTGCTGATGCCTCGTCCGCGATCGGCGTGACCACGTCGTCGGCATCAATAACCGGCGTCGCGTCATGTTCAGGTGCGGAGACGTCCAGTAATGCTTCAGGATCGGCCTCAATTGGCTCAGCCTCATCGAGCACCGCCGGTGCTGATTCGTGCGGCGCTGCCGCGGTGACGTCTGCCTCACGCTGCTGTTCGGCCACCGTTTCGGTGATAGCGACAGTCTCTTCCGCTTGCGCTTCAGCCTGGCTTAATGCCGGCGCTTCCTGTTCAGTCTGCTGTACGGGTTCTGCGACCTCGTGTGTCTGCTCCTCCGCTACAGGTTGTTTCTCTTCCTCTTTGCCAAATCCCAGCCAGGAAAAAAAGCCACGTTTTTTCTCTTTTGCCATTGTGTGACGACACTCCTCGATGGCTTTGTCCCGGTCGCGCGTGGTTTCCAGGGGTAAATCAATGAAAGTCGGTCAGCGCCAGACCGGCGTAAACCGCAGAATAATGCATGACTTCAGCAACTCAGTAGTCTAACACTTTCCAGCCAGCTCACCACAGCACCCTTTTTTAACGTTTCTTCTCACCGATTCGCCCGTTAAACTACGCAACAAATTATGACGAGTTGTGAGCAAGATGAATAAAAACCCCCGCAGTACAGGCGGTGCCGGGCAGATTCGCATCATTGGCGGCCAGTGGCGCGGACGTAAATTGCCGGTGCCGGACAGTGCCGGACTCCGCCCGACCACCGATCGGGTGCGTGAGACACTGTTTAACTGGCTGGCCCCGGTGCTGCCAGAGGCGCGCTGCCTCGACTGCTTTGCCGGTAGCGGCGCATTAGGGCTGGAGGCGCTATCGCGTTACGCGGGTTCGGCTACGCTACTGGAGCTGGAACGGCCTGTGGCACAACAGCTGACAAAAAATCTGCAGACGCTGCGCGCGAGCAATGGCACTGTGATTCAGACCAATGCGTTAAACTGGCTGGCACAGCCGGGTACCCCGTTCGATGTGGTGTTTATTGATCCGCCGTTTCGTCAGGGATTGCTGGAGCAGACGTTGCAGTTGCTGGAACAGAATCACTGGCTGGCCGACCAGGCACTGATTTACGTCGAAAGTGAAGTGGAAAATGGCGCACCGCCGGTGCCGCCCGAGTGGGATCTTTATCGCGAGAAAATAGCCGGACAAGTGGCTTATCGTTTGTATCAACGTCAACAGGAGACGCAGGATGTTACTTAATTTGGGGCGTCTGTTGATGCTATGCGTGTGGGGATTTTTACTGGCTAATCTGGTTCATCCCTACCCGAAACCGCTGACGTATTTTATCAACGTTGCGCTGATTTTCATGATCCTGATGCATGGCCTGCAGCTGGTTTTACTGCGCACCACGCAAACCAAAGATGCGCCGCCAATTGACCGCGTCACCCAGGCCAAAGTGTTTCTGTTCGGGGTGTTCGAACTGGTCGCCTGGCAGAAGAAAAACTTTCCACGCAAGAAATAGTGCCGTGCGGGCGCCATGCCCGCCGGTTACTGCAGGGCCGTGAAGCTGATAAAGCGCGTGCCCTGCATCTTCAACTCGCCTCTCGCGCCTTTATCCAGCTGATGATATTCCGCCTCTTTCAACTGCACTTTGATGTCGCTGGCCCCGTTCAGTGGATGAAACAGCACCTCATACCGCATCTCTTCTCCGGCGACCACCTCACGCTGCCGTGAACGGCGATTGGGAGAAGGAAATTCACGTTTAGTTTTGACCTCGACCTGCAGAGAACGCACCGGTGAGGCATCATTGACCGCCACTTCACGGCGTTGCTTAATGAACTGACGGGTCGCCAGCACGGCGATTATCGCCAGGACAATGATAAAGATTAGCGGCGGTTTGCTCATAGTGCTCTTGTGCCTGCGGGGAAAATTAATCAGGCGGTAAAGCATACAACCAGAGTTGACCGATTGTCACATCTCAGGGGCTTAACCTAAACTGGAAGGGATATTTTGGGATCTTTCACCACTTTGAGTAAAAAAGGGAGAAACAATGCTCTGGTCTTTCCTCGCTGTACTTTTCTCCGGCTGGCTCTATGTCGACGCCACCTATCGCGGCCCTCAGTGGCAACGCTGGCTGTTTAAACCGGTCACACTGCTGCTGCTTGTCGGGCTGGCCTGGCAGGCGCCCGTGCTGCAGACCACGGACTACCTGATTCTGGCCGGTCTGGTCGCGACACTGGTCGGTGATGCGTTAACGCTGCTGCCGCGTCAGCAGATGCTCTATGCCGTCGGGGCTTTCTTCCTGTCGCACCTGCTTTATACGCTCTGCTTCGCCGCCAGCATGACCATGACCTTCTTCTGGCCGATTCCGCTAACGTTGCTCATTATCGGTGCCGCCCTGACTGGCATCATCTGGAGCCGACTGGAAGATCTTCGCTGGCCTGTCTGTACGTTTATCGGCATGACGCTGGTGATGACCTGGATAGCGACCGAGCAGTACTTCTTCCGTCCAACTGATTACAGCTTCTCTATCATGGTCGGTGCCGGCCTGCTGCTGCTGGCAAACGCCGTCTGGTTTATCTCGCACTATCGCCGTCGCTTCACCGCTGACAGCGCGATCGTCGCCGCCTGCTACTTTGCCGGTCATTTTATGATCGTGCGCTCATTGTGGGTCGTCTGAGAAAATAGCCTTGACTCTGGAGTTCACTCCAGAGTGTAGGATAGCGGGATGAGCCGGGTTGCTCATCCCGCTTTTTTTTACACTCTGGAGGTCATATGCATCAACATCACGCCTGTGGCTGCGGCAAACCGCGTGCCAGCCACGCCGCAGCGAAACCGCTGTGCCAGGTTCGTCAGGCCCGTCCCCTCTCCCTTTCTATTCATGCTGCTACACCCGTAACGGCGGATACAGCGGGCTGTTGCTGTGACAGTAACAGCAGCCCTGGCAATGACGCCGACGCCGCTGAGGAAAGTGACCGGCGAGGCTCCTCGCCCTTTAGCTGGCAGGTCAGCGGGATGGATTGCCCGAGCTGCGCCCGCACCATTGAAACCGCCGTCCGTCAGGTAAAAGGCGTGACCGACGCCCGCGTGCTGTTCAGCAGCGAAAAGCTGGTCGTCAACGCCGATCAGGATGTGCAAAACGCCGTTGAACAGGCGGTGAAAAAAGCCGGTTTTCAGCTCGCCATTCCATCAGCCTCGTCACCCGCCACGGCAGCCACTCCGGGCTGGCAACAGAACCGGATGCTGATTTTGCTGGCATTGCTGGTACTCGTCAGCAGCGTCGTCAGCCAGTTCGCGCCCGCCTGGGGCGATCGGCTGTTTGTGCTGACCACGCTGGTCGGCCTGATCCCGGTCGCGCGCGGTGCATGGCAGCGCATTCGCAGCGGATCGCCTTTTACCATTGAGACATTAATGACACTGGCGTCAGCCGGTGCGCTGATTATCGGCGCGCACGCTGAAGCCGCGATGGTGCTGGTGCTGTTTCAACTGGGCGAACAGCTGGAAAGCTATGCCGCTTCCAGGGCGCGCAGCGGCGTCACCAGCCTGATGGCGTTGCGGCCTGAGTCGGCTATTCGCCTTGAACAGGGCAAACGTCGTGAAGTACCGCTGGCAGCGCTGCAACCCGGCAATGTGATTGAAGTGGCGGCGGGCAGCCGCCTGCCGGTCGACGGCCGTTTAATCAGCCCGCTTGCCAGTTTCGATGAGAGCGCGCTGACCGGAGAATCATTACCGGTCACGCGGGCCAGCGGCGAAAAGATTCTCGCCGGCGCCACCAGCGTGGATCGGCAGGTAATGCTGGAAGTGGTGTCGAAGCCGGGTGAAAGCGCGATTGACCGTATCCTGCAGCTGATTGAGGAGGCGGAAACGCACCGTGCGCCGGTAGAACGCTTTATCGATCAGTTCAGTCGCATCTATACGCCACTGGTGATGCTGCTGTCGCTGCTGGTGATGGTGGTGCCGCCCCTGCTTTTCGCAGGCGACTGGCAGCCGTGGATCTACAAAGGTCTGACGCTGCTGCTGATTGGCTGCCCCTGTGCGCTGGTGATCTCCACGCCCGCCGCGATTACCTCCGGGCTGGCGGCGGCGGCGCGACAGGGCGCGCTGATTAAAGGCGGTGCGGCGCTGGAGCGGCTGAGTTCGCTGCGCAGAATGGCGTTTGATAAAACCGGCACGCTGACGCTGGGCAAGCCACAACTGACGCAGATCCTGCGATTTGGCGAGGCCAGCGAATCAGAGATGCTGGCGCTGAGTGCCGCTGCGGAACAGGGTGCGACCCATCCACTGGCCAGCGCTATCGTGGCGGCCGCGCAGGCGCGTGAGCTGGTGATTCCTGACGCGCTGGATCAGCAGGTGCAGGCCGGACGCGGTATCCGTGCGCAGGTCTCAGGCCAGCAGATTCAGCTGCTGACGCCAGGCCATGCTCCCGGTCTGACGCCGC
Organism: Pantoea hericii; assembly: GCF_014155795.1. Taxonomy (NCBI): domain Bacteria; kingdom Pseudomonadati; phylum Pseudomonadota; class Gammaproteobacteria; order Enterobacterales; family Erwiniaceae; genus Pantoea; species Pantoea hericii. The sequence goes on from NZ_SCKV01000008.1 coordinate 120,896, forward strand.
AGCAAAATGCGCAGATAGCGCAACAGGAAGCCGAAGGTGAAACGCTGGTAGTGCTGATGCGCGATGGCGACGCGCTGGGTGCGCTGGCCCTGCGCGATCAGCTGCGCGACGACGCCGTGGAGGCGTTAAAGGCGCTGAAAAAGCTGGGCATTGAGAGCCTGATGCTGACGGGTGACAATCCTCGCGCCGCAGCAACCATTGCCCGTCAGCTCGATATCGATTATCGCGCCAGCCTGCTGCCCGCCGATAAGGTGGCGGCCATCCGTGAACTGAGTCAGCAGCAGCCGCTGGCGATGGTCGGAGATGGTATTAACGACGCCCCGGCGATGAAAGCGGCGACGCTGGGCATTGCCATGGGTAGCGGCACTGATGTCGCGCTGGAAGCGGCCGATGCGGCCCTGACGCGAAATCAGCTCAGCAATCTGGCCCCGATGATTGCGCTGGCACGCCGGACACGGCGCATCATCCGCCAGAATATCGGTATTGCGCTGGGTCTGAAGGCGATTTTCCTGGTCACTACCCTGATGGGCCTGACCGGACTGTGGCTGGCGGTGCTGGCAGATTCCGGTGCGACCGCGCTGGTCACTGCCAACGCCTTGCGGTTACTGCGTCGTCGCGCCTGAGTGTGAGGCTTCTGATCGATGAGTAAAGTTAACGACGGCCCGAACGGCTGTCGTTAACCCGCCATGCCTTTACGAATCAGAAACTGATAAGGCAGCGTGTCGGTCTGCTGCGCCAGCAGGCCATGTTCCATAAAGCGGCAGAAGCCGGGAATGTCGCGCGTCGTCGCCGGATCGTCGGCGATAATCAGCAACGTCTCGCCATCCTGCAGGCCGCGTACGGTTTTGCGCACCATCATCACCGGCTCCGGGCAACGCAGGCCACGGGCATCCAGCTGATGATCGGCAGAGGAAAAAGCATCGCTCATAATCAACTCAGTTCAGCAAAAGGGCGCCTATTCTAGCGCGTGCTGGCGGTGAAGCAAGGCGATAACGATTGCGTTAAAATTAACCATTGCATAAAAAGCACAACGCGGTAAGATGCCGCCGCTTTTTGCTCATAAAACTGCCAGGCGCTGCCCGAACGGCGTCCCGCAATGGGTTCCCTCACCCCAACATTAAAAAGGTTGAATATGCTCGCATTTTCTTCACGTCAGCGCATGCATGCGCTTTTCTGGTTGTCGCTGTTTCACCTGCTGGTGATCACATCAAGTAACTATCTGGTACAGCTGCCAATTTCTGTCTTTGGCTTCCACACCACCTGGGGTGCATTCAGCTTTCCCTTTATCTTCCTGGCGACCGATCTCACCGTGCGTATTTTTGGCGCACCGCTGGCCCGACGCATTATTCTGGCTGTGATGATCCCGGCGCTGTTTATCTCTTACGGCGTTTCGGCACTGTTTTATCAGGGTGAATGGCAGGGCTGGCAGGCACTGGAAGTCATGAATCTCTTTGTTGCCCGTATCGCCTGCGCCAGCTTCATGGCTTACGCGCTGGGTCAGATCCTCGACGTTCATGTATTCAACCGTCTGCGTCGTCTGCCGCAGTGGTGGATAGCACCAGGCTGTGCCATGTTCCTGGGAAATATCAGCGATACGCTGGCCTTCTTCTTCATCGCCTTCTACAAAAGTCCTGATGCCTTTATGGCGCAGCACTGGGTTGAGATTGCACTGGTGGATTACAGCTTCAAAGTGCTTATCTGCATGGTCTTCTTCCTGCCCGCCTACGGCGTACTCCTCAACGCCGCGCTGAAGCGTCTGGCGGAACGCCAGACCGCCCGCCAGGTCAATTTCGGCTGAGCCGGGTTTATCAGACGTTATTGTTGCAGGCAGTCTGGACACGGACAGCGCGGAACAATCCGTAGTACACGTAGTTCGTGAGGATTACTCGCTGCGCTCGCCCCTTCAGGGCCGCCCTGACGGGCGTTCAGGTTGCTAAAGCAGCCTGTGTGAGCACTGCCCAGGTTCAGAATGACAAAAAAATAGTCTGATTGGCCAGGCGCTAAGAGCCCATACCATTTCCGCCATTACCCGCTAAGATCTTCTGACAATCATCAGGTTGCGTTTGCAGCCTGATTCCTGTTGTATTACTGCCTGACTGGAAACTTAAAAAGGGATTCTGATGCGCAATCTGGTGAAATATGTAGGAATGGGTTTACTGGTATTGGGCTTAGCCGCCTGTGACCAGAAGAAAGATGAAGCGGCGAATGACAACGGCGTCAGCGCCAGTCAGTCGGCACAGACTGTCACGCTGATGGATGGCAAACTGAGCTTCTCACTGCCACCAGGCATGTCAGATAAAAGCGGTAAACTGGGTTCGCAGACTACGAACATGCACGTTTACGCAGATGAAACCGGTGCCCGCGCCATTATTGTGATTGCCGGCGACCCGACCAGTGATGGGCTGGATGTGCTGTCGAAGCGCATGGAACAGCAGCAGCGTAACCGCGACCCGCAGCTGCAGGTGGTGTCGAACAAATCTGTGACGCTGAAAGATCAGCCCGCACAGCAGCTGGATACGGTGATTTCTGCCAACAATCAGACCTCATGGTCTTCCGTGGTGCTGGCTAAAGTCGATGGCAAGCTGGTGACACTGCAGATTACGCTGCCAGGCGATAATCAGCAGCAGGCGCAGAGCGATGCAGACAACATTGTGAAAAGCATTACGCTGAAGTAAAACAAAAGGCTGGCTTCCCACGGGGAAGCCAGCCTTTATTCAGAGCAGATTATAAACCTGTATTTTCCCGGATATATTTCCGCGCTTTCACGGCATATTCAAAAGGATTGGCCAGCGCCGGATCCTGCTCCGCTTCCACCACCATCCAGCCTTTGTAGCCGTAATCATCCAGAATTTTAAACACCGGTTTGAAGTCGATCACGCCATCGCCAGGCACGGTAAAGGTGCCCTTTTTCACGCCTTCCAGGAATGAGAGATGATTCTCCCGCACCTCAGCGACCACCTCATCACGCACATCCTTGAGATGAACGTGGAAGATGCGCGGCAGATATTTTTCCAGTACCGCCAGCATCTTCTGCTGAGAGCCTTCGGAGTAGTAAACGTGGCCAGTGTCATAGAGCAAACCCACCTGCTCGTCAGTCATCGCCATAAACCGGTCAATCTCTTCCGTGGTCTGAATGCCAGTGCCCATGTGGTGATGCAGCGTCACGCGCATCCCTTTATCCGCTGCGATGCGGGCGAGTTCGTTGTAGCCTTCTGCCGTTAACTGCCACTCTTCATCGCTGAAAATCGCTTTCTCTTCAAACACCGCAAGCCCGGTGCCCTGAATACTTTTACTCTGCTCAGAACAGCCAATTACCCGTGCGCCCATCGCATGCAGGAAGTTCATGTGCTCGATGAACTGTTCGATGGTTTTCTCTTTGTCACCGTTGGCGAAAAAGGTGCTGAACCAGGCGTTGCAGATCTGGATGCCGCGAATGTCGAGCATCGGTTTCAGAATCGCCGGATCGCGCGGGTATTTGCTGCCCACTTCGCTGCCGGTAAAGCCAGCCAGCGCCATCTCGCTCACGGTCTGCTGGAAAGTATTTTCACTGCCGAGATCCGGCATGTCATCATTGGTCCAGCCGATCGGCGCGATAGCCAGTTTTACGTTCTCTTTGTTCATTTTCTCATTCCCAGGCGGAGAGCGGCCAGGCCGCATAGACAGCTGAATCAGTTATAGAAAGCAGGACGCGGCGGCATCTCTACCGGCTCAATCGCACCACTGTTCTGCGCTTTGATACAGGCATCGGCGGCCACGGAGGCGGCAAAGCCATCCCAGGCAGAAGGTCCGGTTAGCTGGCCCGCTTTGATGTCGTTGATAAACGCCTGCAGCTCAACGTCATACGCTTCGATAAAGCGATCTTTCCAGTCCACCAGAATGGTGTTCGACAGACGCGCATCTTTGCGCAGCTGTACTGATGAAGGCTCCGGCAGACGAGCAATCCCCTCTTCACCGACCACTTCACACTGAATGTCATAGCCGTAAGCGCAGTTAACAAAAATCTCAACGTCGATACGCACCCCTTTGTGGGTTTCGAACAGGACGATCTGCGGATCTTTCAGCTGACCATGCGACTTCGACGTCACGCACGGGAAGATGACCTGCACGGTTTTATAGTCGTCGTTTGTCAGCCAGCGCAGCACATCCAGCTCGTGGATGAGGGTGTTGGTGATCGCCATCGGCGTGGTGTAGTTCTCTGGCACGGTCGGGTTGCGGTGCGCGCAGTGCAGCATCAGCGGCTCACCGATATCGCCATCGGTAATCACTTTTTTCAGGGCGCGATAGCCCGCATCGTAAGGACGCATAAAGCCGACCTGCACCAGGCGTTTACCGGCCTGAATCTCTGCATCCACCACCCGGCGGCAGCCCTCGGCGCTCATCGCCAGCGGCTTCTCACAGAACACCGGTTTACCGGCGGCAATCGCCGCTAAGGTGAACTCTTCATGGGTTGGATCCCATGAGGTGACCAGCACCGCATCAACATTCGGTGACTGAATCACATCGTGGCCATTTTCGAACACCTCCGCCTCAATGTTCAGGCGCTGCAGTGCAGCACGCGCGCCTTCGACATTGATGTCAGAGACGGCAACCACCTGGGCACCCTGCAGCACATGGCTGCAGCGGCGAATATGTTCCTGACCAATTGCACCTGTACCGATGACACCAAGTTTCAAAGTCATAATTACACCTGTGTAGGGTTCGTACGGAGAAGAGGAAAACGGGCCGCAGCACGGCCCGGAAATTAATATTTGCGCGCCTGATCCAGATGGCTGTTGAGCTTGTCCGCCACCGCCTGAGCGCGTTCGGTCTTCGACGCCTGCGCCACACCGACATGCCACCAGCTGAAATATTTGTGGATCATGGTTTTAGGCAGCACTTTGATGTCGATAAGGGTGGAAACCGTCTGGGTGCGGGCATCTTCCAGCGCCGCTTTGAGCTGCTCCAGCGTGGTGACACGATAGGTTTTGCAGCCATAACCGGCAGCAATCGCGGCGAAATCGACCGGGATAAAACCGCCGTCCAGCTTGCCGCCTTCCGGGTTACGGAAGCGGAACTCGGTGGTGAAGCTGTCCATGCCGTGTTCCATCTGCAGGTTATTGATGCAGCCGTTGGTCATGTTATCCAGCAGCACCACGTTAATTTTCGCCCCTTCCTGAATCGAGGTGACCAGCTCTGAGTGCAGCATCATAAAGGAGCCATCACCGACCAGCGCATAGACCTCGCGCTGCGGTTGCGCCAGCTTCACACCCAGCGCGGCATTCACTTCATAGCCCATGCAGGAGTAGCCATATTCAACGTGGTAGGCGTTGTAATCTTTGGTGCGCCAGACGCGCTGCAGGTCACCCGGCAGACTGCCTGCCGCTGCCACGACCACCGCATCTTTTGGCAGTTGCTCGTTCAGCGTGCCGAGTACGCTGCTTTGCGTCAGCAGCGACTGGGTCAGGCGGTTAAATTCAGCGAACACCGCTTCGCGGTCGAGATGGTCAGCAATCTCCGGCACAAAGTCGCCATCGTGATATTCCACCTGGTAGACGCGCTGCGTCTCTTTCAACAGCTGACTCTGCGCCTGCTCAATCTGGTTGCCCCAGTCGTTGCTGTAGTGCTGTGAGGCCAGCGCGGCAGTGAGCGCGGTCAGCCCTTCGCGGGCATCGGCCAGCAGCTGCACGCCATCCAGCTTGTAGCTGTCGAAGTTGCTGACATTGATGTTCAGGAAGCTGACATCGGGATGCTGGAAAATCCATTTCGATGCAGTCGTGAAATCGGTGTAGCGGGTGCCGATGCCGATCACTAAATCGGCCTCTTTTGCCAGCAGGTTAGCGGCCAGACAGCCGGTTTCACCCACGCCGCCGACGTTCAGCGGATGGTCAGAAACCAGCGTGCCTTTGCCCGCCTGCGTCTCGGCAAAGGGAATCTGATAACGCTCAGCAAACTGGCGCAGCGCCTCGCCCGCTTCGGAGTATTTCACACCGCCGCCGCAGATAATCATCGGCTTGCGCTTACGATTAATCAGCGTCAGGGCATCTGCCAGCTGCGCCGCCACCGGCAGACGGCGATCCAGACGGTGCACACGTTTCTGGAAGAAGTAGTCCGGATAATCCCAGGCTTCGCCCTGCACATCCTGCGGAAGAGAGAGCGTGACCGCGCCGGTTTCAGCCGGATCGGTGAGTACGCGCATGGCATTGATACAGGCGGACATCAGTTGCTCCGGGCGGCTGACGCGATCCCAGTATTTGCTGACGGCGCGGAAGGCGTCGTTGGTGCTGATGCTGAGGTCGTAGCTCTGCTCAATCTGTTGCAGTACGGGATCGGGCTGGCGGGTAGCGAAGACGTCGCCGGGCAGCAGCAGCAGCGGAATGCGGTTAGCCGTCGCCGTCGCGGCGGCAGTGATCATATTCGCCGCACCAGGCCCCACGGATGAACTGCAGGCGATAATCTGACGGCGCAGTGACTGGCGGGCAAAGCCGGTGGCAGCATGGGCCATGCCCTGCTCATTACGGCCCTGATAAACCATCAGATCGCCGCTATCCTGTTCCAGCGCCTGGCCCAGCCCCAGCACGTTGCCATGGCCGAAGATCGCGAAGATACCTTTGACGAACTTCGTTTCAACGCCATCGACATCAATGAATTGATTATCCAGAAATTTAACCAGCGCCTGTGCCGTGGTCAGTCTGATAGTGCTCATATTCTTCCTTACATGCTGGTGGACCCCGACTTCCGCGACAGCACGCCAGGCGTTGTCTTGGGCGGAAAAGGCGACCGGAATAACTGAAACGTGAGGCGATTATAAACAAATATTTTTTTCATAAAACACGATTACAGAAGAAACATTTCATTTTGCGAGTGAGATCAAATTTAATGGCGGCTTCAGGTCTGACGGGGGATTGCAGAGGGGAAATCTGGAACGTTTAACAGAGAGTGTCACATGATGAAAAAATTTATTTCAATGCAGCAGCTTGCCTGACTGGCGTGCGGATTCCTGCGATCCCCTTCACAACCCTGACATACCGGACATCGTGCAGACGAAGACTGCGCAGACGGAAGAGAATCAGGAGTTTTACCTGGTTCACAAAATTGCGATGGATATTTCATTTCGTGTTGAATATGGAATTTTTATTCCTCATAATTCTCCCATTGTCAGTCAGACACCCACAGACCCGGATGCAGAGCGAATATAGCGTCGACCTTTTCGCCCGCCAGCCCTGCTAATCACAAGAGGAAACCACAGGTATGAGTACACAACAGAAGCCGCTTGATGTGATTTGTATCGGGCGAATTGCCGTTGATTTTTATGGCCAGCAAATTGGAGCGCGGCTGGAAGATGTCACCTCCTTTGCGAAATATCTGGGCGGTTCCTCAGGCAACGTCGCCTATGGCACCGCGATTCAGGGGCTGAAATCAGCGATGCTGGCGCGGGTGGGAGATGAGCATAATGGTCGCTTTCTGCGTGAAGCGTTGCAGCGCGTCGGCTGTAATACCGATGCGTTGATCACCGATCCGCGGCGTCTGACGGCACTGGTGATCCTGGGCATCAAAGACGAAGAGACTTTTCCGCTGATTTTCTACCGTGATAACTGCGCTGACATGGGGCTGGTGCCGGAAGATATTGATGAAACCTTTATTACCTCTTCCCGCGCGGTAGCGGTAACCGGCACTCACTTATCGCATCCACAAACCCGTGAAGCTGTGCTGAAAGCGCTGGATATCGCCCGCCGCAACGGTCTGCGCACGGCGCTGGATATTGATTACCGCCCGGTATTGTGGGGGCTGACCTCGCTGGGTGACGGTGAAACGCGTTTCATTGAGTCTTCCCAGGTTACGCAGCAGTTGCAGGAAGTGGTGCACTATTTCGATTTGATCGTCGGCACCGAAGAGGAGTTTCACATCGCCGGTGGCAGCACCGACACCCTGACTGCTCTGAAGAACGTTCGCAAGGCGAGCCAGGCAACGCTGGTCTGCAAACGCGGTCCGCTGGGTTGCGTGGTGTTTGAAGGGGATATACCGGATAGCTGGGAAGAGACTCAGCTGCACACCGGCGTGCGCGTTGACGTGCTCAACGTGCTGGGCGCGGGTGATGCCTTTATGTCTGGCCTGCTGCGCGGCTGGCTGAATGATGAAGGCTGGGAGCAGGCGTGCCGTTACGCCAACGCCTGTGGGGCGCTGGTGGTTTCACGCCACGGCTGTGCCCCGGCCATGCCAACCAAAGCGGAACTGGATGATTTCCTGAGCCGCGACAAAGAGGTGAAACGTCCCGATCTCGACAGTCGTCTCAACCACCTGCACCGCGTGACCACCCGCAAGCAGGCGTGGCCGGAGCTGAACGTTTTCGCTTTTGATCATCGCAAACAACTGGCGGACATGGCGGAGGAAGCGGGCGTGGATGAAAGCCGTATTCCACAGCTGAAACTGCTGCTGCTGGAAGCCGCTCAGGAGGCCGCCAGAGAGGCGGGATTAGAGAATAGGAGCGGCATTCTGGCGGATACCACCTATGGTCAGAAAGCGCTGAATGCCATCACCGGGAAGAACTGGTGGATTGGCCGTCCGATTGAGCTGCCGAGCTCACGTCCGCTGCGCCTGGAGCATGGCAACATTGGCTCGCAGCTGATCGACTGGCCCGCCGAGCACGTCGTGAAATGTCTGGTGTTTTATCATCCTCACGACAGTGCTGAACTGCGCAAAGAGCAGGATGACGTGGTGCTCGATGTCTGGAATGGCTGTAATAAAAGCGGGCATGAGCTGCTGCTGGAAGTGATTCTCCCGGAGAGCAACCCGGATAAAAATGAAGCCTATTACCTTGATATGCTGACGCATTTCTACAGTCTGGGCATCCAGCCTGACTGGTGGAAACTGCCACCGCTGTCCGCAGAAAGCTGGCAGGCGATCAGCACGCTGATTGAGCAGCAGGATCCCCACTGTCGCGGCATTCTGTTGCTCGGTCTGGATGCGCCTGAAGAGAAGCTTAAAGCGGGCTTTGCCGCGGCGGCCAACGCGCCCTGGGTGAAAGGCTTTGCGGTGGGTCGCACCATCTTTGGTCAGCCTTCGCGCCAGTGGCTGCAGGGTGAACTGGACGATCAGGCGCTGATTGAGACCGTTAAAGGCAATTATCTGCGGCTGATTGAGTACTGGCGTGCTGCCCGCGCCTGATTTCATGCTCTGCTATAGACTGTCTCAACCGCGATGGCCTCAGACGGCTGACTTACTCAAGGCAGGGTGAAGGTTACAGCAACAAATAAGCTCAACGCGCAGGTAACATGGTCAGAGGAGGAAAGCGTCCCGCCGCCCGGAAAAAAACGCCAGGAGCGTTTTTGAACAACGCGAAGCGTTGGCCCGGTAACGGGCGCACCTCATGGATGAGGTGTGTAATCGGGCGGGCCGAGCGGCCATGGATGGCTTAAGCGACTTTCCGATCTGACCATGTTACCTGAGCCTGCGCGAACTCATAGCAGGCAGAGACAGACTCTTTCATCACGCTATCCCAACCGGGATGGCGTTTTTTACTGGTTACCCTCCCAGCCTGCTGTCATTTCATCCCGGTTTTCACCCTGACATTGCCCGCGAAGAGTCACGCCTCGGGCGCTAAAGCTAATCTGTGAACCATTTCATAAAGCCATGAAATAAACTGCGCCGTTAACGCAAAGAAATGAAATTTTCCATCCATCTGGTAATATAGCGCTCATTATGCAGCCATTATTCTAATTATACGGGCAGAAGTGATGAACAATAATCCCACCCAACTTTCTCTCTTGCAGGACGATATTCGTCGCCGCTACGAAACGCTGAGCAAGCGTCTTAAACAGGTTGCGCGCTACATCCTTGATAACAGTAACAGTATTGCTTTCGATACCGTCGCCTCGATTGCCCAGCAGGCCGATGTGCCGCCGTCGACGCTAATCCGTTTTGCGAATGCGTTTGGCTTCAGCGGTTTCAACGAAATGAAACAGGTTTTTCGTCAGCACCTGATGGAGGAGACGGTCAACTATACCGAGCGCGCTCGCCTGTTTCGTCAGACCTCAACGGACGACAGCGCCAGTGCCCCTGAAAGCCCAGCGGAGATCCTCAACGTCTTTACGATGGTGAACAGCCAGGCGTTGCAGCAACTGGCGATGCAGGTTAATCCTGAGCAGCTGAACAAGGCAGTGAAACTGCTGAATGAGGCTGAGAACATCTATGTCATCGGCCTGCGTCGCTCCTTTAGCGTCGCCTCCTATCTGGTTTACGCGCTGCGTCACCTGGAGCGTCGCGCGTTTCTGATTGATGGCCTGGGCGGGATGTTTACTGAGCAGCTCAGCCTGGTAAACCCGAAAGATGTGGTGATTGCGATCAGCTATTCGCCTTATGCGCGTGAAGCGGTCGAAGTGGTCGAAATGGGTGCTAAACGTGGCGCGCATCAGATTGCTATTACCGACAGTCAGGTTAGCCCGCTGGCCGCCTTTAGTGATGTCTGCTTTGTGGTGCGTGAAGCGCAGGTCGACGGCTTCCGTTCGCAGGTCGCCTCGCTCTGCCTGGCGCAGACGCTGGCGGTGTCACTGGCTTTGAACAACGCCGAGAGTTCCGCTCAGTAACCTGCGTTCCACACAGTAACCTGCGTTCCACACAGTAAAAAGGGCAGCCCAATTGGCTGCCCTTTTTGTGGCTATCCACGCACTATGCACGCCTGATAAAACCGCCGTGATTTACGGGTTGCGCGGATAGCTGTCGCTGTTCACCCAAGCGTGATCTTTCTCCCAGCTGAATTTCCACAACCGCACCGGCCCCGCCATCACGTTAAGATAGTAGTTGTTGTAACCCGCCAGCGTCGCCACCGGATGATAGCCGCGCGGCACCATCACCACGTCGCGATTATAGGGTGCCATGCAGACATCCAGTGAGCGGTCGTCGGTGTAGACGCGTTGCATGGCAAAGCCAGGCTCCGGATCGAAACGGTGATAGTAGGTCTCTTCCAGGTAGGTTTCGTTTTCACTCTCCTCCTGGTCGTGCTTGTGGCTGGGATAAGAGCTGGTATCGCCCTCGTTGGTATAAACCTCAACCACCAGCAGGCTGTCAGCCGGTTCAGTGTCAGGCAGGATATTATGCACCAGGCGCTGATTGCGCCCTTTTCCGCGATGCTCAACACCCACATCCGCTGGTGCAATCAGTCGTGCAGGCAGATTTCCCTGACCGGGCGCGTTACAGACCGCCAGTTCAAGATCGCTGTCTGCATACACTTCCACTTCATCATCATGCGGCACATAAACGGAATAAGGCGGCACGCGTTCGAAAGGCGACATGCGCTTACCGATACCGGGAAACTCAGCATGGCGGGTTTTCACCGAGGCCAGCCCGGCCACCAGCACCAGACACAGCTCTTTATCACCACTGTTGAGGCGCAGGGTTTCCCCTTTCTTCAGCAGATAAGCATCAAACCCTACATAACGCCAGCCAGCACGCTCAGGTGTGACATGCTGAATACGGCCCTGTGCGTCAGGGGCCTGTGCTTTCGACAGTAAAGACATCCCGATCCTCCTCTCTGTCACGATTAACACGGCGAGAGTCACGCGGACGCAATGCCAGCGAACAAAGCGACCGGCAGACTATCCTGCCGGTCGCACACCGTGATCCGTGATCGACGTTGAAATAAATTAGCCTAAGGTTGGCATACTGAATTCAGACACGGTCTGCTGACCGGATGGCCAGCGCACGGTGGCGGTTTTCATGCGCGTATAGAAGCGCACGCCGTCCGGCCCGTGGACATTAAGCGCGCCAAACACGGAACGCTTCCAGCCACCGAAGCTGTGAAATGCCATCGGCACCGGAATCGGCACGTTGACACCCACCATGCCCGCTTCAACGTTCTGCACAAACTCACGCGCGGTGTGACCGTTGCTGGTGAAAATCGCACTGCCGTTGCCAAACTCATGGCTGTTAACCAGTTGCAGTGCGCTGTCGTAATCCGGTGCGCGCATGATGCTCAGCACCGGCCCAAAAATCTCTTCACGCCAGATCACCATCTCAGAGGTGACGTTATCAAACAGCGTGCCGCCAACGTAGTAACCTTCTGCGTGACCCGCAACCTGCACGTTACGGCCATCCACCACCAGCTTCGCACCTTCCTGCTCGCCTTTATCGATGTAACCCAGCACCTTCTTCTGGTGCGCAGCGGAGACCACCGGACCCATCTCATTTTCTTCGGCACCCTGACTCATTCCCGGGCCGATACGCAGTGCTTTCACCAGCGGTGTCAGGCGGGCAATCAACTTGTCAGCGGTGTCGTCACCCACGGCGACAACAACAGGCAGAGCCATACAGCGTTCACCGGCAGAACCAAACGCACCGCCCATGATGGCGTTGACGGTGGCATCCAGATCGGCATCCGGCATAACGATAGCGTGGTTTTTCGCCGCGCCAAATGCCTGTACTCGCTTGCCGTGGGCGCTGGCGGTCTTATAGATATGCTCAGCTACGCCTGAAGAGCCGACAAAGCTCACCGCGGCAATGCGCGGATCCTTATAGAGCTGCTCAGCATCTTCATTAGAGCTGTGCACCACGTTGAATACGCCATCCGGCAGGCCCGCTTCGGTCAGGAGCTCGGCCATACGCACGGCCGCAGACGGATCCAGCGCCGGTGGCTTCAGGACAAAGGTGTTACCGCAGGCCAGTGCGATCGGGAACATCCACAATGGCACCATCGCCGGGAAGTTGAACGGCGTAATGCCCGCCACGACGCCAACCGGCTGCATCAGCGAGAAGCTGTCAACGCCGCCGCCGACGTTCGGGGAATATTCGCCTTTGAGCAAATGAGGGATCCCGCAGGCAAACTCAATCACTTCAATGCCACGCGTCAGTTCACCCAGTGCATCGGACCAGACTTTGCCATGCTCAGAGACAATCAGCGCCGCCAGCTCATCACGATGCTGCTCCATCAGGGCTTTGAAGTTAAACAGAACGCGGGCGCGACGCAGCGGCGAAGTTTTAGACCAGGCTGAAAATGCGTCATGCGCGACACCAATCGCCTGAGCCACTTCATCAGCGGTACTTTGCGTCAGTTCACGAACCACTTTGCCGGTTGCCGGATCGTAAACAGGAATGGTTTCGTTGCTGGCGCTGAACGTGATTTTACCGCCAATAAAGTTACCTATGGTTGTCATGATGTTGCCTCTTAAGATGGTTAAGTTCCCTGCAGACGGGCCCTGTGGCCTGCCACACTGCCTGACCAGGCAAACCTGAAAGCGTGCTATGAAGCTATTACAGTGGAATAAATTTTTCAAATAGTTATTTTTGGAAAATTTGATTTTAGCGGCACAGATCGCATTTTTATTGTCCACTTCTGTCTGACCGCGTGATGAGAGCAGCAGAGCAATATTACCGGTCAGCCTTAGCGTAACAGGGGAATTGCTGCGGCGTGGATCACTTCTGTTTCTGCGAAGTCGATCCGGCGTTGACGCATCAGCGTGAAACGAAATATGAAATTAATGCGAGGCTGATCTAATAAAATACATTTCATAATTCACTAATTATGAAATAAATGTTTTCTTTAATCGCAACATTCTCCTGTTCCGGAGTTAACGCATGGCCATCGACCCAACCCGTTTCTGTATCAATCGCAAAATTGCGCCCCGGCTCTCGCTGGAAGCCTTCTTTCAGCTGGTTCAGCGTCTGGGCCTGAGCAAGGTTGAACTGCGTAATGATATGCCCGGCGGCAGCGTCACTGACGATCTCAGCACCGATCAACTGCGCGCCCTGGCCGACAGATACCACATTGATATCATCAGCATTAATGCGCTCTATCCGTTTAACCATATTGATGACGCGCTGCTGAGCCGGGCCGAGGCGCTGTTACAGACAGCACAACAGATTGGTGCAAAAGCGCTGGTGATGTGTCCGCTGAATGAGGGGATTACCGTGTCGCCTCAGCAGACACAGGCGGCGATGCAGGCACTGGCGCCGCGCTTTGCCCACTATGGCATTCTGGGGCTGGTGGAGCCACTGGGTTTCCCGGTCAGCTCACTGCGTTCGATCGTGCAGGCGCAGGCGTTAATTGCTGCGGCAGGCGTGCCTTTTAAACTGTTGCTGGATACGTTTCATCATCATCTCTATGAGAAGGCTGAACAGGAATTCCCGGTGGGTATCGATATTGACCAGATTGGACTGGTGCACCTTTCAGGCGTGGAAGATCAACGTCCGACCGCCGAACTGACCGACGAAGAACGCATCATGCTGAATGACAATGATGTGCTGAAGAGCGTGGTGCAGGTTAAACGGCTGGAGATGCTTGGCTATAAGGGCGTCTACGCCTTTGAGCCGTTCTCCGGTCAGCTCAACAGCTGGACCCCGGCGGAGATTGAACGCCAGATCCGCCACAGTATTGAACTGCTGCAGGCCTGAATCCTGCTGCATCCCGCATTTATCCGTTTATCTGTGTCTGAAAAGACGTTATGGCCCGCTGCTGGGCCATTTTTTTTATTCTGAAGAACCGTCTGCTGCTGACTGCGATGCCTGACGCTTCAACAGCCGCAGCGTGCAGAAAAACGCGACACAGACCAGCAGCGCCGTAAGCAGATAGACGCGTGAGACATCCGCATAATTCATGATGAATCCGGCCAGTGGCCCGGTTATCCCCAGCGACAGATCCATAAAGGCGGTATAGGTTGCCAGGGCGCTGCCCTGATTCTGCTGCGGCACCACTTTTACCGCCACCACGCCCAGCGCCGGGAACACCAGAGAAAACCCGGCCCCGGTCAGAAAAGCACCCGCGTTTGCCATCCAGGGATTACCCGCGGCGGCGACCAGAAACAGTCCGGCCGCTTCAACCGCCAGACAAACGCTGGCGACCCGCAGACCGCCGTGGCGGTTAATCGCATTGGGAAACAGCAGGCGTGCGCCAACAAAAGCCATGCTGAACAGGGAAAGCGCAAAAGCGGCTCCCTGCCAGCCTTTATCCTGATAGAACAGCGTGATAAAGGTGGCGATAACGCCAAAACCCGCCGATCCCATCGCCAGAATCGCACCAAAACCGGCGATTTTTCCCAGCACAGCCCGAAACGGCAGCGGTCTGGCGCGGCTGGCTTTTACGGCCGGACGCGGCACGGCACAGACGATGCCCACGACACAGATGGCAACAATGACCAGTGACAGCCACAGCAAACCGCCTGCCTGAAAAATCACTACGCCGAGCGGTGCGCCAATGGCCATCGCGCCATAGGTGACGATCCCGTTCCAGGATATTACCCGACCAATGTGCAGTGAACCCACCCTTGCCACTCCCCACAACGAGGTGCCGGTGCCGGTAAAACTCTGGCCCACGCCCAGAATCAACCGGCCCACGCAGAGCAGGATCAGGCTCCACATCGGTGATGCGATCAGGGCCGCCAGCAGAATACACAATCCGCTGATCAGACAGCCTACCAGGCCCGTGACCACCACTTTTTTGGGTCCCCAGAGATCGGCATAGCGCCCAGCATGTGGCCGGCTCAGCAGCGTCGCAACATATTGCAGGCTGATCACCAGGCCGGCCCAGAACGCGCTGAAGCCCAGCTGGTCATGCACCCAGCCTGGCAATACCGCCAGCGGCAGACCAATGGTGAGATAGCTGGCAAAGTTGTAGGCCACAATAGAGAGGATCAGCAGAGAGATATTCAGGTTGCCATGTGGGGTAGTCGGTTCCGCTGCAGGCTGTTCAGGCATGCGTCCTCACGATCGTATTTGGCTGAATGATAAGGTTTATCCCTTAACTATACCCGCTTTCGCCTCCTGCGCATCACAATGGCACGGTTATCTGGCAAACACGACTGCCCAAACGTGCTGCAGATAACCGGATGAAAACAGCCACAAGGGAGAGTGGCTGTTCTGTTGCTATAGCTGAGTGCTGTGGCGCTAATACTCTCGCCACTTTGCCGCCGCGCTTTACCGTTTCTCTGATAAATCAGATTGTTAATTTTCTTTCAGCTACACTTTCAACAGCCAATTTACGTTATGAGAGAGAGAATGAGCGAGCTGCAACGGGAAAAGATCGGACAAAATATTCTGATAAAACTGGCGATGCTGGTCATCATCCTCGCCGGGGTTCGGGCAGCGTCCGATATTCTGGTTCCGCTTTTGCTGGCGGCGTTCTTTGCAATTGTACTCAACCCACTGGTGACGATGCTGATGCGCCGGGGCTTTCGCCGTGGACTGGCCATTGGCCTGGTTATCACGGTGATCTTCTGCGCACTTGTGCTGCTGGGCGCCATCATCGCCAGCTCAATGAGCGAGTTTTCCGACCTCTACCCGCAACTACGTGCCACGATGGAGCAGAAGATGACGGTGCTGCAACATCTGGCGGCAGGCTTTCATATCAATATCTCAACAGATGCGCTGGTACAGCGTTTCGATCCTAACACTATGATGAACCTGGCAAGCGTGGCGCTGAGCGGCTTTTCCGGTGCGATGACCAATACTGTGCTGCTGGTGCTGACCGTGGTCTTTATGCTGTTTGAGGTTCATCACCTGCCCTATAAAATGCGTAACGCGCTGGTGAATCCTAAAATCCGCATCGCCGGGCTGCATAAAGCGTTGAAAGGGGTCACGCACTATCTGGCGCTGAAAACGCTGGTGAGTCTGATTACCGGCATCGCGGTCTGGCTGAGTCTTTATCTGCTGGATGTGAAGTTCGCGCTGCTCTGGGGTGTCGTGGCATTTATCCTCAATTTCATTCCCAATATTGGTCCGATTATCGCCGGTATCCCGCCCTTACTTCAGGCGCTGTTACTGAACAGTCTGTTTGATGCCGCGATGGTGGCGGCGCTGTTTACCGCGATTCACATGGTGTTCGGCAATATGCTGGAACCGCGACTGATGGGTCGCGGTCTGGGCTTATCAACGCTGGTGGTGTTCCTGTCGCTGGTGTTCTGGGGCTGGCTGCTCGGGCCGGTCGGCATGCTGCTCTCGGTGCCGCTGACCAGCATTACCAAAATCCTGATGGAAACTACGCCAGGCGGCAGTCGTCTGGCGATTATGCTGGGCACCGGACGACCTAAGCGGGCGCGGGGATTAACCAAGTAGCTGCTGCTGCACGTGCTGCAGATGGTTCTCCATCGCCTGACGGGCAGCCGCTTCATCGCCCGCCACGATGGCCTCGGCGATCTGCTGATGGTCAGCATTCATCTCGCGTGCGAAGTTATTATCAGCATAATGGCGCTCCAGTCGCTGCACATGCGGACTGTGCCGCCGGTTCCATAACTGCTCCAGCAGGTCGCGTAACACATCATTGCCGCTCATCTCGCTGATGAGCAGGTGAAAGCGTTTGTCCTGCTCCAGGAAAGCCGCATCGTTTGCATTGTACTGCTGCAGTTCAGCGGTCAGCGCCAGCAGTGCCGCGCGCTGAACGGCGGTGCCGTTACGTGCGGCAAATCCCGCCAGCATCCCTTCAAAGGCTTCCCGCGCCTGCAGCAGGTCCTGCAGACTGCAACTCTCCTGCGGAACGGCGGCCTGCGGCAGTGGCTGCGCGACGTAGACGCCGTTGCCCGTGCGGATATCGACCCAGCCGGTCATTTCCAGCGCAATCAATGCTTCACGCACTGACGAGCGGCTGACACCCAGCTGTTTTGCCAGCTCGCGCTCTGGCGGCAGTAAGCCTCCTGCCGCAAAGTCACCGCGCGTAATGCCGGCCATAATGACGTTGGCGATCTGACGATACAGGCGCTCAGTTTTAATAACGGGTAGCGTCATCACCCTCTCCTCTTCGTCCGCTTAAAACCGATCACATCGCTGATGCAGTTTGTGATGCTGCGATCCGGATCACGGCCCTGTTTTGTCCACTATCATACTCTTGGCCCAGCGGCCTGACCACTGGGCCACATCACACTAAGGAGTAATAATGGAACATACATGGCGATGGTACGGCCCAAGCGACCCGGTATCCCTGGATGATGCGCGTCAGGCGGGTGCGACCGGCATTGTAACGGCGCTGCACCATATCCCTAACGGCGAGGTGTGGCCGGTTGAAGAGATTAAAGCACGCCAGGCCCTGCTGGCTGAAAAAGGTCTGGTCTGGTCGGTGGTCGAAAGTATCCCGGTCCATGAGGCGATCAAAACTCAGCGGGGTGACTACCTTCGCTACATTGCCAATTACCAGCAGTCGATACGCAATCTGGCTGCCTGCGGCATTGATACCGTCTGCTACAACTTCATGCCGGTGCTGGACTGGACGCGCACCGACCTCGCCTGGACGCTGCCAGATGGCGCAAAAGCGCTGCGCTTTGACGCTGATGCGTTTGCCGCCTTTGAGCTTTATCTGCTACAGCGCCCGGGCGCGGAGAAGGATTACAGCGCTGCCGAGCAGCAGGCCGCAGCGCAGCGCTTTTCCGCCATGAGCGCAGAAGAGAAAAACACCCTGGTGCGCAATATTATCGCCGGTCTGCCAGGTGCTGAAGAGGGTTACACCCTGGCGCAGTTTCAGGCGCAACTGGCACAGTATGACGGTATTGATAAAGCGAAACTGCGCGAGCATATGGCAGCGTTTCTGCGCGCCATCGTGCCGGTTGCGGAAGAGACGGGCGTTAAACTAGCGGTGCATCCGGACGATCCACCGCGTCCTATTCTGGGTCTGCCACGCATTATCTCCACGCAGGAAGATATGCAGTGGCTGAAAGAAACCGTGGACAGTCTGCACAACGGATTCTGCTTCTGTACCGGCTCTTATGGTGTGCGTGCCGATAATGCGCTGGTTGAGATGGCGGAAACCTATGCCGACCGCATCAACTTTGTCCATCTGCGCGCCACGAAGCGCGAAGCTAATCCCGCCAGCTTCCATGAAGCGGCGCATCTGGCGGGCGATGTCGATATGGTCGGCGTGATCAAAGTCATTCTGGCGGAAGAGCAGCGCCGTCGCCGTGCAGGCAACCTGCGCGCGATACCTATGCGTCCCGATCACGGTCATCAGATGCTGGACGACCTGCATAAACGCACGAATCCGGGTTACTCAGCCATTGGACGTCTTAAAGGTCTTGCTGAACTGCGCGGCGTTGAAGTCGCCTTGAAACAGATCTATTTTGCTCATTAAGTCAACGGCTACCCTGTGCCCGATTCTGACGGGCCAGGGTCTCTGCTGGCCGCAATGAGATGTTTTCCTCCGCGTTACTTATCCCTGCCTGATTTCTGCCGAATTCAAATGAAAGCAAAACAACCCCCTCAATTAAGGCTGTGTCGGGTCGATAATTGACCTGAGTCAGTTCTGTTGCTCGCAAAAACGCTAATCTGCCTGGCCCGGAGAAATGCTATGCTGCGCAACTGTTCAGCCCCTGCATAAAACGAATAATACTCAGAGGATTCAGCGGTGCCGCTACTGAAACGAAAACGCGACTATGCCAGGCTGGTGATTATTTTCTCCGGTGTGCTGCCTCTGCTTATTGGCCTTTTTTTTACTGCTCTGGATGCGCGCCACACCGTCCAGCAGCATCAGGTGAATGCAGCCAATACCCTGCTCTCTCAGGCTGAAAGAATGAGTGACAGCGCCTGGGATATGATTAATACGCTGCGCCAGTTTCAGTATCAGCCCTGCAGTCAGATTCAGAATCAGTTACAGCGCATCGGCTCACTGAATCCCTATTTCCGCGCAATCGGTAAAATTGAAGAAAACAGAATTGGCTGTTCGTCAGCATATGGAACCATGCCGGGTTTACTGAAAGATATGATCATGCGCGATGCGCCGGTCACCGGAAAAGCCTGGTGGAGCCTGTCAATTGCCGGCACCTCCGGTGTGCCGGATCGCCCGGCCGTGATTTTTATGCGTGACCTGCCTGATGGCGTGGGATTCTGGGCAGTGGTTGATGGCCAGTATCTGCTTGATCTGATGCGCGCTATCAGCAGCACTCACCGCTATCATTTCAGCATGGCATTCAGCGACGGCGCCCCCATCTCGTTTGGTGACCCACAAATTGCTGCATCCGGCTGGTTTGAGCCTCTGATTTATGAGGCCCGTTCAAACCGCTACCCGCTCTCTGTCACTCTGATTGCCTCGCCCACTGAGCTGATCTCTGCCTGGCGCCAGGTGATTTTTATTATCATGCCGATGGCGGCGATCTTTTCTGTTCTGCTGATGATGCTGACGGCGAACTGGCTGCGACGGCGTATTTCATGGCGCGATGAGATTCGCCGGGCCATCATCTGCGGCCAGTTCAGGGCGCACTATCAGCCAGTCTATGATAACCGGCTGCAACGCTGTAGCGGTGCAGAGGTGCTTCTGCGCTGGACAACGTCCGACGGTAACGGCGTTCGGCCTGATATTTTTATTGGTGCAGCAGAAGCGGAAGGGATGATTGTGCCGCTGACCCGCCACCTGCTCGATTTGATTGCAGAGGATGTGCAGAGCTGGCAGGTGGATCCCCATTTTCACCTTGCGATTAACGTGGCGGCGGAGCATCTGCAGCATCCTGATTTTGTTCGCGATATGCTGCAATTCGCCGACAAAATAAAAGATAAGCAGTTTGTCATTACGCTTGAGCTGACTGAGCGCAGTCTGATTAAAGAGGGTGAAGCGGTGGCGCGTAAGCTGGAGCAGTTACGCCATGCGGGTATGAAGGTTGCGATTGATGATTTTGGTACCGGCCACTGCTCACTGAGTTACTTACAGACCTTCACGCTGGATTATCTGAAAATCGATCGTGGATTCATTAACGCTATCGAATCGCTGGAAGGCGAAACGCCAGTGCTGGATGCGATCATCAATCTCAGTCACAGTCTGGCGCTGGAGGTGCTGGGTGAAGGTGTGGAAACGGAGCTGCAATTTTGCTATCTCCAACAGCGCGGCGTCGTGTTTATTCAGGGTTTTTATTACGCCCGCCCGATGGATAACACATCGCTGGCAGAGTGGCTGGCGCGTCAGGGGGATCAGCGTGTGCTGGCTGACCCGTGTCACGTTTGAACCTCCGCAGCACATCGAAAACCGGACGACACCGAAACCGGGATTGCCACCCGCGGCTCTTGCGCCAGCCCGTTCACCGACGAATAATGTCCAGCCCCCGACCCTTCGCACTGAACCGTCGGACAGGGATCCCTCCCGTTAAGCGCAAATAAACATCACTTGCGCAGACAATCTGCTGAAAAAAACGGCTGTCGTCACGCAGCGTGATAATTTTTTTGCGGTGCTAAACAGTCATAAAGATTGCCGGAACAGGTCAGCATTAGCTCAAACATGACAGATATCACACAAAAACGGTATACTCTGTCGCTGTTTGCAATAATCACAACAGTAATTATTGTGTTCGCTGGCGCGTAATGAGCGCTTAATTACGGCTATGCTTAAATTTCTCAACGCAGCGGTCTGAACGATTTACCACGGCTCGCGCCGTTGAGGACTTTCGTGTTCCATTACAGGGTAATTCTATGAAATTGCGTAGGAAGCGTGTAAAACCAATTGGGATCAATGATGTCACCATCATTGATGATGCTCGTTTACGTAAAGCCATCACTGCGGCCTCTCTGGGTAACGCGATGGAATGGTTTGACTTCGGTGTGTATGGCTTCGTGGCCTATGCGCTGGGTAAAGTCTTCTTCCCGGACGTGTCACCCGGCATTCAGATGATTGCTGCACTGGCAACCTTCTCTGTGCCCTTCCTGATCCGTCCGCTGGGTGGCCTCTTCTTCGGTATGCTGGGCGACAAATATGGTCGTCAGAAAATCCTCTCCATTACCATTATCATCATGTCGGTCAGTACCTTCTGTATCGGCCTGATACCGTCCTATGCGTCTATCGGCATCTGGGCACCGATTCTGCTGCTGCTTGCGAAGATGGCGCAGGGCTTCTCCGTGGGCGGTGAATATACCGGCGCCTCAATCTTCGTGGCGGAATATTCGCCTGACCGCAAACGCGGCTTTATGGGAAGCTGGCTCGACTTTGGCTCAATTGCGGGCTTTGTACTGGGTGCGGGCCTGGTCGTGCTGATCTCTTCTGTTATCGGAGAAGCACGTTTCCTTGAGTGGGGCTGGCGTCTGCCGTTCTTCGTGGCGCTGCCGCTGGGCATTATCGGCCTTTATCTGCGTCATGCGCTGGAGGAGACCCCGGCATTCCAGCAGCATGTGGACAAACTGGAACAGGGTGATCGCGAAGGCCTGCAGGATGGTCCGAAAGTCTCGTTTAAGGAGATTGCAACCAAACACTGGCGCAGCCTGCTTTCCTGTATCGGTCTGGTTATCGCCACCAACGTCACCTACTACATGTTACTGACGTATATGCCGAGTTACCTGTCGCATAACCTGCACTACAGCGAAGACCATGGTGTGATGATTATCATCGCTATCATGATCGGTATGCTGTTTGTTCAGCCTGTGATCGGCATGATGAGTGACCGCTTTGGCCGTCGTCCCTTTGTTATCATCGGCAGTATTGCTCTGCTGGTCTTCGCCATTCCCGCCTTTATGATGATTAACAGTGGCGTGCTGGGACTGATTTTTGGTGGCCTGCTGCTGATGGCCGTTATTCTTAACTCGTTTACCGGTGTCATGGCCTCGTCGCTGCCTGCGATGTTCCCGACCCATATCCGTTACAGTGCGCTGGCCAGTGCGTTTAACATCTCTGTACTGGTTGCGGGTCTGACGCCAACGCTGGCCGCCTGGCTGGTTGAAACCACCAACAATCTTTACATGCCAGCCTACTACCTGATGGTGGTGGCGATCATTGGTCTGATTACCGGTCTTTCCATGAAAGAGACGGCAAACAAGCCACTGAAAGGTGCAACGCCAGCCGCGTCCGATATGGAAGAAGCGCGCGAAATCCTGCAGGAACATCACGATAACATCGAGAACAAAATCGAAGATATCGATGCAGAGATCGCCCGCCTGGAAGCGAAACGTAAAAACCTGGTGCAGCAGCATCCGGATATCAACGAGTAATCGTTCTGCTCTCCCGCCGCCCGGTGGGAGAGCGCTTTTCCCTCTCTGTTACCGCACACAAACCTTCATCCCTCGCGGTCAAAGGGAGTAAACTGTTGTTACTTTTTTCACCTGCGTAAGAATGAAAATGTCTGATTATTCCCTTATCCAGCGCCCAAGAAGATTGCGCGCCAGCGCCTCAATGCGTGAAATGTTCCAGGAGTCATCCCTGAGCCTGAACGATCTGGCTCTGCCTATTTTTGTTGAAGAAGAAGTCGACGATTACAAAGCGATTCAGGCGATGCCTGGCGTGATGCGAATTCCGGAAAAGCGTCTCGCCTATGAGATTGAGCGCATCGCCAAAGCGGGCATCCGCTCGGTGATGACCTTCGGTATTTCTCACCACACCGACGCCACCGGCAGCGATGCCTGGAACGAAAACGGTCTGGTGGCGCGCATGTCGCGCATCTGCAAAGATACCGTACCGGAAATGATTGTGATGTCTGACACCTGCTTCTGTGAATACACCAGCCACGGCCACTGTGGTGTGCTCTGTGATCACGGCGTCGATAACGATGCAACCCTGGCAAACCTGGGCAAGCAGGCCGTTGTTGCCGCCGCAGCCGGTGCAGACTTTATCGCCCCGTCAGCGGCGATGGATGGTCAGGTTGAGGCGATTCGCCGCGCACTTGATGCGGCAGGCTTCACCCAGACCGCCATCATGTCTTATTCCACCAAATTCGCTTCATCGTTTTACGGCCCGTTCCGTGAAGCGGCCGGAACGGCGCTGAAAGGCGACCGTAAAACCTACCAGATGAACCCGATGAACCGTCGGGAAGCGATCCGTGAATCGTTGCTTGATGCGGCGCAGGGCGCGGATTCATTGATGGTGAAACCGGCAGGCGCTTATCTGGATATTCTGCGCGATATCCGCGAACGCACCGAACTGCCGCTGGCGGCTTATCAGGTGAGTGGCGAATACGCGATGATTAAATTTGCCGCACAGGCCGGTGCCATTGATGAGCGCAATGTGGTGCTGGAAAGCCTCGGTGCGATTAAACGCGCCGGAGCCGACCTCATTTTCAGCTATTTCGCCCTTGATCTCGCCGAACAAAAAGTGCTCTGATCCCCTCCTCATAAAGAGCGTGGTCGCTGTATCACGCTCTTCTTCGCTGTTAGGCACACACCAGAACCTGGCTTCAGCTAAAAACCAAAGGGCTCTGTGATGAAAGCACCTGAAATCGCCGCCGACGAGGCACAACGTTTATCGCAGTTGCGTGCGCTGAACATAATGAATACGCCAGCGGAAGAACGATTTGATCGTTTAACTCGCCTGGCGCGCCGCCTGTATGACGTGCCTATCGCGTTAGTCAGCCTGCTGGAAGAAGATCACCAGTGGTTTAAATCTGCACAGGGTTATGCGCCTACCGGATCGCCACGGAATATCTCGTTTTGCGGCCACGCTATCCTGCAGGATGAAATCATGATCGTTGAAGATGCGTTACAGGATGAACGTTTTCACGATAATCCGCTGGTGACTGGCGAACCACACATTCGCTTTTATGCGGGCTGTCCGCTGCGTGCGCCGGGCGGTGCCAAAATGGGTACGTTCTGTATTATTGGTCGTGGGCCGCGTCAGTTTAATGAAGAGGATCAGGCCACCATGCGCGATCTCGCCGCCATGGCTGAAGCGGAATTGATCGCCTTTCAGACGGCTACCTGTGATGAACTGACGCAGATTACCAATCGCCGCGGTTTTATGACGCTGGGACAGATGGTGCTTAATGAGTGCCAGAGGAAAAACCGTCCCGCCTGTCTGACTTTTCTCGATCTCGATAAGTTTAAGCAGATTAATGACACACTGGGCCATCGCGAAGGCGATCGCGCGCTGATGGACTTTGCCAATGCGATGAAAGTGGCGTTCAAACATTCCGACCTGTTTGCCCGCCTGGGCGGCGATGAGTTTGTGGTGCTGTTTGATGGCCTGCAGCAGCAGCAGAGTGAAGCGCTGCTCATGCAGTTCGACCGTTATCTGCACCAGCAGTCAGTCAGCCTGAACCGACGTTACCGCCTGCAGTTCTCTTCCGGCGTGGTAGAGTTTGACCCGGCCAATCCGCAATCGCTGGAACAGTTACTGCACGACAGCGATAAACAGATGTATCTGACTAAAAATCAGAAACGCATTGCCGTGTAAGGTCAGGCGCCGCAGCGCCTGAGGGGTCAGGGACGGGCCAGATCGTCGAGCAGCGTCTGATTAAACTTAGCCGGATCTTCCATTTGTGGTGCGTGCCCCATGCCAGGAAATTCAATTAAGCGCGCGCCCGGGATACGTTTAGCCGCCTCTTTTCCCAGCACCGCATAATCACCCAACCGGGCTTTCACCTCCGCCGGTGCGATATCACTGCCAATGGCCGTGGTATCTGACGTACCGATTATCAGAGTGGTCGGCACCCTGAGATCGCCGAACTCATAAAACACCGGTTGAGTGAAGATCATGTCGTAGATTAAGGCGGAGTTCCACGCCACCTTCTGATGGCCCGGCCCACTGTTTAGTCCGGCCAGCATATCGACCCACTTATCATATTCGGGTTTCCAGCGCCCGACATAGTAAGTCTGCTGTTCATACTTCTTAATACCCGCCGCGCTGAGTTTGAGTTCGCGCTGATACCACTGATCCACCGAACGCCACGGTGCACCTTTGGCTTTCCAGTCCTCCAGCCCTATCGGGTTAACCAGTACCAGCTTCTGCGTCTGCGCCGGGTACATCAACGCATAACGCGTTGCCAGCATCCCGCCGGTTGAATGACCGACAATGACCGCCTTCTCCACTCCCAGCCGTGCAAGCAGCTGATGGGTGTTCTCTGCCAGTTGCTGAAAACTGTATTGATAGATGGCGGGCTTGGTCGAGCTGCAGAAGCCAATCTGGTCGGGCGCGATAACGCGATATCCCTGCTGACTCAGTGCGCGAATCGTCTCTTCCCAGGTCGCGCCACAGAAGTTTTTACCGTGCATCAGCACCACGGTTTTGCCGTTGGCACGTTGCACCGGTTTGACATCCATAAAGCCCATGCTCAGCGGTTGCTGCTGAGACTGAAAGTCAAAATGCTGCAGAGGATAGGGATATTGAAACCCCTCCAGCTGTTCGCCATATACAGACGCAGCATGGGCAGGTGCATGAGCCAATAAGGCCAGCGAGGTGAGCAAGGCGGCAAGCGGTTTTTTCAGCGCGTATGTCGGGCTCATCCGGGGGTACTCCATGTTAAAGGTGAGTCGTAAGCCTGGCATGTCATTGTGAAAAATCTATTGCCAGGCGGTGCTATCACGTTAATAACACGGCGGCTGCCAGGATTCATCAGGAGGTGGTCAGCGGCATAGCGTCTGATTTAATTTTTATCTGCCAGATATCAATCATCTATATTTCCCAACAGATTTATCACAATTCATCTAATTTAATAAAAAACGGCTGTTCGGATGAATAATATCAGGAGATAAAAACTCAAAACCTGAAAAATGTTTACGCAAAGAATAAGAACATTAAGGTAGATTTTTCACATTCGTGATGAATTTAACCGTGGAGTCGCTATGAGCGAAAATAAATATAATGAAAGCGTAATCATCTCTGTCACTGAATGGATTAATAATAATCCTGGCCAGCGCCTGAGTGTTGATGATATTGCCATAAAGGCAGGTTATTCCAGATGGTATTTACAGAAACTCTTTGCCCGTTACCATAATGAAACACTGGCGCGTTATATTCGTAAGAGAAAACTTAACGCCAGCATTCATGATTTAAAAAACAGCCAGACACCTATTATCACTCTGGCACTGAAATACCATTTTGAAAGCCAGCAATCTTTTACCCGCTCTTTTAAACAGATTATGGGTTGCACGCCGAGCACCTGTCGCAAACGTCAGATGAACCACAAGGCGAAACAGCAGCTGGCTGAGGTAGCGCATCCCTGTACCTTATGCAGCTTTGTGCGTGAGGAAAGTATAAAGCCGGATGCTGGGGTAACAGTCCGGCCTGTTACGCACTTCACGCACGAATATACGCAGGCAGAGCCATTCCGCGACAGGGGTTAATCAGGCTTCATCCGGCTGATAATATTGCACGCCAATCTGAATGCGCTCACGCCCCTGGGCGACGCGATGACGATTGGTGTCGCGCAGTGAATAGACGCAGCCACAATATTCCTGCTGATAAAAACTCTCGCGCTTACTGATTTCAATCATGCGCGAAGACCCACCGCCTTTACGCCAGTTAAAATCCCAGTACATCAGATCCGGATATGCTGACGCGGCGCGGACACCACAGCTGTTAATCTGCTTCATATCTTTCCAGCGTGAGATCCCCAGGCAACTGGTCATCACCGGGAAGCCGTTCTCATGGGCATAGAGTGCCGTACGCTCAAAACGCATATCAAAGCACATGGTGCAGCGCTCACCCCGTTCCGGTGACCACTCCAGCCCGCGCGCGCGCTCAAACCAGTTATCCCGGTCATAGTCCGCATCCACAAACGGCACACCAAATTTTTCGGCAAAGCGAATATTCTCCTCTTTTCGCAGCTCATACTCTTTGAGCGGGTGAATATTCGGGTTGTAAAAATAGATGGTGTATTCAATACCGGATGCCAGCATCGCTTCCATCACTTCACCCGAACAGGGCGCGCAACAGGAGTGCAGCAGGACTTTTTTATGACCGCCCGGCAGCGGCAGCGGCTGGCGCTGGAAAGGTTCAGACATAAGCACCTTCAATCAATGGCTGAAAAGCAGCAGTGTAATGCTGCAAGCAGTCAGTTGCAAAACGGGTCTGATATGCCTCGTTTGGTGTAATCGTGCTTCATCCGCCCTTATTCCCTGTAGTGCCAACCCGCTGATCTTCGATGTTTTCTTTTTAGCGTAATGCTGTGCAGCACGGGTTATAGCCAGAAGTGTGATCGTCACCACACTGGCATCAACTATGTTTACATAACATTAACAATATTGACATTGAATCGCCTCAAGGAGACTCGCATGGTCGCGACAAAAAAATCGGGAAGTCAGCAGAACCGTTTTACGTGGTTCGTCTGTTTTATGGCTGCGCTGTCAGGCCTGCTGTTTGGTCTGGATATCGGTGTCATTGCCGGTGCCTTACCGTTTCTGGCAAAGGATTTGCAGATAACTAACCATCAGCAGGAGTGGGTGGTGAGTTCAATGATGTTCGGCGCGGCGCTGGGTGCGCTGGCGGCGGGCTGGATGTCATCAAAGCTGGGACGCAAGAAAAGTATGCTGGCAGGCGCAACGTTGTTTGTAATTGGCTCGCTGTGGTCAGCGTTCTCCCCGGATGTCGAGTCACTGGTCTGCGCCCGCGTGATGCTGGGTCTGGCGGTGGGCATCGCCTCTTATACCGCACCATTGTACCTGGCAGAGATTGCGCCGGAACGTATTCGTGGTTCGATGATTTCCATGTACCAGCTGATGCTGACCACCGGCATCGTGGTGGCTTATCTCTCTGATACCGCGTTCAGCTACAGCGGCAACTGGCGTGGGATGCTCGGTGTTATCGCCATCCCAGCGGTGATCCTGTTTATCGGCGTGCTGTTCCTGCCTAACAGTCCGCGCTGGCTGGCAGCACATGGGCGTTTTAACGAAGCACAGCGGGTACTGGATCGGCTACGGAACAGCAGTGAACAGGCCCGGGAGGAGCTGGAAGAGATCCGTGAAAGCCTGCAGGTGAAGCAGCGTGGCTGGTCGCTTTTCCGCTCTAACGGTAATTTCCGCCGCGCGGTATGGCTGGGCATGCTGCTGCAGGTGATGCAACAGTTTACCGGCATGAATGTTGTGATGTATTACGCCCCTAAAATCTTCAATATTGCCGGCTTCTCCAGCACCAGTGAGCAGATGTGGGGTACGGTGATTGTCGGGCTGGTCAACATGCTGGCTACGCTGATTGCGATTTTCTTTGTTGATCGCTGGGGCCGCAAGCCGATGCTCACCACCAGTTTTCTGGTGATGGCAGTCGGCATGGGCGTCCTGGGCACGCTGCTGCATATTGGCGTTGAAACAGATTTCCGCAAATACTTTGCTATTGCGATGCTGCTGATGTTTATCGTCGGCTTCGCGATGGCGGCCGGACCGGTCATCTGGCTGCTCTGCTCAGAAATTCAGCCGCTGAAAGGACGTGATTTCGGCATTACCGCCTCCACCACCACGAACTGGGTCGGTAATATGATTGTGGGTGCGACCTTCCTGACCATGCTGGATCAGCTGGGGAATGCCAATACCTTCTGGCTCTACGGCGCGCTTAATCTGGTGTTTATCGTGCTGACGATGATGTTGGTTCCCGAGACCAAACATGTGACGCTGGAGCACATTGAACGCAACCTGATGAAAGGCAAAGCACTACGTGACATCGGGGCGTAACCGCCCCGTATCAACTTACCATTGCAGCTGCTGGCCGGCGTAATCGACATAGTGATGACCACCACGACCGCGCCAGTGGGTCAGTTGCCGGACGATACCGGCCGCACTCTCTTCTGCTGTCAGTGGCGCACTCTCGCCACCCATATCTGTTTTCACCCAGCCGGGGTGCAGCGTCAGCAGCGTCCCGCTCTGCGCGTCAACTGCCGGAGTCAGTGTGCGGCTCAGCATATTCAGGGCCGCTTTGCTGGCCGAATAAATCGGCATCTGCGCCTGCGGGTTTTCATTCAGGCTGCCGAGCTGAGATGAGGTCAGCGCCAGCACACCTTCCGGCTTCAACAGCGGCAGCAAAATCTCTGCACTGCGAACCGGCGCTATCGCGTTGGTCAGGAACAGCTGCGCCAGATCCTGATCGTCACTCTGCAAGACCTTCTGGTGTGAAGGCCCGGAAATCCCGGCGTTAATCAGAATCGCATCGAACGTTTTGCCACTGAGCTGGCTGGCAAGCTGCTGAACCGCCGATGAGTGCGTCATATCCAGCGCATGCCAGTGAATGTCTGGCTTATTACCCTGCTCTGGAATGCCACTGCGATGCGTAGCCGTGACCTGCCAGCCCTCACCCGCAAACGCCTGTGCCACCGCCAGCCCGATACCGCGCGAAGCACCAATAATCAGAACCTCTTTTTGCTGAGCCATATTCACTCCTCGTTGATTGTCTCACTACAAGCTTAACGGGTATTCCGCCAGGACAGCGGCCCGCTGTGCTTTTTAGCGTGGCGACAGCACGGTCGGTAAAAACCTTGCGGCATAACGCTGATGATGGTTTTCCATCATTAAATTGCTTTATCTTTTACTTTTAACCGATTAGAAGAGATAAATAGTCAGGCAGGCAGCAGTTAATCGCCATTTTTCCCGTGGAGTCTGAATGAAAAAGCTCACCTTAGAGGTGGTGGCAAAAATGGCGGGCGTCGGGATTGCGACGGTCGATCGTGTGCTGAATGAACGCGGCGGCGTGTCACTGGAGACCAGCCGTAAAGTCCTGAAAGCTGCGCGCGAAGTGGGATTGAAGCGTCTGCTGCCAGAGGAGTACCAGCATCCCTGGCAAATTGAGGTGTTCCTGAGTAATAACGGCTCCTCCTTTTTTCAGCAGCTTACTACCCATTTCAGCGAAGTCGCCAGCCAGCTTGGCTATCGTCGCCTGAAACTGCATAAAACTCTGGTGGCCGAGGCACAGCCTGAGCAGCTGGCGCAAAGTATTATCGCCCGCAGCAGCACGCGCGACGGCATCATTGTCTTTGCACATGATTCACCGCCCATCTACCGGGCGCTAGCGCTGTGCCGCAGCCGCAATGTGCCGGTGATTACCATCGTTACCGATCTGCCTGATGCCGACCGCTTATGTCATGTCGGCATTGACCAGTATCAGGCCGGACGCACGGCGGGATTACTGATGAGTAAAACGGTGAGTCAGCCCGGCGACATTCTAATGGTCAGTGGCCGCTTCGATTATCGCGCCCACCGTCAGCGCATTGACGGATTCCGGGAGGCCATGGCGCAGCGCGCGCCCCAGCGTCATCTGCGTGAGGTGCTGTCGGGTCAGGATCAGCGGGAGACAATCCGCAGCGTGCTGGCCCGCAACCTGCAACCGTCGCAGATGATTGCAGGGGTCTACAACACTGGCATGGGCAATACTGTTGTCAGCGACACACTACGTGCCCACCAGTTGCTGGGTAAATGCACCTATATCACTCATGAACTTTATGATGTGACACGTAAGCTGCTGCTGAACGATGAAGTGGCCTTTACCCTGGATCAACATGCTCAGCAGCATGCCCGGCTGGCGATTGATTTGATGCTGAGTCATCTGGAAACCGGCTATCAACCGGATATCTATCAGGCGGGTAAAGTGGCGTTCAGACTGTTTACGGCGGAAAATATGGCGTGAGGGGGATCGGTTTCCCCTGAGGATGCCACATCATCAGGGGAAACCGATCGGGCTTTCTTAACCCGCAGCGTCCCGGCTTTTATCATCCGGGCTGTCCGCGTCGTCAGTACCCTGACTCTTCTCCACTTCCTGCGGATGTCCCATTGACAGCGCGGCGGCACTGGCGGGATCGAACAGTGACAGACTCTCAATCTGGTCAACCATGATCACTTTGCGGAACGACATCGCATCTTTGGGTTTCGAGTCGAGCGTGATGTCATGCTCGGCGTACCACTTGCTGTAGTTATGTTCCACCGCCAGCTTCAGTGTCTTGCTGTCGCGGTATCCGCTCAGCATCGGGATCAGTACAATGTTTTTGGTGCTCTCATATTCAAACGTCGAGGCATGAATCATGCCGATGTAAATGCGGCGCGACTTCATCGTAATCCACGCGAGTTCGCCCTCTTCCATGCACTGAAACAGCAGTTGTTCAACGCCGTTGGAGCGTGACAGTTGCTGATAAAGGTCTTTACGGCCCGATACGTTCAGCCGTGCACTGCCCGCCCAGTTTGAGCGATACAGGCAGAGCAGAATGGCAAAAGCGAGCATGATCACAACTGGTGCCTGAATCCCCAGGAAACTCCAGTTCATAAACTCGACCTGCCACTTCAGATGCACGCCGGGGATCATCTGGACGGCATTCGCGATGCCGGAAATACAGAGCAGCAGTAACCAGATGATGCCGGTGGCGAAGACACCCTGCAGAACAAAAATACAGCCGTAGAGCGCCACCAGGAAATAGACATCCCAGCCCGACGAGCGACGGATTTTAAAGCGGCTGTTTAAATCGCGGCTGGTGTACCAGTAACCACTCACCATCAACACCATAAATATTGCGGTACCCACCTTATACTCCCTTTAAGGTATTCACGTGCCGGGCAAAATCTTCGTGGACTTCCTCGCTCAGCGTGTTGACTGAAATATTGCCGTTCTCATCAATAATGATGCGCTCACCTTCAGCAATTGAGTCGTTGATATCCTGACGGGTCATAATCTGCAGAAACTTATCGGGACTGGCAAAGACCGACTTAATAAATTTGAACATAGCGATCCCATTGTTGGCCTGAAAAGTGAAGTATGTGACCGAATCGACACTCTCGCCTGTTTAATTTCGGGTGAAATTTCTTAAAATCAATAAATTAGCGAAGCGGCAATCGCCTGTTTAAAGCCGATTTCCGCAGAAATCTTCAACGTAACCAGCAGCCTGCCGTCAAAAACATCCTGTCCAGACTCGTCTGGTCTGCAATAACGCTGGCTCACCTCACCGGCGGAAAAGGCTAAGCTCAATGGCTAGCCCTTTTCTGTCACCCTGTCTGAAACGCATCGAGGAAGGTTTGCATGAAACAACGAACACTGGGCCGTACCGGTCAGCGCGTCTCTGAAATTGGCTTTGGCGCATGGGCCATTGGCGGAACCTGGGGAGAAGTGAGCATGGAGGATGCCAAAGCCGCGCTGAATGCTGCGCTGGATGCAGGCATCACCTTTATTGATACCGCCGATGTCTATGGCGATGGCCGCTCCGAAAAAATTATTGCAGAGGTGCTGAATCAGCGCGGCGGTGAACGCCCGTTTGTGGCCACCAAGCTGGGGCGTCGCCTGTCACCGCACGTGGCTGAGGGCTACAACGCCGAAAACCTCAACGCCTTTATCGATCGCTCACGGGAAAATCTGCAGACCGACACGCTGGATCTGGTGCAGCTACATTGCCCACCGACGGAGGTTTACTACAACCCGGACGTGTTTGCGGTGATGGATGAGATGGTCGCCGCCGGAAAAATCCGTCACTACGGCGTCTCCGTTGAGAAAGTCGAGGAAGGCCTGAAAGCGCTGGCATTTCCAAACGTCTCGTCGATTCAGCTGATTTACAACATTTTCCGTCAGCGTCCCGCGGAACTGCTGTTGCGTGAAGCGAAACGCCGTGATGTGGCGATCATTGCCCGTGTGCCGCTGGCTTCAGGCCTGCTGACCGGCAAAATGCGCGCCGACAGCGTGTTTGCCGCTGACGACCATCGCGCCTTTAACCGAAATGGTGAAGCGTTTGATAAAGGCGAGACCTTTTCCGGCGTGCCTTATGAGGTAGCGCTGGAGGCGGTTGAGGAGATTCGGCGCTTTGTCACGGGCGATACCACCATGGCGATGTTTGCGCTGCGCTGGATCCTGATGAACGAGGACGTCAGCGTGGTGATTCCTGGCGCGAAAAACCGCGAACAGGCTGAAGCCAATGCCCGCGCCAGCGATGTCGATGCGCTCTCTGCAGATACGATGACGGCGCTGAAAGAGATCTATCAGGAGAAGATCGCGCCTCACGTGCATCAGCGCTGGTAAACGCGCGTTACAACGCCTGGGCGCAAGCCCAGGCGGAACTCCACGCCCACTGGAAGTTATATCCCCCCAGCCAGCCGGTGACATCGGCCACTTCACCAATAAAGTAAAGTCCCGGCACCGCGCGCACCTCCATGGTTTTTGAGGAGAGCTGTGTGGTATCCACGCCGCCCAGCGTCACTTCCGCAGTACGATATCCCTCGGTGCCGTTTGGCTGGATGCGCCAGGCGTGCAGTGACAGCGCCAGTTCAGTTTGCTGTTTGCTGTTGAGCTGCTTCAGGGTGATATCCGGCACCACCTTCAGCGCCTGCAGGACTTCCACCAGACGCTTCGGCAGAATTTTCGCCAGGCTGTTTTTCAGGCTGAGATTCGGATGCGCTTCACGCTGCGCCGTCAGAAACGCCTCAAGCGGCGTAGCGGGTAACAGGTCGATGGTGACAAATTCGCCGGGCAGCCAGTAGCTGGAGATTTGCAGTACCGCAGGTCCGGAGAGCCCACGGTGAGTAAACAGCATCGCCTCTTTAAAGCGGGTACCATCCTGCGCATCGATGGTGGTGTCCAGCGCAACGCCTGAGAGCGTCTGTAATTGTTCCAGCAGTGGCTTATGCAGCGTAAAGGGCACCAGAGCCGCCCGGGTCGGATACACATTCAGACCAAATTGCTCTGCAATTTTGTAGCCAAACGGCGTGGCACCCAGGCCTGGCATCGACAGACCACCACTGGCAATCACCAGCTTCTTCGCCTGAACCGTACTGCCGTTGAGTTGCAGGGTGTAGCCGCTTTCATCGCGCTCAACACTGAGCACTTCACTGCGCAGTCGCAGGGTGACATTGCCCTTGTCACATTCGGCCAGCAGCAGATCGACAATTTGCTGAGCAGAGTCATCACAGAAGAGCTGGCCCAGGGTTTTTTCATGCCAGGCGATACCGTGGCGATTAACCAGATCGATAAAATCCCACTGGGTATAACGCGCCAGCGCGGATTTACAGAAATGAGGATTGTGCGACAGATACGCCGCCGGTTCAGTGTAGAGATTGGTGAAGTTGCAGCGGCCACCGCCCGACATCAGAATCTTGCGGCCTGGCTTTTTGCCGTTATCCAGCAGTAACACGCTCAGTCCGCGCTGCCCGGCCTGGGCGGCACAGAACAGCCCTGCGGCTCCGGCACCAATGATGATAACGTCAAACTGTTCCACTGCATTCACTCACTTAACTGGAAAGGCGCAGATTGTAGTGATCTGCTCACCCGGACGCCAGCGTCAAAAAATTGCCGTAAATGTGTCATATTGTATCTGTCTAATATCTAACCCTTTTTCACTGAGTAACCCATTCGCTCTGCGAAGAAAGGTTAAATTAGCGCTATATTTTCCTTTCCCATACAGCACGTTGTCGCGGATAATGCGCCGCGTTCATGTCCTCCAAAAATGGCGTAACGTTTATGCTACATCTGTTTGCTGGTCTAGACCTCAGTACTAGCCTGTTATTGGTTCTTGCCCTGCTGTTTGTATTGTTTTACGAAGCAATCAACGGTTTCCACGACACGGCCAACGCAGTTGCGACGGTCATCTATACGCGTGCCATGCGTGCCCAGCTTGCTGTGGTCATGGCGGGTGTATTCAACTTCCTTGGCGTACTACTCGGTGGATTGAGTGTTGCCTACGCTATTGTTCATATGCTTCCCACCGATCTGTTGCTGAATGTTGGATCGGCTCACGGTCTCGCCATGGTGTTTTCTATGCTGCTGGCGGCGATTATCTGGAACCTCGGCACCTGGTATCTCGGTCTGCCGGCCTCCAGCTCCCATACACTGATCGGCGCGATTATCGGTATCGGTCTGACCAACGCCCTGATGAGCGGAACCTCGGTGGTTGATGCACTCAACATTCCGAAAGTCCTGAACATCTTCCTTTCTCTGATCCTGTCGCCGATTGTCGGCCTGGTGATGGCGGGCGGGTTAATCTTTATTCTGCGTCGCTACTGGAGTAATACCAAAAAGCGTGCGCGTATTCATATGACGCCTGCTGACCGCGAAAAGATCGACGGCAAGAAAAAGCCGCCGTTCTGGACCCGTATCGCACTGATTGTTTCGGCAATTGGCGTGAGCTATTCGCACGGTGCGAATGACGGTCAGAAGGGCATTGGCCTGATCATGCTGGTCCTGATTGGCGTGGCGCCGGCTGGTTTCGTCGTGAATATGAATGCCTCCGGTTATGACATCACGCGCACCCGCGATGCCGTCAACCATCTGGAACAGTATTACCAGCAGCACAACGCGTCACTGACACATATCATCCAGATGGCCCCGCCTAAGTTGCCAACACCGGAAGAAGTGCCGGCAACCAGCCCGCAGGAGTTTCACTGTGACAGCGCGCGAGCACTGCAGGCAGTGCAGCGTGCGCAGGTGTTGCTGAACAATCTGCAGAGCTACGATCAGCTGACCGTTGATCAGCGTGGTCAGATGCGTCGTCTGCTGCTGTGTATCTCAGACACCGCCGATAAAGCGGCCCGTCTGCAGGAAACCACGCCAGATGACAAACGCTTCCTCAATAAGCTGAAAAGTGACCTGCTTGGCACCATCGAGTACGCGCCTATCTGGATTATTGTGGCCGTGGCGCTGGCGCTGGGCACCGGTACTATGATTGGCTGGCGTCGTGTTGCCACCACCATCGGTGAGAAGATTGGTAAAAAAGGCATGACCTATGCGCAGGGAATGTCAGCCCAGGTGACAGCAGCGCTGTCGATTGGTATTGCCAGCTATACCGGCATGCCCGTCTCTACCACGCATATCCTCTCTTCATCGGTGGCCGGTACCATGCTGGTCGACGGTGGCGGATTGCAGAGCCGGACTATCAAGAACATCGCCATGGCGTGGATCTTCACCCTGCCGGTTTGTATTCTGCTGTCAGGTTCGCTCTACTGGATTGCCTTGAAACTGGTGTGATGCCAGCTGACAAAAGGGCGACGCAAGTCGCCCTTTTTTAATGCCAGATCGCCAGCGCCACCAGACTGATAACCACCAGCCCACACAGCGCACTGGTCAGAACAAACTGTCCCCGCACCCGTTCACAGCGCCGGATAAACTCATCGTCGTGGTGATCAAGATAGCGTTTTGCCCAGATATAAGTGACCAGCCGCACCTGTTTACTCGGCTGACCGTGAGAGGTGAAAAACCCCGCCCCATCGACATACTGATACAGCAGTGGATCACAACCCCGTAATACCGCCAGCAGCGCGCGCAGCGATGAAAAATAGCGCGCCATATTCACGATACACACCACACAAAGAGCCCAGAAAAGCGCAATAGTGCTGATCATATTCCCCCCTCCCAGCTGGAATTGCAGCAACAGACTCAGTGTCTGGCACTGAATCCGCCTGCAGAAAAAACCAGCCACTGAATCTCCGGACTGCGAAAATTTTCGACCCCCTGAGCGGCTGCGAACCGGACCGCCTTTTCTCAGTGTAGGAGAATTCTTTACATTTTTTCCAACGATGATTTTCGTTCAGCGCGAGTAAATCTGGCATAGCCTTGATCTTATTCATAAGCCAGACGGCAACAGCAGCATTTACAATGAGAGAAGGCTATACTCAGACTATAACAACATCATCACCTGCAACGCAGGTTGACACTTTGGTGGCGCTCATCGCCCGCTCGCGCAAGGGACTTCGCTAAGCTGTGACGCGGCAGGAACACCGGATGCCATCCTTAATCTCGTGAAAGGAGTTTTATCATGGCTTATAAACACATCCTGATTGCAGTAGACCTTTCTCCCGAAAGCCAGTTGCTGGTGGATAAGGCTGTCTCGCTGGCGCGTCCCTACGATGCCAGAATTTCCCTGATTCACGTTGATGTGAATTATTCTGACCTCTACACCGGCCTGATTGATGTCAACTTAGGGGATATGCAGAAGCGTATTTCTGAAGAGACGCATGCCGCACTGAAAGGGTTGTCAGATGCGGCGGGCTATCCGATCAGTGAGACACTGAGCGGCAGTGGTGATCTCGGCCAGGTTCTGGTTGATGCCATCAAGAAATATGACGTTGACCTGGTGGTGTGTGGTCATCATCAGGATTTCTGGAGCAAGCTGATGTCCTCAGCCCGTCAGTTGATCAATACCGTGCATATCGACATGCTGATTGTGCCGTTGCGCGATGAAGACGAGGCGTAATTCAGACGCTTGACGAAATGAATAAAGCCGGCGCGACGCCGGCTTTTTTTATACGTTCAGAGCGGGGGATAGATATCAAAGCGATGGCTTTTGGTGACCACAGCCGCCTGTGTCACGACACCCGCCAGCGGCGGTGCATAGTCTGGTCGTTTGACCACAATACGCTTTTTCGCCAGTCGACGAGCCGGTTCCAGTAACGCATCCGCATCTTCATCCGGCCCGACCAGCGACTGAAACACCCGCATCTCCTTTTTCACCAGTGCACTTTTCTGGCGATGGGGATACATCGGATCGAGATAGACCACATCTGGCTGCGGCGTAATATCGCCCAGGGCCTGCGCGCTGGCCGCATGAATCAGCGTCAGACGATCGCGCAGCCAGGGGCCAATTTCCGCATCCTGATAACCGCGCTGAAGACCATCTTCAAGCAGGGCAGCCACTACCGGATGACGTTCCAGCATCCGCACCCGGCAGCCGAGCGCCGCCAGCACAAACGCATCACGCCCCAGTCCTGCCGTCGCATCCACCACATCCGGCAGATAACCGCCTTTAATACCCACCGCTTTGGCGACAGCTTCGCCGCGTCCACCGCCGAAACGACGGCGATGCGCCATTGCGCCGGTGACGAAATCAACAAAAATACCGCCCAGCTTAGGCTCATCACGTTTACGCAGTTCCAGGTGCGTTGATGTCTGCACCAGCGCCAGCAGCGCATCTTCATCGTGCTCCAGCTGCCAGCGCTGCGCTAAACGTGATAAGGCGCCGTCTCCGGCGCCTGATTCATCGAGCAAACAGATTTTCACAAACTGACTTATCCCTGAATGCCGTAATGTTCCAGCATCGCATCGAGTTGCGGTTCACGACCGCGGAAGCGTTTGAACAGCTCCATCGGCTCTTCAGAACCGCCACGCGTCAGGATGTTATCCAGGAAAGACTGACCGGTTTCACGGTTGAAGATGCCCTCTTCTTCGAAGCGGGAGTAAGCATCCGCCGCCAGCACGTCTGCCCACAGATAGCTGTAGTAGCCCGCCGCATAACCACCGGCAAAGATGTGGCTGAAGGCGTGCGGGAAACGGCCCCATTCCGGACTCGGAACGACCGCTACGCGGCTTTTCACTTCACGCAGGGTTTCCAGAATCTGCGCGCCCTTCTCCGGATTAAACTCGGTGTGCAGACGGAAATCGAACAGGCCGAACTCCAGCTGACGCAGGATAAACAGCGCGGCCTGGTAATTCTTCGCCGCCAGCATTTTATCCAGCAGTTCTTTCGGCAGCGGTTCGCCAGTCTCAAAGTGACCCGAGATAAACGCCAGCGCATCCGGTTCCCAGCACCAGTTTTCCATAAACTGGCTTGGCAGTTCGACCGCATCCCATGGCACACCGCTGATACCGGAAACGCCAGGCGCTTCGATGCGGGTCAGCATGTGGTGCAGGCCATGACCAAACTCATGGAACAGAGTAATCACTTCGTCATGGGTGAACAGCGCAGGTTTGCCTTTCACCGGGCGGTTAAAGTTACAGGTCAGGTAAGCGACCGGCTTCTGCAGGCTGCCATCGGCTTTACGCATCTGGCCCACGCAGTCATCCATCCACGCCCCGCCACGTTTGTGCTCGCGGGCGTAGAGGTCGAGATAGAAGCTGCCGCGCAGTTCGCCGGTTTCATCGAACAGATCGAAGAACTTCACGTCCGGATGGTAAACCTCAACGTCGGTACGCTGCTTCGCGCTGATGCCATAAATGCGTTTAACGACTTCAAACAGACCGGCGACCGCACGCTCTTCCGGGAAGTAAGGACGCAGTTGCTCATCGCTGATGGTATAGAGATGCTGCTTCTGCTTTTCGCCGTAATAGGTGAGATCCCACGGATTCAGTTCAGTGACGCCATGCTCTTTTTGAGCGAAAGCGCGCAGTTGCTCCAGCTCTTTTTCACCCTGCGGACGGGCGCGTTCAGCCAGGTCATTCAGGAAGTCGATCACCTGAGACGGGCTTTGCGCCATTTTGGTCGCCAGTGATTTATCGGCGTAGGAGTCGAAGCCCAGCAGCTGTGCCAGCTCGTGACGCAGCGCCAGCTCTTCCGCCATGATAGGTCCGTTATCCCACTTACCGGCATTCGGACCCTGATCGGAGGCGCGCGTTGCATAGGCGCGATACATCTCTTCCCGCAGCGCCGCGTTGTCGCAGTAGGTCATGACCGGCAGATAGCTTGGGATATCCAGCGTCAGCAGCCAGCCGTCCTGCTCTTTGGCTTCAGCCTGGGCTTTCGCTGCCGCCATGGCGCTTTCCGGCATACCGGCCAGCTCACTTTCATCGGTGATCAGCTTGCTCCAGCCCATGGTGGCATCAAGCACATTGTTGCTGTAAGCCGAACCCAGCTCCGAGAGACGCGCGGCGATTTCGCCATAGCGTTGCTGTTTATCTTTTGGCAGGCCAATACCGGAGAGTTCAAAATCACGCAGGGCGTTATCGACCGCTTTCTTCTGCGCCAGATCCAGAGCCGCGTACTGATCACCCTCTTTGAGATTGCGATACGCCTGATAGAGGCCTTCATGCTGACCGACCCAGGTGCTGTATTCAGAGAGCAGCGGCAATGTCTGCTCATAGGCTTCACGCAGTTCCGGGCTGTTTTTTACCGCATTCAGATGGCTGACCGGTGAGAAAATGCGGCTCAGACGATCGTCGGTTTCCGCCAGCGGCTGAACCAGATTATCCCAGGTATAGGGCGCACCCTGCGCCACGACTTTTTCGACTTCTGCGCGGCATTTGCTCAGCACTTCCGTCACGGCAGGAACAACATGTTCAGGCTGGATGGCAGAAAAAGGGGGAAGCGTAAAAGATGTCAGTAGCGGATTGGTCATAGCGCAGTCCTTTAGAGATGTATGGGGCGCAGCGGGTCGCGCAACGCAATCTAAGTAACATGCGGCTTAGTGTAGCGAAAATCAATGGCAGCCAGGATGAGGTGGGGAAGAAACGCGCGGATCATCGCACGGAAAATGCCTGCTTTTGTCTGATGCCTTAAATCCTGGCGGGCGCGCCGGGCAGATTTTGCGGCCGGTTGACCCGCCCGGAAACCACAAACCCAGCTCGTCACCCTGAACCGCACTCTGCAATCCCGATTTGTTATCACGCTTCTGGCCCATCAGCGGGTCATCCCTGATATAATCGCCGATTCTCATGCTTTTCCTGCGTCGGTTGCTGTGCGTCGTTCTGTGGGTAATACGTGGGGTAATAATTGGTATAAATTGATTTTCCATCAATTAAAACCTTATACTTTCAACAGGATAAACAATGCTGAGTTATCGCCATAGCTTCCATGCTGGCAACCACGCCGACGTGCTGAAGCACACCGTTCTGAGCCTGATCATCACGGCGCTGAAAGAGAAAGAGAAACCGTTTTTCTACCTGGATACCCATGCAGGCGCAGGTCGCTACCAGCTGAGCGGCGAGCACGCCGAGCGTACCGGTGAATATCTGGAAGGCATCTCACGTATCTGGCAGCAGCCCGATGCGCCGGAATTGTTGCAGCCCTATTTTGATGCGATTCGTGCGCTGAACCGCAGTGGCACGCTGCGCTACTATCCTGGCTCGCCGCTGATCGCCCGTCATCTGCTGCGTGAAGATGACAAGCTGCAACTCACTGAGCTGCACTCCAGCGACTATCCGCTGCTGCGTAACGAATTCAGCAAAGATAACCGCGCGCGCGTCGATCGTGCCGACGGTTATCAGCAGTTAAAATCGAAACTGCCACCGCCGTCGCGTCGCGGTCTGGTGTTGATTGATCCGCCGTATGAGATGAAAAGCGACTACCAGGCGGTAGTGAAAGGCATTCAGGAAGGCCATAAACGCTTTGGCACCGGCGTCTTTGCACTGTGGTATCCGGTGGTGTTACGCCAGCAGATCAAACACATGCTGCGCGACCTGGAAGCAACCGGCATCCGCAATATTCTGCAGATCGAACTGGCGGCCCGTCCGGACAGCGATCAGCGCGGCATGACGGCCTCTGGCATGATCGTGATTAACCCACCGTGGAAGCTGGCCGATCAGATGAATACCCTGTTGCCGTGGCTGCACCAGAAACTGGTTCCGACCGGAACGGGTCACTATGCGGTAAATCAGATCGTTCCTGAATAAGTCCTCATGTGGATTCTGCTGGCAGGTGCGCTGGGCGCCCTGCAACCCGCCCGGCGGCTGGCGCTACTGCTGTTAGCGCTCGTCGCGCTGCTGGGATTTTATCATCAGGTTCTGACCTGGCCGGTCTTGCCGCTGCTGGGCGGGATCGCCGCACTGGTCGCGCTGCGCCGCTTTGACCCGATCCGTTCCCGCCAGCAAATCCTGAGCGAAGCGCTACTGGTGCTGATTTCGCTGGGCTTGTTTCTCCATCTTTTCCCTGGCTTTAACAATCCCCTCCAGGTCGATGAGGTGCAGACGGGTGCCCGGAGCCTGCCGTTCAGTTTCTCCTTCAACGCCGATAAAGCGCTGATCCCCTTTGTGCTGCTGGCCTGCCTGCCGACGCTGTTCCGCGCTCGTGCCTGCCCGCCGCGTTATCCGTGGATTGCCGCACTGACGTTAATCACCGCCGTGCCGCTGCTGCTGTGTAGTGCCGTGCTGCTGGGTGGTCTGGCATTTGAGCTTCACAATCCACCGTGGCTGCCCGCGTTTATGCTGGCGAATCTGTTCTTTGTCTCGCTGGCCGAAGAGGCGCTGTTCCGGGGCTATCTGCAACAGCGGCTGAGAGAGTCGCTGGGAGCGATGCCCGCGCTGCTGATCTGCTCGCTGCTGTTTGGGCTGGCACATATCCAGGGCGGCATGCTGCTGGTGGTATTCGCCTCCCTGGCCGGGCTGATTTACGGTCTGGC
Source organism: Pantoea hericii (assembly GCF_014155795.1). NCBI lineage: Bacteria > Pseudomonadati > Pseudomonadota > Gammaproteobacteria > Enterobacterales > Erwiniaceae > Pantoea > Pantoea hericii. The sequence continues at coordinate 163,436 of NZ_SCKV01000008.1, forward strand.
GTGGCACTGGAGCGGCCGGTTATGGCTGGCGACCGCCCTGCACTTTGCCCTTAACCTCACCCATCTGCTTTTCTTTACCTATCCGGCACTGCATCACTAAACAGTGAATACGGCCAGATCCGAGGCCAGCTCAGTGCGGGGAAAAATCGTCTGGCACTCCGCCAGCAGGCGGCTCATGTCCTTTGCCAGATAGCGGGAGCTGAAATGGGTGGCGATCAGCCGCTTTGCCCCGGCACGTTTTGCCACGTCGGCGGCCTGCAGGGTGGTGGAGTGCCCGCGTCCGTTGGCTTTCTCCATCATCGCCGCCTCCAGCGTGGTTTCATGCACCATCAGGTCAACATCCGCCGCCAGTTGCAACGCGACGTCGGTCGGTGCGGTATCGCCAAAAATGGCCAGCTTTTTGCCGGGTGTCGCCGGGCCAAGATAGTCAGCGCCGTTGATTATCCGCCCATCTTCCAGCGTCACACATTCCCCCTGCTTCAGCTGCTGGAACCACGGGCCACGGGGCACGCCTTCCGCTTTCAGCCGCGCGGCATCCAGCAAGCCGGGTTTATCGTGCTGTTCAATGCGATAGCCAAAACACGCCACCGGATGGCTCAGCGGCCAGGCACTGATACGAAACTCACCGTCATCCAGCGTCCAGCCCGCCTCAATCTCAATAAGGCTCAGCGGGTAGTCGGTGTAGGAGCCGCTGATCGACAGCGCCGTCTCAACAAAGGTCTTTAATCCTTTAGGGCCATAGACCGTGATCGGTGAGGTCAGTCCGGCCATCGACCGGCTGGTGAGTAATCCCGGCAGCCCGAAAATATGATCGCCATGCAGATGGGTGATAAAAATCTTGTCCAGCTTGCCCGGTTTCAGGCTCGAGCGCATAAACTGTAATTGCGTGCCTTCCCCGCAGTCAAACAGCCAGGTTTCACCACTCAGTGCGCGGGTAAAAGCAATGGAGGTCACGTTACGTTGCAGGCTGGGAGCACCGCCGCCGGTGCCAAGAAAAGTAAGGTGCATGGTATGCTTCCCTGTAAGCGAGTGAAAAAACAGAACCCTATTACAATCATAGGCGCAAACTTTGCGTCATTTCGACCTCCAGCGTTACACTCAACCCCAATTTTTTATGCAACCGGATGGATACTTCAATGACCCGACATTTCGACTATCTCGCCATTGGCGGCGGCAGCGGCGGCATCGCCTCAATTAACCGTGCAGCTATGTATGGCCAGAAATGTGCCCTGATTGAAGCAAAAGAGCTGGGCGGCACCTGCGTAAACGTGGGTTGCGTGCCGAAAAAAATCATGTGGCACGCTGCACAAATCGCCGAAGCTATCCATCTCTACGGGCCGGATTATGGCTTTGACACCACGGTGAATCGCTTCGACTGGGCCACACTGGTGAAAAACCGCAGCGCCTACATCGACCGCATCCATAACTCTTACGACAACGTGCTGGGTAAGAACAAGGTTGAAGTGATCAAAGGCTTTGCCCGCTTTGTCGATGCGCACAGCGTTGAAGTTAACGGCGAGATTATTACGGCTAACCATATTCTGATCGCCACCGGCGGTCGTCCGGTTCACCCCAATATTCCGGGTGCGGAGTACGGCATTGATTCCGACGGTTTCTTTGAGCTGGATGCCCTGCCAAAACGCACCGCCGTGATCGGCGCGGGCTACATCGCGGTCGAGCTGGCCGGCGTGGTAAATGCGCTGGGCTCAGAAACCCACCTGTTCGTGCGTAAACATGCACCACTGCGCAGCTTCGATCCGCTGCTTACCGAGACGCTGGTCGAAGTGATGAACACGGAAGGCCCGGCGCTGCACACCGAATCCATTCCAAAAGCCGTGATTAAAAACAGCGATGGCAGCCTGACGCTGCAGCTGGAAAACGGCAGTGAATATATTGTCGATTGTCTGGTCTGGGCGATTGGCCGTGAGCCAGCCAACGATAACCTCAACATCGAAGCTGCGGGCGTGGCGCTGAACGACAAAGGCTATATCAATGTCGACAAGTTTCAGAACACCAATGTCTCAGGCATTTATGCTGTGGGTGACAACACCGGTGCGGTTGAGCTGACACCGGTGGCGGTTGCCGCTGGCCGTCGTCTCTCTGAGCGTCTGTTTAACAACAAACCGGACGAGCATCTGGATTACAGCAATATTCCGACCGTTGTATTCAGCCATCCACCGATTGGTACCGTGGGACTGACTGAGCCACAGGCGCGCGAACAGTATGGCGATGACCAGGTGAAGGTCTACAAATCGTCGTTCACCGCTATGTACACCGCGGTCACCCAGCATCGCCAGCCGTGCCGCATGAAGCTGGTCTGTGTGGGTGCCGATGAGAAGATTGTTGGTATTCACGGCATCGGATTCGGCATGGATGAGATGCTGCAGGGCTTCGCCGTGGCACTGAAAATGGGTGCGACCAAGAAAGACTTCGATAACACCGTGGCGATCCACCCGACCGCAGCGGAAGAGTTTGTGACAATGCGCTAGTAACTCACCTCATGCGCATCCGTTACCCGCTGAAACGTTGTTCTGCGGGTAACGGCCTTAATTAAAATAGGTTTCCCGCAACGGCGTCAGTGCCGCGCCCAGTGCCGAACTGTCTCCCTCAATGGCGCTTAGCAGAATATCCGGATATTCCGCAGAAATGTCCCAGCGTTTACCCGAACACGTCCGCGGCATGGCTAAGAACATTTCGCCCAGCTTACGGGGAATTTCGCCTCCTAATATAATGGCCGCGGGATCGATCACCGCATTCATGGCATCCATTGCCCGATGCAGGTTTGGCGTTACCTCTTCTACCCACTGTTGCGCAATCGGCCAGGCCGGATCGAATTTATGATTGAGATCGCGAATATCTTTAATTTCAATACCGCCGTGACGTAACCGATCGATCAGGATCCCCAGAGCCGGCCGCAGCTTGCCCTCTTCCGGCGTAAAAATACGGCTGATCTCCCCCGCATTACCAAATGCACCCTGGAACGGTTTACCGTTAATCACGATGCCACCGCCGAATCCATAATTAAAAGAGAGATAACCAAACGTATCGTATTTCAGCCCGGCGCCTAAAAAGGCTTCAGCGTGCGCCGCCGTCGTGGCGTTATTTTCAATCCATACCGGCCGATCAAATAACATGGTAATTTCACGACGCAGATCGATCCCCATCCAGTTTTTTAAAGGTTCAGGCGGATTGAAATACTTTCGGGAATCATAAAGAAAGCCCGCCATGCTGTATCCCACACCACAGACTTTTTCTGGCGAAATACCGTATTGTTTTAAGGTATCCAGATAGTGATGTTTGATATTGAGTAAGGTACGGGCAGGGTCGCGCGGATGCGTGTCCAGTACGCAGTATTCTGTAATACCGCCCCGGAAATTAATCAGGCTGGCGGCAACACTGTCTGAGTTAATAGAGATACCGTAACCATAACGTGCATTCGCATTCAGTGATAACGACGGGCTGGGCTTGCCTCTTCCCTGGGACGGCGATTCCCCCAGGCTGAGAAAGCCATTTTCGGTCAGCGTATCAACAATACGGTGAACAGATGACTGATTCAAAATGGTTTGCGAAACCAGTGAGGAGCGGGAAATGCCATCGTTACGGCGGACAAGCTCCAGAATGAGTTTTTCACTGCGATTAAGTTCGACATCATGACCAGCGGAATATCCATGAACCACAGCGTTGTCCTCACCATATTTAATAATGGGTTCTGTTAATACCCTAGCATGCTTTTATGCATGACGAATAGTAAAGGGCCCTGCCTTTATGTTTTCGTAAAATGTGCTGATTTTCAGCCTCTCCTGCCCTGCTTATCGCGATCATAAAAGCATCATAATAGTGAAACATAGCAGAGAGACACTCTAATATCATGCAGTGAGCATTATATTAAAAGCGAGCCTGATGTCCGGATGGGTATTTTCGCTGTGCACTGGGTTTTGCCTCCATACACACGCTTCTTTTTATGCATCAGGTAAACAATGGAAACGCGCTTAAAGGTTGCTGAACGTATCGCACAAGAGGCTTCACTTTTGGCTCTGGACTATTTCAGACAGCTGAGTGAATTAGAGGTCTGCGAAAAAAGGCCGCAGGATGTCTTCAGTGAAGCCGATCGGGAAGTGGAAAATCTGATCCGGCAGCGTCTGGGAGATCATTTCCCACAGGATCCTGTTATCGGTGAAGAGTATGGCGGTGAGCTCAGCGCCAGCTACTGGTCTGTTGATCCTATTGATGGGACCAGTAACTTCCTGCGCGGCTCGTCATTGTGGGGGATTTCTGTTGGCTATGTGCAGGATGGCGAGCCGGTTATGGGCGTGATCGTCCATCCCGTTTTAAACCTCATGCTGAGCGGCGGCAAAGAGAGAGGTGTTTATCTGAATGGTGAACCCTTTGAACGGCCTGTGATCGCCGGGGGGCTTAAAACCGTGGCGATTGGCGACAGTCCATCATGGGATTTCACCCATCAGCTCTGTATTGAAAAGGCCTATCGGGACGACGGCTGGAATGTTGTGCGCTATCGCTGTGCCACCGTCGGTTTAACCTTTAGCGTGCTGGGTTACGTCGACGGTTATCAGGAATGTTTTAGCAGCATGTGGGACGTTTCTGCGGGCTATGCCCTCTGTAAAGCGGCGGGACTGGATGCGCATCTTGCCGGCACACAGGAAAAAAGCAGCACACATGTGAGTGTCGGCACGCCCGAAATGAACCGCCTTTCTGCCCGGTTTATCCCTTATCCTCGATTTACGCCTGCCTGACCACGCATTGCCCCGGACTTACCTTATCACTGCATTTCAGGACAGCGTCTCCCCGCTGCCCTGCCCGCTGTGTGCGCTCTGCCAGAGCATCTTAACCCTCTGAACTTAATATTAATCATAATGCATTAAAATAATTAGCGCGTTAAACATACGATTTCAAATAAACCTTACATTAACCTGTTAAATATAGGTTTTAAAAACTTAATAAATTCTTAACCTCTCTGAAATTGCTTAAATTCACTACGCCTGATTATTATGCGAATCGCATTAATTGAGAAATCCCTGGCATTTTATGACGGAGCAGACCACGTGAACACGCTAGAAATCCACAATGCCATGCTGACATTTGACGATTTTGTCGCGCTGAACGGCATTTCACTGCAGGCCAAAAAAGGGCAATTTGTTTCCCTGCTTGGCCCCTCTGGCTGTGGCAAAACCACGCTGCTTAAAGTCATTGCCGGCTTTTACAGTCTTGATAGTGGCGAAGTACTGATCCACCAGCAGGACATGCATCATGTCAAACCTGAACATCGCGACACGGCGATGTGCTTTCAGTCCTATGCGCTTTTTCCTCACCTTTCCGTTGCTGAAAATATCGGTTTTGGCCTCAGGCAGATGAAGATGGCAAAAACGGATATTCACGATCGCGTAGCGCAGACCGCTGCTCAGGTATCACTCAATGCGCATTTGCCTAAACTGCCGGCGCAGTTATCCGGCGGTCAGCAGCAGCGCGTGGCGCTTGCCAGAGCGCTGGCCGTGCGTCCGGAAATCGTGTTGTTTGATGAGCCGCTGTCAAATCTGGATGCCAAATTACGGGACAAGGTACGACTGGAGATCAGACAGCTTCAGCGCTCCCATGGATTTACCGCCATTTATGTTACCCATGACCGTGCAGAAGCCCTGTCGATGTCTGACGTTGTGGTGGTCATGAATGCCGGAAAGATCGAACAAATCGGTACGCCGGATGAGATCTATTATTCCCCGATAAACCGCTTTGTCGCCGGTTTTGTCGGTCAGGCTAACGTGATGGAAGCCCGCGTACTGGACGGAGATAGCAGCAGCGGTATTTATCGTATTGCGTGTGTCATGGGCGAAATGGAAATACACAGTCACCAGCCGCCCGTCTCGGACAAGGTCTATACCTTCTGGCGTCCTGAGGATGCCCTGCTGAGCGAACAGGATACGGGGAAAAACACCCGGGCTTTTGAGATCGGTGCCGTGAGTTTTCTTGGCAATATTTCTGAACTCCAGGTTCATCCGATTGGGCATGAAGAAACAGACTATCAGTGGTGTATCCAGTTAGTCGGCAAAAACACCATACAGGAAGGTGATCGGGTTAACTTCTCCATTGCGCCAGACAGAATCCGTTTTTTACAGGAAAGCTGTTCATGAAAATGCGCAACCGCAACAGGCTTAGCTGGCTGCTGGTTTTGCCTGCCGTCGCGCCGGTCGTGCTGACGCTGGTGCTGATTGTCATCATGGCGCTGGCGCAGTCCGTTGGTCTGTTTAATTTTGGCGCGCCGGCGCATTTCACACTTCAGTACTGGCAAACCATCCTGAACGACAGTCAGCTTTGGCGCGCGACAGGCTATTCACTCAAAATTGGCGTCATCAGTGCCGTTCTGTCCGTCGCGCTGGCGCTCCCGCTGGCACTGTGGCTGAGAAAACCCTTTCCCGGCTCAATGCTGATGGGCGGTTTGCTTAAAGCCCCGCTGATGGTGCACGGACTGGTTGCCGCGCTGCTGTTTATCAATCTGATTTCCTGGCAGGGTTTTATTAACCTGGGCTTGCTCAAGCTGGGGATCATCTCTCACCCCATCAGGATGCAAAATGACCGCTGGGGAACGGGCGTGATTATTTTGCAGGTCTGGAAACAGCTTCCCTATGCGCTGCTGATTATTACCGGCAGCCTGCGCGTGATTGGTGACGAAATTTTTAATGCCGCGCGGGATTTGGGTGCCGGCAGAGCTGCCCGGCTGTTACAGATCATTCTGCCTTTATCTATCAAGTCCGTTCAGGTGTCGCTGGTGCTGATTTTCATCGGTGCATTAGGTGACTTTTCATTCCAGGTCGTTGCGGGGCCGACCAGCGTGTTCTCTCTTTCGCAATACATGCTGCGCTTCCCCGAAATCAGCGCCCAGGGCTGGAATCTTGCCGCGGTTGTCGCCGTGATTTTAATGCTGGCGGCTTTTGTCGGTGCAGTCGTGCTTGCCGCCCTGGCGAAGTGGCTACAACAAGCCGGAGAACAGCGATCATGAAAGCCAGAGAGACCTTATCCCCGCTGCGAATCGTCATGATGATCATTATCACCGCCCTGTTTATGCTGTGGCTGGTCATTCCCTTTATGTTGACCGTCCTGTGGTCACTGGTCGATAAAACCCATCCGTGGGCATGGCCAGATGCGCTGCCGCCGGTTGTCTCACTGGGCCGTTGGGTGGAAGTCTGGACCACGACCGCGTTACCGCAGGCGCTCAGGAACAGCTATTTACTGGCGGCAACCGTCTCCGTCTGCACGCTGATGCTGTCTCTGCCTGCCGCGTGGGCGTTTGGCAGAATGTCGTTTACGGGCAAACATTTTTTACAGAATGCGATCTTATTGCCGCTTATCGTTCCGGGCTTTGTCGTGGCACTGTTTTTTTCCATGTTGCTTAACGTGGCGGGCATTCACAGCCGGTTTGGCGGCATTTTGCTGGGGCATATTATTATCCTGATGCCTTATGCCGTGCGCATTCTCACCCTGTCGTTTTCGCAGATACGCCAGGACACGCTTGATGCGGCACGGGATATGGGCGCTTCGGTGATAAACCGTTTTTTAGTCGCCTGCCTGCCCACCATCAGGCCGGGAATATTTGCCGCACTAATTATTGTTTTTACGTTATCAATAGAAGAGTTCGCCATAAGTTTTATTGTTGGCTCACCCGATTTTATTACCGTCCCGGCCATTCTCTATTCTTATCTGGGTTATAACTTTATTCGACCCAATGCGGCGGTCATTTCTTTAATGCTGGTTGTGCCAAATGTCATTTTAATGCTGATTGCAGAAAAATTACTGACAAGAAATCCTGTCGCCGCCTTTGCAGGAAAAGGCTGACAGTCTTTAATTCGCGTTATTGGGGAAACATATGTTCAGATTCGTTGCTGCAATATTATTGCTGGCCGGGGCTTTCTGTAGCCAGGCTCAGGATTTAACTACGATGAACTGGGAACAGATTGTCGAACAGGCGAAAAAAGAAGGGGAATTAACCTGGTATCAATGGTATTACCAGGACCGTTTAAAAGAGCAGGTCAGCCTGTTTGAAAAACAGTACGGTATTAACGTTACCCTCTCTGAGGGCACACTACAGGGTAATATTAATAAACTCATGGCAGACCGGGGACGGGATACGGGTGACATTGATCTGTTTTCGATTGGCGGCGGGGCATTCGGGACCGTATCACCTCAGAAAACGTTTTTTGGCCCGATTAATACACTGCTGCCGGCAGGCAAAACCCTGAACTACACCATTGAGGGAACGGACAGTAAAGGCTATGGCGTGGCATTTTGGGGCAACCAGACCGGTCTGGCCTACGATTCGCGCCGCCTGAAAGAAAGTGAGTTACCGCGAACATTGCCGCAGATTACGGCCTTTCTGCAGCGTCATCGTCAGGAGTTTGGCTTCAACGTTGAAAACGGCGGATCCGGCCCGGCCTTTATTGAATCGGTGACGCGCACACGGGTACCGGGTTTTGATTTCACGAAAGGCGATGCGGATCTAAAAAGCCTGACGGCTCTGCAGCCGGCCTGGAACTGGTTCAAACAGCAGCGCCCCAACTACATCATTACGGCCTCCAACGCCGACAGCGTCACCCGGCTGGTCAGCGGTGAATTCCTGCTGGTCCCCGCCTGGGAAGATTATCTGGTGGGATTAGAAAACCACGGTGAAGTCCCGAAAACGATCCGGCTCTATATCCCCGATTTCGGCATGCCCGGCGGCGGAAATATGGTGGCGATACCTGTAAACGCCCCCCATAAAGCGGCAGCGTTGCTGTTTATCCACTGGCTGACGCTGCCCACCACCCAACGGCTGTTTCAGCAGGTTTATGGCATTACGCCTCAAAACAAAGACGTAAATCGTGATGCCGGACTGATTAACAGCAAAGAGCGTATCCATGGCACCCAGTTCATGCCTAAACCGCTGGGTGATGAAGTCAGAACCGAATTTTCTAACCAGGTTTTGCTCAGGTAGACCTGCGATATCACCCTAACAGAAGGTAACGCCAATAATGTCGACCCAAAAACACCCTGCACGTGTAGTGAACTCCCGTCTGATTGCCCATCGGGGAGCACCGCTACTGGCACCGGAAAACACGCTACCTTCGTTTCTGGCGGCGGTGGAACACGGCGCAACGTGGATAGAGGTGGATGTCAAACTCACCAAAGATATGCACCCGGTCATTATTCATGACGATTCCGTAAACAGGACAACGAATGGCAAAGGCTATGTGGCGAATCTGACCCTGGATGAGATCCGGTCGCTGGAGGCTGGCGTATGTTACGGCCACCTTTTCAGGGGCGTGAAAGTGCCTACACTGGCTGAAACAGTCGGCTTTGTACTGGATAAAGGCGTCGGGCTACAACTGGAAATCAAACCCACCTCCGGGCAGGAAGTGGAGACGGCGGAGATTGCGATCGCTCAGTTGAAATCACTGTGGCCAGCAAGCGAGAAGAAATTATTCATCAGCAGTTTTTCTGAGATTTCGCTGCAGGTTGCCGCACGGCTTATGCCTGACGTACCCCGCGGGCTGGCGGTTTGCGTCCCGCCGAAAGACCCCGCGGCGCTTCTCGCCAGAACAGGTTGCCAGATCCTGCATTTCCTGGGTGACTTCGCGACAGACGAAGACCTGGCGCGACTGGCCCGTTCAGGTATTGAATTCGCGATTGCCACGATCAATGACCCGGTTCTTGCCCGAAAATATATTGATGCGGGCGCGCAAACCGTATTAAGCGATATACCTGACTTAGCCTTTTAATAAAAAATCACCAGGAAATACGCTACCAGAATGTAATAACACCAGGGAAAGTCATTATAAAAAATGGCCATAACCTTTATGGCCGATATCACCATTTCATGATTTATCGATTAAACAATACGAATGTGAGATTGAAATAAATACCGTCCTGAGCGGTAACTTCCTCATGCTTCAGCTAACTGAAAAGGGCAGATGATATGCACAATAAAATAAAAACAGCCGCGCCGTATGCAATGTTTTTCATGGTCTCATTCTCTGCATGCTCCGCTGGAATTTATAATAAAGATGGAAATAAGCTCGACCTGTACGGTAAAGTCGATGCGCGCCATGTTTTCTCAGATAATATTGCAGAAGATGGCGACAACTCTTATGCACGCCTGGGTTTTAAAGGTGAGACGCAAATTAATGATCAGCTTACCGGTTATGGTCAATGGGAATACAATTTCCAGCTGAATCACAGTGAAGGCGGTAGCGACGCGCAAACGGGGAATGCCACACGTTTAGGCTTTGCAGGTCTGAAAATGGTCGACTTCGGCTCGTTCGATTATGGCCGTAGCTTTGGGGTACTGTATACCGCCTCCGCCTATACGGATATGGCACCGGTCTACGGTTCCGGCACCATGACCACTAACGATAACTTCCTGTCAAAACGCTCAACCGGCCTCGCGACCTGGCACTCTCCGGAGTGGGGTGGATTAAAGCTAACCCTGCAGTATCAAGGGAAAAATGACCGCGCAACCGCCAGACTGGCTAACGGGGATGGTTACGGTGCTGGCCTGACTTACAACATTACCGATGGACTGAGCATTGCGGCGGCAGGGATGAAAGCAAAACGGACGCTGACTCAGCAAGCTGACGGTCAGGGAGACGATGCCACCGCCTGGGTAACCTCTGCAAAATATGATGCCAGCCAGATCTATCTGGCCGCCATGTATGGCGAAGCCAGTGACGTTACGCCTTATGGACAGCTGGCACAGGTCGCTGACAAAACCCATAACGTTGAGGCAATTGCGCAGTATCAGTTCCTGAATGGTTTGCGCCCTTCAGTCGGTTTTGTCACGCAGCGTGGCGAAAACCTGCAGGGCGCAGGAATTTTTGCCGGGGGCAGTCAGACGATGCAGAAATATATTGCGGTGGGCACCTATTACTATTTCAACAAGAACATGCTGACCTACGTGGACTATCGCATTAACCTGCTGAAGGAAAACGACTTTACGCGTGCCACCGGCATTTCGACGAAAGACAGTATCGCTATGGGCCTGACCTATCAGTTTTAATCAGGCGGCCTCTGCCTGCACACAAGCTTTAACCTGTGTCGCTTCAATCCTGAAAATCGCTACTGTCGCGAGGCCGGCGAATGCCGGCTTTTTTTACGTCAGTCGCAAGGGGAAGGGTTACAGGGATGAGTCGTGCATGCCCAGGTATGCAACCTGACGGAGGTTTTCCAGCCACTTAACATACGCCTGATCCCATAACGCCGCGGGCGTGCCCGCCTTGCCAAGACCAAATCCATGTCCGCCTTTGCTGATTTGAATCAGCTCAACCGGCACGCGGTTGCGGCGACAGGTGTCGCGCATCAGCTCGGTGTTAAACGGATTTGAGGTGTGATCGTCCTCGGCCTGCGCCAGAAACGTGGGCGGATATTGCCGGGTGACATAGTTCTGCACTGACCAGTTCGCCTCATCCTGCGGCGTGGCATTTTTGCCGACCATCATCAGATGGGTATTAGTGTGCTGATAAGGCGCTTCCAGGGTAATAACCGGATAGATCAGGCCAACACTGTCGACTTTCGGCACCACTTCATCCAGCGGATCGATGGCCGGATACGATGCAAAATCTGGCCGCGCCGCCGCCAATCCCAGCAGATGTCCACCTGCCGAGAAGCCCAGTGCATGCACTTTGCGCTCAAAAGATCGCACCAGCCGGATGGCACGCTGCGCATCCTGCAGCGGTGCCAGCCGTCCCGCCTGCCACTTCTCATGCGGCAACCGGTAGCTGAGCACATAGGCGGTATAGCCACTGGCATTGAGCCAGCGCGCCACCGGCCAGGCTTCGCGGCCCATACCGATCCAGCGATAACCGCCGCCTGCAGCGATTAATACGGCTTCACCATTGGGGTTTTCCGGTTTAAAGCGCTGAATGGCCGGACTGACGATATTTGACCAGGAACCGGTGCTGTTAATATTTAACTGGCCGGATGGGCCGCCGCCGCCGGGCGGATCATCCGGCCAGAGGGGAATAATGTCATCGCGGGCAAATAATTTGCCGGTGGTCATGGAGAGCCCGAGCGCTCCCGTGCCGAGAATAAAGCGTCGACGCGTAATCATAATGCCTGTTGTGTGAAGCCCGAAATGTCAGCAAACCGTTGCGGTAGGCTAAAGAAGTATGAACAAATGCAAGTCTGGTGCACTGGCTGGCGATTATGTACGCAACAGCCCCTGAAAAGCCATAAAAAAACGCGCCCGGCAGGCGCGTTTTATTTCATTCCGTCTGGTTAATCTTCCTGCTGGAACTGCGCCATCACGGCCTGTTCACACTGCTGTTCGTTGACGCGCAGTTTGGCTCGCTCATCGTCCCCCAGTTGCAGCCAGGCACTGGCCACTTCACGCGCAGACTCTTCGTCGAATTCGGGCTGATTCATCGCCGACGGTGACTGGCCGCCCGCCACGGTCGATTTCATCTGCTCAACGTAATGATCTGCAGTGGCGACCTTTTTCTCACCGCTGACGATGTGGCATAACTGACTGGCGTAAACATTCTGCTCAGTGTCAGTGTCATCCGCCGCCAGCGCGCTACCGGTGGCGAGGATACTCAGCAGCACTATCTGAGTTACTTTCATTCTTAACTCCTGTTCGTTCGGGTTAAACCTTGCGCTGAAGGGCTTCGAGGCGCTTCTGACGCCAGTTCAGCAGCGGCGTTACGGTGGTGCCGTGAACCACCACGCTGCAGACCACCAGCGTTAACGCCATATTGGTCATAATTTCCATCTGCGGGCCTTGCATCCCGTGCGTCCAGGCATAGGCGATGTAGTTCAGACTGCCAATCCCCCGGATGCCCAGCCAGCCAATCAGCAGACGCTGCCCCAGCGGCAGTCCGGCTCGCATTGTTACCAGCCAGACGGCCAGCGGTCGCACCACCGCAAACAGCACCAGGCCAATCAGCACGCCGTAGATGTTCCAGTGCTGCGCCAGTGTGACGCCCAGCACCACCATCATGCCAGCCGCCAGTAAACGTTCAATAGTATCGCCAAAAGAGAGGGCGTCGCCTACTACAAACCCAATCGATTTGACCATATTCGTGCCGCCCTGATGCGCCAGACGCATGTTAGGATTTACCAGCGCCTCAGAGGGCAATATACGCTCGTCGTCAGAGAGATCGTCCGGCTGATGGCGACGGAACACGCCCAGTTCTGCGCGGCGTAATCCCAGCCCGGCGGCAAAGGCAGCCAGGAAGCCGGAAGCACCCAGCCACTCCACCAGTGAATAACTCAGTGCTATCAGCGCCAGCGCCAGAAAATCATTGGGTGCGACATCGCCATTGGCATTGCGCAGTCGGGTCGCCAGCATGCCGATCAACTGCCCCAGCACAAAACCGATGACAAGACCGCCGCCAATCGCCCAGAGCACTTCGACCGCGCCCCAGTGCGCCAGCATCGCGCCATTCAGGCTTTCGCCATTGAACAGCAGCAGCGCCAGCATCAGCAGTGGTAATGCGGAGCCGTCGTTCATGCCCGCCTCGCTGGATATTGCCACACGCAGCGAGTCATCATCCTGCGCATCATTGACCGAGATTAAGCTCGCCAGCACCGGATCGGTGGGTGCGACAATCGCCCCAAACGCCAGCGCAATCGGCCAGTCTAATCCCACAAGGAAGTGTGCCAGCAGGGTCATCGCGGCGACGGTGAGCAACATGGCGGGAAAGGCCAGCTTCAGCCCGGTGTGCCAGCAGTTGTTCTGCAGCGGCTGACGCAGCTTGAGACCGGTGATAAACAGCGAGGCTGCCATGGTGATTTCAGTGATGTGGGCCACGGCTTCGGAATGGGTAACGATATCAAGGTGGATAACATCAAATCCCCACGGGCCGCACAGCATACCCGCGATCAGAAACAGGCCAAATGAGGTAACTGGCCCCCGGTGAATCCAACCGGAAGCCAGCGACATCAGCAGCAGGAGGCCGCCCGTCGCTGCTGTCCAGGCTAAAAAGTTCATAACACTCCAGAATATTTCGGGTTTATGAATAAGCCTGGCACATTTTTTGACGGGCGAGGTGTCAGTTTTTCAGGTGACCACTGGCGAAGCGGACCGCGACAGCGGCTGCACCAGCTATGGTGGCGAGTGCAACCACGCCATTCCAGCCCCAGTGTGCCAGCGCCAGACTGCCCAGCACCGCACCGGTCGCCATACCGATAAACACCACGGTAAACAGCAGGGCATTAAGGCGACTACGTGCTTCCGGGGCCAGGCCGTAGACCAGCGTCTGATGCGCCACCAGCGTGGCCTGTACGCCTAAATCAAAGCCGATAGTACAGACGACTATCAGCGCCAGCTGCGCCGGCATGGGCAGTAATGGCAGCAGGAACATCAGCGCAAAAGAGATCGTCACCAGCGCGGCACCCGCCTGCGTGACCCTTGCCGGACCAATGCGGTCAGCAAAACTGCCCGCCAGCGGTGCCGCCATGGCGCCCGCTGCACCGGCTAAACCAAAGGCTCCGGCAACGGCACTGTCCAGATGAAAGCGGTCGCTAAGCATTAACGCCAGTGTCGACCAGAAGGCGCTGAAGGCCACTGACAGCAGACCCTGCGCCAGCGCGGCCCGGCGCAGCGTCTGGTGGTGACGCCACAGATGCACCAGCGACAGCAGCAGGCGCGGGTAGCTTACCGAGGTACCCGGTGTGAAGCGCGGCAGCACACGCCACAGCGTCAGCGTAATCAGCAGCACCGCCAGCGCGGCAATCATATACATGGTGCGCCAGCCGAAATACTCCGCCACCACCCCACTGACCACCCGCGACAAGAGGATGCCGACCAGCAGCCCGGTCATCACCGTGCCGACCGTTTTACCCCGGCTGCGTTCCGGGGCCAGCGCCGCCGATGCAGGCACAATATCCTGCGCCACCGTAGCCGTCAGGCCGGTGATAAAACTGGCAATCAGCAGCGCGCTGAGCCCACCGGAAAAACCACACAGCAGCAGCGCTGCCACCAGCAGTAAGCCCTTGATAAAGATAATGGTGCGACGGTCATGACGATCGCCCAGTGGCGCCAGCAGCAGAATGCCCAGGGCATAGCCCGCCTGAGTCAGCATCGGCACCATACCGACTGCGCCAATGCCTGCGTTAAACTGTTTGCTGATGATATCCAGCATCGGCTGGCTGTAGTAAATCGACGCAACGCTGAGTCCGGCACCCGCGGCCAGGGTAAACACCAGCGGTGTGGAGAGCGATTCATTTTGAGTCTGGGTTGATATGGCTGACATGCTGTAATCCTCTTCATTTCGTACAACCATTAAAGCGCATCGCGGTTATACGCGGTAGACTGATATCAGGCAAAACCGTTATGCGTGGTACGTATGAACAATCCTAACAGCAGCGATCGCATCGACCTGATGCAGACCTTTATCCGTATCGTCGAGAGTGGCAGCTTATCGGCCGCCGCGGCCCAGCTGCGTACGACACAACCTACCGTCAGCCGTCGGCTGCAGACCCTTGAGCAGCGGCTGGGGCTGAAGCTGATCCTGCGCACCACGCATGCGCTGAAACTCACCGATGATGGTGAACGCTGCTACGCCCAGGCACGGCAGCTGCTGGCGACCTGGCATACGCTGGAAGATGAGCTGACCGGCGCCAGTGCCGATCCGGTCGGTACACTGCGGGTTCGTGCCCCGCACGCCTTTGGCCAGGATCAGCTGATCGCCCCACTGGTGGACTATCTGCATCGCTATCCCCGGCTCAATATTGAGTGGATGCTGAACGATCGCACGCCCGACTTTATGGCCGAGAATGTCGACTGCGCCATTCAGGTCGGTGCGCCAACCGATCCCTCGGTGGTGGCGGTTCTGCTGGCCGAAGTGCCGCGCATTGTGGTGGCGGCCCCGCACCTGCTGGCACAGTATCCGCCCATAGCGCAGATTGAACAGCTGCGTGATCTGCCATGGCTGGCCCTCACCAGTTTTTACCGTAACGAAGTGGCATTGCAAAAGATTGACGATGGCCAGCCAGTGAATCTGGCGATTACGCCACGGCTGAGCAGTGACAGTTTATATGCGGTGCGCAAAGCGGCGCTGGCGGGCATGGGTGCGGCAATTGTCTCCTCCTGGGCGGTCCAGGAAGATTTAGCCGATGGCGACCTGGTTCAGCTGGTGCCTGCGTGGCAGGCACCACCGCTGCCGGTGTGGCTGACTTATCCCTGGGCGAGTTACTACCCGGCCAGGCTGCAACACTTTTTTGCGATGATTAAAGAGGTGATGCCGCAACTGGCGGGCACGCGTCCGGCGTCGCAGCCAGCAGGTCGTTCAGGGAAAACAGATCGGAAAGGATAACGCAGAGGCCCGCGTCAGCGGGCCACCAGGGGGATATTTTACTTTTTATCGTAGCGCGACATTTTGTCCAGCCAGCCCATCACAAAGGCAGAGAGCACAAAGGTCAGGTGGATAATCACGTACCACATGAGTTTGTCGTTTTCGACATTACGCGCTTCCATGAACACCCGCAGCAGGTGAATCGACGAGATGGCAACGATGGAGGCAGCGACTTTGTTTTTCAGCGAGCCGGAGTCCATCTTGCCCAGCCAGCTCAGCTTCTCTTTGTCTTCGTCGATGTCGAGTTTAGAGATGAAGTTCTCATAACCCGACAGCATTACCATCACCAGCAGGCCGCCAACCAGCGTCATATCCACCAGTGAGAGCAGCAGAAGAATCAGATCGTTTTCCGCAATGCTGAAAATGTTGGGCAGCAGGTGGAAAATTTCCTGGAAAAATTTAATGGTCAGCGCCAGTAATCCCAGCGAAAGTCCAATGTAAACCGGAGCCAGCAACCAGCGCGATGCATACATCAGGTTTTCGGTAAAACGTTCCATACAATCCCACGAATAATCAAACAGGACCGGCAGTATAACTGATCCACTGTGAAGTTATTTCAGCCCTTCGTCAGAAATTTCAGGGGCGGGCGGCAGCGGCAGCGAGAGACGAAATGCCGCGCCACCTTCGGGCCGGTTTTCGGCCCAGATCTGGCCGCCATGGCTCTCGATAATGGTTTTACAGATCGCCAGACCCAGCCCGACGCCCGGCACCGCCGACTCTTTATTGCCGCGCCAGAACTTATCGAATATCCGGGTTAAATCCTCTTCGGCAATGCCGGGTCCGCCATCCCAGACCGCAATTTCCAGTCGTGATGCTGCACGCCAGGCGCGGATGCCGCGTGGCGCGCTATTACCGGCATACTTCAGGCTGTTCTCTATCAGGTTAGTGAAAACCCGCTCCAGCAGCGTGCTGTCCCCTTTGATCAGCACGATGTCATCCGGCAGGTCGAGCTGGACCTCATGCCCCTTGAGCGAGGGTGCCATGCTGCTCAGCGCCCCACCAATCACCTCTTCCAGCGCCAGCCACTCTTCCCGCAGATTGAGGCCGCCCGACTGAATGCGCGCCATATCCAGCATGTTGCTTACCAGCCGGATGGTGCTGAGCGTCTGCTCGCGAATCTGGCTGGCCTGCGGCACATATTTTGAGTTGTCACTGGCCAGGTCAAGCATCAGCATTTCTGCCTGACCAAACAGTACGGTCAGCGGGGTGCGCAGGTCGTGTGACAGCGCCGACAGCAACGCATTGCGCAGCTGTTCACGCTCAGCTGAGAGACGGGACGCTGCCTCGCTGTGAGACAGCGCCATCCGCTCCAGGGCATTGGCGATCAGCACCGTAAAGGTTTCCACCAGCCGCTGCTGCTCAGGAATCATCAGCTGACGCAGGTTCTGCGGCTCCACCACCAGCAATCCCCGGCACTGCGCGCCGCTTTTCAGCGGCAGGATCTGATAAGGCACTGCCGGTAAGGTATCGGTGCCCGCGCCTGCAGGCTGGCCTTTGCTGTAACTCCATTTAGCAATCGCGCGATCCGGCTCGCTGGCCGGTAACGCATCGCCCACCGCTTTCAGCTCGCCCTGCTCATCGGGCAGCAGCAGCAGGCAGCGCGCCTGTAGCGTGGCGTCGAGCACACGCTGGCTGGTGGCGGCGATATCCTGCGGTGTCAACGCGCTGCCCAGCGATTTCGCCATCTCATAGAGCTGACGCGCCCGCTGCTCGCGGTAGCGCGCCACCCGCGCCTGATAGCGCACGCCTGCCGTAAGATTCCCGACAATCACGCCGACCGCCAGCATCACGCCAAAGGTCACCAGGTATTGCAGGTCGGAGACCGCCACCGTGCCGGTGGGGGCCACAAAGAAGAGGTCGAAGGCGACGATATTTATCACCGTGGCGATCACCGACGGCCAGCGGCCATAGCGTAGTGCCACGATCACCACCGCCAGCAGGTAGATCATCACGCAGTTGGCGGGATCGAAATTGATCAGCACCGATTGCCCGGCTGCGGTCACCAGGATGCAGAGCACCAGCGCCATCATCACGCCGCGCAGCTGAATGCGCCATTTTTCGCTGTTAACACGACCATCCGGCAGCGGATGCGGCGCATCTTTCAGTGGCTCATCCAGCGCCACGACCAGCAGATCGAGATCCGGGCCAAGCTGGCCCAGTCGTTCAGCAAAACTGTCACGCCGCCAGCGCCGGAGTGGGCGACGGCCAGTGACGATTTTGCCCAGATTGTGTTCGCGGGCATAACCCAGCACCGCTTCCGCTTCATCCGGTTCAGAAAGGGTGGCGGTTTCCGCGCCCAGCTCCTGTGCCAGCTGTAATGTGCGCAGGATGGCCCGTCGCCGTGCTTCCGGCAGCCGGTTGAGCCGGGGCGTTTCAACATAGACCGCGTGCCATTCGCTGCCCAGTCGCGCCGCCAGTCGGGCTGCGGTGCGCACCAGCTTTTCACTGCCGCTGTCGTCGCCAATACAGAGCAGGATAGCGTCGCGGGTGTGCCAGACCCGATCCCGTCCCTGCTGATCGCGCCAGGCGCGCATCTGATCGTCTACCCGATCGGCGGTGCGGCGCAGCGCCAGCTCACGCAGGGCGAAGAGGTTACCTTTACGGAAAAAGTTTTCGATGGCGCGCTCAGCACGATCGCCAATATAAACTTTGCCCTCTTTCAATCGCTGGCGCAGATCGTCAGGCGGCAGATCGACCAGCACCACTTCGTCGGCACTGTCAAAAAAGGGATCGGGCACGGTTTCGCGCACCTGAATGCCGGTGACGCCGCCGACCACATCGTTGAGGCTCTCAAGATGCTGCACGTTGACGGTGGTCAGGACGTCGATGCCCGCTTCCAGCAGCTCCTCGATATCCTGCCAGCGCTTGGGATGGCGCGAGCCCTTAACGTTGGTGTGCGCCAGCTCATCCATCAGGATGACGGCAGGATGGCGGGCCAGCGCGGCATCGAGATCAAACTCTGCATGACGCGAGCGGCCGGTCGCGCGACGCGGCAGCAGGGTTAATCCTGTCAGCAGCTGTGCGGTTTCCGGCCGTTCGTGGGTCTCTACCACGCCAATCAGCACATCCAGACCCTGCGCACGCAGCCGCTGTGCCTCCTGCAGCATGGCGTAGGTTTTGCCCACGCCAGCACAGGCACCAAAGTAAATTTTCAGCTGCCCGCGATGCGTTTCGCGGTTAGCCTGCAGCAGCGCGTCGGGATCGGGACGCTGGGGTTCGTGGTTCATCGCTTCCTTAACACCATTACAGTTCGTTGAGCGCCATATTCAGCTGCAACACGTTGATTGTCGGTGTGCCGAGGAATGGCATCAGTGGACGATGCGTCATCTTTTCAATCAGCGCCTCGACCTGCGCCACCGGCACCTTGCGGCTGGCGGCGACACGCGGCGCCTGCCAGCGCGCGGCCTCCGGCGAAATATCCGGGTCCAGCCCGCTGGCTGAGGCAGTGACCAGCTCGACCGGCACGGCAGCCGATGCCTGCGGGTTCGCGGCCCGCAGCGCAGCGACGCGATCGGCTACCGCTTTATCCAGCGCCGGATTGCTGGCGGCCAGGTTGCTGCCGCCTGAGGAGAGCGGGTTATAGGGTTTATCGCCTGTGGCTGAAGGGCGGCCCCAGAAATAGTTGGGCTGGGTAAAATTCTGGCCAATCAGTGCTGACCCGCGCGCCACGCCATCTTCCTCCAGTAGCGAGCCGCTGGACTGGGACGGAAACAGCCATTGCGCCAGACCAGTAGTAAGCAAAGGATAAACCACGCCGGTGACAAGCGTAAGCAGCAACAACAGTAAAATTGCCGGACGTAACTGACTCATTTTTCTCTCCTCAGGCCATGCCTGAAAACACTAACAGCAGATCGATCGCTTTGATGCCGACAAACGGCACCAGCAGGCCACCCAGACCATAAATCAGCAGGTTGCGGCGCAGCAGCGCAGCGGCGCTCAGTGGGCGGTAGCTGACGCCTTTCAGGGCCAGCGGGATCAGGAAGACAATCACCAGGGCGTTAAAGATCACCGCCGACAGGATTGCGCTGGCGGGCGAGTGCAGCTGCATCACGTTAAGCATGTTGAGCTGCGGATAGGTCGCCGCAAACGCCGCCGGGATAATGGCGAAATATTTCGCCACGTCGTTGGCAATACTGAAGGTGGTCAGCGAACCGCGCGTCATCAGCATCTGTTTACCGATGTGCACCACTTCCAGTAGCTTGGTCGGGTTAGAGTCGAGGTCGACCATGTTGCCCGCCTCTTTCGCCGCCTGGGTCCCGGAGTTCATCGCCACCGCCACATCCGCCTGCGCCAGTGCTGGCGCATCGTTGGTGCCGTCACCGGTCATCGCCACTAAACGGCCTTCGGCCTGATACTGACGGATCAGCGCCAGTTTGGCTTCTGGTGTGGCCTCTGACAGGAAGTCATCTACGCCCGCTTCTGCGGCAATCGCCGCGGCGGTCAGTGGGTTATCACCGGTGATCATCACCGTTTTAATACCCATTTTGCGCAGTTCGGCAAAGCGCTCTTTGATGCCGCCTTTCACGATATCTTTCAGCGCCACCACACCCAGCACATTTGCGCCTTCTGACACCACCAGCGGCGTGCCGCCACTGCGAGCCACCTCTTCCACCTGCGCATTCACTTCCGCAGGGAAACGACCATGGTTCGCTTCGATATGACGGCGAACGGCATCGACCGCGCCTTTGCGGATCAGCCGATCCTGCACATTCACGCCACTCATGCGGGTCTGGGCTGAGAACGGAATAAAGCTGGCGTCCATGCTGCTGAGATCGCGTTCACGCAGGTTAAATCGCTGTTTCGCCAGTACCACGATGCTGCGGCCTTCCGGCGTCTCATCGGCCAGCGAGGCGAGCTGCGCGGCGTCCGCCAGCTGCTCTTCGCTGACGCCTGGCGCGGGCAGGAACTGGGTCGCCTGACGGTTACCCAGCGTGATGGTGCCGGTTTTGTCCAGCATCAGCACATCCACATCCCCTGCGGCTTCCACCGCACGACCGCTGGTCGCGATGACGTTTGCACCCAGCATCCGGCTCATCCCCGCCACGCCAATCGCCGACAGCAGGCCGCCGATAGTGGTCGGGATCAGACAGACCAGCAGTGCCACCAGTACCGTGACGCTGACCGGTGTGCCGCCCCATGCCGAGAACGGCCAGAGCGTCACGGTCGCCAGCAGGAACACGATGGTCAGTGATACCAGCAGGATGGTCAGGGCGATCTCATTTGGCGTTTTGCGGCGTTTTGCGCCTTCCACCATGGCGATCATCCGGTCAAGGAAGGTTTCGCCCGGGTTGGCGCTACAGGTGATCACCAGCCAGTCAGAGAGAATACGGGTACCGCCCGTCACGGAAGCAAAGTCACCCCCTGACTCACGGATTACGGGTGCAGATTCACCGGTAATGGCGCTCTCATCCACTGAGGCACCGCCCTCCATCACTTCACCGTCACAGGGAATGATATCGCCCGCTTCTACCAGCACCGCATCGCCTTTGCGCAGCGCATCGGCACTGACCTGCTGCCACTCGGCACCATAGCGCGCCGCTGAGAGTTTTTTGGCAAAGCTGGTCTTTTTGACGCCTTTCAGGCTGCTTGCCTGGGCCTTGCTGCGCCCTTCTGCCAGCGCCTCTGCCAGGTTGGCGAACAGCACGGTGAACCAGAGCCAGACCGCAATCGCCCCGGTAAAGCTGGCGCTGCCGTTGATGCGCCCGGTCAGCATGCCCACCGCCAGCAGCGAGGTGAGGATGCTGCCGAGGTAGACCACAAACATCACCGGGTTACGGAACTGTACCCGGGGATCGAGCTTTTTCACCGCATCCCAGGCCGAGGTACGCAGCAGGGCTGCGTCAAATAACGCCTGTTGTTGACGACTCATGAGGATTGTCCCTGAACAAGTTGCAGATGCTCAGCCACCGGGCCCAGCGCCAGAGCAGGAATAAAGGTCAGTGCACCCACCAGCAGCACGGTGCCGATCAGCAGTGCAATAAACAGCGGACCGTGAGTTGGCAGTGTGCCGTTACCTACCGGCTGCACTTTTTTAACCGCCATCGCACCGGCAATCGCCATCACCGGGATGATGATGCCGAAACGGCCCAGCAGCATGCAGACAGCCAGTAACAGGTTCCAGAACGGCGTGTTGGCACTCAGTCCGGCAAAGGCACTGCCGTTGTTATTGGAAGCCGAAGAGACCGCATAGAGCACTTCACTGAAGCCGTGGATGCCCGGGTTTGCCATCGCGCTGCGCCCGGCGTCGGTCATCATCGCCAGTGCAGTGCCAATCAGCACCAGCGCCGGGGTAACCAGAATCGCCAGTGCGGTCATTTTCATTTCCCACACATCGACTTTTTTACCCAGGAACTCCGGGGTACGGCCAATCATCAGTCCGGCAATAAAGACCGCCAGCAGTACAAACAGCAGCATGCCGTAGAGGCCGGCACCAACACCGCCAAATACCACCTCGCCCAGCTGCATCAGCCACATCGGCACCATGCCGCCCAGCGCGGTAAAGGAGTCATGCATGGCATTCACCGCACCGCAGGAGGCAGAAGTGGTAATGACCGCGAACAGGCTGCTGTTAAGGATGCCAAAGCGTGTCTCTTTACCTTCCATGTTGATGGCGCTGTCGGCCCCCAGCTGGAGGAAATGCGGGTTGCCCTGCAGTTCGGCCCACATCACGACGGCGACCGCCGCCACAAACATCAGCGTCATCGCCCACAGCAGCATGTGGCCCTGACGACGGTCACGCACACTTTCGCCAAACGCGAAGCAGAGCGCTGCCGGGATCAGGAAGATGCTCAGCATCTGCACCAGATTCGTCAGCACCGTCGGGTTCTCAAACGGATGGGCGGAGTTGGCGTTAAAGAAGCCGCCACCATTGGTACCCAGCATTTTGATCGCTTCCTGCGACGCCACCGGTCCCATCGACAGCGTCTGCTGCACGCCTTCCAGCGTGGAGAAGCTGTGATAAGGCGAGAAGTTCTGGATGCTGCCCTGACTGACAAAAAACAGCGCCATCAGCAGGCTGATCGGCAGTAAGACGTAGAGCGTGATGCGGGTCAGATCGCGCCAGGCGTTACCCAGGGTCGCAGAGCTGCGATTGGCGAAGCCACGGATCAGCGCAAAGGCCACGGCGATACCGGTCGCGGCAGAGAGGAAGTTCTGCACCGTCAGGCCCACCATCTGACTGAAATAGCTCAGGGTGCTTTCGCCACTGTAAGCCTGCCAGTTGGTGTTGGTCACGAAGCTCACGGCAGTGTTCAGCGCCAGATGCCAGCTCAGGCCAGGCAGCTGCTGAGGATTCAGCGGCAGCGAGCCCTGCAGCAGCAATATAGACAGCAGCACCACGAAACCCAGCGCGTTGAACAGCAGAATCGCCAGCAGGTAGTGCGGCCAGCGCATGTCCGACGCCTGCGCGCCCAGCAGGCGCCACAGTGGCGTTTCCAGGCGGGCAAACACCGGCTTGTCCGCCACTAACGAGGCCAGACCCCGTCCGAGCGGCTGCGCCAGTACCATCAGCAGCACCAGATAAAATGCGATGAGTAAAAAAGCATTGGCCGCCATCAGAAGGCCTCCGCATTTAACAGGGCATAGATCAGATAGCCCAGTAACAACACCACCAGCACAATGCCGGTTATTACGCCCACGCTCACAGGAACCTCCAGAGGATTGGATTTATGGCTTAGCTTGCGCGGAGGCGTATAAAGACGGGGTTAAAATGCAGCGGGCGGGCGTAAAAATAGTGTAAAAATGGCGAAAAATCAGGCGACTTCCAGCGCCCAGATACGATTGAGATCGACGTTGTCCCACAGCTTACTGTCCTCTGCACCCACAATACTGTCGGTGCAGAAGCTGTCGCCGAGGTCGAGCTCTTCCGGCTTCATTTCACGCTGGGCGTGCAGCGACCAGAAGACATGCACGCAGGGCCGCATCAGCGATTTTTCGCCTGCTTTCACCACCAGCGCCACCCGGCCGGAAGCCAGACGCACCAGCGATCCCACCGGATAGATGCCAATGGTGCGTACGAAGGTGTGCAGCAAGCCAGGATCGAAATGGCCGCGCCAGCTCAGCATCTGGTGCATCGCCTCTGCGGGTGTCCAGCCGTTGCGATAGGAGCGGGTCGAGGTCACCGCATCATAAACATCACACACCGCCGCCATGCGGGCGTAGAACGAAATCGCCTCGCCTTTCAGGCGGTGCGGATAGCCGCTGCCATCATATTTTTCATGATGATGAAGAGCGATATCGAGCAGATCGTCGTCAGCGTTGGCCTCTATCAGCATCTGCGTGCCGACCACCGGATGCTCACGCATCACCCTGAACTCTTCTTCAGTCAGCTTGCCCGCTTTGTTCAGGATCTCCAGTGGCACAGCCGCTTTGCCGACATCATGCAGTAAACCGCCCATGCCCACCCGGCGCAGCTGCTGCTCATCCAGTCCGAGTTTTTTACCCAGCGCAATCATCAGCCCGCAGACCGCCATAGAGTGCAGATAGGTGTAGTCATCATGATTTTTCAGCCGCGCCACGCTCAGCATGGCGGAAGGTTCACGCGTGATCGATCCGGCGATTTCATCCACCAGGTCCATCATATAATCGAGCTTCAGGCCGTTACCCAGCCGCGCTTCGTTGAACATCGCCCGCACTTTCGGTTTGCCCTGCTGGAAGATCAACTGCGCCTGATCCATTTCCTGAAAAAACGGAGTGCGGCCAATGGTTCTTTTTGCGACCGTGGTGGCGATCGGCGTCTGAACCGATCGATCGAGGTCGATCCAGAGCTGGCGGATCCCTTCGCTGCGTAGCGTGGCAATTTGTCGTGGATCGGTGATCAGCATCTGATTATGAATGCGCTGCTCTTTTATCCACCAGACCTCAAGCTTGTGGATAAACATCCCTGGCCGCAGTTCATCGATGGTAATCAGCTTTATCACGCTATCACTCCTTAAGATCAGCGGGTGGTAAGGTGATATCGGCAGCTGGACAAATTTTCTTCAGGCTGTTTTGTGCGAAGTCTGGGGGTCTGATGAGTGGTCAGAGGAGAGGCATCCTGCCTCACGTCCGTTTCGCAGGGTTACGTCATTGGTGTGGTTACACCACGCGTGTCAGCACGGGCTCACCACGGGAAAATGCCAGCATGTTCTCAAAGACCAGGTCAGCCATCGCCGCCATGGTTTCGCGGGTGCTGCTGGCGATATGTGCCGTAATGACCACATTGTCACGCTGGCGCAGTGCGTCAGGCACCTGCGGTTCCTGTTCAAACACATCCAGCCCCGCTCCGGCGATCCGTCCGGTTTCCAGCGCCTCCACCAGCGCCTGCTGATCCACCACGCTGCCGCGTGCAATATTGATCAGATAGCCCTGTGGTCCCAGCGCCTGCAGCACTTCCGCGTTGATAATATGGCGGGTCGCAGCCCCCCCTGGCAGCGTCAGCACCAGAAAATCGGCCTGCTGCGCCAGGGCCACCAGGCTCTCATGCCGGGTATAGGGCACATCGGGCCGTGAACGCGGATTGTAGTAATGAATCTGCATATCAAATGCCTGCGCACGCCTTGCCACCGCCTGGCCGATATTGCCCAGCCCGACAATGCCACACACCTTACCGCCAATTTTGCTGCTCAGCGGAAAGCGGCCCTGCGCCCAGTGCCCGGCGCGCGTGAAACGATCGGCCTCACTGATGCGGCGCGCCACATCCAGCAGCAGCGCCATCCCCAGATCGGCGACGCAATCATTCAGCACCTCTGGCGTGTTGGTCACCACAATGCCGCGAGACCGGGCAGCTTCCGTATCAATGCTGTCATATCCGACACCGTTACTGCAGATCGCTTTCAGGTTGGGCAGCGCAGCGATTAGCGCAGCCGGTGCGCCCATCACCGCATTGCCGCTGGTCACCAGTATGTCGATCTCTGTTCCCTGCTCAGCCAGAAAGGCCGCCTCATCCTCCGCCTCCCACAGCCGGAAGGCGGTGAACGACTGTTCGATATTCTCGATCAGCTGCGGTGGCAGAAATTTCCCTTTGATCAGCACTTTACATTGCTTTAATGCCATCTTCTTTCTCCTGATTGTTAAATGATGCCGGGCGTCCGGTCTCTTCGCCGACACGTTCAATCGGCCCCATCACCAGCAGGAACAGCAGCGCCGCGACCACGCAGTGTGCCGCCACAAACGCCAGTCCAATGCTGTAGCTACCGGTCAGCCCAACGATGATGCCGAACAGCAGCGGCGTGGTGAAACCGGCAATATTGCCGATGCCGTTAAAAATGGACCCCGCCAGACCCACCGCCTCTTTCGGTGCGGTGTCGCTGATCACCGTCCAGGTGCCTGC
This sequence comes from Pantoea hericii, assembly GCF_014155795.1. Taxonomy (NCBI): domain Bacteria; kingdom Pseudomonadati; phylum Pseudomonadota; class Gammaproteobacteria; order Enterobacterales; family Erwiniaceae; genus Pantoea; species Pantoea hericii. The sequence continues at coordinate 190,079 of NZ_SCKV01000008.1, forward strand.
GCCAGCCGCGATGCCTTTGCCGAAAAAGGCGAAGGACATAATGGCGATGATGCCGCCGTTACCGGGAATAATCGCCGCCAGCACCAGGCTGGACGCCATCAGCATGCCGACGATATAGGGCGTTTTACGCGCCCAGGAGACGCTCCAGCCTCGGGCGATTAACTTGTCTGACAGGTAACCGCCACTGATGCCGCCCAGAAAACCGAACAGCGCTGGCGCAATAGTGGCGAATCCCGCTTCCATGATGTTCATGCCGCGCGCCTGCACCAGATAGATTGGAAACCAGGTAATAAAGAAGTAGCTGAGCGCAATGATGCAGTACTGACCGAGATAGGCGCACCAGAGCATGCGATTGGTGAGCAGCTTTCTGAACATCGCTTTGCTGACCGGTGGTCGTGCTTTCAGCGTCTGCGCCGCATCGATATCCACCAGCGCGCCACCGTCGACAATGTGGCGCAATTCACTTTCCGATACGCCGGGGTGGTTACGTGGCTCGCGCATCCAGGCCGCCCAGACCAGGACCGCCACCAGACCGATGCCGCCCAGCACAAAGAATGGCCATTCCCAGCCAAAGCGCGAGACCAGCCAGCCTGAAAGCGGCGAGAAGATAGCGACAGCAAAATATTGCGCCGAGCTGAACAGCGATGATGCCCGTCCCCGTTCTGCGCCCGGAAACCACATAATGACCACGCGCGCATTAGCGGGAAAGCTGGGTGCCTCTATGAGTCCCAGCATAAAGCGCAGTCCAAACATCAGCATCAGCGCGCCGGTCATGCCGCTGGAGAACTCGCCCACAAATCCCATCGCCAGCGTTGAAACTGACCAGAGCGCCAGTGTAACGCCATACACTTTTTTGGCCCCGAAGCGGTCAAGCAACAGTCCGCCAGGAATCTGACCGATGACATAGGCCCAGCTGAAAGCAGAGAGGATCAATCCCAGCTGGATCGCTGACAGACCGAACTCCTCTTTGATTGCCGACCCGGAGATCGAGAGGATCGAACGGTCGGCGTAAGCCACAACCGACAGAAACAGGATCAGGCAGAGGATCCCGATGCGGACATGGGTCGTCCGTTGAGGCGTTTGTTCTTTAGGCATGAGCTGAATTCCTTAAAAAGCGGCAGGTTGCACCACGAGGTTTTTTTCAGGAATAACGCTGAGAATTCCCGCTTCTGGAAATATAGATAGGAGGCTAACGATGGGTCACTGTGCAGATGTCAGGATCGTCTGGCCCGATTAAACGGTTTTCTGACAATCCTCACAACTGCCCGTGCGGCACTGCACAAAAGCGCGAAAAGCTGCGGCTCACTACTGCAGAGTGTGCACCAGGTCGGGGATTTCCCCCGCGCTGACCGCTATGACGAGGCGATTTCACGGCAAAATGTGGCGGCGCTAGCAAGAGTGAAAAGGACCGGTTGTCAAACCTGATGGCAGTTTCTAATCTGCAAATGATCCTGCTTTTCCATTTTTATAATAAATGAAAATTCCATTCCATCCGGTAACCTCGGGAGCCTCTAATGAAAAAACATGCATGGGCAATACTCTGTCTGCTCTCTCTTTCAACACCGGCGCTGGCTGAGAAGATAGGTGTCTCGATGGCCTATTTCGACCAGAACTTCCTGACTATCATCCGCCAGTCGATTGAGAAAGAGGCTAAAGTGCGCCAGCTGGAGGCGCAGTTCGAAGATGCACGTGGCGACGTAGGGCGTCAGACCGATCAGGTGCAGAGCTTTATCAGCGCCGGGGTGGATGCGATTATTGTCGACCCGGTGGACTCTGCCAGTACGCCAGCCCTGACAAAACTGGCGCAGCAGGCCCATATTCCACTGGTCTATGTTAACCGCTCACCGGGCGATAAAACCCTGCCGCCAGGCGTGGTGTTTGTTGGCTCTGACGAGCGCGAGTCAGGCACGTTGCAGATGGAAGCGCTGGCAAAGCAGGCCGGTTACCGTGGCAACGTCGCCATCATGATCGGCAACCTCAGCGATGCGGGCGCGCTTCAGCGCACCAAAGATGTGGAGCAGGTGGTGGCGAAGTATCCCAATATGAAAGTGGTGCTGAAGCAGACCGCTAACTATGCGCGCAATGAGGGGATGGATTTAATGCTCAACTGGCTGTCGAACGGTGAGGATATCGATATTGTCGCCGCGAACAACGACGAAATGGCAATTGGCGCCACGATGGCCATTGCTCAGGCGAAGCCGAAGAAAACCATTCTGGTGGGCGGGATTGATGCCACGCCGGATGGCCTGAAAGCGCTGGCCAGCGGTAAACTGGCCGTAACCGTGTTCCAGGATGCCGTGGGTCAGGGCAAAAAATCGGTTGAAGTGGCGCAGCAGATGATCAAAGGCCAGAAGGTAGATTCTCACCAGTGGATCCCGTTTGAGCTGGTAACGAAGCAGAATATGCAGCACTACAGCAATAAAAATCCGTAATGCAACACGGAGCGGCCGTGATGCCGCTCCGGTTATCACTTATCGTGCAGCAGCTTCGCCATCATCACCACGTCGCGCAGCTGACCGTCGCGGAGTGCCGCCTGCCGCATCACCCCTTCCCGCTCAAAGCCCAGCCGCTCATAGAGCCGCAGCGCCCGTTCGTTGTCGTGAAACACCTCCAGCTCCATACGGGTAATGCCCAGCCAGTTGCGGGAGTAGTCCATTGCGGTGCGAATCAGCCGCTCACCGACCCCGCGACCGCCGAAATCGGGATGCACGCCCAGTCCAAAACTGATGCAGTGGCGGGTGCGCGGCTTGTTATCGACAAACAGCGTCAGCTCACCGACCAGCTCGTCATCAATTTCTGCCACAAAGGCGATAAACCCCTCGGCGTCCATTCGGGCAATTTTTTTCTCCCAGGTCGCAACGCTGGGAAACGGCAGTTGCAGTGTCCAGGGATAGACATCGGGATGACTGTAGAGGCGCTGATAGGCGGCGGCATCCTGCGGTTCCCGTGCCCGAATAATGATTTCCATATTTTCTCCTTTTAGCCGAACGGGGTTCATGCACTAAGCTGTAGCTCTTTACCGTACGGAAAGAGTATCGCTATGTTGTATCGTCGTTTTGAGCGTTTTATCAATATATTTCATGATGCACCCACCGATTCACCGCCCTCAACGGTCTGGTCGTTTTACCTCTACTACCTGCGCCAGGTCTGGCCCAGTTTCGCAGCACTGCTGGTGGTGGGGCTGGCGTCAGCGCTGATCGAAGTGTCGCTGTTCAGCTATCTGAGCCGCATTATCGATATGGTGAACCACTCCACACCCGCCAGCCTGTTTCAGGATAACTGGCCGATACTCCTGTGGATGGGAGCAGTGGCGCTGATTCTGCGGCCGATTTTTATCGCCCTGCACGACATGCTGGTTCACCAGAGCATCAGCCCGGGCATGACCAACCTGATCCGCTGGCAGAATCACAACTATGTGCTGCGCCAGAGCCTTAACTTCTTCCAGAACGATTTTGCAGGTCGTATCGCCCAGCGCATCATGCTGACCGGCAGTTCACTGCGTGATTCCGCGGTGCAGCTGGTGGACGCTATCTGGCACGTGCTGATCTACGCCGTGACGTCGCTGGTGTTGTTTGCGGATGCCGACTGGCGACTGATGATCCCACTGATTATATGGATGGTCGCTTACAGCGCCTCGCTGCGTTTCTTTGTGCCCCGCGTCAAAGCCCGTTCGGTGGTCTCTTCAGAATCGCGTTCGAAGCTGATGGGCACCATTGTTGATGGCTATACCAATATTGCCACCATCAAGCTGTTCGCCCACAGCGATCTGGAGCGTAAGTATGCGCGTGAGGCGATGCAGGAGCAGACGGAAAAAACTCAGCACGCTGGTCGCATGGTCACCAGCATGGATCTGACGCTGTCAGCACTGAACGGCCTGCTGATTGTCTCTACATCCGCGCTGGCGCTGTGGTTGTGGAGCCAGTCGCTGATCAGCGTAGGCGCCATTGCGCTGTCGACCGGTCTGGTCATCCGCCTGGTCAATATGTCTGGCTGGATCATGTGGGTCGTCAACGGCATCTTCGAAAATATCGGTACGGTTCAGGATGGCCTGAAAACCATTGCGCAGCCGCTGAGCGTGCAGGATGCGCCGCAGGCTAAACAGCTTAAGGTGACGCGCGGCAACATCCGATTCGAGGATGTGCGCTTTGACTATGGCGGTGGCCGTCAGGTGATTAACGGCTTTAATCTCGACATTAAACCGGGCGAGAAGATTGGTCTGATTGGTCCTTCGGGGGCCGGTAAATCGACGTTAGTGAACCTGCTGCTGCGTCTTTATGACCTTAACGGTGGGCGGATTGTGATCGACGATCAGGATATCGCCGCAGTGACGCAGGAGAGCCTCCGTAGCCAGATTGGCATGATTACGCAGGATACCTCGCTGCTGCACCGTTCGATTCGGGAAAACCTGCTCTATGGCCGTCCTGACGCCAGCGAAGAGGAATTACAGCTTGCGATTCACCGCGCCCGCGCCGATGAGTTTATTCCGCTGCTCTCCGATTCACTGGGCCGCACCGGGCTGGATGCACACGTGGGGGAGCGCGGCGTGAAACTGTCGGGGGGTCAGCGTCAGCGTGTGGCGATTGCCCGCGTGCTACTGAAAGATGCGCCGGTGCTGATCATGGATGAGGCCACCTCGGCGCTGGACTCCGAAGTGGAAGCGGCGATTCAGGAGAGCCTGGAGTCACTGATGCAGGGCAAAACCGTTATTGCGATTGCACACCGCCTGTCGACCATCGCGAAGATGGATCGACTGGTGGTGCTGGATAAAGGCGGTATTGCTGAGATGGGCAGCCATCACGAGCTGCTGGCGCAGAACGGTCTGTATGCCCGTCTGTGGCAGCATCAGACCGGTGGCTTTGTCGGCATCGATTAATCGCCGCGTCGATAGGGTAAGGCGTCGCGTGCTTCTTCCGCCCAGCCGCGCACGCCTTCCCGCTCCTGCACCAGAAAATCGGCCACGGCATCGCGCAGGCCGGGATGCAGCAGATAGTGCCAGGAGTGGGTAATCTGCGGCTCAAAGCCGCGCACCAGCTTGTGCTCGCCCTGCGCACCCGCATCAAAGCGCGTCAGCCCTTCATCCAGGGCTAAATCCATTCCCTGATAGAAACAGGTTTCGAAGTGCAGCCGATCAAACTCCGCCAGGCAGCCCCAGTAGCGGCCATAGAGCGAGTGGCTGTCCCGCAGATAAAAAGCCATTGCCGCCGGTTGCTGCTGTAAGCGGGCGATCACCACCACAATATTCTGCGGCATTCGTTCCGCCAGCAGACTGAAGAAGTCGCGCGTCAGATAGGGCCGCTGACCGCGCACCGCATAAGTGTTGGCATAACAGGTATAGACAAAATCCCACTGTTCTTCGCGCAGCTCATCACCGCGATAGCGGTCAAACACAAAACCGCTCTGCGCCACCTGTTCACGCTCTTTACGCAGCTGTTTGCGCTTGCGCGACATCAGCGTGTCCAGGAAATCCTGAAAATCGCGGTAGCCGCGATTATGCCAGTGATACTGACAACCGAGCCGTAAGAGCCAGTCGGGCTGATCGGCCAGCAGCGCGTTAGCCTGCGCATCGGTAAAATTGATGTGCGCACCGCTTAAGCCCTGCTGCAACAGGCTTTCCGGCAGGGCTGAAACCAGCTGAGACGCGGCCGAGGCTTCTCCCAGCAGGCGTGCACCGGTGACCGGGCTGAAGGGTATCGCGCCCAGCCATTTCGGGTAGTAGCGGATGCCGGCGCGCTGGCTGGCATCCGCCCAGGCGTGATCAAAGACATATTCGCCCTGTGAATGGCGTTTGCGGTAGCCCGGCAGCGCGGCGCGGGTCACGCCCTCTTCCCGCCACAGCAGATGGTCAGGCTGCCAGCCCGCCTCAAACCGTACGCTGCCACTCTCTTCCAGCGTCAGCAGAAAGGCGTGGCGCAAAAATGGCTGGTCATCAGGCAACAGCGCATCCCACTCGGCGGCCGGAATCTCCGCCAGTGACGTCAGGTGAATCAGCGACATGAAATACTCCAGTGAACGTCGGGCAGAGAATCAGTCAAGCAGGTTTTCCGCGCCAGCGAAAGGGTCAAGGCACGCAAAGTGAAGGCTGCATCGCCTGGCCACAGCCCCTATACTGCGACTTTACCTCCTCAGGACTTCGCCATGGATCGACTCGATTGTGACCGGATGTTTGTCACGGTGCTGGAAACCGGCAGCTTTTCTGCCGCAGCGTTGCGTCTCGGCACCAGCAGCAGTCAGGCATCAAAACTGGTTTCAAAGCTGGAGCAGCAGCTCGGCGTGCAGCTGTTTAAGCGCAGCACGCGCGCGCTGTCGCCCACCGATGTCGGACGCAGCTATTATGAGCGGGTGAAAAACCTGCTTGATGCCTTTGAGGCGCTGGATGCCAGCGTGCGTGAAAGTGCGACGACGCCCACCGGCAGGCTGAAAATCAGCGCACCCGGCTCCTTTGGCACGGCGGTATTGTCTCAGGTGCTGGTGGCGTTTGCCCGCCGCTATCCGTTGATTGAGCTGGATGTCAGCTTTTCAGACCGGGCCGTGAACATCGTCGATGAAGGTTTTGATATGGCGATCCGCATCGGCACGCTCAGCGACAGCAGCCTGGTGGCGCGCAAGCTGAGCGAAGTACATGTGCGTATCGCCGCATCACCGGTCTATCTGGAGCAGTTCGGCACGCCGCAGCACTGGCGTGACATGGCACAGCATCAGTGCATTATCGACACCAATTTTCGCGATCCCTGGCACTGGCCGTTTACCAGCGGGGACGGCAGCAGTGAAATTGTGACTGTGCCGGTGCGTGGACGTTTGCGCTTCGCCAATACTGAAGCCTCTCTGCAGGCCGCCATCGCCGGTCTGGGCATTGCGCGTTTGCCCGGTTTTATTGCGGCCCCGGCGCTGCAACGTGGGGAGATTGTCCGGCTGCTGGAAAATTTTGAGACGCCACCGCTAGGCTTGTTTGCGGTTTATCCGCCGGCCCGTCATCTGCCACATCGGGCACGCCTGCTCATCGACTTCCTGGTGACGCACTTCACGCACGCTCCACCGGCGTGATTTCTTCCATATTGGAAGAAATCATTGTCTTACAGACCCGATTATCAGTCGTTTAGTCATCAGTTAAGCTACTTCTCTCACCACAGAGGAGTTGCGCGATGTTAGTAGAAGGCAAATGGAGTAGTGACTGGCATCCGGTGCAGGCTACCGATAAACAGGGCGGATTTGTTCGCCAGACATCCGGTTTCCGGCACTTTATCAGTAGCGATGGCTCGACTGAATTCGCCGCCGAACCGGATCGTTACCACCTCTATGTGGCGCTGATCTGCCCGTGGGCGTCACGTGCGCTGATGGCCCGCAAACTCAAAGGGCTGGAGTCAATGATTAGTGTCACGGTGGTTGAGCCGCAGCTCGGGGCTCAGGGCTGGCGCTTCGGCACGTTTCCCGGCGCACAGCAGGACCCGCTGAATAACGCGCAATATCTGCATGAAATCTATACCCGTGTCGCGCCCGATTACACCGGCCGCGCCACCGTGCCGGTGCTGTGGGACAAGAAGACCGGCACCATCGTCAATAATGAGTCCGCTGACATTGTGCGCATGTTTAACAGCGGCTTTGGCGATCTGGCCGATAACCGCATCGATCTCTATCCTGCAGCGCTGCGCCAGGAGATTGACGCGCTGAATGAGAGTCTCTATCAGCGTCTGAATAACGGTGTTTATCGTGCTGGCTTCGCCACTACCGCCCTCAGCTATCAGCAGGCATTTAATGACGTCTTTAGCCAGCTCGATGAACTGGAAGCCCTGCTCAGCGATGGTCGCACCTTCCTGCTGGGAGAACGGCTGACTGAATCCGATATTCGCCTGTTCGTGACGCTGATTCGCTTTGACGCCGCCTACCATGGCCTGTTCAAATGCAACCTGCGCCGGATACACGACTATACGCTGCTGAATCGCTATCTTAAGAGCATGTTATCGGTCTCCGGCGTACGTGAGACGGTCAGTATCGATCACATCAAACAGGGTTATTACTCGATCAAGGCGCTGAATCCGAACGGGATTGTTCCGGCTGGCCCGGATATGAGTGAATACAATTTGTAAGGGCATAAGCTAAAGGAGCAATGATGGCAAAAGCACTGGTAATTTTTCTGCATGGCGTGGGCAGTAACGGCGACGATCTGGCACCAATTGGCCGTCACTGGGCGACGCTGTTGCCGGATGTGATTTTTGCCTCTCCCAATGCGCCTGAACGTTTTCCCGGTGGTTTTGGCTGGCAGTGGTTCAGCCTGGCGGACATCACACCTGAGAACAGGCCTGCCCGTGTTCGGGCAGCGCGGGCGGCATTTGATGCAACCCTTAGCGAGATTATTGCGCAGCACGGCTTCGCGGAACGCTGGCAGGATGTGGTGCTGGTCGGCTTCTCGCAGGGATCGATCATGGCACTGGATGCCCTGGCGTCAGGCCGTTATCCGCTGGCAGGCGTGGTCGCCTTTTCCGGGCGTCTGGCGGTTGACGGTGAATTAACCCCGCAGGCTCATGTGCCCGCGCTGCTGATTCACGGTCAGGCCGATGAGGTGATCCCGTGGCAGGAGAGCGAATCTGCCGCAGCACGACTCCAGGCCGCAGCGGTGCCGGTCGACGCGCGCTTTGAACCCGCCACCGGCCACACTATTTCCGCTCAGGGTGCTATGCACGCCGCCGGATTTATCGGCCAGTGTTTACAGGATTAACCCCAGTAGCGGTTTAACGCCTGCCAGGCATGACGTGCTGCGACGTCGGGCGGCAGGCGTTTCAGCGTATCATTAAAGACTTCGATGCCCACCGGCCCCTGATAGCCCGCACTTTTCAGCTTATCGACGAAGCGTTCAACATCAATAATGCCATCGCCGGGCAACTGACGATGGTGTTTTGCCATCGCCATCAGGCTCTGCTTATCCTGCGCGGGAACCGCGGCCATATCACACAGCTGCACTTCATAAATACGGTCGGCAGGAATGCCGTCCAGCTGCGAGGCGTCACCGCCCAGTGCGCAGATATGGAAAAGATCCACCACCAGCCCGATATTGGGCTGATCGAGCCGCTGCAATCGCTGCCACGCCAGCGGCAGCGTATTGTCCACGCTGCACCAGGCCATCGGCTCATACATAATGCGCATGTTGTAGCGTGCAGCTTCAGAGGCCATCCAGCGCAGGTCATCATCAATCTGGTCGGCGCAGCAATCTTCACGGGTGCTGGCCGGTGCCTGAATCGTGTCGCAGCCCAGCGTCCGGGCAATCTGTATAAACTGGCGCAGCTCTTCGCGCTTCTGGCACCGTAGCGCACCCGGTGCGCCGGTAAAATCGCGCAGCACCTGCAGATTAGTAAAGCCAGGTCCCTTCAGTGCGCTGATCTCAGCCAGTGCTGCCGCACCGCCCTCGTATGCGTCAACATCCTCGCGCCAGATCTCGACCTGATCAAAACCGGCGTCGCGCGCCGCCTGCAGTTTCTGGTCGGGTTCACCGTTTAACAACACCAGGTTAAGGAAGGTAGGATTGGTTCGCATGGCTCGGCTCCTTAATCGTCCGGAATAATCGGTGACGTTCAGCGTTACGCCCGCAATAGCCATGCGGGCGTAAAACCTGAAACAGTATCTACCTCTTAAGCGTTAAGACAAGCGCCGATTAGCCAGATCAGCCCAGCAGCGTGACCAGCGCAAAACCCGCAAACGCCATCAGCAGTGAGCCAATCACATGCACTAGCGCGCTGGCCATCGCCCACATATATTTTCCGGTCTGAAGCAGCCCCATTAATTCCGCAGTAAACGAGGAGAATGTTGTCAGGCCGCCACAGAGTCCGGTGACGATCAGCAGTTTCCAGATCGGGTCCACGTCGGGATGGCGCACAAACCAGGCCATTGCGCCGCCGATCACCAGCCCGCCGATCAGATTCACCAGCAGCGTGCCCGGCGGCAGATTAGGAAAGAGCGCATTAAAACGCATCGAGAACAGCCAGCGCAGTACACAGCCGGCAGAGCCGCCGATCATCACAGCCAGTAACGGTTTAAACATGTGTTGCTCCTGATAACAGAGTAATGCCGGGCTGAGGGGGGAAAGGCAGAGATAAACTGCGCCTGACACCTCAGCTCCCGCGAAAGGATTGAGTGTCAGGCGTCATCAGCCGGTGTTAAGCCCACCGGCGGTTGGGAAAGGTGGCACGCCATCACCTTGAGCCGGTGATAATACGACGCCCGTTTCAGGCTGGCAAGCCTGTGCGCATGGCAGATGAATCGCTTGACGCCCTGCCCGCTGGCGGGGTAATGCTGAGAGTTTACAGCCTGTTGCGGAGAGCCTATGCGTACCCTGATTTTTGATACTGATATCGGCGTGGATGATGCCTTTGCGCTGGCTTATGCGGCGCGGACGCAGCATCTGCTGGGAATTACCACGGTGTCTGGCAACGTAGCGGTGGGTCAGGCGGTGAAAAATGCCCGGCTGTTCTGCGACAAAATGGCGATTAATGCGGAGGTCTATCGCGGCTGTTCACGGCCGCTGGCACTGGCGCCCTCAGCGCCCGCCCGGCTGCACGGTGAAGATGGACTGGGCGATGCGTTTGATAACACCTGCAGCGATGAGGCGCCAGGCGCGGTGCAGTTTATTATCGACAGCGTGCGGGCGCAGCCGCATCAGATCACCCTGGTGGCGATTGGTCCGCTGACCAACATCGCCACGGCCATTAATCAGGCGCCGGATATTATTCCGCTGGTGAAAGAGCTGGTGATCATGGGCGGCGCGTTTGGCACCGATGGCCACAGCGGCAACGTGACGCCCTTCAGCGAATTTAATATCTGGAAAGACCCGCATGCCGCCGATCAGGTGCTCGCCTCGGCGCTGAACGTGGTGGTCATCCCGTTGGATGTCACGCACAAGGTGTTAATCAGCAGTGATGAGGTTCAGCGTCTGAACCAGCCGGTGCTGAGCGCTATCTGTCGTCCTTATCTGGCTTACAGCCTGGCAAAGGAGGGTTTTGCCGGTATGGCGCTGCACGATACCCTGGCAGTGGCGTGGCTGACGCTGCCGCAGGCCTTTACCCTCACTGAAAGTCCGCTGCGGGTCATCACCGAGGGCATCGCCGGCGGTCAGACTGTGCGTAAGCTCGGCGCACTGGCGTCGCGCAATGATCCCTTTGCCGGTCTGCCCGCCCAGCGTATCGCGCTCGGCGTGGATGCCGACGCGGTGCGGGCGCACTTCTTTGAAACCCTCACCGCGCCCTGAAACGCCGCGTTAGCGGTCGAAGTGAATCACACCTTTGATCAGTTCGCGATTATTGATGACTTGCGACTCAAAGGTTTCATCCAGCGTAGAGAAAGCCAGGTGATGATTCAGCATCATTTCAGCACGCAGCTGGCGGCTGGCCATCAGTGCACTTACCCGATCAAAATCTTCGCGGGTGGCATTGCGGCTGCCCATCAGCGTGGTCTCTTTTTTGTGGAATTCACTGTCAGGGATAACCAGATCGCCTTTGTGCAGGCCGACATAGACGATTGTGCCGCCATGTCGCATCAGGTTAACCGCATTGTTCATCGCCGCCGGGCTGCCGGTGGCGTCGATCACTTTCAGCGCCAGACGACCACCAAACTGATCCCGTAGCGCGCTGTAAAACGCCTCATCCGCCGGATTCAGTGCCGCCAGACCCAGCTGATCAGCGACATGCTGGCGACGGAATTCGCTGGTGTCCGCCACCACGACCTGCGCGCCACTGGCGGCGGCAATGGCGGCGACACCCAGCCCAATCGGTCCGGCACCCACCACCAGAACCTGCTCATCCGCCACAATGCCTGCACGACGCACCGCATGGGCGCTGATGGCAAAGGGCTCAATCAGCGCGGCCGCTTCCGGGGCCACCTCATCCACCGCCAGCAACGTGCTGACCGGCACGCTTAAGTAGTCGCAGAAACCGCCATCCTGATGCACGCCTATCACCGAGATCTGTTCACAGCAGTTGGTCTTGCCACTCTGGCAGGCGTCGCAGCGCAGACAGGAGATGTAGGGCATTAACGCCACCCGCTGGCCTGCCTGAAAGCCCTCGGCGCCACTACCCAGCGCCACCACTTCCGCACAGATTTCATGGCCCAGCACCCGTGGATAGCTGAAGAACGGCTGATTGCCGGACCAGGCGTGGATATCCGTGCCGCAGATTCCGGCGGTGAGAATTTTAATCAGCGCCTCGCCAGCGGCAGGCGTGGGGGTGTCGCGGGTGGCCCAGACCATCTTACGTGGTTCAGCGATGACCAGTGCTTTCATTGTTGTCATGGTGATTCTCCGGTTGTCCTGCAGGCAGTTACGGCGAATCCTGCCTGATGCGCAGCGTTCGTTTACGGGAAGTGTGAAGCACGGCGATTTTTTTGGGCTTTGAATGGTTTTTAATGCATTAAAAACCGGAGAGTCAGATGAGCCGCAGCCAGAATTTGCGCCAGAACGTCATCAACCAGATGCTGGAGAGTATCGCTCAGCGACATATTCGTTCGCCCCTGCCACCGCAGGCGGCGCTGGCGGAGATGTTCAATATCAGCCGGACCACGGTGCGACATACCCTGCACTATCTGCATCAGTGCGGCGTGCTGGATAAAGTGGATCAAACCTACGTTATCGTGCGTGATCCCCGCGATGAGGACAGTTTTAGCGCCTTAACGCCGCCGATTGAGCAGCAGGCCAGTCACTTTGAGCAGATGTTTTTTAATATGATCAATCAGCGGCAGCTGGTGCCCGGCGACACCTTCAGCGAGCTGCAACTGGCGCAGCAGGTGAAAGTCAGTCCGGTTGTGGTGCGCGAATTTCTGCTGCGCTTTATGCGCTATGACCTGCTGGAGCCGGTGAAACGCGGTCAGTGGCGCATGAAAAAATTCACTCAGGATTATGCCGAGAAGCTGTTTGAACTGCGCGAGATGCTGGAAACCCACGCCCTGAGCCGCTTCCTGAATCTGCCCGCCAGCGATGAGCGCTGGGTGCAGGCGCGGGATCTGCTGGATCGTCACCGATCCATGCGCGACACCATCGCCAGCAACTATCGCCACTTTGCTGCGCTGGACCGTCAGATGCATTCGCTGATTTTATCCGCCGCCAATAATCCATTTTTTAATCAGTCGCTGGAGATCATCTCAGTCATCTTTCACTCACATTATCAGTGGGATGAAAGCGATCTTAAGCAGCGTAACATTGTCGCGCTGGAGGAGCATATGGCGATACTGACCGCGCTGATTGGCCGTCAGGATATTGATGCGCTCTGTGCATTACATAACCATCTGGCGACCGCTAAAACCTCAATGGTGCGCTCAATCGGTCAGTACAATTAAAAACCGATTAAAAACCACAAAGCATTAGCTCCCGCACGATTCAGAAACATCTTTGCAACATCCTTAACCCTTTGCTCTTAGTCTCGACTGCAACGTCACGGCGGCCTTTTGCGCTGCGCGCAGACCCCTTCTCACCATAACGATAAGTACCCAGTTTCGGGAGAGTGCAATGGAAAAGACCTCAGTAACCGGTCGCGACAGCGTGACCGGCGACACGCCACCAGGCCAGGATTTCGTGCCAATGCGCAGCGATGTGGTGCGTTCACCGCGTATCCGCAAAGTGCAGATTACGGCGATGCTGCTGTTGCTGTTCGCCGCCATCATCAACTATCTGGATCGCAGCTCGCTGTCGGTCGCGAACATGACCATCCGCGATGAGATGGGGCTAAGCGCCACCGAAATCGGCTTCCTGCTTTCTGCTTTTTCGCTGGCGTATGGCCTGGCGCAGTTGCCGTGTGGCGCGCTGCTGGATCGTAAAGGGCCGCGCATTATGCTCGGCATCGGCATGTTTATCTGGTCGCTGTTCCAGGCCGCCTCGGGTCTGGTGCATAACTTTACCCAGTTCATCCTGGTGCGCATTGGCCTGGGCATTGGCGAAGCGCCGATGAACCCGTGCGGCGTGAAAGTGATCAACGACTGGTTCAACATTAAAGATCGCGGCATGCCGATGGGGATGTTCAATGCCGCCTCGATGATTGGGCTGTCGGTGGCCCCGCCGATTCTGGCGGCGATGATGCTGGTGATGGGCTGGCGTGGCATGTTTGTTACCATCGGTATCCTCGGCATGTTCCTCGCTATCGGCTGGTATATGATTTACCGCGACCGCGACAACAACACCCTGAGCGCCGAAGAGATCCACTATCTGCAGGCGGGCAGCGTGGCGTCGCGGAAAGAGCCGATCAGCTTCAAAGAGTGGCGTGGCCTGTTTAAGCAGCGCACCATGTGGGGCATGATGATTGGCTTCAGCGGCATCAACTACACCGCGTGGCTCTATATCGCCTGGCTGCCGGGCTACCTGCAGTCCACCTATCATCTCGATCTGAAAAGTACTGGCCTGCTGGCGGCGATTCCGTTCCTGTTTGGTGCAGCGGGCATGCTGCTGAATGGCTATGTGGTTGACTCGCTGGTGCGTCGTGGCTTTAACGCCGTAAAAACCCGCAAAGTCTGCATCGTCAGTGGGATGCTGCTGTCAGCCGGATTCACCGCCGTGGTGACCCGCGCGACCGATACCACCAGCGCCGTGACGCTGATTGGCATGGCGCTGTTCTGTATCCATTTCGCCGGCACCTCATGCTGGGGATTGATCCACGCCAACGTCACCGCCCGCATGACCGCTTCGGTCGGCAGCATCCAGAACTTTGCCAGCTTTATCTTCGCCTCGTTCGCGCCAGTGATCACCGGCTGGGTGCTCGACACCACCAAATCGTTCAGCCTGGCGCTGATGATCTGTGCCTGCGTCACGCTGGTTGGCGCACTCGCCTACCTGCTGCTGGTGCGCCAGCCCATCACCGACGGCGAATAATCGCAGGACGGCGCGGCGGCTACGTCAGCGCCGTCAGCGTGACGCCATGTTTTGCACCGTAACGTTTAATACCTGCCATCACCTTCTCTGAATTAAGCGGAGGCGGCGGTGGCAACAGCGGTGCCCGTTCACGCAGCGCCGAGTCGAAGCGGGCAAACGTCGCGAAGTCACGCGGGTAGCGGGCTTCATCCACACCAATTAAAACTCCCTCGTCACGCGCATGGGACAGCAGCGCCCGCCAGCGATCAATCTCCGCCAGCCCGATACTGTCGGTACCATGAGAAAAGAGCATCATATCGATGTTACGGAATGGCGGCTGTTTTTCCAGGAAACGTTGCAGCGCTAATGCCGAGGATTCGCTGCTAAAGCTCAGCCAGAACGGAATCGACTGCTGCTGCTGCGTACACCACGGATCCATCAGCAGGAAACTGTCCACCGTCAGCCGGGTCGGTAAGATTCCCGCCGCCAGATACCAGTCGCGGTAGATCTCCGCCACCACATAACTCATTGCTTCCGGATTCTCGTAGCGAATCTCCATCAGCTTCCAGCTCTGCGCTTCGGCAAGCTTTTTCAGCGGTGCGATCAGATAACCATCCAGCCCCCACTCCGCTTCCGGCACCCGGTCGGTA
This sequence comes from Pantoea hericii, assembly GCF_014155795.1. Lineage (NCBI taxonomy): Bacteria > Pseudomonadati > Pseudomonadota > Gammaproteobacteria > Enterobacterales > Erwiniaceae > Pantoea > Pantoea hericii. Next base: position 205,538 of record NZ_SCKV01000008.1, read on the forward strand.
ATGGCTGGCGGCGTCCAGCGCTCACGATCCACGCCGTAACGTGCCAGATATTCCGCCACGCGCGGACCGCCCTGCATAAACTCTTTTTCGCTGGCTCCGCCCGGCGCACCAAACTGAAAGAAAGAGCGATCGCTGGTGCGCGTTACCGGCCATTGCTGGGTGCAGTGATTGATAAACAGTGTGGAACCGGCGGGCAGACTGCCCATCAGGAATTCGTTAAAGGCCAGCGGCAGTTCGCGCAGTTTGAGCCGGAAATAGCGCATCTGATCAAGCATCAGGCGATCCTGATTCGGGTCGTGCATGTGGTGAACCGCCAGCCGTGGCCAGGCAGCCAGCAGCGCGGCGGCCACCTCTTTACCTTGCTCGAAATTCGCTTCTGCATCATCCGGATCGTTACTGGCGGCGCGCACCGGACAGAGAAACGTCTGCGGCAGCCAGGGCACGTTCATTGCCGACGCCAGATGCACCAGCGCGCCGTTCGACGAACCGATAAAGGCCGCCGGATAATCCTGCTGTGGGTACTCACTCACCATCCATTCAGCAATGCCTTCTATATCCAGCTCGCCCGCCTGGCGCAGGCTGATGCCTTCTGCCATGCCGCCCAGCGCATAACCCCACTCACGTAGCCCGGTCGGCAGACGATTCAGCGAGGGCAGTAACCGGTCAAGCGTCGGTGACTGGCTCGGACTGGCGAAGGGACGATCGTGAAGCGCATTTGCCAGCGCCAGAAGCATGGCGGCAGCAGAGTCAAAACGGGCGATGCCCTTGGGCGGTTTACTCATGCTGATTCTCCTGCTGAATGCGCGCCACGAACGGGCGGATGGCGTTGCAGAAACTCCACGGATAGACGTAGTGCAGCGTGTGGGTACCATCGCGCAGCGTCAGACGTTCGCTGCGCGGCATCAGCGCGGCGAGCTCATCCAGCCAGCGTGCCGGGCAGACTGGATCACGCGAGCCACGCAGCAGCAGCGTTGGCGCGTTGATGTAAGTGAGGCGATGCTCAATATGGTCGCGCATCATGACGCGTAATGTGCCGAACGCGCGCCATAGCCCGGCCTTGGCGTAGTCGATGCGCGCCAGCGAACCCGGCGAGCGATGCGCCTCCAGACCACGATTGCGCCAGTTGCGCCAGAACTGGCGTGTCAGACTGCGCGCATGTCGATCCACCGTCGGCCCTTGCAAGACCAGCCCCGCTACCGCCTGCGGATATTTCACCGCCAGCGCAGCCAGAATCTGGCAGCCAAACGCATTGCCCACCCAGATGGCACGCTGAAACCCGTTGTGCTGCAGCCAGAGCCAGAGCGCATCAGCCTGCTGATCCACCGTCATGATGGGTGCGGAAGGTGGCAGCGTGCTGGCCCCAAAACCAGGCAGATCCGGCACCAGTACGTGATAGTCGCGGCCCAGTGCCAGTGCGAGCGGCTCCATCGCCCGGCCCGACATCACCAGCCCGTGAATCAGCACCACCGGCAGTCCCTGATCCTCATTAGGTGTGACACGCGTAAACATGCGCCAGTCGCCCACCTGCTGGAAATAACCCGCCAGCCCGGCGTGGTGACTGCGCGGCAACACCGGCGGCGTCTGCTTCAGTTGCTGCCAGCGTTTCATACCCCAAAGCGTAGCCGCTACACCTAATCCCACGCCTGCCACAATCGCTGCCTGTTTTCGTCGATGCTTCTGGATCATCCGCTGCTCCTGATTTGGGGAGGATAATTCAGTGTAGGACGGGATTGGGTTGAAGGCGGGTTAATGGTGGGTTGAAGGTTTGGCGTAAGAGGTAATTTCTTAGAGAATGGCAAAATTTGCTGTGTAGCGTCGCTTGCTGTTTTGCGGACAACATGACCCCGACCGTACACTATATTGCAGATGGCAAGTAGCGCACTGCTGCATAATCCTGTTTACGAGTGCTTCGCGCTTTAGAGCTGGATATCAGACATAAAGAGTAGTTATCAGAAAGAGTGCCCTTTGCGGGATTTTTAGTGCCATTATCAGGTAAAGTTATTTAAGCTACACAGGTAATTTTAAGGATAAAAGTCTATGAAATTGAACGAAAAGGCGCTGCTGGATTCCGGCTTTAACTATGCAGATCTTCAGAAGCTTAAAAACAACATTGCTAACTATGGCGGCTCTCTGGATTCGGTTATCCATGACCTTGCTAACCGCTTTATTGCTGCAAAGTGGATTACTATCGTTGCCTTAGCCATTCTCGTTCTCACGTTAGTGCTGGCATCCTCAGATACCAGCATCACGCTCACAGGTACACTTGCAATTGTATTACCTTTTATATGGTATCTAACGCCAGCAACACTTGCCTATAAGGCATGGCGCTATCGTAAATTAACAACTAATTCTGAACAGCGCCCTTAACAGATATAAGGTCAAATATGACTTTGGCCGTAACACCATAACCGACTATGTGCATTGTGAGTTTGGCGCGGCTCATTGTGTTAACTTTTCGGAAATAATCGGATGGCATGTATCTGAATAAACGCCAGGTTCCGGGGCGCCTGAAGAGGCCAAATACGGTATAAGCATTTGCGACCAGCGAGACTGATTTATAGACTGCCAGCCCGCTGTTTGGACTGAACCCCATAAACTGAGCGGAAGACATGGCAGCATCAGCCACTAAACCTTCGGTGTTTTTTATACCCATAACGTAGTTCGAAAATTCTTTGCTTATGCCGTTAGCGCCGTCAATAACCAGCACTGCACCGGCCAGAATACCCATAGGCGTCATAGAACCTATAAGGGTTAGGCCAGTAGCTATTTCGGCACCGGCCATAACAACATTTACAGCAGAAATCACATACCCAACGATTTTATTGTTTTCCTTAACAAACTCCACTTTGGCGTAGAGTTTCGCAGCTTTCATGCGCAGCATTCTGTCCTGCTCCTGAAGGTTTTCCATTTCTATCCGCAAATTTCTAATACATGCCACGCACTCTTCGTCAGATTTTGCACGTCGTGCAGCGGCAAATTCCTTCTCAATGAGATCTCTAATCTCCTGAACGAACTTTACCTGAGTCATGCCATTTGAAAGATGGGCCGAGGACACATGATTAGCCGTATTGATCAGCTTTCTGGCCTCAAGATTAATCATTGTTTCAGCCCAGTGCTTATTTCGGCCTGAGCGCATCATATCGAGCAATGCTGCATCCATTTATATTCTCCCTGAACATTATATCGCCGATAAGACCTCATATATTCAGCTATAAGCCGTCGATTACGACAGAATTAAGCTACATGAGATAGCATATTAAAGGATGACCTATCAGAAAAAATTTACAACTTAGAGCGGCACTAAATCATGACACTTTTGCCATGATTCTCACGTTGACGCAGAGACAATCAGCATGAAATCGAAAACCAGGTTACATAAACAAGGAATTACAACCAGCACATAACGCACGGCTGCAAAGGCGTCATTTTGTCGCCAGAAAGTGTTTTTAGCGGAAAGACAACAAGAAGAGTGGCAGAAGCAGATTAGACGCACCAGGAAGTGCAAAACGCGGGTTTACTCAGAAGAAAGCAAAAGCAAAAGGTGATAATCACAGGTCGATCCCTGACCGCGATTATCGAGGGTTTCTTGCGGGGTACTTAGTACATGGCACCCGGCGGTACGTGTTTGAACGTCTCAACATAAGCGCGGAACACGTGTTTAATGATGCGTTTCATAAAATGCCTGATTCAAATTTAGTTGAACATATACTGAAAAAGTATAGCCGCTGTGCGTTTTAACAGCAAATAAATTTGAAGCAGATCACAAAAATGCCGCTTTTATGTGCAAAGGCCCTAGGCGGTGTAGCCAAGATGCTGCAACAGAATGGTGGAGCCGACGGCGATTAACACCACGCCACCCAGCACTTCCGCCCATTTGCCCAGTACCGGACCGATAAAGCGTCCGACTAATACGCCGGTCGTCGCCATCACTGTGGTGGCGGCACCAATGGTCAGCGCGGTGGTGATGATATTCACCTGTAAAAAGGCCAGACCAACGCCGACCGCCAGTGCATCCAGGCTGGTCGCGACGGCAGTGGTCGCCAGGACCATAAAGCCATGACTTTGCGGGGCTTCACAAGGTTCTGCGACGGCTGTCTGACGAAAACCCTCCATCATCATACGGCCACCCAGAAAGGCCAGCAGGGTGAAGGCAACCCAGTGATCCCACGCCATGATGTAACGACTGGCCGCCAGGCCAAGTGCCCAGCCAATCAGCGGGGTCAGCGCTTCAATAGAGCCGAAGATCAGACCGGTACGCAGCGCTTCTTTAAAACCAGGACGATGCAATGTGGCACCTTTGCCCAGCGCAGCGGCAAACGCGTCCATCGACATACCCAGCGCAAGAATTAAAGTGGCAATAAAGGTCATGATTTATTCACCTGGGGCGAAAAAGCGGCAATTCACGCTGAATTCACCACACAAAGTGTTCAGTTATGAAAAAGTGGGCGCAGTCTACCACGCAAACCTCAAGATAAAAAGACAGTAAAATCAGGGATTTAAGTATAGCAAAGGCTATAACTCTTATCATTCGCTATGAATGGCGCTAAGTCGATGGTGGCAAAGCATTTTCTGGCCGTTTTCCCTGCCCTGCACTACGCCATGTGGGCGTATTGCGGCACACCACCATTGAACCCTGTCGCCGATTACCGGAAAATGCCGGGCTGATAAATATGGGATACCGGTTATGAATAACCCTTTTGAAACGTTGGTTGTGCCTGGTGGCATTTTGCTGCTGGGCTTTCTCTCGGCGCTGCTGCTGCCCGCGCCCGCTTTTAGCGTGACGGTGGCGCAGCATCTGTTGCAGATGTTCCATTTACAGGATCTGAATCAGCTCTACACAGTGGTGTTTTGCGTCTGGTTTTTGCTACTGGGCGCCATAGAGTTTTTTGTTATCCGCTTTGTCTGGCGTCGCTGGTTCAGGGGCTGACCGCCTGCGCATCGACCAGCGCTTTTAGCCGTTCAGCGCTGCGCGCGTAACCTTCACGCGGCAGATGTGCCGCACCCAGTACCAGACCCGCACCGCGCTGCCCGGCCTGCTGATACCAGATCGACAGCGGCGAGGGTGCCATTCCCCACTCCACCGCCTGCTGCGCAATGGCCTCATCCGGAGTACCGGCGGGTAAGCGGACAATCACCGCCAGCCCGGCGCGCTGCAGGTCGGGAAAGTGAGGATGGAGCGCCGCGATCATCTGTTCCAGTCGCTCATGATAGACGCGCTTCATGCGCCGCAGATGCCGCATAAAGTGTCCGTCCCGCAGAAACTCCGCCACCGCGTTGTGTAACAATCCTGAGGATGCAGGCGCAAGCAATGCGCAGACCTCACCGAACCGGGTCGTCAGCGCCGGCGGAACCACCATAAAACCGAGCCGCAGTTGCGGCGTCAGCGTCTTGCTGAAGGTGCCGATGTGCAGAACCCGCCCTTCACTGTCGAGCGCGGCAAGTGCAGGAGCCGCGCGATTACCGGGCTGAAGCTCGCCGAGATAATCATCTTCGATAATCCAGCGCTGCTCCTGGCTGGCCCAGTTCAGCAATTCATGACGGCGTACCAGACTCATGGTGATGCCAAGCGGCGCCTGCTGTCCCGGTGTGACCAGCGCGAAAGCGGCATCCGGCGCGCGGGCAATCCCGGTCGCCACCTGCAACCCTTCGGCATCAACCGGCACGGCAACCGGCGTGACGTGTAGCGCTTCAACCGCGCGACGTGCCACCCAGAATCCGGGGTCCTCCAGCCAGGCCTTTTTGCCCTGAAAATTCATCGCCAGCCCAATCAGGCCCATCGCGCCCGCATAACCGCTGGTGATAATGATCTGATCCGCCTGACAGCGCAGGCCGCGTGCCACCGCGAGGTAGGCCACCAGCGCCTGACGCAGCGCTAAGCTGCCGCGTGGATCGGGATAACTCGCCGGTCTGCTGACCTGCATGCGCGTCTGACGCTGCAGGATGCGCAGCCAGACTTTTGCCGGAAACGCATCGCTGGCCGGAATGCCCATCTGAAAGGTCAGCGGTGGCGCTTCATACTCTTCAATTCCATCAGGATGGAGTGACTTGCAGTTGGCATCATTGCCGGCCGGTTTTAACGGTGGTAATGGACTGACGAAGGTGCCTGCTGCGCCTCTGGCCTGCAGAAACTGTCCATCAACCAGCATGTCATAGCTGGCACGCACGGTGCCACGTGCCACGCCGAGCTGCGCCGCCAGATCGCGGCAGGAAGGTAAACGCGTACCAGGCTGTAAACGCCCTTCACTAATCGCCTGTTCAATCAGCAGTCGCAGCTGCTCGCTGAGCCCCCGTGATGTACCGCGTTGCAGTGTCAGCGTAGAAAGCGGCGATGGGCCAGTCAGACTCTCATTTTTTGGCACTTTATCTGCTCCATTGAAAGGCCGAAAATCACCTCATCAATCCCAGGAGGCAATAAGATGAGCGAACGTATCGATTTTCATAGTGCAGCACCGGCAGGCATGAAAGCGCTGGGCGGCGTATACAGTTATCTGGCACAAACCGATCTGCCACTCACTTTACTGGAACTGCTGTTCCTGCGCATTTCCCAGATTAACGGCTGCGCCTACTGCATTGATATGCATACTAAAGCGCTGAATAAATCGGGTATGAGCTGGGATAAGATCGTGCTAACCCCGGTCTGGCATGAATCGGGGACGCTGTTCAGTGAGAAAGAGAAGGCCGCTCTCCACTGGGCTGAATGCCTGACGCTGATTGCTCAGCAGGGTGCGCCAGACGCCTGCTATGCGGCACTGACAACCGAGTTCAGTGAAAAAGAGATTGTCGATCTGAACATCGCGATTGGCCTGATGAACACCTATAACCGCATGGCGATAAGTCTGAAAAAGCTGCCTGCCAGCGCGAATCAGTCATAGGTGAATCCGATGCGTGGGCCGATGCGCACGCATTTTCACACTCACAAAAATGTAACATTATTTTTACACAAGCGGCTGTTAAGGCCCTGCCATCCTGATTCCTGTTATTCCTTACTGCGCAATAAATCGCTAAATTTCAGCTAATTAAATAATTCCGCACTGTTCACATCCTTTCCGGCACTGCACCAGCATGGGGCTTTTCCGCAACATCCGCTTTTAGTTAACTCACTGACTTCACTCTAAAAAATCACTAATACGCCGCGCATCGTGATGATTAATTCTTATGCTGAATCATTTCTGCATTTAAAAAATAAACTAATGTTTAATTCAGATGCGAGAATGTTATATTCGGATGACTAAGCATAACGTTCAGTTAACGCGTTATCACCGCTTTAACCCTATACCTGAGACTTAACCTTTGAGAAATAGCGCAACGCGCTCGTAAGAAGCGTGACTATTTCGCCTGCGAAACTGTTGGGCTTCAGGTCAACAGAAGAGGAGATGTCGCCTCATGAGCAATTCAGCTGTAAACCTTGCGCTCGCGATGAGTGCCATGGCAAAGGACACCACTACTGCGCAGGAGCGCAAAGACGTTGACGTGCTGCTGATTGGTGCTGGTGTGATGAGCGCTACCCTCGGTGCATGGCTGCAGGATTTAGAGCCGGACTGGTCCATCGAAATGGTGGAGCGGCTCGATAGCGTGGCCGAAGAATCCTCCAACGGCTGGAATAACGCGGGCACCGGTCATGCGGCGCTGGCGGAGCTGAACTATACGCCTCAGCAGGCGGATGGCAGCATCGACATCTCTAAAGCGATAACGATCAACGAATCGTTTCAGATTTCCCGCCAGTTCTGGGCTTATCAGGTTCAGAAAGGCAACCTGCGCAATCCCAAAAGCTTTATTCATAGCACGCCGCACATGAGCTTTGTCTGGGGCGACGACAATGTCGACTTCCTGCGCAAGCGCTTCAAAGCGTTGCAGAAAAGCACTCTGTTCCGCGGCATGGCCTACTCCGAAGATCCGCAGCAGATTGCCCGCTGGATCCCGCTGGTAATGAATGGCCGTGACCGTCGCCAGAAAGTGGCCGCGACCTGGACAGAGATGGGCACCGATGTGAACTTCGGTGAGATCACCCGTCAGCTGATTGCCTCGTTAGAGAAGAAAGCGAATTTCCAGCTGCGTCTGCGTCAGGAAGTGCGGGATGTCAAAAAGCTTGCCGATGGTCGCTGGCAGGTGACGCTGCAGTGTCTGAACAGCGGCACGCGTCGCACGCTGACGGCGAGCAAAATCTTTATTGGTGCGGGTGGCGCGGCGTTACCGCTGCTGCAGAAAGCCGGTATCCCGGAAGCGAATGGTTACGCCGGTTTCCCGGTGGGCGGTTCATTCCTGGTCACGGAAAACCCGCAGGTCGTTGCGCAACACATGGCTAAGGTTTACGGCAAAGCCAGCGTCGGTGCGCCGCCGATGTCCGTGCCGCACGTTGACACCCGCGTGCTGGATGGCAAGCAGGTGCTGCTATTTGGCCCGTTCGCCACCTTCTCGACCCGGTTCCTGAAACAGGGTTCGTTGATGGATATGTTCACGTCCCTGAACAGCAGCAATATGTTGCCAATGGTTAAAGTGGGGCTGAAAAGCTTCGATCTGGTGAAATACCTGATGGATCAGGTATTGCAAAGCGACAGCGACCGGATGGAGGCGCTGCGTGCTTATGTGCCGCAGGCGAAGCAGGAAGACTGGCGCCTTGTCACAGCGGGTCAGCGTGTGCAGATCATCAAGAAAGATGAGAAAGAGGGCGCCGTGTTGCGTCTGGGCACCGAAGTGGTCGCCTCGCAGGATGGTACGATTTCCGCTCTGCTGGGTGCCTCGCCAGGCGCCTCAACGGCGGCACCCATCATGCTGGAGCTGCTGCACAAGGTCTGTCCTGAGCAGATGGCTTCACCGGAATGGCAGAACAAAATCCGTGCGGTGGTCCCCTCCTGGGGACGTAAGCTTAATGGCGACGTGGCGCTGACAGAAAAAGTGTTAGCCGAGACCAGTCGTGTTCTGCAGCTCGACTATTCGCCGGTTACGCCGATGGCGGCCAACGATGAAGGACGGGAAACCGCGTTCGTCGTCGGCAAGTAATACAGTGCCGTTGATAAAAAGGCTCCGCATAGCGGGGCCTTTTTTATTGGGCGGTTGCCTGGTCGTCCTGAGGATTCTCTATTAGGGTTAAGGCATCTTTTAGCCGAACGATCAGGAGGAACCCGCATGTCTTACTCCCCTGCGTCACCCGAATTTACCCTGCTCGACCGCTACTGGCGGGCAGCGAACTATCTCTCCGTTGGACAGATTTACCTGATGGATAACCCGCTGTTGCGCGAGCCACTCAGGCCGGAACATATTAAACCGCGTCTGCTGGGTCACTGGGGCACCACGCCAGGTCTGAATTTTATCTATGCCCACCTCAACCGTGTTATCCGCAAACAGAACCTGGATATGATCTATATCTGCGGGCCAGGCCACGGTGGTCCCGGCATGGTGGCGAATACCTGGCTGGAGGGCAGCTATAGCGAGATTTATCCGCACATCTCGCAGGATGCGGCGGGTATGCAGCGCCTGTTTAAACAGTTCTCCTTCCCTGGCGGCATTCCCAGCCACGCGGCACCGGAAACGCCGGGCTCAATTAATGAAGGCGGCGAGCTGGGCTATTCGCTCTCTCATGCCTTTGGTGCGGCCTTCGATAATCCCGATCTGGTGGTGCCGTGCGTGATTGGCGACGGCGAAGCGGAGACCGGGCCGCTGGCCTCCAGCTGGCACGGCATCAAATTCCTCAATCCTGAACGTGATGGCGCAGTGCTGCCGATTCTGCATCTTAACGGATACAAGATTGCTAACCCGACGCTACTGGGCCGCAGCAGCGATGAGGATCTGCACCAGCTATTCAGCGGCTACGGCTATGAGCCGCTGTTTGTCTGCGGGCATGAACCGGAAAAAATGCATCCGCTGATGGCGGAGACGCTGGATACCGCCTTCAGTAAGATCGCTGCGTATCAGCGTGAGGCGCGCAGCGGCAACGCCAGCAACGACGTGCCGCGCTGGCCGATGATTATCCTGCGTAGCCCCAAAGGCTGGACCGGCCCTGAAACGGTTGACGGCAAGAAAGTGGAGGATTTCTGGCGGGCGCATCAGGTGCCGGTCGCGGCCTGTCGTGAAGATGAAGGTCATCGCCAGATCCTTGAAACGTGGATGCGGAGCTATCAGCCCGACGATCTGTTTGATGAACAGGGTCGCCTGAAGCCGGAACTGCAGGCGCTGGCACCGGAAGGCGATAAACGCATGGGGGCTTCGCCATATGCCAATGGCGGCCTGCTGCGCCGTGAGCTGGATGCACCTGACATCGCGGAGTTTGCCTGCGATATCAGCGAGCCAGGCACAGAGATAGCGCAGGCCACAGAGCATCTGGGGCGCTATCTCAGCGTGTTGTTCCAGCGTAACCGCGATAATTTCCGCCTGTTTGGCCCGGATGAAACGGCCTCTAACCGTCTGACGCCGGTCTTTGACGTGACCAGCCGCACCTGGCTGGAACGAATCGAGCCGTACGATGAGCAGCTGGCGCGGGATGGCCGGGTGATGGAAATCCTCAGTGAGCATCAGTGTCAGGGCTGGCTTGAAGGCTATCTGCTGACCGGCCGCCACGGGCTGTTCAACTGCTATGAAGCTTTTATTCACATCGTCGATTCGATGTTTAACCAGCACGCTAAGTGGCTGAAAGTGACGCGCAAGCTGGGCTGGCGTAAACCGATTTCGTCGCTGAATTACCTGCTCTCTTCGCATGTCTGGCGTCAGGACCACAATGGCTACAGCCATCAGGATCCGGGCTTTATCGATCATGTTGCCAACAAGAAAGCAGACATCGTGCGCATCTATCTGCCGCCCGATGCCAATACGCTGCTTTGGGTGGGCGATCACTGCCTGCGCACCTGGGACCGCATCAATGTGATTGTGGCGGGCAAACAGCCTGCGCCGCAGTGGCTGGATATGGCTAGTGCGGTGACCCATTGTGAAGCGGGTATGGGCGAGTGGCGCTGGGCGGGCACCACGCCGGCACATGACCAGCCAGATGTCGTAATGGCCTGTGCCGGTGATGTCCCAACTATGGAGACGATGGCGGCGGTCGATCTGCTGCGTGAGATGCTGCCTGAACTGCGCATCCGCGTGGTGAACGTGGTCGATCTGCTGGCACTGCAGCCGGAAGATCAGCATCCGCATGGCAAATCTGATGCGGAGTTCGACGCGCTGTTTACCCAGGATAAACCGGTGATTTTTGCTTTCCACGGCTATCCGACGCTGATACATCGCCTGACCTATTCCCGAACCAACCACCGCAACTTCCATGTGCGCGGCTTTAACGAAGAGGGAACCACCACCACGCCATTTGATATGACGGTACTGAACGAGCTTGACCGCTATCATCTGGCGCAGGAGGCGATTCTGCGCGTGCCGGGCCTGGCCGACGCGCATCCTGAGCTGCTGGAGGATTTACAGCAGCGTCTGGCGGAACATCATCGCTATGTCCGTGAGCATGGCGAAGATTTGCCGGAGGTGCAGAACTGGAAATGGCCGTCGGCCACTGCACCGGCTGTGCCCGATTAAGCGGCCAGCAGCGCGTCGGTCAGCATCCAGACGGTGGTCGCCACCAGCGACAGCGCCATCAGGCTGTTAAACAGCTGGCGCTTCCAGGCAATCTGCAGATGGCTGCGCAGGCGATCGCCCAGTGCTGCCCAGATCAGGATGCAGGGCAGATTGAGCAGCATAAAGCCGATCATCACCGTCAGGACGCCGCTGCTGCCGCTATAGAGCAGCGCGACGTTGGTGGCCATCAGCCAGGCCTTGGGATTGATCGCCTGGAAGCAGGCGCCGCCCACTATCGTCATTGGCTGAGGACGGGTGCGCGCTTCGGGTGCGGCAGCGCGAAAAATTTTCCAGGATAACCACATCAGATAAGTACAGCCTGCCAGCGTCAGCGGCAGGCGAATCGCCGCCATCCAGTGCAATAACACCTCCAGCGCCATCCCGGCAATCACCGTCTGCACCGCACAGCCCACCAGAATACCGAACACCATTGGCAGAGTGCGCCGCATGCCAAAATTGACCCCGGAGGTCGCCAGCAGCAGATTGTTCGGGCCTGGCGTAATTGACATCACGGTAACGTAACTGAAGAAAGAGGGATCAAGCATGGTGACTCTCCTGAAGGTAGACAGAGTTCTATGCTAAGGCGGGAATTAAGATGGTAACAGGGACACAAAATCACTATTGTTATGGTTACAGTTATCGTTAACAGAAATTGTACCCATTCAGGCCGGAGGCTATTGTGTCCCTTGCTCCCACGACCGAACAACCCCTCTATCAGCAGCTGGCAGAGAGCTTCGCTGAAGCCATCCATCAGGGAACGCTGAAACCCGGTAAACGCCTGCCGGCGATCCGCCGTGTTGCGCAGTCACATCAGGTCAGCGTCAATACCGTGCTGAATGCCTGGCAGATGCTGGAAGATCGCGGGCTGATTGAGGCGCGTCCGCAGTCGGGCTATTACGTGCGCGGCGTGTTGCCCGCCGTCACCCGCCACGGTCAGCATAAGACCCGGGTACGCGATCCCAGCAGCGGTAAACTCGACCTGATCGATAAGGTGTTTGCGGCGCAGAATCATCCCGACTACACCAATATTTCGCTGGCCTGCCCGCAGGACAGTGAGCTTTTCCCTGCGGCACGCATCGCCCGGATTACCGCCTCATTGTTGCGTCGTGATCCCAACATGATTGGTCGCTATGCGCTTCCGCCCGGTAGTGAGCGCTTACGGGAGGAGATAGCGCGACGGGCGCTGCACGCCGGACAGACAATTACCGCCGATGAGATCACCCTGACCCACGGCTGCATGGAGGCGCTTCAGCTGGCGCTCAGAGCAGTCACGCAGCCCGGCGACTGCGTCGGACTGGAGTCGCCGACCTACTTTTTCCTCTTTCCGCTTCTGGCCTCGCTCGGTCTGAAAGCACTGGAAATCCCCACTGACCCACAGCACGGGCTCTCGCTGGATGCACTGGAGATGCTGCTGCAGGAGCAGCGTATCAAGGCGCTGATTGCGATGCCGAGCGCGCAGAACCCGCTGGGCTGCGGCATGTCACTGGAGAACAAGAAACGGCTGGCAAAGTTAGTGAATACTTACCACGTTCCGCTGATAGAAGATGGGCTGTATGACGAGTTGCAGTTCGACTGGCCGCTCTCACCCGCCGTGAAAGCCTTTGATCGCGATGGCTGGGTGATCTACTGCACCAGTTTCACCAAAACCGTGGCCCCCGACTTCCGTATTGGCTGGACGGCTGCTGGTCGTTTTCATGATGCGATTGCCCGGCTGAAAGCCGTCTCCTCAATGGCTGAATCTGCCCTGCTCTCGGAGACGCTGGCGGAGTTTCTGGCTTCTGGCGGTTATGACCACCATCTGCGCACGCTGCGCCGTCGCTACGCGGCTAATCTGGATGAGGCGCGGGGTCTTATCGCCCGCTACTTCCCGGAAGGCACGCGCGCAACGCTGCCGCGCGGTGGCTTCGTTTTCTGGGTTGAGCTACCGGGCGGCGTGAATACCACCGAGATGTTTGATCGGCTGCTGCAGGAGCAAATTTGCGTTACGCCTGGCGCGCTCTACTCACTGAGCGAGCGCTACAACCATGCGCTGCGACTCTCCTGCTGCTATCCGTTTGATGCGCGCTACAGCCGGGCGATTCAGCGCGCAGGCGAAATCGCCTGTGAGCTGGCGGGTCTGCCTTGCGGTGAGGCTCAGGGTGTGCCGTTGCGGCCCCAGACGGTATAGCCGCGACGTTCAGTCAGGCGCTCGTAATAAGTCCGCACCGCAGGGTAATCAGGATGGTCGAGCGGGGTCTCAAACCAGCGGTTCACCGCCAGGCCAATCGGAATGTCTGCCAGCGTGAAATTACGTCCGGCAACATAGCGGCCGGTTTTTTCCAACTGCTGATTGAGAATGCTCATGGTATGCGCCCAGCCTTTACTGGCCGCGGCCAGCAGACGCGGATCCTGATGAGCCGGGGAGTTTCGCACCAGCGACATAAATGCGTAGCGCCATGAGGTGTTGAGTTCGGTAGCTTGCCAGTCTATCCACTGATCGACAGGCGCTCGCGTTTGCGGATCATGAGGATAGAGCCACTCGCCGCCATAGGCGTTCGCCAGATAGCGCAGAATGGTATTGGATTCCCACAACACAAAGTCATCATCTTTCAGAACCGGCACCATCGCATTGGGATTCAGTGCCATGAATTCGGGTAGGTGGGTTGAGCGGAAGCCATCGCCCCACTCTTCGCGCTCAAAATCAAGGTCAAGTTCGTCACACAGCCATAGTACTTTGCGCACGTTGATTGAGGAGGCGCGTCCCAGGATCGTTAGCATTCAGAGTCTCCGGTAAAATCTTTAACTTATTGATAACGCTGTTAGCTGTTATAAGCAATCATCCGGCAGAGAAAAGGCCACACTGAACCCAGAGCAAGGAGTCACAATGAAGGTCGCGTTTAAGCAAGTCGATGTGTTTACCTCATCCGCCTTTAATGGCAATCCGCTGGCGGTGATCATGGATGCTCAGGGGCTAAACGACAGCCAGCTGGCGGCAATTGCCCGCTGGACGAACCTGTCGGAAACTACCTTTGTGCTGCCGCCGCAGCACGAAGAGGCGGATTATCGGGTGCGTATTTTTACCGTGGAAGGCGAACTGCCGTTTGCCGGTCATCCGACGCTGGGCACCGCACATGCGCTGCTGGAGGCGGGCTGGCCTACCCGAACGCCGGGTGAAATCGTGCAGGAGTGTGGCGTCGGAAACGTGACGGTGAAGATAGGTGAGGCGGGCGAACTGGCATTTGCCGCGCCGGCGGCCACCCTGATGCCGTGGCAGGATGCGCTGATGGGGAACGCTTTAAACAGCGACGCGTTCGATCTGACGCAAAGCCCGACGGTGGTCGATATGGGGATTCGCTGGCTGCTGGTACCGATGGTCAGTGCCGACGCTGTGCTGGCGCTGCAGCCCAATGTCAGCGATTTGCAGCGTCTGGTTAAGCATGCGGGTGTTTCGGGAGTGATGCCGTTTGGCCGGTTGCCTGAGGGCGAGCCTGAGCAGTATGAAGTGCGTGGCCTGCTGGTAGAAAATGGCAGCCTGACCGAGGATCCGGTGACCGGCAGCGCCAACGCCTGTCTGGCGCGTTACTTCGCCATGGCGGGTGAAACGACGTCCTATCGCGTTCGCCAGGGCACAATCCTGCAGCGTGCCGGTCGGGTGAACGTGACCTTTGGCGGTGAGACCATCTGGATTGGCGGCAATACGGTTACCGTCATCGACGGCACTATTACGCTGTGAAAAGCGGCGGCGTCGTGTTTTCAACGACGCCGCCCGCGGTTAAATCCCCTGCCCGCCTGAAGCCTCAATCCGCTGCGCGGTGATCCAGCCGGTTTCGTCACTGAGGATCGCGCTGATGGCGTCGCCGATATCATCCGGCAGTCCGACCCGACCCAGCGCCGTCAGTCCGGCAATCTGATCGTTAATCTCGCGGGTATCACGCACCCGGCCACCACCAAAGTCAGTCTCTATCGCGCCAGGTGCCAGAATATTGACGCGAATGCGCCGTTCGCCCAGCTCTTTTGCCTGGTAGCGCGTCAGGACTTCCATCGCCCCTTTCATCGACGCATAGGTCGAGGAGCCAGGGTAGACCAGTCGGGTCAGCCCGCTGGAGATGTTCAGAATGCGGCCACCGTCATTGATCAGCGGCAGCAGCTTCTGAGTGAGAAAGTAAGGCCCTTTAAAATGCACATTGACCAGCGCATCAAATTCCGCCTCGGTGGTGTCGGTAAACGGCTTGTAGTGTCCATGACCCGCGTTGTTCACTAAATAGTCAAATCGCTCCCGTTGCCATTGCTGCTGCAGTGCCTGTTTCACCTCTCCAACAAAGCGGTCGAACTGACCGGTTTCGCCGACATCCAGCGCCAGCGCCACGGCGCGCCTCCCCATCGCCGCAATTTCCTTTACGACCGCCTGCGCCTCATCGGCATGGCTGCGGTACGTCAGAATGATATCGGTGCCTCTGGCAGCCAGTTTTAAGGCTCCATTCCGGCCTAACCCACGGTTTCCACCGGTAATTAACGCCACTTTCTGATTCATCGCTCACACCTGTTGAAAAATTGAACACGGGTTAAGGATATTCGCGAATTATTGATCTATAAACAGGGGTAAACGCGCATCACTGTTTCAATAAAAACAACAATCGGTGAACAACATGGACAAAATTCACGCAATGCAGGTCTTCGTGCGGGTGGCAGAAATGGGCAGTTTTACCCGCGCAGCAGAAAGTTTAGGTGTGCCGAAAGGCAGTGTATCCCGGCAGATCCAGGCGCTGGAGAATCAAATGGCAACACGTTTGTTGCATCGCACCACGCGCCGGGTGCAACTCACCCAGGATGGATTAGTCTATTACGATCGCTGTCTTGATTTATTGTCGATGATTGACGATATGGACAGCCTGTTTCAGCACGAACCCGCCTCGCTCAGCGGTAAACTCCGGGTGGATATGTCGGTGGCGATGGCCACCGGTTTTATCCTGCCACGGCTGCCCGAATTTTTGCAGCACTATCCCGGCATAGAGATTGAGCTGAGTAGCAGCGATCGTCAGGTGGATGTGATCCGCGAAGGGTTTGATTGTGTCCTTCGGGTTGGCGAACTCAAAGATTCGGGGCTGATTGCGCGAAAAATTGGTACCCATACCTTGATTAACTGCGCCAGCCCTGGCTACCTTTCGCGGTTCGGCATGCCCATCCGGCTGGAAGAGCTGTCGCAGCATGCGATGGTGCATTACAGCCAGCAGCTCGGTCAGGCCTCACCCGGGTTTGAATATTTTGATGGCAGGCAGTGCCATTACGTTCATACCGGCGGCGTGGTGACGGTGAACAGCACCGAAACCTATCGCGCCGCCTGTCTGGCGGGCTTAGGGATTATTCAGGTGCCTGCCGCCGGCATTCAGACATTGCTGGAAAGGGGTGAGCTGGTGGAAGTGCTGCACCGCTTTCCCGCCAGGCCGATGCCGATCCATCTGCTCTATCCGCACCGGCGCAATGTGGCACGTCGCGTGCGGGTATTTATGGAGTGGCTGAGTCAGGTGTTACAGGAGTACGTCACCTGAGCGGCTATACTTTGATTTTAATGATAAACAGGACAGTGAAGGTCTATGACAGACAAGCAGGAAAACCCGCAGGATTTGCAGCCACAAAAGCCGCTTATCGATATTAAAACCGGCAACCACACCGTAGATGAATCTATTGTTCGCGTGTCGCGTTTCGCCACCTGGTTTCAGGCTATTCCGGCGGTGGCGCATTTCATTCGCGCCCTTGACCGCTTTAACGATCGGCTCGGCAGCCAGTTTGGCGCGGCGATTACCTATTTTTCGTTTTTATCGCTGATTCCCATTCTGATGGTGTCGTTTGCTGCCGTGGGTTTTGTGCTGGCATCGAATCCGGATTTGCTGACCGATATCATCAACAAAATCGTCAGCAGCATCAGCGACCCGACACTGGCAACCACGCTGAAAAATACGGTGAATACCGCGATTCAGCAGCGTGCCACCGTGGGGATTACCGGTTTACTGCTGGCGCTCTACTCCGGCCTTAACTGGATGGGTAACCTGCGTGAAGCGATTCGTGCCCAGTCGCGCGACGTATGGGAACGCAAACCGGATGACAAGGAGAAGATCTGGAAGCGTTATATTCGCGATCTGCTGTCGCTGGCGGGTCTGATGCTGGCGCTGGTGATTACGCTGTCGCTGACCTCGGTAGCCGGCTCTGCGCAGGCCTCTATCGTCAGTGCTCTGGGCCTGGATGGCATTGACTGGTTGCGGCCTGCGCTGACCATTATCGCCACCTCGATTTCCGTTATGGCGAACTATCTGCTGTTCCTGTGGATTTTCTGGATTCTGCCACGTCATAAGCCACGTAAGAAAGCGTTGTTCCGCGGCACTCTGCTGGCGGCAATCGGCTTTGAGGTGATTAAGTTTGTGATGACGCTGACACTGCCGAAGATGGCGACCTCGCCTTCCGGTGCCGCCTTTGGTTCAGTGCTCGGCCTGATGGCATTCTTCTACTTCTTCGCTCGTCTGACGCTGTTCTGTGCAGCGTGGATCGCCACTGCCAAATATAAAGACGACCCACAGATGCCTGAAGCGGGCAGCGCGTCACGACACAAATCATCGTAATCCGTTAACAACAGCGGAAAATATTTCCCCTCGGCTATTTTTTAATCAGATAACAGGATGAATAGCTGAGGGGTCACTTTTATTTAGCCCTTTCTTAGAGTATCCCGCCATATATCGTCCGGTTTACCCCGGTATCACCCGGTATTCACAGCACCACAGAAATTATCCTCTTTTTGCCCTCTGAAGCCAGACGCGGCGCGGGTTTTCATCATTGAATGCGCCCTGGCAGATGCGTAAGATTCTTTATCTGTATTTACAAATAAGAAACAGTTATGCAAGCCTCCCTCACAGACACACTCGACAAACAGCAGGATCCCACGCCGGTTAACTCACGCAGTAAAGTGGTGATTGCCTCGCTGGTCGGTACGGCCATCGAATTCTTCGACTTTTATATTTATGCCACGGCTGCGGTAATTGTTTTCCCGCACATTTTCTTCCCGCAGGGTGATGCCACGGTCGCAACGCTACAGTCGCTGGCCACTTTCGCTATCGCCTTTATCGCGCGTCCGATTGGCTCAGCGGTGTTTGGTCACTTTGGCGATCGCGTCGGGCGTAAAGCCACGCTGGTTGCCTCGCTGCTGACCATGGGTATTTCCACCGTGGTGATTGGTCTGCTACCCAGCTATGAGACGATTGGCGTGATGGCGCCGCTGCTGCTGGCGCTGGCGCGTTTTGGTCAGGGACTGGGGCTGGGTGGAGAATGGGGTGGTGCGGCGCTGCTGGCGACGGAAAATGCGCCAGCGAAGAAGCGTGCGCTTTACGGTTCGTTCCCTCAGTTGGGTGCGCCGATTGGCTTTTTCTTCGCTAACGGGACTTTCCTGCTGCTTTCATGGCTGCTGACCGACGAGCAGTTTATGCAGTGGGGCTGGCGCGTGCCGTTTATTCTCTCTGCCGTGCTGGTGCTGGTTGGTCTGTATGTGCGCGTTTCGCTGCATGAGAGTCCGGTGTTTGCCAAAGTGCAGAAAGAGAAGAAGCAGGTTCGGGTGCCGATTGCGGCGCTGCTGAGCAAGCATCTGACCGCCACGATTCTCGGCACTTTTATCATGCTGGCGACCTATACGCTGTTCTATATCATGACCGTCTATTCGATGAGTTATGGCACCACGGCAGCACCGGCGGGTCTGGGCATTCCGCGTAACAGTATGCTGTGGATGCTGATGCTGGCGGTGATTGGCTTTGGGGTGATGGTACCGATTGCTGGTTTGCTGGCTGACCGTTTTGGTCGTCGCAAGACGATGATTACCATTACGCTGATGATTATCGGGTTTTCGTTCCTGTTCCCGGCAATGCTTGGTTCAGGTTCACAGGCGCTGGTGATGGCGTTTCTGCTGCTGGGTCTGAGCATTATGGGGCTGACGTTTGGCCCGATGGGCGCGCTGCTGCCGGAGCTGTTCCCGACTGAAGTGCGTTATACCGGCGCATCGTTCTCCTATAACCTCTCCTCGATTCTGGGTGCCTCCGTTGCGCCTTATATTGCGACCTGGCTGAATGCGCATTATGGTTTGCAGGCGGTGGGGCTGTATCTGGCGTCAATGGCAGTACTGACGCTGATCGCGTTGCTGGCCTGTAAAGAGACGCGTCACCAGACGCTTTATGACGTGTAATCCGGTTGGATGAAGGTCAGTGAAACCCGGCAGATGCCGGGTTTTTTTATGGGTTGGGTTGAGTAAATAAAGGGCGTTTCAGGGAGCATACATCTACTCCGCAGGGTTTAAAGTGTCACCTTGAGGTCAGGTAGCAGGCTCAGGGCGCATACGCCTTTCGCAAAGACGTAAAAGACGCCATCCCTGGCAGGCTCAGCGCGGCCGATTACGCACCTCATCCCTGAGGTGCGCCCGTAGCCGGGCCACGCATTGCGTTATTCAAAAACGCTCCCGCCGTTTTTGTCCCTGGCCCGTGATGCTTTGCTACAGGCGTATGCTCCCATCGCCTGAAGCAGGTTAGCTGTCTGTTTGAAGATCTTGCATAGTGCTAATGAGGCAGGTTGATTCTGGCAGCAATGAAGAAGCTTGAGGGCACTGGCAACACGGGCAGAGGAGGAAAGCGTCCCGCACCAGGGACGGCGCGGGCCGAGCATGCCAGGGATGGCGGGTTTTGCGTCTTTCCGATCTGACCGTATTGCCTGTGCCGGCTCGATCTTACAGCGAAGCAGGCAGTGCAGGCACCGTTCCTACAGCGAACTTTCCAGGCAGTGTTCCCAAACAAAAAACCCCGGCGAGCCGGGGTTTGTTTTGCTGAAAATTGTGATGAGGTTGATTAGCCCGCGACAGCGATACGCTTCATGTCGGTCATGTAGCCACGCAGTTTGCGGCCAACGGTTTCAATCGGGTGCTGGCGAACGGCTTCGTTGACGTCACGCAGCTGCGCGTTATCAACCTGAGTGCCTTCAACCGCTTTACCCAGATCGCCTGGCTGCAATGTGGTCATGAACTCTTTCAGCAGCGGAACTGCGGCGAAGGAGAACAGATAGTTACCATATTCGGCAGTATCAGAGATAACCACGTTCATTTCATACAGACGCTTACGGGCGATGGTGTTCGCAATCAGCGGCAGCTCATGCAGTGATTCGTAGTAAGCAGACTCTTCAATGATGCCGGCGTCTACCATGGTTTCAAACGCCAGCTCAACGCCCGCTTTCACCATCGCTACCATCACAACACCTTTGTCATAGTACTCCTGCTCTTCGATTTTGCCTTCATACTGTGCGGCGGTTTCGAACGCGGTCTGGCCGGTCTCTTCACGCCAGGTCAGCAGGTTTTTATCATCATTTGCCCAGTCAGCCATCATACCGGAAGAGAATTCACCAGAGATGATGTCATCCATGTGCTTCTGGAACAGCGGCGCCATGATGGTTTTCAGCTGCTCTGACAGCGCATAGGCGCGCAGTTTCGCCGGGTTAGAAAGACGATCCATCATCAGGGTGATACCACCAAATTTCAGTGACTCGGTGATGGTTTCCCAGCCGAACTGAATCAGTTTTTCTGCGTAAGCCGGATCGGTACCTTCAGCCACCAGCTTGTCGAAGCAGAGCAGTGAACCCGCCTGCAACATGCCACACAGAATAGTCTGCTCACCCATCAGGTCAGATTTCACTTCTGCAACGAAGGAGGATTCCAGCACGCCAGCGCGATCGCCGCCGGTGGCTGCAGCCCAGGCTTTAGCAATCGCCATGCCTTCGCCTTTTGGATCATTTTCAGGGTGAACCGCGATCAGCGTCGGCACACCAAAGCCACGTTTGTACTCTTCACGCACTTCAGTACCCGGGCACTTCGGCGCCACCATCACAACAGTGATGTCTTTACGGATGCTTTCGCCCACTTCAACGATATTGAAACCGTGTGAGTAGCCCAGTGCAGCGCCATCTTTCATCAGCGGCTGAACAGCCTGAACCACAGCAGAGTGCTGCTTGTCTGGCGTCAGGTTAACCACCAGGTCAGCCTGCGGGATCAGCTCTTCGTAAGTACCCACTTTGAAACCGTTATCGGTCGCTTTGCGCCATGAAGGGCGTTTCTCCGCAATCGCTTCAGCACGCAGTGCATAAGCGACGTCCAGACCGGAATCGCGCATGTTCAGACCCTGGTTCAGGCCCTGCGCACCACAGCCAACGATAACGACTTTTTTGCCTTTCAGGAAACTGGCACCATCCGCGAATTCATCACGCGCCATGAAACGGCATTTGCCTAATTGCGCCAGCTGGTTGCGCAGGTTCAATGTGTTGAAATAGTTAGCCATGGGTACTCCAGTAAGGTTGTGTTTGCTTTTTTTGTTCAGGAACGGCGAATCGTGCAGCGCCGCGAATGACCCCATCATATGACAGGAATTCTGTTGCTTAAATTGATATATTAACAACGTCACATTGCAATAAATGCAACACCACTCAGAGGCGACGCGCACATGGATTTACGGGATCTGAAACTGTTTCTTCATCTGGCAGAAAGCTGCCACTTCGGGCGCACTGCGCGTGCGATGCACGTCAGCCCTTCCACGCTGTCACGCCAGATCCAGCGGCTTGAAGAAGATGTCGGCCATGCGCTGTTTCTGCGTGATAACCGCACCGTGACGCTGACGGAAGCGGGCGAACGCCTGCGCCAGTTTGCCCAGCAGACGCTGTTGCAGTATCAGCAACTGCGCCATGTGATGGATCTTAACGGCCCGTCACTCAGCGGCGAACTGCGACTGTTCTGTTCTGTGACGGCGGCCTACAGTCATCTGCCGCCCATCCTTGACCGCTTTCGCGCTGAACATCCGCAGGTCGAAATCAAACTGGATACCGGCGATGCCGCGGATGCGGTGGAAAAAGTGCACTCCGGCGATGCCGATCTGGCGATTGCCGGACGGCCTGAAACCCTGCCCGCCAGCATTGATTTTATGCCGCTGGGGCTGATCCCGCTGGTGCTGATTGCGCCTGCACTGCCCTGTGCTGTTCGCACTCAGGCCACACAGCCGCAGCCCGACTGGTCAAAAATTCCCTTTATTCTGCCGGTGCAGGGACCCGCACGGCGGCGTATCGATCTCTGGTTCCGTCGTCAGCGCATCCCGAATCCGGTCATCTACGCCACCGTATCCGGGCATGAAGCGATTGTCTCGATGGTGGCGCTGGGTTGCGGTATTGCACTGTTGCCGGATGTGGTGCTGGAGAACAGCCCGGACCCGGTGCGAAACCGCGTGCTGCTGCTGGAGAATATTGACTCGGTTGCGCCGTTCGAACTCGGCATCTGCGTGCAAAAAAAGCGGCTCGGAGAGCCGCTGATCAGTGCTTTCTGGAGCCAGCTGTAATCAGTGGCCTGACAGGAAGAAGCGGAACGCCGGGTTCTGGCTTTCGTCATGAAAGTCGTAACCCAGATCGGTGAGATGCTCCTCGAAACGTGGCTCATCGCTGCCGAGTTCAAAAGCCGCCAGCACACGACCATAGTCGGTGCCGTGGCTGCGGTAGTGAAACAGCGAGATATTCCAGTGAGTGCCCAGCGTCTGCAGGAACTTCAGCAACGCGCCAGGTGCCTCCGGGAATTCAAAGCTGAAGAGCCGCTCACGCAGTGGCTTGGAGGGCCGTCCGCCCACCATGTAGCGCACGTGCAGTTTCGCCATCTCATCATCTGAGAGATCGACTACCTGATAGCCGCCGCTGGTGAGTTCGCTGATGATCTCACTGCGCTCTTCCACGCCACGGGTCAGACGTACACCCACAAAGATGCAGGCTTTGTCCGCATCGGCGTAGCGGTAATTGAACTCGGTGATTGAACGTCCGCCCAGCGTCTGGCAGAAGCGCAGGAAACTGCCCTGCTGTTCCGGGATGGTGACGGCCAGCAGCGCTTCACGCTGTTCGCCCAGCTCACAACGCTCGGAGACGTAACGCAGACCGTGGAAGTTGACGTTGGCACCTGATAACACATGCGCCAGCCGCTCGCCTTTGATCTCATGCTGCTGGATATACTTCTTCATGCCTGCAAGCGCCAGCGCGCCAGACGGCTCCGCCACAGCACGCACATCTTCAAACAGATCTTTCATCGCCGCGCAAATCGCATCGCTGTCGACGGTGATAATGTCATCGAGGTAGGCCTGACAGAGCCGGAAGGTTTCGCTGCCAATCCGTTTGACCGCTACGCCTTCGGCAAACAGCCCGACGCGCGGCAGATCGACCGGATGACCCGCTTCCAGTGCGGCTTTCAGGCAGGCTGAATCTTCTGACTCCACCGCAATCACTTTGATTTGCGGCATCAGCTGCTTGATCAGCACCGCCACGCCGGCGGCCAGACCGCCGCCGCCAACCGGGACAAAGACCCGGTCGAGATGCGCATCCTGCTGCAACAGCTCCATCGCCAGCGTGCCCTGTCCGGCAATGACAGCCGGATGGTCAAATGGCGGCACGAAGGTGTAGCCGCGCTGTTCAGCGAGCTCTATCGCTTTGGCTTTCGCCTCATCAAAGTTGGCGCCAAACAGGAAAGCCTCACCGCCAAATGCGCGCACTGCATCAACCTTGATGTCTGCGGTCGCCAGCGGCATCACAATCAGTGACTTGATGCCCAGTTTCGTCGCGGAGAGTGCCACGCCCTGCGCATGGTTACCGGCTGACGCCGTCACCACGCCGCGCGCTTTCTGCTCTTCGTTCAGACCGGCAATCATCGCGTAAGCACCGCGCACCTTGAAACTGTGCACCGGCTGGCGATCTTCCCGCTTCACCAGAATGGTGTTGCCGAGCCGCGCCGAAATTTTTTCCATAACCTGCAGCGGCGTCACCTGTGCCACTTCATACACCGGTGAACGCAGCACTGCGCGCAAATATTCGGCGCCGCCAGGCGCGTCAGGTAGCGGTTGAGACTCGGCCATTTTTAGCCTCCCAGCTTGCTCTTATCGCGGACAGCGCCTTTGTCAGCACTGGTCGCGAGTAATGCGTAAGCACGCAGCGCAAAGGAGACTTCACGCTGACGATTGACTGGCGTATAGGCCGCATCGCCACGTGCCTGCTGCTCTTCACGGCGGGCGTGCAGTTCGTTATCCGGCACAGCGAGTTTGATGCCGCGATTAGGGATATCGATTTCAATGGTATCGCCATCTTTGACCAGCGCAATGGTGCCGCCGTTAGCCGCTTCCGGCGAAGCGTGGCCGATAGAGAGGCCCGACGTACCGCCGGAGAACCGACCGTCGGTGATCAGTGCGCAGCTTTTGCCCAGGCCCATCGATTTCAGATAGGTGGTCGGATAGAGCATTTCCTGCATGCCCGGCCCGCCTTTTGGTCCTTCGTAGCGGATGACGACCACGTCGCCTGCCACAACTTTGCCGCCCAGAATCGCTTCTACCGCGTCATCCTGGCTTTCATAGACTTTAGCCGGGCCCGTGAAGGTCAGGATCTCTTTGTCTACGCCCGCCGTTTTAACGATACAGCCATCTTCGGCGATGTTGCCGTAAAGCACGGCCAGACCGCCATCCTGCGAGTAAGCGTTTTCGCGGGTGCGGATACAGCCTTCGGCACGATCATCATCCAGCGTGTCCCAGCGGCAGTTCTGTGAGAACGCCTGGGTAGTACGGATGCCTGCCGGGCCAGCGCGGAACATATCTTTCACGGCCTGATCTTTGGTCAGCATGATGTCGTACTGATCCAGCGTTTCACGCATCGTCTGCTGCAGAATATTACGGGCGCTGCTGTCGAACAGGCCTGCGCGATCCAGCTCGCCCAGAATCGCAAAAACACCACCCGCGCGATGCACATCTTCCATGTGATATTTCGGGGTACTTGGCGCGACTTTACAAAGCTGAGGCACTTTACGTGACAGGCGATCGATGTCGGAGATATTAAAGTCGATGTCGCCTTCCTGTGCCGCCGCCAGCAGGTGCAATACGGTGTTGGTGGAACCGCCCATGGCGATATCCAGCATCATGGCGTTCTCGAAAGCGGCCTTGTTAGCGATGTTACGTGGCAGCATGTTGACGTCATCCTGCTCGTAGTAGCGCTTGGTCAGACTGACGATGCGCTTACCGGCATTGATGAACAGCTCTTTGCGATCGGCGTGCGTGGCCAGCAGTGATCCGTTGCCAGGCTGCGACAGGCCCAGAGCTTCGGTCAGACAGTTCATCGAGTTGGCGGTGAACATACCGGAGCAGGAGCCACAGGTCGGGCAGGCAGAGCGTTCGATCTGATCGCTGTCGGCATCGCTGACGTTCGGGTTGGCACCCTGAATCATCGCATCCACCAGATCCAGCTTGATGATTTTGTCAGAAAGCTTGGTTTTACCCGCTTCCATCGGTCCACCGGAAACAAAGATCACCGGAATATTCAGGCGCAGTGACGCCATCAGCATTCCCGGCGTGATTTTATCGCAGTTAGAGATGCAGACCATGGCGTCTGCGCAGTGCGCGTTGACCATGTACTCGACCGAGTCGGCAATCAGTTCGCGCGAAGGCAGTGAATACAGCATGCCGCCATGACCCATGGCAATACCGTCATCCACCGCGATGGTGTTGAACTCTTTAGCCACACCACCTGACGCTTCAATCTGCTCAGCGACGAGTTTACCCAGGTCGCGGAGGTGAACGTGGCCAGGGACAAATTGGGTGAATGAGTTAACCACAGCGATAATCGGCTTGCCGAAATCGTCGTCGGTCATTCCTGTCGCGCGCCATAAGGCACGGGCACCTGCCATATTGCGGCCGTGGGTGGTAGTGGCGGAACGGTACTTAGGCATGCTCTATTTACTCCAGTAAGAATAAGCTCGCGGACGTCAGATGACGCCCGCGCTGTATCTGATTATGGGTTAACCGGATCTAACCAGCCCCACTTGTCTTCTGTTTCGCCAGTGAACAGACCAAAGAAGGCCTCCTGGATGCGTTTGGTGACCGGACCACGTTTGCCTTCGCCCACCTGAATGCGATCCACGCTGCGTACCGGCGTGATTTCTGCGGCGGTGCCAGACATAAAGACTTCGTCAGCCAGATAGAGCGACTCACGCGACAGCGTCTGCTCACGCACTTCAATGCCCATATCGCGCGCCAGCGTGATGATGGCATCGCGGGTGATACCTGGCAGTGCAGAGGAGGTGAATGGCGGCGTAAACAGCACACCATCTTTAACTTCAAACAGGTTCTCGCCAGCACCTTCTGAAATCAGGCCATTGGTGTCCAGCGCGATACCTTCCTGATAACCGTGACGACGGGCTTCGCTGCCCACCAGCAGTGAGGAGAGGTAGTTACCACCCGCTTTCGCGGCGGTTGGCAGGGTATTTGGCGCAACGCGGTTCCATGAGGAGACCATCGCATCGATGCCGTTTTCCAGCGCTTCTGCGCCCAGGTATGCGCCCCACGGGAAGGCAGCAATGATCACATCGGTGGTGAAGCCGTCTGGCGGGTTCACGCCCAGGCCCACATCGCCAACAAAGGCCAGCGGACGGATATAAGCACTTTTCAGTTTGTTCACGCGGATGACTTCGCGGCACGCTTCCATCAGCTCATCAACGCTGCTTTTAATCGGGAAGCGGTAGATTTTGGCGGAGTCGTGCAGACGTTGCATGTGTTCGCGATGACGGAACACAACCGGTCCTTTGTGAGAGTCGTAGCAACGCACGCCTTCAAATACCGACGTACCGTAGTGCAACGCGTGAGACATGACGCTGACCTTCGCATCTTCCCACTTAACCATCTCGCCATTGAACCAAATAAAGTCTGCTTTCTTCGTGCTCATTGTTATTTCCTCTCGCGGCTACGCGCGGATTTGTTGTGTTGTCTGTTGTTGAATCTGAACGCATGCAACGTCGATCAATTTACTTAACTGCGAAGACAGTAAATCGACGGAGCGCTGGCTGGCAACGGTCATTTCAATATTAATGTTTTCTGCGTTAGCGACTGAGGCCATGTTCATAGAACAGACCTGAAAACCGCGGTGACGCACGACGCGTAAAATGCGCTCTAATATTTCAGGGCGGAAACGGGCTTCGATAGACAATTGATGCTGGTTCATACGGTTTTCTCCATCATGTTTGCATTGCTGGCACCCGGCGGTACCAGTGGCCAGACGTTTTCATGCTCATCTATTGCAACATGCAGGAAGTAAGGACCTTCGCTGTTCAGCAGAGCATCAAGGGCGGCGTCGACCTGATCTTTACGGGTAATGCGCTGGCCAGGAATGTTGAACGCGCTGGCCAGCGTGAGGAAGTCGGGATTATCGGACAGATTGGTTTCGCTGTAGCGACCGTCAAAAAAGAGCTGCTGCCACTGGCGCACCATGCCCAGACGCTGGTTATCCATCAGTACGATTTTAACCGGCAGCTTGCCGCGCTTGATGGTACCCAGTTCCTGAATGTTCATCATGATGGAGCCATCACCCGAGACACAGATAACCGTATCTTCCGGGCGTGCAACCTGTGCGCCGATAGCGGCAGGCAAACCAAAGCCCATGGTGCCTAAACCACTGGAGGTGATGAAGTTTTCCGGTGCGCTAAATGCCATGTGCTGTGCCGTCCACATCTGATGCTGACCAACGTCGGTGGTCACAACAGTATTGGCCGGTTTGCGATCGGAAAGCTGCTTCAGCAACAGCGGCGCATAGATCGCTTCGCCTGGATGGTCATAGCGCCATGAGTGACTGGCTTTAAGCGCTTTCACCTCATCACGCCAGGCGTTGATATGCAGCGGCTGACTCAGAGCAGGCAGCAATTCGTTGAGATCACCCTGCAGAGAGACGTGTGCGCGACGTAATTTGTTTAACTCAGCGGGATCGATGTCGAGATGAATCACGCTGGCGTGGGGTGCAAAGGTATCCAGCTTGCCGGTGACGCGGTCGTCGAAGCGCGCACCGACCGCGATCAGCAGGTCACATGCCTGTACGGCCAGGTTAGCGGCTTTGGTGCCGTGCATCCCCAGCATGCCCAGATAGACCTCACTGTATGGATCCACACTGCCTAAGCCTTTCAGGGTAGCCACTGCCGGAATACCGGTTTCTTCTGCCAGCGCACGCAGTGCCGGAACAGCCTGCGCCAGACCGACGCCACCGCCAACGTAGAGCATGGGTTTTCTGGCCTGCGCCATCAGTGCACGTGCTTCGTGAATTGCCTGATGTGGCAGCGCGCTTCCCTCTTCTACCGGCACCAGATGCGGTGCGGGATCACCCTGCGCAATCTGAATGTCTTTCGGGATATCAACCAGCACCGGACCCGGACGACCCGACTGCGCCAGCGCAAAGGCTTCCGCCATGATAGCGGGCAGCTCATCCAGCGACTCGACCAGGAAGCTGTGCTTGGTACAGGCCAGCGAGAGTCCCAGTACGTCGATCTCCTGGAAAGCATCGGTGCCGATGAAGGCAGAGGTCACCTGACCGGTGATTGCCACAACCGGAACCGAATCCATCATGGCATCCGCCAGGCCCGTAATCAGGTTAGTCGCGCCAGGGCCTGAAGTGGCGATACAGACGCCAGTTTTGCCGGTTGAGCGGGCATAGCCAATCGCCGCCATCACTGCGCCCTGCTCATGACGACACAGTAGGTGTTCCACGCCGCCATCATAGAGCGCGTCGTATACCGGCATGATTGCGCCGCCAGGGTAACCAAATACGGTATTAACCCCCTGCGCGCGTAAAGCCTGAACTACCCACTGTGCACCTGTCATCGCTATTCTCCTGTGTCCTGACCGGAACAACAGAATTTTATGCTACTGTTCATTGTTTGTTCCTTGTGGATTTACTGATATTTCCTCGGGTCGAAAAAAAACCCCCGGACCTTTCGGTGCGGGGGTTTTTTCGGATTCGAGGCTTGATTTTTAAGCCTTTCTTTCTCCAAGCGTTGCCCCGCACGGTAGGTTAATAACCACCACCACGCTAATCACGACCAGGCTAATCACTTGTAGAAGGGCTTTCATGTGTTGTTCAATTCTTTTACGTGTTCGAAGTAATGCCTACAGAGTTATCATAGTCAGGGGTTATGGCACAACTTTTTTTACAGACTTTTTTTAACCACAGGCGCTGGATAACGACCTATCAACCTGTATTACAAGAAATAATTACGTGATGATAATTATTCATCACTTTAGTGGCGTAATCATGTTTTGATGAATTTGCGCGCAGTCGCACAAGGTTTCAATACGGCATGAAAAAAACGCTGATGAGCTGGACGATGGCCCGAACAGTGCTGATCATCCCCTCGCTTTCATTTGACGCTGTCACCAGACTGGCGGCAACAAGGAGCGAGTATGTCATTATCAAAAGTTCTGACCCGGGCAGCATTAGGCGTAGAAGCCCCGCTGGTGACCATTGAGGCGCATATCAGTAACGGCCTGCCAGCGTTAACACTGGTGGGTTTGCCTGAAACCACCGTGAAAGAGGCACGTGAGCGGGTCCGCAGCGCCATTATCAACAGTGGTTTTACCTTTCCGGCTAAGCGCGTCACCATCAATCTGGCCCCGGCAGATTTACCCAAAGAGGGCGGGCGGTATGACTTACCTATGGCGATCGCCATTCTGGTCGCCTCTGAGCAGCTTCCTGCCGATAAGCTGACGCACTATGAGTTTCTGGGTGAGCTGGCACTCGACGGCGCAGTGTGCGGTGTACAGGGCGCGATTCCAGCGGCTATGGTGGCGATACAGGCGGGAAGGCAGCTGGTGCTCTCCGTTGAAAATCAGGGTGATGCCGGACTCATCCGTCAGGGGTTGTCGCTGGTCGCCTCTCACCTCAGCGAGGTATGCGCCTTTCTGCGTAATGCGCTCACATTACCGACGGCCCAATACCCTGAACAGCAGGGCGACACGCCAGCTGATGATCTCGCTGATGTCATTGGTCAGGAGCAGGGGCGCAGAGCACTGGAGATCACAGCGGCAGGCGGTCATAACCTGCTGCTGATTGGGCCACCGGGCACGGGTAAAACCATGCTCGCCACCCGACTGCCTGGCATAATGCCTTCTCTTAGCGATCAGGAAGCTCTGGAGTGCGCGGCAATCGACAGCCTGGTGAACAACAATACCCTGCACCGACAGTGGCGCACGCGGCCTTTCAGGTCACCTCACCATAGCGCATCTCTCTATGCTTTGATTGGTGGCGGATCATTGCCACGGCCCGGTGAGATATCCCTCGCGCACAATGGCGTACTGTTTCTGGATGAGTTACCGGAATTTGATCGCAAGGTACTGGACTCCCTGCGCGAGCCATTAGAGTCGGGCGTCATCGCTATTTCCCGTGCCCGGGCAAAAGTTACCTATCCGGCACGGTTTCAGCTGATCGCTGCGATGAATCCAAGTCCAACCGGGCATTATCAGGGACAACACAACCGCTGCTCACCCCAACAGGTTTTGCGATATCTCAGCAAGCTATCAGGCCCTTTTTTGGATCGTTTTGATCTTTCGCTGGAGGTGCCGCTACTGCCGGGTGGGATGCTCAGCGGTCAGCGCGCCAGAGCGGAAGCGTCTGAGCAGGTACGTCATCGGGTGGTCGCGGCACGTAACATTCAGCTGGCCCGTACAGGCAAGATCAATGCGCATTTAAACAATGCAGAGATTATGCGCTGGTGTCAGCCTGCCAAAGAAGACGCGGAGTGGCTGGAGTCCGTGCTGGAGAAACTGGGTTTGTCTGTGCGGGCATGGCAGCGTATTTTGAAAGTGGCGCGTACCGTTGCCGATCTCGCGGGGGATACAGATATTAGCCGGTCACATCTGCAGGAAGCGGTCAGTTACCGTACAATAGATCGATTAATGATTCATCTGCACAACAGCCTGCAATAAAAAAAGGGGCTTTCGCCCCTTCTCTGTTAATCGTCGCTGTCGGTAAAGTCTTCAACGGTGTCCATCTGCGGTTTACCGCCAGAGAGCGTATGAAAACGCTTAGGACGCTTAATGCGGGTCATATACTTAGACCATACGCGCTCAGCTTCTGTTTGCGGCTCACGCACGCCACGACACACTTCAATAAACAAACGTTCTTCTTCAGTTACAGGCTCACGCTTTGATAAATCCAGCTCATTAAAGGCAAAACCGTGGCGTTCAAGAAGCTGAGCCTCTTTAATAGTAAAGTCACCGTGGCGTGAGAAACCACGCGGGTAATGTTTGTTATCAAAGAAACGATTCTCTGTTGAGAAGCTTTCCGCCATGTTACACGCTCCTGATTTTCTAATGCCGTGCTGTTAATGGCGCGGAGTATTAGATAGGCTTGACAGAGTGTAAAACAAAACATTTAAATCTATACGACAAACATTTTTTGGGAGAACGCTGTGGATACGGAATTACTGAAAACTTTCCTGGAAGTGAGCAGGACACGTCATTTTGGGCGTGCTGCAGAAGCACTTTACCTTACGCAATCTGCTGTCAGTTTTCGCATCCGTCAGTTAGAGAATCAGCTTGGCGTTAATCTTTTTACACGGCATCGCAATAACATACGTCTGACAGCGGCAGGAGAGCGACTGCTTCCCTATGCTGAAAGCCTGATGAGCACCTGGATGATGGCGAAGAAGGAGGTTTCTCATACTCAGCAGCATCATGAGCTTTCTATTGGTGCCAGTGCATCTCTATGGGAAGCCTATCTGACGCCATGGCTACAGACGCTGTATGAGAATCGGGAGAGCCTGCATTTAGAAGCGCGCGTAGCACAGCGGCATCTGCTGGTTAAACAGCTTCATGAGCGCCAGCTGGATCTGTTGATTACCACTGAAGCGCCTAAGATGGATGAGTTAACCAGTCAGCAGATTGGTCATATTTCACTGGCGCTGTTCTGCGCCCGGCAGAGCGAAAAGCGTGAGAAATATGATTATATTAAGCTGGAATGGGGAGCTGATTTTCATCAGCATCAGAGCTATCTCTCGGGGGCTGATGATGTGCCGGTCCTCTCCACAACGTCAGCGCATGTCACCCGTGAACTGCTGCATACCACCGGCGCATGCGCGTTTCTGCCGGACTTCTGGCAAAGTGTTTACAGTGAGTTGATGATGATTCCGGATACACCCGTTGCCGTTCGTCCGCTCTATGCTGTCTGGTTGCAGAACAGCGATCAGCAGGCACACATCCGCCAGTTGCTTAAATTCCCGATTCTGGTCAGGCAAAACAGCTGAATTTACGGGAAAAAGAGGTGAGCAGGGAAGATCAGAGGCCAGTTAGCGTTAGCTGGTTTTTCTTTTTTGCTTTTTTAAAGGCAAAAAAAAATCCTTTGCCGAAGCAAAGGATCGTTTTCTGGCAGGGGCGGAGGGACTCGAACCCCCAACACCCGGTTTTGGAGACCGGTGCTCTACCAATTGAACTACGCCCCTAATAGGGTGGCGGAACGGACGGGGCTCGAACCCGCGACCCCCTGCGTGACAGGCAGGTATTCTAACCAA
>NZ_SCKV01000009.1:0-114008 GCF_014155795.1 Pantoea hericii
TAAAACGTCATAATGAATTTCATTATGTGTTCACTCGTGAGGCTTTGATATTTTGTTGCGTCCGGAGACGCTGATATCAATCCTGCGAGTGCCCACACAGATTGCCTGATAAATTGTTAAAGAGCATGCCGCGATTTACTGCGGCGCGGGCTGCGTATATTACGCTTTCCGCATTGTCAGTCAAGCATTTATTTTCGCTTAACTCACTGGTTCGTATGATTTCGAACCTACTTAACCCGGCGCTTCGTAAGCCGTTGTGCCGTGTCAGTGGAGGCGCATTATAGGGAGTTCTCGGAGGCTGACAAGTGCTAATTTCAAATAAAATTTCGAGTGCTTCTTTTTTCAGCGAAAAGCCGCTAAAACGCCAGTTTTTCAAGCAACGGGAAGCCATAACGCTGTAAAACGGGTGATAATTGTACCGCTTCACCATCCAGCTCCGTGCAGAATGCGATGTTCTGTTGCGAAGAATTTACTTCAGGCGCTTCATGTTCCAGTAGCCAGGCTGTTCGTCGGGCAATTGCCGCACCGGAATCAATCAGACGCGTCCCTTCAGGTAACACCTGCTGCAGCTCTTCGCGCAGTAAAGGGAAGTGCGTACAGCCTAAAACAACCGTGTCCGGTGGTTCAGCCATCCGCAGCCACGGCTGAACAATACGGCGCACCTCATCCAGTGCAACCTCAGCACCGTGTAGCTTAGCTTCAGCCAGTTCCACCAGCTCCGCCGATCCCAGCATCTCGATGTTGCAGGAACCGGCGAATTGCGCCACCAGCTCGTGGGTATAAGGACGGCGCACCGTAGCCCGCGTCGCCAGCAACCCGACCACACCATTTCGCGTCAGGCGCGCGGCAGGTTTGATCGCCGGAACCACACCCACGACAGGAAACGCAAAGCGTTCACGTAAAGCAGGCAATGAAACCGTGCTGGCCGTATTGCAGGCGATGATGACTAATGAGAGAGGATAACGCTGTGTAATGGCCTCAACGATAGCGACCACGCGTTCCACGATGAAGGTTTCGCTTTTCTCGCCGTAAGGGAACCCAGCGTTATCGAAGGCATAGAGATAATGAAGATCCGGCAACAGCTGACGGACCTCATCATAGACAGAAAGCCCACCGACGCCGGAATCAAACACCAGCACGGTGGGACGCAAATCAGAAGTTGTAGCTGCCGCTGAGGTAATACTCTCGTCCTGGAGTCTGATAGCCATACACTGTCTCGTAATCTTTATCGAACAGGTTGGCAATTCTACCACGAACCGTGAGTTGTGAAGTGACAGGATATGAGACGGCGAGATCCCACAGGCTGACACCGCCTAATTTCACACGACGGCTGGGCGTGCTGTTGAAGTCGGTATCATAACGGTCGCCCAGATAGTGATAAGTCACGGACCAGTCAAACTCATGCAGTGTCCAGTCAAGCTGATACTTGACCTGCTGCTTAGCCCGGCGAACGAGCGGCTGATCGGTGCTGCCATCCCGCGCATCGACATAATCATATGAGAGCTGATGCGTCAGCGGCCCGGTATCGAATCCAGCGGTGGCTTCAACGCCTTTAATACGTGCCTTCTCAATGTTGTAGTAGCGGAAGGTCTGCGGATCGCCTTCAATCAGGTCATCAATGTCGTTGCGATAGCCCGACACGCGCCAGTTCACCGGCCCGGTCAGCCCCTCAAAGCCGCCTTCCCACTGCTTACTTTTTTCAGGATCGAGGTCGCGGTTGCCATAAAATGGGCTGTATACCTGCGACAGATTAGGCGCTTTGAAAGCAGTACCATACGAAGCGAACGCGCGGTACCCGGAAATAAACTCCCATGACGCCGCCGTCTGCCAGGTGTTATGCCAGCCGAACTGATTGTTATCGTCACCACGTACCGCACCCTCAAGAGTGACGCTGCCAAACTGTTGCTGCCCGGTCACGTAGAGGCCGGTATTACGCTGTTCATAGCCATCTGATAAATAGTTCGTGCCCGGTTCCGTTGTCTCTTTCTGCCAGTCAACACCCGCACTGACGGCGCCCTGCCCCACCTGCACAGTATTGCCCCACTGCAGATTGTACTGAGTGACATCATCAAAGGTGGATGCAGCGCCGTAGCGGCCATTGCGCGGATCGTAGTTAATGTCTTTGGTATGGCCATAACTGGCAATAAGCTGGGTGGAGTAGACGTCGCGGTTGAAGCGTAACCCGGTGTCCCAGGTCTGGCTGTAGAGCTGACGGGTATCCGCCAGGCCGATGATATTCGTGAAGCTGTCATCATACGTGTAAGACCCGTCATAGGCAGTGCGGTTATCAAAGCCATAGCCGCGCACAAAACCACTGAGTTCATCGCTGAACTGATGCTCAAGGTTGCCATACAGGGTTTTGCTCATGAAGCCGTCGCGATCGTGCTGCGCCGGGCCATAGTCATTGGGATAGCCCGCCACCACGTCATACCCTTTGGTGTAGGTATAGTTGCCTGCCAGGGTAAGCTTTGTCGCGTCGCCCAGCATCTGCTGGGTTGAGCCGTCATACGATTGATAGCCGTTGGATCCCATGCCCGCCGTCAGCGTCGTGCCCGGTTGCGAACGGCCCGTAATAATATTCACCACGCCGCCAATGGCATCAGAACCGTAAACCGCGGAACGTGCGCCGCGAATATATTCGATGCGTTGCACCAGCGACAGGGGGATCTGGCTGAGGTCGGACGAACCGGTAATACCCGCCTGATTAAGCCGGATACCATCAATCAGGATCAGCACATGTCTGGACTCAGTACCCCGAATAAACAGCGAACTCTGCTGCCCTAGCCCGCCGCTTTGCGCGACATCGACACCCGGCAGACGGCGCATCACATCTGTCAGACTTTTGGCCTGCCAGCGATCAATCTCATCACGCGTGACGACGGTTGTCGGCGCCAGCACCCCGGAAACAGGTTCGGCAAAACGGTTGGCAGTAACGATTTGCGTATCATCATTCCCCTGCGCAAAACCGTTTTGCGCCCAGAGAGAAATCGCCGTTGCGCTCAGAGCGAACAGCGATGCAGTTTTTTTTGTCATTTTAATCGCATCCATAAGACGAAGCAGGATGCCGCAGGCCGACAATCAATAGAACGCGATGATTGTACGAGTAGCGACGTTACACCGGCAGGTCTTCGGGCTGGGAACCATAAATGATGATGACTTCCCATCCCGGAGGACAGTGTCTGCAATTGCACTCATCACGACATTCCTTACCGCTGCGCGTCAGCTCCAGATTCACACTGGATTCCCTATTAACTCGGGCTTGAGGCCGGCGTCTGCAGTCTACGGAGTGGAGATACGGAAGTCCAGACTGCTAAATATCTTATCGCTGTGGGACTGGACATCAGCAAGTGAATGCCTACAATCGCCCGCTGGTAAGCTATTAATCAGGATTACTCATGACACCCGAACATCTCCCCATTGAAGACTATGACGCACAGCTGGCGGAAAAAGTCAGTCGTTTAGAGACGATGATGACGCCGTTTGCTGCGCCCGACGTGGAGGTGTTCCGTTCGCCGGTCAGCCACTATCGGATGCGCGCCGAATTCCGCCTGTGGCACGACGGTGATGATATCTATCACATCATCTTTGATCAGCAGACGCGCGAGCGGATCCGGGTCGATCAGTTCCCGGCAGCCAGCCAGCTGATCAATCAGCTGATGCCAAAGATGATCGCCGCGATCCGTGATAACCGCACCCTGCGTCACAAGCTGTTCCAGATCGACTATCTGTCAACCATGAGCAATCAGATTGTGATTTCACTGCTCTATCATCGCAAGCTGGATGATGAGTGGCAGCAGGCCGCCGCCGCGCTGCGTGATCAACTGCGTGCAGAAGGTCTGGATGTGCAGTTAATTGGCCGTGCGACCAAAACCAAAATCTGTCTGGATCGCGACTATGTCGATGAGTGTCTGCCGGTTGCGGGTCGCGAGATTATCTATCGTCAGGTCGAGAACAGTTTTACCCAGCCTAACGCGGCAATGAATATTCAGATGCTGGAGTGGGCGCTGGATGTGACGCAGGATTCACAGGGTGACCTGCTGGAGCTTTACTGCGGTAACGGCAACTTCTCGCTGGCGCTGGCGCGCAATTTCCGCCGCGTTCTGGCAACGGAAATCGCCAAGCCTTCTGTTGCGTCGGCGCAATACAACATTGCCGTGAACCAGATTGATAACGTGCAGATCATTCGCATGGCGGCGGAGGAGTTTACTCAGGCGATGAATGGCGTGCGCAGCTTTAATCGTCTGGAAGGGATTGATCTGACCAGCTACGAGTGCGAGACGATATTTGTCGATCCACCACGTAGCGGCCTGGATGAAGAGACGGTGAAAATGGTGCAGGCGTATCCGCGCATCCTTTATATCTCCTGCAACCCACAAACCCTGAGCGACAATCTGCAAACGTTGTCAGAAACGCACGACGTGACGCGGCTGGCGCTGTTTGATCAGTTCCCCTACACCCACCACATGGAATGCGGTGTGCTGCTGACGCGTAAAGCGTAAACAAAAACGGGAACCCTGAGGTTCCCGTTTTTTTTCCCTGCCGATATCCCTACTGATTACGCTTGCGCTTAAACCGCGTCGCAATCCAGAACACCAGCG
Organism: Pantoea hericii; assembly: GCF_014155795.1. Classification (NCBI taxonomy): domain Bacteria; kingdom Pseudomonadati; phylum Pseudomonadota; class Gammaproteobacteria; order Enterobacterales; family Erwiniaceae; genus Pantoea; species Pantoea hericii. The sequence continues at coordinate 4,599 of NZ_SCKV01000009.1, forward strand.
CGACCATCAGAACGGTGGGAACGAAATTTGAGCCAATGTCCGGGTATTCTGCCCGCACCAGCGCGCTATAAACCAGAATCCCCAGCAGGAAAAACGCCGCCGCCAGGCCTGGCATGCCGTCCGGCATGTTGGTGTTGAGATACCGCTGATGCAGACACCAGGCCGCCAGACCCAGCGCAATCAGCGGAAAAATCGAAAAGGGAACAAAGGCGCTGAACAGCACAGAAAACGAACCGTTAATCGCTAAGCCGGTAATAAAAGCCAGTGCCAGAGTGCTTTTATCGCGGGTACCTGGGTGGGTCATGAACTGATCCTTACTCATTGCTCTTCGGGTTTTTCCAGGGTGACCGCCAGTCGTTCCTGCTCACGGCGGTACCAGTAATAAGCGCCTTTGGCGATCATCCGCAGCTGTAACACCAGCCGATCCTCAAGCTTACGTCGCTGCTCAGCATCAACGTCCAGTGCTTCTGCACCGGCGCTGAAGACAATGGTCACCATCGCTTCAGCCTGCGCTTCGGTAAAACTGCGCGGCATGCGATTTTCGACCTCAAGATAGTCAGCCAGTTCAGCGATAAAGTGCTGAATTTCACGCGCCACGGCGGCACGGAAAGCAGCAGAGGTGCCGGAACGTTCACGCAGTAACAGGCGGAAAGCGTTGGGGTTGTTGCCGATGAACTCCATAAAGGTCGACACCGACGTTTTAATGATGCTGCCGCCTTTGGCGATACGCTGTCGTGCCTGACGCATCAGCTGTCGCAGCATCAGCCCACTTTCGTCCACCATCGTCAGGCCAAGCTCATCAACATCCTTGAAATGACGATAAAAGGAGGTGGGTGCAATCCCCGCTTCACGGGCAACTTCCCGCAAACTCAAACTGGCAAAACTGCGTTCGGCGCTGAGCTGACTGAACGCTGCTTCAATCAGTGTACGTCGTGTACGTTCTTTTTGTTGCGCTCTGACGCCCATTCTCTCTGCCTTTAGCGGTGTTGAGCGGGCACTATAGCAAAATTTTCAGCGTACAGATTGGCATTCTTTGTCACTGCCTGTGAACCTCACACTTTGTCAAAATGTGATGAAAATCGCTGATAGAATTCAGAAGTGCGCGACGAGATGTTAGAATCTCGTTGTAAAAATGTATAAATAATAGGACGTATCGGTATGCAAAAGTCTTACGATTACGATGCCATTGTGATTGGCTCAGGGCCCGGCGGTGAAGGGGCGGCGATGGGGCTGGTAAAACAGGGAGCGCGCATCGCCGTGGTCGAACGCTACCACAACATCGGCGGCGGCTGTACGCACTGGGGAACCATCCCTTCCAAAGCCCTTCGCCACGCCGTCAGTCGCATTATCGAATTCAACCAAAACCCGCTCTACAGCGATCATACCCGACTGCTTCGCTCCTCTTTCGCCGACATTCTTAATCACACTGAAAGCGTGATCAGCCAGCAGACAGCCATGCGCCAGGGCTTCTACGAGCGTAACCGCTGTGAGCTTTATCAGGGCGATGCCCATTTTGTTGATGCCAATACGATTGAGATTGAACAACCTGATGGCACGCGTGAGACGCTGACGGCAGAGAAGTTTGTTATCGCCTGTGGTTCACGGCCTTACCATCCTGATAATGTCGACTTTACGCATCCCCGCGTCTACGACTCCGACTCTATCCTTAATCTGCACCACGAACCGGGTCACGTCATTATTTACGGCGCTGGCGTCATCGGCTGTGAATATGCATCGATTTTCCGTGGTCTCAACGTCAAAGTTGACCTGATTAATACCCGCGATCGCCTGCTGGCGTTTCTCGATCAGGAGATGTCGGATTCTCTCTCATACCACTTCTGGAATAGCGGCGTAGTGATTCGTCACAATGAAGAGTTTGAGAAGATCGAAGGCGTGGAAGATGGCGTCATCATGCATCTGAAGTCGGGCAAGAAAGTGAAAGCGGATTGCCTGCTGTACGCCAACGGCCGCACCGGTAACACCGATTCCCTTTCGCTGGAAAACGTCGGTCTGGAAGCCGATGGGCGTGGCCTGCTGAAAGTGAACAGCATGTATCAGACAGCGCAGCCGCACATTTATGCCGTCGGTGACGTGATTGGCTATCCAAGCCTGGCCTCAGCCGCCTACGATCAGGGCCGTATTGCCGCACAGGCGATTATCAAAGGGGAAGCGTCAGCACACCTGATTGAAGATATCCCAACCGGTATCTACACCATTCCGGAAATCAGCTCCGTGGGTAAAACCGAGCAGCAGCTTACGGCAATGAAGGTGCCTTACGAAGTGGGCCGCGCGCAGTTTAAACATCTGGCACGCGCGCAGATTGTGGGCATGAACGTCGGCAGTCTGAAGATTCTGTTCCATCGGGAAACCAAAGAGATTCTGGGGATCCACTGCTTTGGCGAGCGTGCCGCTGAGATCATTCACATCGGTCAGGCGATCATGGAGCAAAAAAATGGTGGCAACACGATTGAGTACTTCGTGAATACCACCTTTAACTATCCGACGATGGCCGAAGCCTATCGCGTTGCGGCGTTAAACGGCTTAAACCGCCTGTTTTAACGCAGCGTCGAAATAGTGTGCCATGTGGGTTTTAATTGCCTCTGCCAGCTGTTCATAACGGCTGCGCAGAGGTGAACCCGGACGATAGACCAGCGCGATCGTGCGCTGTGGCACCGGTTTGTAGCAGGTGAGATAGCAGACACCGTCGCGAATACGCTCTGGTGGAACTGCCAGCGCCGGTAACAGCGTAATGCCACTGCCTGCCGCCACCATATTGCGCAGTGTCTCAAGACTGGTCGCCCGGAAATGGGTATCTTCATCGGCACCCGCCTCAAAGCAGAATCCCATCGCCTGGTCACGCAGACAGTGTCCATCTTCCAGCATCAGCAATTTCTCGCCGGCCAGATCGGACATTGGCACACGATCGCGATCGCACCACGGATGATCGGCATAGACAGCCAGCTTCATTGGCTCATCAAACAGCGGCACTTCGATAAAGGCCTGACTCTCTTTGACCAGCGCAACAATCGCACAGTCGAGCTTGCCACTGTCGAGCTGTGACAGCAGCTGTTGCGTCTGCGCTTCGTGCAGATACATCTCCAGTTTCGGGAAGGTCTGGTGCAGCGTCGGGATAATCTGTGGCAGTAAATACGGCGCGGTGGTCGGGATGAGGCCGATATGCAGCGGACCTGACATCGCTTCCCCTTGCTGACTGGCCATCTCTTTCAGCACTTTCACTTCACGCAGCACCGTACGCGCCTGATCCACCAGCAGTAAACCTGCCTGCGTGAACAGCACTTTACGGCTGGTGCGCTCCAGCAGCATCACACCCAGCTCATCTTCCAGCTTACGGATCTGCCCGCTTAACGTGGGCTGACTGACATGACATGCATCCGCCGCACGGCGGAAATGACGGTGTTCAGCAAGCGAAACCAGATATTCAAGATCACGAATATTCATTATTACCCTCCAAACCACGATAGCCCGTGGCGATAGATAGAATAGCAATGAACGATTGGCCCTATCAAGGGTGGTTGGGAATAATGCGCGCAACAAAAAGCTCAGGAGTCTGTCTTCATCTCTATAAAGCCAGCTGCGGCTTCTGTGCGCAGGCCATACAGAGGCTGAGTGAGCATGTCATTGAGTACGAAAATTGTGATGGGACAGGATTCGACAACCGTCAGTTCAGGAGCCGTTTCAGGCCTGGCGACGGTACTGCAGGTCTTCATGGGCGGTCGTCATGCTGGCGGCAGTGAAGATCTGCGTCAATACTTGCTGTCAGCGTAAGAGAGTCTGAGCGTCGGCCGGGAGAGCGGGCGCTTTGATGATGTGCCTATAAAAAATAGTAGTTCTGAAGCTAGAGGTTGGCGGGCATTTTAATGTGCCCGCTTTTTTTTTACCTGCTGATCACGCCAGACGCTGTTTAGCGTCACCGATAGCGCGGGCAACCTGCTGCGGAGAAACACCGCCCTGCGCATTACGCTTATCCAGACACGATTGCAGCGCCAGAATCGGATAGACATCCTCGCCAATCACCGCGCTGAACTGCTGAAGTTGTGCCAGCGACAGCGCTTCAAGTGCTACGCCCTGCCCGATAGCCGCCACGACAACTTCTCCAACGATATGGTGTGCTTCACGGAACGGCACACCTTTGGCGACCAGATAGTCGGCCAGCTCAGTAGAGTTTGCGTAGCCCTGTTCAGCGGCTTCCTGGCAACGCGGACGTTTAACCTGCAGGCCATCCAGCACCAGCACTGACATATGCAGACAGTCGAGCCAGGTATCCAGCGCGTCAAACAGCCCTTCTTTGTCTTCCTGCATATCTTTGTTGTAGGCCAGCGGCAGACCTTTTAGCGTCATCATCATGCCGGTCAGTGCACCCTGCACACGACCACATTTGCCGCGAATCAGCTCCAGCGCATCCGGATTTTTCTTCTGCGGCATCAGTGATGAGCCTGAGGTCACTTTATCTGACAGCTCAATAAAGCCTGCTTCGCCGGTGTTGAAGAAAATCATATCTTCCGCAAAGCGCGACAGATGCACCATGCCAATGGCCGCGTCAGAGAGCAGTTCCAGCACGTGATCGCGGTCTGATACGGTATCCAGACTGTTACGTGTGGCGGAAGCGAAGCCCAGCCAGCCTGCCAGCTGCTGACGATCAATCTCGTAAGCGGTACCGGCCAGTGCGCCACAGCCCAGCGGGCTGACATCAAGACGCTTCAGGGTATCCTGCAGACGGCTCTCGTCACGCGCCAGCATTTCAACGTAGGCCAGACACCAGTGCGCAAACGTCACCGGCTGCGCACGCTGCAAGTGGGTGTAGCCCGGCATCACTGCATCCTGATTGGCTTCGGCGGTAACCACTAACGCCTGCTGCAGCTCACGTGTGGCGCCCAGCAGCGCTTCGATCTGTACCTTGCACCACAGTTTCAGATCGGTCGCGACCTGATCGTTGCGGCTACGGCCGGTGTGCAGCTTTTTGCCCAGCGAGCCGACTTTGTCGATCAGCTTACCTTCAACCCAGCTGTGAATATCTTCGGCATCGCTCTGCAGAATCTGTTCAGGATTTTCACGCACTTCATTCAATAGCGAATTCAGGGCCGCTTCAAGTTGCTGCTGCTCATCCTGAGTCAGCACATTGACCGTCACCAGCGCTTTGGACCAGGCAACAGAGCCAATGATGTCCTGCTCTGCCAGGCGGTAATCGAAGCGCAGCGAGTCATTGAACTGTTTAAAACGTTGATCCGCTGCCTGAGTAAACCGTCCACCCCAAAGTGCCATGTGAAAACTCCTCTGAATCGTTAAACAAGAGGCGGCATAAATGCCGCCCCTGAATCAAAACTGTGAGGCGAGGCGCACCCCGCCTGAAAAATTACTTCTTCTGCTCGTTCAGGGCGCGGATACGCGAAGAGAGCGAGAACAGACGGATAAAGCCGCCCGCGTGACGGTGATCGTAAACTTCATCTTCACCGAAGGTAGCGAACTCTTCCGAGTAGAGGCTGTTCGCAGAACGCTTCTGAGTGGCTGTCGCCTGGCCTTTGTAGAGCTGCAGCACCACTTCACCGTTAACTTCTTCCGCCAGCGATTCGGCAGCAGCCTGAATCGACTTACGCAGCGGAGCGAACCAGCGACCATCATAAACGACGTAAGACATCTCGTGGCCCAGCTGCTCACGCCATTTGAAGCTATCGCGATCCAGGACCAGCTGCTCAACCGCACGCAGCGCATTCACCATGATGGTGCCGCCAGGGGTTTCGTAGCAGCCGCGGGATTTAATGCCTACCAGACGGTTTTCAACGATATCGATACGGCCGACGCCATGTTTTGCGCCCAGCACGTTCAGTTTTTCCAGACACTGGAACGGACTCAGTTTTTCGCCGTTAACCGCCACAACACGACCTTTCTCAACGGTTACAGTCACGTCTTCAGGCTGGTCAGGCGCTTCCAGCGGATCGACAGTCCAGACCCAGCAATCTTTATTTGGTGCATTGGCCGGGCTTTCCAGCACGCCGCCTTCGGTGGAGATATGCCAGGCGTTTTCGTCACGGCTGTAGATTTTTTCCAGCGAAGCGGTGGTCGGAATGTTGCGCTCTTTCAGATAGTCCAGCAGTGCTTCACGTGAACGCAGGTTCCATTCACGCCACGGTGCCACGACTTTCAGCTGTGGTGCCAGCGCGGTGTAGGTGGTTTCGAAACGCACCTGGTCATTGCCTTTACCGGTTGCACCATGACACAGCGCATCCGCGCCTACTTTCAGTGCCAGCTCAACCTGCGCTTTTGCGATGATAGGACGCGCCATAGAGGTGCCCAGCAGATAGGTTCCTTCATACAACGCGCCGGTCTGCAGTACCGGATAAACGTAGTCGCTGATGAACTCTTCACGCAGGTCAACCACGTGACATTCAGAGGCGCCAGACTGCAGGGCTTTCTTCTCAACACCTTCCAGATCGCCGCGCTCCTGACCAATATCCGCTACAAATGCGACCACTTCACAGCCGCCGTAGTTCTCTTTCAGCCATGGAATGATGGCCGAAGTATCAAGACCACCGGAGTAAGCCAGAACGATTTTTTTGATGTTTTGCGTTTGCATTTCGTAATCCTTGAATCAGAGTCGTTAAGCGAGAATCCGGGTGCCAATCGACACGCCGTTAAAAAGATCAGTCAGCCGCTCAGCGTGACGCCAGCTGGCAATATCGACCGGGCGACCCAGTGTACGCGCCGCATCAAGTGCCGCGTGGACTTTAACAATCATGCCATCGGTAATAATGCCCTGGGAAATCAGCTGCTCAGCTTTGTCGGCGGTCATCTCTTCGATGCGCTGACCTTTGCCGTCGAGAATACCACTGACGTCGGATAACAGAACCAGATCGGCACCCAGCGTCGAAGCCAGCGCGGTTGCCGCCTGGTCAGCGTTGACGTTCATCAGGTCGCCGCTGTCAGTAATACCAATTGAGCTCACCACCGGCATGTAACCCGCCGCCAGCAGCGTGTTCAGCAAGGCCGGATTACCCGGCGTTGCGTGGCCAACATGGCCAAGTTCTTCATCAAACGGAGCGACATTCACAATGCCCGCATCGCCCAGGCAGAGGCCGACCGCGTTGATGCCCGATTTTTTTGCCCAGGCCAGCAACGTTTTGTTTGCGGTTCCCGCCAGTGCACCGGTAATGATGTCGATCTGATCGGCTGGGGTGACGCGCAGGCCATTTTTCTTCATGACTGGCAGCGCCAGCTTTTTCATCAGTTCATCGACCAGGCAACCGCCGCCGTGGACAATGAGCAGCGGACGCTGATGGGCGCTGCGATATTTCAGCAGCGCTTCAAACAAACGGGCCAGCGCTTCTTCGCTGTCTAACAGCACACCGCCCAGCTTAATAATCAATGGATTGGTCATGGTCTAGTTGTCCGTTAAATCAGTGACTGCGTTTCAGGGAAGCCGAACCGGATGTTCAGGCACTGTACCGCCTGCGATGCCGCGCCTTTCAGCAGATTATCTTCGGCGGCGACGACAATCAGATGTTCGCCCTGTACTTCAAAACCGATATCACAGTAAGGCAGGCCCACAACGGCTTTCAGCGCCGGCACGCCCTTATCATAGAGCCGCACCAGTGGCTTATTGTCATAGGCGCGATGGAAAACAGCGGCGATATCTTCGCGGCTGACACCCGCTTTCAGACGGCAGGTAATCGTTGCCAGAATACCGCGCGGGAAACTGCCCAGATGCGGCGTAAAGATCACGGGTGTACCGAGGTGCGCAACAATTTCCGGGTGGTGACGATGGTTAAACAGGCCATAAGGATGAAGACTTACTTCGCAGAAACTGGTGCCGACATTGGCTTTACGTCCGGCACCGCTCACGCCACTGGTGGCGTTAATGACTGGCCACTGCGCATCGTTCAACAGTCCGGCATCCACCAGGGGTTTCAGTGCCAGTTGCGCAGCGGTCGGGTAGCAACCCGGTACCGCTACCAGCTGCGCCTGCTGAATTTTCTCATGCTGATATTCCGCCAGGCCGTACACCGCTTTGTCCAGCCAGTCACCATGCTGATGGGTGAAGCCATAGAAGCGGGTATAAAAATCAGCGTCATTAACGCGGAACGCGCCTGACAGGTCGAACACGACACAACCGGCCTTAAGGAATTCCGGCGCCAGATCGTGGCTGACTTCATGCGCCGTCGCCAGGAACACCACATCCACTTTGTCTGCCCACTCAGCTGCGCTGCTCAGCGGCTGTAGCGGTAAATCCACTACGCCTTTCAGCTGTGGATGGAGGTCAGAGAGGCGCTTGCCAGCATCAGGGCTTTGCGCAGAAACCGCCAAAGCGGTTATGTTGATATGTGGATGGCGATTCAGGAAGGTGGCAAGCTCTACACCGGCATAACCACTGGCACCAACGATCAGCGTATTCAACATCAGGCTGTAACCCTTTTTACAGTCGCACGTTCCGGGTCGCGGCCTTGCCCCGTTACCCACCCTGTCATCTGCAGTGATTTATGGTTCCCTTGCAGAGGACGTTAATGTATTTTTATTCACTATTACTGCATGAATATGGATACATCCTAACCCAAGGACCGCCAACAGTGAAGACAAAATTACCGCCTTTTATTGAACTGTACCGCCAGTTAATCGCCACACCGTCGATCAGCGCAACCGATGCCGCACTGGATCAGAGTAATGAAACTTTAATCAATTTGCTGGCCGGCTGGTTCCGCGACCTTGGCTTCAGCGTTGAAGTGCAGCCGGTGCCCGGCACCCGCAATAAATTTAATATGCTGGCGCGCACCGGCACCGGTGCGGGCGGCCTGCTGTTAGCCGGTCATACGGATACCGTTCCCTTTGATGATGGCCGCTGGACGCGCGATCCCTTTACTCTGACTGAGCATGACAACAAGCTCTACGGCCTGGGCACAGCAGACATGAAAGGCTTCTTCGCCTTTATTCTCGACACGCTGCGCGATGTGGATGTCAGCACGCTGAGCAAACCGCTCTATATCCTTGCCACGGCCGATGAAGAGACCACCATGGCTGGCGCCAAATATTTCTCTGAATCGACGCAGCTGCGTCCCGACTGTGCCATCATCGGTGAACCGACTTCGCTTAAACCGGTGCGCGCGCACAAAGGCCATCTGTCGAATGTGATTCGCATCGAGGGGAAATCGGGCCATTCCAGCGATCCGGCACGCGGTGTCAACGCCATTGAACTGATGCATGAGTCGATCACTCATCTGATGCAACTGCGCACGACGCTGCAGGAGCGTTATCACCATGACGGCTTCGCTATCCCTTATCCGACCATGAATTTCGGCCATATTCATGGCGGAGACGCCGCGAACCGTATCTGCGCCTGCTGTGAACTGCATATGGATATTCGTCCGTTGCCGGGCCTGTCACTGAGCGATCTGGATGGGTTGCTGAACGAGGCGCTGGCACCGGTGAGTGCACGCTGGCCGGGCCGGGTCACCGTGGCCGAACTGCATCCGCCGATTCCGGGCTATGAGTGTCCGGTAAATCAAGAACTGGTGAGTGTGGTTGAGAAATTACTGGGTACGCCAACCGAGGTGGTGAATTACTGTACCGAGGCGCCGTTTATTCAAACACTCTGCCCAACACTGGTCCTGGGCCCGGGCTCAATCAATCAGGCGCATCAGCCCGACGAATTTATTGATACGGCATTTATTAAGCCGACACGGGCGCTAATCAGTCAGGTTGTGCAGCATTTTTGTCACTGATTGACAGCAAATGGGGCATTTCACTGTATTAACAGCAAAATGCCCCCGCAATCTGCGGGATTTAACAATAAGAATAACTTATCCCGCTTCTTTCTCTATAAATTCTACGAATTTCCGTTAGTTAGCCACATCTTCAGTGCACTTTAACGCATTTGACGAACGCAGCATTACGTGGCTAGATAAAAGACGATGTTATGCCCACCGGGTGATTATCCAGAACGTTTCAGAATGTGGACAGGCGGCAACGGAGCCGGTTCCCTGTAGATTATCGGGGACACAATGTTGCTGATTTTTCTGCTGCCTGAAAGGTCGGGTGTATGAGTTTTTCAAGACGATAAGGGTGTCAGGGTCCAATGAACGAACAATATTCCGCAATGCGAAGTAATGTCAGTATGCTCGGCAAACTGCTCGGGGATACGATTAAGGATGCACTGGGAGAGAACATCCTCGACCAGGTTGAAACCATCCGTAAGCTCTCCAAGTCATCCCGTGCAGGAAATGACACTCATCGTAAAGAACTGCTCAATACGCTGCAGAACCTCTCCAACGAGGAGCTTCTGCCGGTTGCACGCGCTTTCAGCCAGTTTCTGAACCTCACTAACGTGGCTGAGCAGTATCAGACCATCTCGCAAAGTGGTGAGGGTGAGAACCATCCTGAACTGCTGAAAAAGACCTTTGATACCCTGAAACAGCAGAAAGATATCAGCGAAAGCGACATCCTTGCGGCCATTGAATCACTGTCTCTGGAGCTGGTGCTGACTGCGCACCCGACCGAAATCACCCGTCGTACACTGATTCACAAGCTGGTTGAAGTTAACAGCTGCCTGAAGCAGCTTGATCACAGCGATGTCTCCGACTACGAACGCAACCAGATTATGCGCCGTTTGCGCCAGCTGGTGGCGCAGGCGTGGCACACCGATGAGATCCGTAAATATCGTCCGACCCCAGTAGACGAAGCCAAATGGGGCTTTGCCGTCGTAGAAAACAGCCTGTGGGAAGGCGTTCCTGCTTTCCTGCGTGAGCTGAACGAGCAGGTCGAAGAGGCGTTTGGCATCAGGCTGCCGGTCGATTTCGTGCCGGTTCAGTTCACCTCGTGGATGGGTGGCGACCGCGACGGTAACCCGAACGTCACGGCGTCGATTACCCGCCATGTGATGCAGCTGAGCCGCTGGAAAGCCACTGACCTGTTCCTGCGCGATATCGGCGTGTTGATCTCCGAGCTGTCGATGTCCGAGTGCAGTGAAGAGATCCGCGAACTCAGCGGCGAGCCGGAAGCGCTGGAACCTTACCGTGTGATCCTGAAACGTCTGCGCAGTCAGCTGATGACGACCCAGTCGTTCCTGGAACGCCGCCTGAAAGGCGAACGCCTGCCGCGTCCGGCCGATCTGCTGGTCTCCAACGATCAACTGTGGGACCCGCTGTTTGCCATCTATCAGTCACTGCAACAGTGCGGCATGGGCATTATCGCTAACGGTCAGTTGCTTGATACGCTGCGCCGCGTGAAATGCTTCGGCGTGCCGCTGGTGCGTATCGATCTGCGCCAGGAGAGCACCCGTCACACAGAGGCGATTGCCGAAGTGACCCGTTATCTGGGCCTCGGCGATTATGAAAGCTGGTCTGAAGCGGACAAGCAGGCGTTCCTGATCCGTGAACTGAATTCCAAGCGCCCGCTGCTGCCTCGTACCTGGGAACCCAGCGATGAGACGCGTGAAGTGCTGGAGACGTGTCGTGTCGCGGCGGAAGCCCCGCAGGGTTCTATCGCCGCCTATGTTATTTCGATGGCGAAAACCCCTTCCGACGTGCTGGCCGTGCATCTGCTGCTGAAAGAAGCGGGTATCGGTTATGCCATGCCGGTTGCACCGCTGTTTGAAACGCTTGATGACCTGAATAACGCGAACGACGTGATGAGCCAGCTGCTGAGCATCGACTGGTATCGCGGCTTTATTCAGGGCAAACAGATGGTGATGATTGGCTATTCTGACTCGGCGAAAGATGCCGGTGTCATGGCCGCCAGCTGGGCGCAATATCAGGCACAGGATGCCCTGATTAAAACCTGCGAGAAGGCCGGTATTTCACTGACGCTGTTCCACGGACGCGGCGGCAGCATTGGTCGTGGCGGCGCGCCCGCCCATGCCGCACTGCTGTCACAACCGCCAGGCAGCCTGCGCGGCGGTCTGCGTGTGACAGAACAGGGTGAGATGATCCGCTTTAAATATGGCTTACCGGCCGTGACCATCGCCAGCCTGTCGCTCTACACCGGCGCAATTCTGGAAGCAAACCTGATGCCACCGCCAGAGCCAAAACGCGAATGGCGCGACATTATGGATCAGCTCTCAGCTGACTCCTGTGCGATGTATCGTGGTTATGTGCGTGAAAACGCTGACTTCGTCCCTTATTTCCGTTCGGCGACGCCGGAGCAGGAGCTGGGTAAATTACCGCTGGGATCACGTCCGGCCAAACGCCGTCCTACCGGTGGCGTAGAGTCGCTGCGTGCGATTCCATGGATTTTCGCCTGGACGCAGAACCGTCTGATGCTGCCTGCCTGGCTGGGTGCCGGTGCTGCATTGCAGCAGGCGATGGCAGCCGGTCATCAGGATCAGCTGGAAGCGATGTGCCGCGACTGGCCATTCTTCTCCACCCGTCTGGGGATGCTGGAGATGGTCTTCTCGAAAGCCGACCTGTGGCTGGCGGAATATTACGATCAGCGTCTGGTCGATAAATCACTCTGGCCGCTGGGTAAACAACTGCGCGAACAGCTTGCTGCGGATATCAAAGCGGTACTGACCATCGCCAATGACTCACACCTGATGGCTGACCAGCCGTGGATTGCCGAGTCGATTGCGCTGCGTAACGTCTATACCGATCCGCTCAACGTACTCCAGGCAGAACTGCTGCATCGTTCACGTGCGCAGGAAGCCCGTGGTGAGGAGCCGGATGCCCGCGTAGAGCAGGCGCTGATGGTGACGATTGCAGGTGTGGCGGCAGGTATGCGCAATACCGGTTAATCGTGGTCAGGCGCTGACAGCGGTCAGCGCTGCCCGCCAGAAAAACAAAAAAGTCGGGACGTTCCCGACTTTTTTATTGGCTGAAACAAGAGGGTTAAGCCGCAGCGGCAGGACGCACACCTAACGTGTGACAGATGGCGTAACTCATTTCGGCACGGTTCAGGGTGTAAAAATGGAAATCTTTCACCCCTTCGCGTGACAGGATTTTTACCATGTCCATCGCGATATTGGCGCCCACCATTTTGCGCGTTTCCGGATCATCATCCAGACCGGCAAACATCGCGTTCATCCAGCCTGGCACACGCACATTGGTCAGCGTGGCAAAGCGCTGGAGCTGTTTAAAGTTAGAGACCGGCAGAATGCCCGGCACAATTTCTACATCAATGCCGGTCGAAACACAGCGATCGCGAAAACGTAAATAGCTTTCAACGTCAAAGAAGAACTGGGTAATTGCCCGGTTTGCGCCGGCATCAATTTTTCGCTTCAGGTTAATCAGATCGGCCTGGGCGCTTTTCGCTTCGGGATGGACTTCAGGATAGGCGGCGACGGAAATATCAAAATCGCCGACCTCTTTCAGCAGCGACACCAGATCGCTGCCGTACATCTCAGGCTTGCCGCTGCCGGGAGGCAGGTCACCGCGCAGCGCCACAATATGGCGAATGCCATTGTTCCAGTAATCCTGAGCAATGGTGCGCAGTTCATCCCGCGTGGCATCAACACAGGTCAGATGGGGTGCAGCCTCCAGCCCGGTTCTATCTTTAATGCCTTTGATAATGCTGTGGGTGCGGTCGCGTTCCCCTGAGTTCGCGCCGTAGGTAACGGAAACGAATTTTGGTTTCAGGCTGCTCAGACGATCGATGGAGCTCCAGAGGGTCTCTTCCATTTCGCTGGTACGCGGCGGGAAGAACTCAAATGAAACATTAATTTGCCCGTTCAGCTCAGCCAGGCTCTGGTTTAGCGCTTCGCGCTGATTGGCATGAAAGAAACTCATCCTGCACCCTCATCGATTAACAATCGGCCTGCGAACATCTACACGTTTAGACGTCCAGATGTTCAAAATGACGTAATCTGCGGATGTCGTCAACTTAAAAATGATCAACAGACGTGATCAATTTTCAATCAACTTGAAGAAGTTTCAACAGAGGAGAGATAACGCATTGAAAACAGGCGCCGAAGCGCCTGTTTAAGAGAAATTACAGCAACTGTGCGAGGCGATTAATATCTGACTGTATTGCACCTGCGGTAACATCACGGCCAGCACCGGGTCCGCGGATGACCAGCGGATTGTCGCGATACCAGCGACTTTCAATCGCAAAGACGTTGTCGCACGGCAGCAGCGAAGCCAGCGGATGTTCCGGACGCACCGCTTCGACACCGACACGTGCTTTACCGTTGGCATCAAACCGGGCAACGTAACGCAGCACCAGGCCCATCTCCTGCGCGGCTTCCAGACGCTGCAGCATCTGCTCATTCAGCTCTTCACCATTTTCAAAGAAGTGGTCTACTGAGCCCTGCTGACAGTTGTCTGGCACCAGCGATTCCACCCGTACCTGATCCGGCTCGATGTTGTAGCCTGCTTCACGCGCCAGGATCACCAGCTTACGCATCACATCCTGACCCGAGAGATCGGCGCGCGGATCCGGCTCGGTTAAGCCCTGCTGCCAGGCCTGATCCACCAGCTCGGTAAACGGCACCATGCCATCAAACTGCAGGAACAGCCAGGACAACGTACCGGAGAAGATCCCGCTGATTGCCAGGATGGTATCGCCGCTGTCACGCAGGTCGCGCACCGTGTAATTGATCGGCAGGCCTGCGCCTACGGTGGCGTTATAGAGCCAGTGACGCCCGGTTTTGGTAAAGGCATCACGAATCTGCCGCCAGGTCTGACTGTCTGACGCACCCGCGACCTTATTGGCGCTGATCACGTGAAAGCCGTGGCTGGCAAAGTCGAGATACTGCTGTGCCAGCGGTGTGCTGGCTGTGACATCCAGCACTACCAGGTCATCAAACGGATGCGCGCACATCCACAGGAACAGCGACTCTTCATCGCGTTCCACCGCTTCATCATCAAAGAAGGCGAGTGCCCGACTGGCATCCAGCCCTTCATAGCTCAGCAGACTGCGACGGCTATCCGCGACACCCGCCAGCACAAATTCAAAGCCGGTCCGCGCTGACAGCGTTTCCTGATCGCGGGCAAACAGCTCCAGCCAGCGTGAACCGATATTGCCTTTGCCAAACAGCATCAGGCCGATGCGCTTTTCTGCACGGAACAGCGACTGATGGAGTCCCTGAATCAGATGCTGCGTCGGGCCGACGCGCAGCACCGCGACCACGCTGATGTGCTCTTCTGACTGCCAGATGAACTCAACCGGCTGATCTTTTAACTGCTGCCAGAAGCGATGGGTATGCAGCGGATTGCGGGTAACGCCTGCGCCAACCAGCGCCACCAGCGCAAGGCCATCGCGCAGCTGCAGATGGCCCGGTAAACCGGCATCCTGTAGCAGCGTAAAGGCACTGTTAACCACTTCGGAGGTATAACAGAGCTGCAGCAGTTGACGGTCAGGATGAACGCCAAACGCCAGCGGTCGCAGCTGCGCGCGCTTCAGCAACAGGTCGATCTCTTTGTGAAGGATGGCAAAGTCATGCTGCTCTGGCAGCTGAATCTCAATCAGGCAAACATCGTCATGGCTGGTGACGATGCGCGCGCCTGTTCCGGAGGCCAGCACGCGTTCAATTCGGGTTGAGCCCTGCTCCGGCTGATAACTGCAGCGCAATTGCAAATCGATATCACTGCCGGAAACCGGCTGCAGCGTACGGGTATGCAGCACCGGTGCCGCCAGACGCGCCAGCTCACTGGCCTCATCCAGCCTTAACAGCGGCAGCAGACAGGCATCAGAGACTTTGCGGGGATCGGCGCTGTAAACGCCCGCCACATCGCTCCAGATAGTCACACGTCCGACGCCTGCCAGCGCACCAATCTGCGTAGCGGAATAGTCGGAGCCGTTACGGCCAAGCAGGACGGTTTCACCGGCATCGTTACGGCTGATAAAGCCGGTGACCACGATGCGCTTATGGGGATGCTGCGCCAGCAAAGTCTGCAGCAGTGGCCAGGATTTACCCTCATCCACCTGTGGCTGAGCGGCACGTTCAGCACGCAAAAACTCACGCGCATCCAGCCAGCAGGCCTGCAGATCACGCTGGCTCAGGACCGCTGACATCAGGCGTGCTGACCAGACTTCACCGTGCCCGACCACTTCGGCATAGACCGCATCGGTAATCGGCGCATCCAGCAGGGCCGCCAGCTTTTCCAGATCGCGAATAAACGCAATAATTAAAGGTTCGGCGATCTCAGCAGGCAGCAGCGCACCGATCAGTTCGCTCTGGTAGCGACGCAAGGCCTGTTGCACCTGGTGCGCAGAGAGGCGATCGCTCTGGCTCAGCTTCAGCCAGCTAATCAGCTGGTTGGTGGTTGAACCTGCCGCAGAGACCACCATCAGGTCGCCCGGCTGGCTGTAATCCGCCATAATGCTGGCAACGCGCTGATAGCAACGCGCATCGGCCAGACTGCTGCCACCAAACTTATGCAACTGCCTGATAGTCGGCGTTCCCGCGCCTGCTGAAATCGTCATACTTAACCCTCGGCTGCGATCCGGAATGCATTATCCAGATCGGCAATTAAATCTTCGTGATCTTCAATACCAACAGAAACCCGTAGCAGCGTATCGGAAATGCCCGCTGCCGCGCGTGCTTCTGCTGACATACCCGCGTGCGTCATGGTGGCGGTATGGGAGATCAGACTTTCCACGCCACCCAGCGATTCCGCCAGCGTAAAGAGCCGCAACGCTTTCAGGAAGCGGCGCAGCAGTGCCTCATCACCGTCGATTTCAAAACTCAGCATGGCACCAAAGCCGCGCTGCTGACGTACGGCATGTTCGTGTCCGGCGTTTTCCGGCAGCGAAGGATGATACAACTTTTTCACCCGCTTCTGCTGCTTCAGATACTCAACAATCGCGAGTGCGTTGCGTTGTGCGGCCGCAATGCGCGGCGACAGGGTACGAATTCCGCGCAGCAGCAGATAGCTGTCAAATGCCGCGCCAGTTACACCAATATTATTCGCCCACCAGGCCAGGTCGGTTGCCAGTTGCGGATCTTTGGCAATCACTGCGCCCGCTACCACATCGGAGTGGCCATTGAGGTATTTGGTACAGGAATGGATCACCAGATCGGCACCCAACGCCAGAGGGTTCTGCAGCGCCGGACTCATAAAGGTGTTGTCCACCACGCTGATAGCACCTGCTGCGCGGGCAGCGGCGCAAATCGCGCTGATATCCACTACGCGCAGCAGCGGATTGCTGGGGCTTTCAATCAGCACCAGTTTAGGGTTTTCATCCAGTGCCGCCTGCAGCGCCACCGGGTCGCCCTGATCGACAAATTTAACCCGATACGCGCCGCGCTTGCTCAGGCTGTCAAACAGCCGATAGCTGCCGCCATAACAGTCGTGTGGCGCAACCAGCAGATCGCCAGGCTTCAGGAACACCGTCGTCACCAGGTGAATCGCCGACATCCCGGTATTAGTTAAAACCGCGCCCGCTCCTCCCTCCAGTTCGGCCAGGGTACGCTGTACGACATCACGCGTGGGGTTGCCACGACGGGAGTAGTCATGCGCACGAGGCTCATTAAAATCCAGGAAGTTGTAGGTCGTAGAGAGGTGGATTGGCGGGACAACGCAGCCATATTGCTCGTCATCATTCAGACCGCTGCGCACTGCGATGGTTGCCGGTTTACGCGTCATGAGCGAATTGTTCCTGAAGAGTGAATAAAATGTAGGCCACAGGATATCACCCTCTAATTAGACGTCAATACATCTGGACATCTAAATGTCTTTGCGTATAGATTGAGCAAAAACGCAATAACCGCTAAAATTATGCGTCATCGCCTGGCGTTCCCCTCTGTGATGCAGAGGCAGTGAGCGAAGAAAACCCGCCATATCAGGGGTCAGGCAGGAAAAAATCAGGCATAATTCGCTGATTTCCTCACATTTAACGTTTATTAATTAAGGTAACCCATGGCTGAATGGAACGGCGAATATATCAGCCCGTACGCTGAGCACGGTAAGAAGAGCGAGCAGGTCAAGAAGATTACAGTATCTATCCCATTGAGCGTGCTGAAGATTTTAACGGATGAGCGTACCCGTCGTCAGGTGAACAACCTGCGTCACGCCACCAACAGTGAGCTGCTTTGCGAAGCCTTTTTGCATGCCTTTACCGGGCAACCGTTGCCAGACGACGTGGACCTGCGTAAAGAACGCAGCGATGAAATTCCTGAAGAAGCGAAAAAGATCATGCGCGATATGGGCATCGATCCCGACACCTGGGAATATTAATTCGTCAGCGCATAAAAAAACCCAGCCGAAGCTGGGTTTTTTCTTGCCGCCGAACCCGCAGGTTCAGGTGCCTTTTAATCTTATTTTTTAGCGCCTGGCACGCTGAAACGCTTGTTAAAGCGGTCAACACGGCCACCAGTTGCCACTTCACGCTGCTTACCGGTATAGAACGGGTGGCATTTGCCACAAACGTCCAGGTTCAGTTCGTGAGTCAGTGTTGAACGGGTGTGGATCTCGTTGCCGCAGGTACATTTGATAGTAACTGCTTCGTATTTCGGGTGAATACCTTGTTTCATGGGAAACCTCATAGAAGGCCGTGTCGCTCTCCGTGCCAGGCTTTGACCTGCACAGCACCACACGCGGTTGAACATTATAGGGTGTACTCCGGCCAGATATTTCTCACCGAAGGCGGCATATTATACAGGTAAGTTTCGATTGCTGCAAATATCTGCTGAGATACCCGCCATCAGGGTCAGCGTGTACACTAGCTTCCCCGATGATGATGCCGGAAAGAGAGAGTTATGCCCGTAGTCCAGGTCGCCCTGCCCGTCCCCTTGCCCCGCCTGTTTGACTATCTGCCGCCACAGGGTGCGCAGCCGGTCATCGGCGGTCGCGTAAGTGTGCCCTTTGGCAATCGCAGGATGATCGGGATTGTGGTCGCCTTTCGTGACAGCAGCGATCTGCCGGAAGCACAACTCAGGCAAGTGATCGAGGTGCTGGATAGTGAGTCACTCTATCCGTCGTCGCTGTGGCGCATCCTTAACTGGGCCGCCAGCTACTATCATTCGCCGCAGGGAGAAGTGCTGAGCCATGCCATTCCAGTGCTGCTGCGCCAGGGCAAAGCGGCGCAGGATAATCCCTTATGGCGCTGGGAAATTACCGAGCAGGGCCGGGCAACGGCACCCGAAAGTTTAAAGCGGGCCCCGAAACAGCAGCAGGCACTGGCAGCACTGCGTCAGCAACCCCTCTATCGTCATCAGGTCAGTGAACATGACCTTACGGAAGCCACGCTGCAGGCGCTGCGGGCCAAAGGGTTGTGCGAACTGCATGAGCATCAGCCGCAGATGCACGACTGGCGTACTACCTATGCTGTGAAAGGCGAGCGTCTGCGACTGAATACGGATCAGGCGATGGCAGTAGGTGCGATTCGGGCAGATGATGAGCATTATGCTGCGTGGCTGCTGGCGGGCATTACCGGTTCCGGCAAAACCGAGGTTTACCTCAGCGTGCTGGAAAATGTGCTGGCACGCGGTAAACAGGCGCTGGTGCTGGTGCCGGAGATTGGCTTAACTCCGCAGACTATCGCCCGCTTTCGCGAACGTTTCGATGCGCCCATCGATGTGCTGCACTCCGCCTTAAATGACAGTGAGCGGCTGGCGGTGTGGTTACGTGCACGGCGCGGTGAAACGGCGATTGTGATTGGCACGCGATCGGCGCTGTTTACGCCGCTGGCCCGTCCTGGCGTCATCATCATTGATGAAGAGCATGACAGCTCTTATAAACAGCAGGAAGGCTGGCGTTATCAGGCGCGCGATCTGGCCGTTTTCCGCGCGCATGAAGAGGATATCCCGATTGTTATGGGATCGGCGACCCCCGCTCTGGAGACGCTGCACAATGTCCGCAGCGGCAAGTATCGCCAGCTCGACCTGACAAAGCGCGCCGGCAATGCCAGACCGGCGCTGCAACAGCTTATCGACTTAAAAGGTGTGCAGCTGATCGGCGGCCTGGCACCGGGCCTGATTGGTAAAATGCGCCAGCATCTGCAGGCCGATAATCAGGTGCTGCTGTTTCTTAACCGCCGCGGCTTTTCGCCCGCCCTGCTCTGTCACGACTGCGGCTGGATTGCCGAATGTACCCGCTGCGATCGCTATTACACGCTGCACCAGCATCATCGCCAGTTACGCTGCCACCATTGCGACAGCCAGCGTCCGCTGCCTAATCAATGCCCGCAGTGTGGTTCAACGCATCTGCTGCCGGTAGGTGTCGGAACCGAACAGCTGGAGCAGCAGCTCGGTACACTCTTCCCCGGCGTGCCGGTGTCGCGAATTGACCGTGATACCACCAGCCGCAAAGGGGCGCTGGAGCAGCATCTGGCTGACGTTCATCGCGGCGGCGCACGCATTCTGGTCGGCACCCAGATGCTGGCCAAGGGGCATCATTTCCCGGATGTCACCCTGGTGTCGCTGCTGGATGTTGATGGCGCACTTTTCTCAGCCGATTTTCGCGCGGCAGAACGCTTTGCGCAGCTCTATACTCAGGTCGCCGGTCGTGCTGGCCGCGCTGGCAAGCAGGGCGAGGTGTTATTACAGACGCATCATCCGGAACATCCTCTGCTTCAGACACTGCTGCACCAGGGATATTCGGCATTTGCGCAGCAGGCGCTGCTGGAGCGACAGGCAGTTCACCTGCCGCCCTGGAGCCGCCATGCGCTGTTCCGCGCGGAAGATATGGACAATCAGCAGGCGGCGGAATTTCTGCAACAACTCCGTAACTTGCTGGAGGCGAGCCCGCTCAATGACAAGGCGATGTGGTTTATGGGTCCATTGCCGGCTCTGCAGCCAAAACGCAGCGGACGCTGGCGCTGGCAACTGCTGCTGCAGCATCCTTCCCGACAGCGTTTGCAACAGCTGCTGAGCAGTTCATTGCCGCTGGTTTCCACGCTACCCGCCGCGCGCAAAGTGAAATGGACGCTGGATATTGACCCGACAGAGAGCTGATTTTTTCTGACACTGCGAGCCAGATCGAAAAATGTCGCATAAGTCACAATTTTTATGCAAATTAAGTAACAACCAGCCGGGCAATCGTTAACAATGTTGCCCGGTTTGCTTTCAGGTCAGGCAAAAACAAAATCGAACGCGCCATAACGCGTCAGGAGCATGTGTTGGAGCAGAATCAACAACCGCCCGCCGCCACGATGAAGGATGTCGTGGAACACGCGGGCGTCTCAACCGCCACCGTATCGCGTGCGCTGATGAATCCAGAGAAGGTTTCTGCGGCTACCCGCCATAAAGTCGAGAAGGCGGTTGCCGCCGTCGGCTATGCGGCCCATGGCCCCACACGCAACGCGCGTCGTAATGAGACGCGTACCATTCTGGTCATTGTCCCTGACATCTGCGATCCCTTCTTTAGTGAAATCATTCGCGGCGTCGAAGTCACAGCCGCCGAAGAGGGCTATCTGGTGCTGATCGGCGATTGCGCCCATCAGAATCAGCAGGAGAGAACCTTTCTTAACCTGATGGTCACACGACAGATCGATGGCATGGTGCTGCTTGGCTCACAACTGCCTTTTGATGCCAGCATTGATGAGCAACGCAACTTGCCACCCATGGTGATGGCGAATGAGTTTGCACCGGAAATGTCGCTGCCCACGGTTCACATTGATAACCTGACTGCCGCGTTTGAAGCGGTAAATCATCTGCTGCAGTTAGGTCATACGCAGATCGCCTGTATCGCCGGGCCGGAAGAGATGCCACTCTGTCAGTATCGTTTACAGGGTTATGTCCAGGCGATGCGTCGCAGCGGGCTGACGGTCGATCCCACCTATATTGTGCGCGGTGACTTCACCTTTGAAGCAGGCGTTGCCGCCATGAATCAGCTGATGACTCTGCCGCAACCGCCGCGCGCGTTGTTCTGTCACAGCGACATTATGGCGCTGGGCGCGATGAATCAGGCCAGACGCTGCGGGCTGCGGATACCGGAAGATCTCTCTGTGGTGGGATTTGATGACATTGAGTTATCACGTTACTGCGAGCCACCGCTGACGACGGTCACACAACCACGCTATCAGATAGGCCGGGAAGCGATGCTTCTGCTGCTGGATGAGTTAAATGGCAAACGGGTGATCAGCGGCTCGCGGCTGCTGGATGCCGGTTTAACGATTCGGGGCAGTACGGCACGCGCAAAAAAGCGTGAAAAATAAGCGTATTCGTCTGGTTTTTTCAGTAGATTCTTAAGGCGAACACAGCTGGTCAAAGTTCCGGCCCTTAAGTAACATGGCGGACTCCTTGCCGGGCGCGTAAAAATCATCATTTCGCCCAACTGGCACTATTTTTGAAGGGTATAAGAACGAGAGTGGCACAAAAAGATTATGTAGGCCGCGGGCGTTCAACAGGGACGCGTCGCAAAAAAAGCCCCAGCCGTGGCAAGAAGAGCAAAGGCGGTTCGGGAACTTCTAAATTGATGATTGTACTGGCGGTCGCTGTGTTGGTGACCTTTGCCGGTGGTTTATGGTTCCTGGCGCATCATAAGAAAGAAGACGTGCCGGTCATTACGGATCATAAAGCCAACGGCAATGGCTTACCGCCGAAGCCTGAAGAACGCTGGAAATACATTAAAGAGCTGGAAAACCGTCAGGTTACTGTGCCGACACCGATCGAACCCTCTTCGGGTGGCGAAGTGAAGTCACAGACCCAATTGACCGATGAACAGCGCCAGTTGCTGGAGCAGATGCAGGCTGATATGCGTCAGCAGCCAACACAGCTCAATGAAGTGCCGTGGAATGAACAGACGCCGGCGCAACGTCAGCAGACGCTGCAGCATCAGCAGCAATTGCAACAGCTGCAACGTCAACAGCAGCAGGTTCAGCAACAGCAGCAGGTTCAGCAGCAGCAACAGGTTCAGCAACAACGTCAGCAGTTGCAGGCTCAGCAACAACAGCAACGCCAGCTGCAGTTGCAGCAACAGCAACAGCGTCAACAACAGCAGCAGTTGCAACGTCAGCAGCAGCAGCAGCAGCAGCAGCAGCAGCAAAACGTACAGCGCCAGTCGCAACCTGCGCCAGTAACGCGGGAACCAGACGTGCAGACAAAGCCACAGGAGACCGCGAAGGCGAAACCGGCGGAGAAAGCCTCTTCGCAGCGCTGGATGGTGCAGTGTGGTTCGTTCAAAGGCACTGACCAGGCTGAGTCGGTACGTGCGGGCTTAGCCTTTGAAGGCTTTGAAAGCCGCATTACCACCGGTGGCGGCTGGAATCGTGTGGTGATTGGTCCGTATAAAGATCGCGCATCCGCTGACAGCACCCTGAAACGTCTTCGCAGTTCCGGACACTCCAGCTGTATTCCGCTCTCCGTTGGGGGTTGAAACCCGTCAAACCCGCCCCATATCTGTTGCATGATACTCCGCGCCCCGTGCGCGGAGTCCTTTTCCGACAGCAACAAGGGGTCTGCCCGTGACAACAATAGTAAGTGTACGACGCAACGGCCAGGTAGTGATTGGCGGTGATGGCCAGGCTACGCTCGGCAATACCGTGATGAAAGGCAACGTTAAAAAAGTGCGTCGTTTATACAACGATAAGGTGATTGCCGGATTTGCTGGCGGCACCGCAGACGCCTTCACCCTGTTTGAACTTTTCGAACGTAAACTGGAAATGCATCAGGGCCACCTGGTGAAAGCAGCGGTGGAGCTGGCCAAAGACTGGCGTACCGACCGTATGCTGCGCCGCCTTGAAGCTTTACTGGCCGTCGCGGATGAGTCAGCCTCACTGATCATCAGCGGTAACGGTGATGTCATCCAGCCTGAAAACGATCTGATCGCCATCGGCTCCGGTGGGCCTTTCGCCCAGGCAGCGGCACGTGCGCTGCTGGAGAATACCGAAATGGGCGCACGCGACATCGTCGAGAAGTCGCTGAATATCGCGGGTGATATCTGCATCTACACTAACCACAACGTTAATTTCGAAGAATTAACGTCTAAGGCGTAAGGGTATAAATATGTCTGAGATGACTCCACGCGAAATCGTTAGCGAACTGAACCGCTTTATCATCGGCCAGGACAGCGCCAAGCGCGCCGTGGCTATTGCACTGCGCAACCGCTGGCGCCGCATGCAGCTCGACGAAGAGCTGCGCCATGAAGTGACCCCAAAAAATATCCTGATGATCGGTCCGACCGGTGTCGGTAAAACCGAGATCGCACGTCGTCTGGCAAAGCTGGCGAATGCACCGTTCATCAAAGTCGAGGCGACCAAGTTTACCGAAGTCGGTTATGTCGGTAAGGAAGTGGACTCTATCATTCGTGATCTGACTGATTCCGCCATCAAGATGGTGCGCAGTCAGGCGATTGAAAAGAATAAATACCGTGCCGAAGAGATGGCAGAAGAGCGCATTCTTGATGTGCTGATTCCACCCGCGAAAAACAACTGGGGTCAGGCTGAGCAGAGTGCTGAACCCTCTGCAGCGCGTCAGTCATTCCGCAAGAAGCTGCGCGAA
Organism: Pantoea hericii; assembly: GCF_014155795.1. Classification (NCBI taxonomy): domain Bacteria; kingdom Pseudomonadati; phylum Pseudomonadota; class Gammaproteobacteria; order Enterobacterales; family Erwiniaceae; genus Pantoea; species Pantoea hericii. The sequence goes on from NZ_SCKV01000009.1 coordinate 28,915, forward strand.
GGCCAGCTGGATGATAAAGAGATTGAAATCGATCTGGCGGCCAGCAGCCCAGGCGTCGAAATCATGGCGCCTCCGGGCATGGAAGAGATGACCAGCCAGCTGCAGTCGATGTTCCAGAACCTCGGCGGCCAGAAGCAGAAAGCCCGCAAGCTGAAGATCAAAGAAGCGATGAAGCTCCTGATCGAAGAAGAAGCGGCAAAACTGGTTAACCCGGAAGAGCTTAAGCAGGATGCGATTGAAGCGGTCGAGCAGCACGGTATCGTGTTCATCGATGAGATCGATAAAATCTGTAAGCGCGGCGGCCAGAATGCGGGCGGACCCGATGTCTCTCGCGAAGGCGTTCAGCGCGACCTGCTGCCGCTGGTTGAAGGCTGCACCGTCTCCACCAAGCACGGCATGGTCAAAACCGACCATATCCTGTTTATCGCCTCAGGCGCGTTTCAGGTTGCCAGCCCTTCCGATCTGATTCCGGAACTTCAGGGTCGTCTGCCGATTCGTGTTGAGCTACAGGCGCTGACCGTCAATGATTTCCAGCGCATCCTGACCGAACCGAATGCCTCGATTACCGTGCAGTACAAAGCACTGATGAATACCGAAGGCGTGAACATTGAGTTCACCGAAGAGGGTATTCGCCGGATCGCTGAAGCCGCATGGCAGGTTAACGAAACCACCGAGAACATCGGTGCGCGCCGCCTGCATACCGTGCTGGAGCGTCTGATGGAAGATATCTCGTATGACGCCAGCGATCGTCACGGTGAATCCTTTACCATTGATGCTGACTATGTGGCTAAACACCTGGATGAACTGGTGGCTGACGAAGACCTTAGCCGCTTCATTCTCTGATTCACTGATTCAGCGCTTTTCCGAAGCCCAGCCCACCCGGCTGGGCTTTTTTATGCATGTTCTTGATCGAACGATGCTTTTTTCATACTGATGATTTTGCCAACAATCTGCATATAGCGATATACTTACCCTTCCTGTGGCAAACAGACGAAACCCTTATGAAATACGATACATCTGAACTCTGCGATATCTACCATGAAGAAGTGAATGTTGTTGAACCGCTTTTTTCAAACTTTGGTGGGCGCACTTCATTCGGTGGTCAGATTACCACAGTGAAATGCTTTGAAGACAACGGCTTACTCTACGATCTGCTGGAAGAGAATGGCCGTGGTCGCGTACTGGTGATTGATGGCGGCGGCTCAGTGCGCCGTGCGCTGGTCGATGCCCAACTGGCACGCCTGGCGGCAACTAACGAATGGGAAGGCCTGGTGGTTTACGGTTCGGTACGTCAGGTTGATGAGCTGGAAGAGCTGGAGATTGGCATTCAGGCCATTGCCGCGATTCCGGCCGGCGCTGCGGGTGAAGGGATTGGCGAAAGCGATGTGCGCGTCAACTTCGGCGGCGTCACCTTCTTCTCTGGTGACCATCTCTATGCCGACAACACCGGTATCATTCTGTCAGAGGATGCGCTGGACCTCGAATAGGCCAGACATGAAAACGGGTGCCAGAGCACCCGTTTTTCACATCAGCTGAGGCTTCAAACCTCTTCCATTTTTCCCAGCAATGCACGCAGACGTTCCTGCCACACGTGTTGCTCTTCTTTCAGATGCTGATTTTCGCGCATCAGCGCATCGTGGTTACCCGCGACTTGTTGCGCATCGTTACGCAGTGAGTTGTTCTGCTCTTTCAGCTCTTCGATTTCCATCTGCAACAGCGTGATGGTATCAATCGCCTGCTGTACTTTCGCTTCAAGTTTCTCAAATACTTCAAATGACATCTTTCTGACCTCTCCTAAATTCCTGCAAGGCGTTGATGATGCCAGCTTAAGCCAGCAACGTTGTCCCGATTGTATGTAGCCTCACCCCTCAAGTCCAGCAACGCGGCCGCTGCGAGCGCAGTCTGTAACACTTTTCAGCCAATCCCTGAATTTGCGCTGCGCTTACTGCGTCTGCTTTCCAGCACGTGTCCACCCTCTCTGTCATCAGGCGCGAATATGGGCTAAGGAAAGCCAGAATACGCGAAAACGCGCATTTTTATGACGCAGTACACAAAAAATGATTTCGCTATTTCTCGTTTATGTTCGTTAACGATAAATTCACATCAGCCCTACATTAAAGCTGGGTGCCTCACGGACTGAGAACAAAAACTGATAAAATTTAACCTCGCTTCAGGAACCACTATTATGAGTCAGACAACTAACACGCTCAAAGGTCAGTGTATTGCCGAATTTCTGGGGACAGGCTTGATTATTTTCTTTGGCGCAGGCTGTGTAGCTGCGCTGAAACTTGCCGGTGCCGCCTTCGGTCAGTGGGAAATCTGCATCATCTGGGGCTTAGCCGTCTCAATGGCTGTCTATCTTACCGCTGGGGTATCTGGCGCGCATCTGAACCCTGCCGTTACCGTTGCACTCTGCCTGTTCGCCAACTTTGAAGGCCGTAAAGTGGTGCCGTATATTCTGGCGCAAATCGCCGGGGCATTCTGCGCGGCCGCGCTGGTTTATGGTCTCTACTACAGCCTGTTTTTCGATTACGAACAGAGTCATCAGATGGTACGCGGTACGGTTCAGAGTCTGGACCTGGCGGGTATCTTCTCAACCTATCCTAATCCGCACATCAGCGTAGGCCAGGCGTTCCTGGTTGAAATGGTTATTACCGCAGTGCTTATGGCGGTGATTATGGCGCTGACCGACGATGGCAACGGTGTCCCACGTGGACCGATGGCGCCGCTGTTGATCGGTCTGCTGGTCGCAGTCATTGGTGGCTCAATGGGTCCGCTGACCGGCTTTGCGCTTAACCCGGCACGTGATTTCGGACCTAAGCTGTTCGCCTTCTTCGCTGGCTGGGGTAACGTTGCCTTCACGGGTGGTAAAGATATCCCTTACTTCCTGGTACCAATTTTTGGCCCGCTGGTGGGTGCCTGCCTGGGTGCAGTAGGTTACCGCACACTGATTGGCCGCTACCTGCCAGGTGCCGCACAGGAACCGAGTGTTCCAGCAGACAAACCGGTTGCACGCGCTCAGCAGCGTAAAGCGTAAGTTTCACTTTTTATCATCAGGAATGAATTTATGACTACCACAGATAAAAAATACATTGTCGCACTCGATCAGGGTACAACCAGTTCACGCGCCGTCATTCTCGACCACGACTCCAACATCGTCGCGGTATCGCAGCGCGAATTCACCCAGATCTACCCGAAAGCGGGCTGGGTTGAGCATGACCCAATGGATATCTGGGCTTCACAAAGCTCTACGCTGGTTGAAGTGCTGGCACATGCCGATATCCGCTCTGATGAGATTGCGGCAATCGGTATCACCAACCAGCGCGAAACCGCTATCGTCTGGGAAAAAGAGACCGGTAAGCCGATCTACAACGCCATCGTCTGGCAGGATCCCCGCACCGCTGACTATTGTCACAAACTGAAGAAAGAGGGTCTGGAAGAGTACATCCAGCACACCACGGGTCTGGTGATTAACCCTTACTTCTCCGGTACGAAAGTGAAGTGGATTCTGGATCACGTTGAAGGTGCGCGTGAGCGTGCAAAACGTGGCGAGCTGCTGTTCGGTACCGTCGATACCTGGCTGGTCTGGAAAATGACTCAGGGACGCGTGCACATCACCGACTACACCAACGCCTCCCGTACTATGATGTTCAACATTCACAAGCTGGAGTGGGATCAGCGCATGCTGGATATCCTGGATATCCCGCGTGAAATGCTGCCAGAAGTGAAGTCCTCTTCTGAAGTTTACGGTCAGACCAACATTGGTGGTAAAGGCGGTACACGTATTCCTATCGCCGGTATCGCCGGTGACCAGCAGGCCGCGCTGTATGGCCAGTTGTGTGTACAGCCTGGCATGGCGAAAAATACCTACGGCACCGGCTGCTTCATGCTGATGAACACCGGTACTGAAGCGGTGACCTCAACCCACGGCCTGCTGACCACCATCGCCTGTGGCCCGCGCGGTGAAGTGAACTATGCGCTGGAAGGTGCCGTGTTTATCGGTGGTGCCTCTATTCAGTGGCTGCGTGATGAGATGAAGCTGATCAGTGAAGCGGCTGACTCTGAATACTTCGCGATGAAAGTGAAAGATACCAACGGCGTTTACATGGTGCCTGCTTTCACCGGCCTGGGCGCACCTTACTGGGACCCGTATGCCCGTGGCGCGATCTTCGGTCTGACCCGTGGCGCAAACTCTAACCACATCATCCGCGCGACGCTGGAGTCGATCGCTTATCAGACACGTGACGTTCTGGAAGCGATGCAGAATGATGCCAATACCCGCCTGCAGGCGCTGCGTGTAGACGGCGGTGCGGTGTCCAACAACTTCCTGATGCAGTTCCAGGCTGACATCCTCGGCACCCGTGTTGAGCGTCCGGAAGTGCGTGAAGTGACCGCGCTGGGTTCTGCGTATCTGGCGGGTCTGGCTGTTGGCTTCTGGCAGGATCTTGATGAAGTGCGCTCTAAAGCCGTTATTGAGCGTGAGTTCCGTCCAAGCCTGGAAACCACCGAGCGTAACTTCCGTTATGCTGGCTGGAAAAAAGCGGTTGCCCGCGCACAGGCGTGGGAAGAACAGGAGTAATATCAACGCCCGCGACATTGCCGTCGCGGGCCTTTTCCCCGCCCCACTCCCCCGCTGTGTTACACTGCCTGCCGGTTTTTTGTCAGGTAGATGCCATGAAACGAGAACTTGCCATTGAATTTTCCCGCGTAACCGAAGCTGCCGCCCTGGCAGGCTATCACTGGTTAGGACGCGGTGACAAAAATGCGGCTGACGGTGCGGCTGTCCATGCCATGCGTCATGTCCTGAACTCCATTGAAATTGACGGTCAGATTGTGATCGGTGAGGGTGAAATCGACGAAGCCCCGATGCTCTATATCGGTGAAAAAGTCGGTACCGGTCACGGCGATGCCGTTGATATTGCCGTCGATCCGATTGAGGGTACCCGCATGACGGCACTGGGCCAGGCGAATGCGCTGGCTGTGATGGCCGTGGGCGATAAAGGCAGCTTTCTGCACGCTCCAGACATGTATATGGAAAAACTGATTGTGGGTCCTGCAGCACAGGGCGCGATCGACCTCGACCTGCCGCTTGAAACTAACCTGCGTAATATCGCAATAGCGATGAACAAGCCGTTGTCACAGCTGACCGTATCCATCCTGGCTAAGCCACGTCATGATGTGGTGATTAGCGAGTTACAGCAGCTGGGCGTGCGGGTATTTACCTTCCCGGATGGTGACGTTGCCGCCTCAATTCTGACCTGCATGCCAGACAGCGAAGTCGATGTGATGTATGGCATCGGCGGCGCACCGGAAGGCGTCGTTTCAGCAGCGGTGATCCGTGCGCTGGACGGTGATATGCAGGGTCGGCTGCTGGCGCGTCATCACGTCAAAGGCGATAGTGCTGAAAACCGTCGCCTCGGCGAGCAGGAGCTGCAGCGCTGTGCGGAGATGGGGATCGAAGCGGGTAAGAAGCTGACGCTAGGTGAGATGGCGCGCAATGACAACGTGGTGTTTGCCGCCACCGGCATTACCAGTGGCGAACTACTGAAAGGCATTACGCGTCAGGGCAATATCGCCACCAGCGAAACCCTGCTGATTCGCGGTAAATCTCGCACTATTCGCCGCATCCAGTCGATTCATTATCTTGACCGTAAGGATCCGGCGCTCCATTCGTTTATCCTGTAACCGGCTGGTTGCCGCGCTCCGGCTGACGTGAGAGCGGCAACCAGCAGAGCAGCATCACCAGTGCCGTAAAGAACATCAGCATGCCAAGACTGAACTGATCGCGCTGCGGCATCATGGCTGAAAGCCACGCGACAAGACCCGATCCCAGGTTCTGCATTCCGCCAATCAGTGCACCCGCGCTGCCAGCCAGCCAGGCATACGGCTCCATTGCCCCTGAAGTCGCCAGCGGGAACAGCATGCCAGCCCCAAAGAAGAACAGCGCGGCCGGAACCAGCAGCGTCCAGATATTCATTACGCCAAACCATGCCGGGATCCACATCAGGATGCCTGCCAGCAGACAGCTATTCACGCCCCACCACATCAGGCTGTGCCATGAACCCTGCTCGCGTCCCGCGAACCAGGCACCGAAGAACGCCGCCGGAATGGGCAGAATGAACAGGATACTGACGGTCAGGCTGTGCAGGCCGAGCACGCCGCCGAGCAGCACGCCACAGCTCGACTCAAATACCGCAATACCCGCCAGCGCACCAATCAGCAGGACAATGTAGCGAACGAAATTTGCGTCGCTGAGCAGCCGGGCATAGCGTTTGAAGAACGGGGTCACTTCAGCACTCTGTGGCCGGGTTTCCGGCAGCCAGCGCGCCATAGACAAAGTAACCGCCAGACAGAGCAGCAGCAGAAAGGCGAAACAGGCGTGCCAGCCAAAGAGCTGGGTCAACAGTGCACCAATCACCGGTGCCAGCAACGGGCTGACCAGAATGCCCATATTAAGCAGGCTGTTGGCACGGCGCAGCGCGTGCCCCTCATAGAGATCACGCGGCATGGTACGTGCCATTACGCCAGCTACGCCAGTTCCCAGTCCCTGAATCGCGCTGCCGAGCACCAGCATATCGAGTGAGGTCGCCATCAATGCCGTGATTGCGCCGATCATAAAGATCATCATGCCTGCCAGGATCACCGGACGCCGACCGACACTGTCTGACAGCGGGCCGTAGATCAGCTGGGATCCGCCATAGGTCATCAGATAGGCCGCCATCACACGCTGCAGCGCGCCATCCCGCACATTCAGCGCGTCCGCCATCACCGACATCGCCGGAACGTAGATGGTCTGCGCCATCTGCCCGACAGCCACCAGCACAATGAGCATCACCAGCAGCGGGCGATTTTCCAGTTTACTAATCATGATTATGCAAAATTTCTTTCTGTGAAAGGAGGTTAAAACAGCGGTTCACCCGCCAGTCATCTTGTTATGCCGGGCAAAATATCAGGATTAGATGACAAAGCGAGAGGCAGGCCGAAAGGTCCCGGCTTGCGCCTGTCAAGTTTATGCACCAGCCTGTAAAGACAAAGCAACAGTTTGTCGATTAGAGCCTTTGCCTGGCCACAAGCTGGCAATCTCATCGGGCAGCCGCGAAAATAGAAACCTGCCGGAATAATCAACAACCAGGGAGTGATTATGGCTGAGTGGGTCAATGCTGAAGTAAAGGAAGTGAAAAACTGGACGGATGCGCTGTTCAGTCTGCGGGTAACAGCGCCCATCGATCCCTTTATCGCGGGGCAATTTGCCAAACTGGCTCTGGAAATTGACGGCGAGCGGGTGCAGCGCGCTTACTCTTTCGTCAATGCGCCAAAGGATGACCTGCTGGAGTTTTACCTGGTTACCGTGCCCGATGGCAAGCTGAGTCCGCATCTGCAGGCCCTTCAGCCTGGCGATCAGGTGATGGTCACGAAAGAAGCCGCAGGATTCTTTGTGCTTGATGAAGTTCCGGCGTGCAGAACATTATGGATGCTGGCAACCGGCACCGCTATTGGCCCTTACCTTTCTATGCTTCAGCAGGGCGAAGGACTGGATCGCTTTGAAAACATCGTGCTGGTCCATGCCGCACGCTATGCGGACGACCTGAGCTTTCTGCCACTGATGCAGCAGCTGCAACAGCGTTATCAGGGCAAGCTGCACATCCAGACGGTGGTGAGCCGCGAAACGATCCCCGGTTCGCTGACGGGCCGGGTTCCGGCGCTGATCGAAAATGGCGAGCTGGAGCGTGCCACCGGATTAACGCTGGATGCCGACAGCAGCCATGTGATGCTGTGCGGCAACCCGCAGATGGTGCGCGACACCCAGCAATTACTGAAAGAGACGCGCGAAATGCGTAAACACCTGAAGCGCAAGCCGGGCCATATCACCAGCGAACATTACTGGTGAGCCAGTTGCCGGTATCGCACCGGCTGCGTCGCGGTACCAAACCGGTTAGCGCCGGGGGTGCCGCGAAAAACGCCGAGTTCGAGCAGCAGGCCAGCGAATAACACAAAGGGAATGGCGCGACCCAGCAGCCAGGGCAGAATGCCGCCCAGCATGCTCCAGTTTCCCGCCACCAGCAGCCAGGCCACTATCACCAGAAATCCCCAGTAGCCGGGACGATTACGATCGTGCAGACGTTTTACAATGACCGCGCTGGCGGGCCACAGCAGGCAGACCACGCCAAAAGCCGCCATCTGGGTATCAACCCAGTCGTTTGCTGCCAGGGTAAATAACAGTGTCGTTGTCAGCAACCAGACTGCCTGCCAGATCCAGAAATCACGTCGTCCCAGCCTGCCACGCCAGGAAAAACACCATTGTTGTAACGTCATGCATTATCATCCAGAGAGAAAAGAACCGCCGCGCTTTTGACCTCGCGGATAAAAACCGTTTTAATTTGCGCCTGAGTTTACGGGTTAGGATCGACAAAATGAAGAATTTGCCTGGCGCACTGCTGTTATCGTTTGCGCTGACGGTTCCGGTCTTTGCCGCCGATCCGCCACCGCAGGAACGGCCCGATGCATTACCCACCGCGCCCTACCTGCTGGCGGGTGCTCCCACCTTTGATATGACTATCGGCCAGTTTCGCGAAAAGTATAATCTGGCTAATGCGACGCTGATGCTGCCGGAATATCGCGCCATTGATAATCGGGGCGACAAAAGTAACCTGACGCGTGCTGCCAGCAAAATTAACGAGACGCTCTATGCGTCTACCGCGCTGGAGCCCGGTACCGGCAAAATCAAGACGCTGCAGATCACCTGGCTGCCACTGCCTGGCCCGGATCAGAACGCCTCTGAGCAAAAAGCCATGGCCTACATGACCGCTATGCTGCGCTTCTTTGTACCGGGATTAGGTGCAGACGAGGGACGCAAAAAGCTGGAGAGCTTACTGAAGGAGGGCAAGGATTTGCCTTACTTTGCGCAGGTCGATGGCGCGCTTCGCTTTGTGGTCGCTGATAACGGCGACAAGGGGCTAACCTTCGCTGTCGAGCCGGTAAAACTTGCGCTCGCTCCCCCCTGAAGATGTCGCTGAAAATGACGAAAAGCAAAGCCATCGCTACATTTGATCTCTATACTGTTTCGCAGACAACGCTGCCAGCTGGCAGCGATTTTTCATGTATCGCGTTATGCGGAGGATAGAATGCGACATCCACTGGTTATGGGTAACTGGAAGTTGAATGGCAGCAAGCAACTCACTGCTGAACTGATCGCGGGTCTGCGCAAGGAACTCTCTGGCGTTGACGGTTGTGGCGTGGCCATTGCACCGCCAGCGCTCTATCTCGAGCAGGCAAAACATGCCATCTCCGGTAGCCACATCGCACTGGGTGCGCAGAACGTGGACGTTAACCTGTCTGGCGCGTTTACCGGTGAAGTTTCCGCAGAGATGCTGAAAGATATCGGCGCGAAATATATCATCATCGGTCACTCAGAACGCCGCACTTATCACAAAGAGAGCGACGAGTTCATCGCGAAGAAATATGCGGTGCTGAAGTCAGTGGGCCTGGTTCCTGTGCTGTGCATTGGTGAAACCGAAGCGGAAAACGAAGCGGGTAAAACCGAAGAAGTCTGCGCTCGTCAGCTGGATGCCGTTCTGGAAACGCAGGGCGCCGAAGCGTTTAAAGATGCGGTTATCGCGTATGAGCCCGTCTGGGCCATCGGTACCGGCAAATCTGCGACCCCTGCTCAGGCACAGGCCGTGCACAAATTCATTCGTGATCATATTGCGAAGAAAGATGCGGCTATCGCAGAACAGGTCATCATTCAGTATGGCGGCTCAGTGAACGACAAGAATGCTGCTGAGCTGTTCACCCAGCCTGATATCGATGGCGCGCTGGTTGGCGGTGCGTCACTGAAAGCAGATGCTTTCGCGGTAATCGTTAAAGCAGCGGCGGCGGCAAAAAGCGCCTAAGCATTAGCATTCCGGTCAAGGGCGGCGCTTAAGCCGCCTTTTTTATGGGCGCAATCAGCTCACAGGCGTGATCCTGCACTTCCTCCGCCGAACCCCTGTTCAGCAGCAGCCAGTTCCGCTCTATCGCCATCAGCACCAGTCGCCCATCGCTTAATTCCGCCAGTGCCAGACCATATTTCCCCATCTCTGTGCGCGCCTCTGGCCGCTCATCGGCCAGCCGGATAAAGGCACTCTGCTGAGTCAGTTCATCTGGCGTCAGAGCTCGCAGCCAGTAGCGGTGCTTACGCAGCGTAATGTCCTGCCACTGACCGCTAAGCTGCGGCGTCAGCCGATCCAGCTGTTGACGCACATCGGGTCGCAGACAGGAGAGATGAATATGGAGTTGATTCTGCGTACGGCCATACTGTGAATTGATCGCCAGTGAAAGAACCCGATCATCAATGGGAGAGCCGCGTCGCTCTGCAAGCAGAGAGCGTTCATGCCAGGCAAGGGCAAAGTAGTTGGGCGTAGCGGGTTGCAGTAACCGTGGGCTTTCGATGCCGGTGATTTTGTCGAGCGGGATCAGCAGATACTGCAACGGCCCATTCATATCTTTCAGCATGGCATAGCGATGCTGCTGATCGACACGCTGACAGGGCGCCGGGTCTCCGCTGCTCTGCTGATGAGGCACACATTTCTCGCTGACAATCTGCCACAGCGCATCACTGTTCTTTTTGAAATGCAGTGCGGCAACCAGTATCCCCGCAATGACCAGCACCAGCAGAACCGCAACCAGACTGGTTGCACGACGATGTGTCGGCATAACAACGCTTCCTGAATGGTTTAGCAGCCTGCATCCTCGCCTGGCGGGAAAAAAATGTCACGGGGAATTCGGGCAGATCAGTCAGCAGCCGGGCAGAGAAAAGAGAAAGGTGGGATTGTTGCGGGTGAGCGGTCAGCGCAGGGAGCGCTGACCGCAACGTATTACGGTTTCATGACCTGGTCATAGCTGCCGCCATCGGCGAAGTGCGCTTTCTGAGCCTCTGCCCAGCCACCAAATTTGTCCTTGATGGTAAACAGCTTCACCGGCGCAAACTGGCTGGCAAATTTCTTCGCGATTTCAGCATCACGCGGACGATAGTAGTTCTGAGCAGCGATAGTCTGACCTTCTGGCGAGTAGAGGTATTTCAGATAGGCGTCTGCGACTTTGCGCGTTCCCTTTTCATCTACCACTTTATCGACCACGGACACGGTGGGTTCAGCCAGAATCGATTCGCTCGGGGTGACAATCTCGAACTTGTCTTTACCCAATTTGTTAACCGCCAGATAAGCTTCGTTTTCCCAGGCAATCAGCACATCACCAATCCCGCGTTCAACGAAGGTGTTAGTTGCGCCGCGTGCACCGGAATCCTGCACCTCAACGTTTTTAAACAGCGCTCTGACATACGCCAGCGCTTTGGCCTGATCGCCGTTGTTATGATCCAGCGCCCAGCCCCAGGCCGCCAGATAGTTCCAGCGTGCGCCGCCAGAGGTTTTCGGGTTAGGGGTAATCACAGACACACCGGGTTTAGTCAGGTCGCTCCAGTCGTGAATGCCCTTGGGATTATCTTTGCGGACCAGGAAGACAATGGTGGAGGTGTAAGGCGCGGAGTTGTCTGGCAGACGCTGAATCCAGTTCTTATCAATACGACCGCGTTCTGCAATAGCATCGACATCCGATTGCAACGCCAGCGTAACCACATCCGCACGGATGCCGTTAATCACTGAAGTTGCCTGCTTGCCGGAGCCACCGTGCGACTGACGGACCACGACATTATCGCCGGTTTCCTGTTTGTAGTGCGCACTAAACGCTTTGTTGTACTGTTCGTACAGCTCACGGGTTGGATCGTAGGAAACGTTTAACAGCTGAATGTCTTTCGCCAGAACGCTGGTTGAGGCCAGCAACAGGGTAACGCCGATACTCCACTTGTTCATTACGCACTCTCCCAATGTCGTTATGGGCTAAGCGTGACATAAACCATTACAGAGCTAAAAGAATTAAAAATAAGCTGTTATAACCGGGGGGAATATAGCGGGTATATGCCGGGGCATGCTGTGCAGCACACCCCCGCAGAAGAATCAGTAGAGTTTTTTCGCCGTGTCGAGCCAGTCGCGCTTGAACGGACGTTTCATGTTTTCAATCGCGTCGACGATGTCGTGATGCACCATCTTCTCATTCTGAATACCCACGCAACGGCCACCGTAACCCTGCATCAGCAGTTCAATGGAGTAAGCGCCCATGCGTGACGCCAGGATACGGTCATACGCACAAGGTGCACCGCCACGCTGAATATGGCCCAGAACGGTCGAACGGGTTTCACGTTTGGTTTCTGTTTCAATGAAACGCGCCAGGTCGTCGATATCGCAGATGTGCTCAGTAATCGCCACGATAGCGTGCTTTTTACCTTTGGCGATGCCTGCTTTGATTTCCGCTACCAGCTCTTCGCGGGTGTACGGGAATTCTGGCAGGACGATGAACTCGCAGCCACCGGCAATCGCCGCCGCCAGGGTCAGATCGCCACAGTAGCGGCCCATCACTTCAACAATCGAGATACGCTGATGCGAGGAAGAGGTGTCGCGAAGACGGTCAATCGCTTCAACCACGGTTTCCAGTGCAGTGAAATAACCGATGGTGTAATCCGTTCCGGCCACATCGTTATCGATGGTGCCTGGCAAACCAATGCAGGGGAAGCCCATTTCAGTCAGGCGCTTAGCACCCATGTAAGATCCGTCACCACCAATCACCACCAGTGCATCAATGCCGCGCTTTTTCATGTTCTCAATGGCAACCTGGCGCACATCTTCATTACGGAACTCGGGGAAACGCGCTGAGCCCAGGAAAGTGCCGCCGCGGTTAATCATGTCGGAGACGCTGTAGCGATCAAGATTGATCATGCGATCTTCGTACAATCCCAGATAGCCATCATAGATCCCAAAAACTTCCAGTCCTTCACTCAGCGCGGAACGTACCACTCCACGAATAGCTGCGTTCATGCCTGGGGCGTCACCGCCGCTGGTTAATACACCAATTTTTTTGATCATGACAACCTCTGGATTGTTCAAAACTAAGGGTTAATCCTGCCTGTCGATCGCTGCAGAAGATCATTTCACGATTAGCGCGACATGTGATGGCAGATAGTATATCAAAGGCTTGCTGCTGAATTGATTCAGGTCAGACAACTTTTCACTATTTTTTGCAGCAAAGTTAGCGCTACGTCATCCCTTCCGTATCGATTTGATTCATTTACGTTAAAAACCTAAAGAGTCCCTGGTCTCAGACGGTACCACAGAACAGGGATCCTGATGGATAATTACGTCAGACCCGGGAAATTCTTTGCGTAATGCTTTCTCAACCTGGTCGGCAACCCGATGCGCCTGAACCAGTGGCAGCTGATCTTCCAGTTCCAGATGAAGCTGAATAAATTTGGTCGGGCCGGACTGCCGGGTTCGCAGATCATGTACGCCCTGCACCTGCGGCCAGTTTGTCGCAAGCGTCAGGATTTGCTGCCGTTCATTTTCCGGCAATGCGCGATCCAGCAATGACTGTACGGCTTCGTAGCCCATCCGCAATGCGCTATAAAGAATGAAAACACCAATCCCCAGCGCAAACAGGGCATCCGCCCGTACAACGCCATAGCTGCTCAGCACCAGCGCAATCAGTATGGCGCCATTCATGATGACGTCGGATTGATAGTGCAGCATGTCAGCCCGAATGGCCTGACTGCGGGTTTTACGCACTACCCAGCGCTGAAAGGCAACCAGTACCAGCGTTGAGCTCAGTGCCACAATGGTTACTACAATACCAACACCCGGCGCCCGCATCTCGCTGGGGGAGGCAAGATGCTGCAGGCCGGTCAGAAACAGAAACAGTGCCGAGCCGGAGATAAACATACTTTGTGCCAGCGCCGCCAGCGACTCCGCTTTGCCGTGCCCGAACGTGTGATTTTCATCAGCAGGCTGCAGCGCATAGCGCACCACCAGCAGGTTGGTTAACGATGCAGCGATATCCACCAGCGAGTCCACCAGTGAAGCCAGCAAACTCACTGAACCGGTGTACCACCAGGCAAACATTTTCACGAGTAACAGCACAGACGCAAGAATGGTGGCCGCGAGCGCAGCACGCTTTACCAGTCGGCCATAAGAGTGTTGCATGCCAGATTCCCTATGCAGCATCAGTGAAGATGCACACTTAAATAGATGAATGGCTGAAGTTTAACACCGGGAGGCGGGCTGTGCTTAGGAGGTCATTCGATGAAGAAGGCTGTTTTGAAATCGCCACAGGAATAAGCAGGTACAAAAAACAAGCCCCGGCCTGGGAAGGACGGGGCGAAGTGTTATACACATCATTGCCTGGCTACTTTCAGCCGCGGGCTAATTCCAGGAACGTGTCGGCGACTACTTTTTGCCGCCTTTTTTCCCGGCTTCAGATGCTTTTTCACGATCGTTTTTGAAATTTCCGCCGCCGCTGTTCTGTCCGCCTTTTTTGCCAGCTTCAGACGCTTTTTGCGGATTATCTGCGAAATTACCTGAACCACCACGATGCTCTGCCATAACTTACTCCGTTAATAGATTTATCAGGACTACATAATGTGGTTGTTGCTCCCTGAGACTTCGCAAAGACACTTAACTTCCCTGCAGTGACAAGATTTAGTGTAGAAGGTGTGACTGAACCAGCAAGCGTAACGCGGGGAATGTATCTCACTGAAAAGTATGATTAAAATGTTAATGACTTGTCTGCAATTCATTTAGTTTCAGTAAGTTATGATATTTTCGTGATGAAAAAATGCTCACCGGCTCGCTTAAATTTACAGCGTGTTCCAGATATTAAGAAATCAGCGATTCTTCCCAACAAATTCCCGACAAGCGCTAATAAAACGGGGGTTTTGTTGTGCGGTGATGATTCCTGTCAAAATAAAAAAAGTGAAAAAAAGATAAAAAAAACCCCCACCATCATGGTGGGGGAAGACAGGGATGTGTCTATGGCAAGGAAAACAGGGATACTATATTACTGGTTACTGCTGGTACTACTCACTGCCTGCAGCGATGAAGCTGACTGCAAATTCGAAAACTGTCGCAGCTCGTTAAGTCGCCGCTGGTAATTTTTCTGTAACGCGGACTGCTGGGCCGGCGTTAGCAGTTGAAACATTTGATTCTGTACGCGCGCCATCTCGACCTGTTGTTCAACCTGAACTCTGGCGATGACTTCCGCCTTTTGGCGAATGGCCGCTTCGTTAAACTGGTCTGCAGTCACTAATTCGTGTAATGCAGCGATATCGTCAATATGAACGACCGGGCGATCATGTCTTGCCTGTTGCATAAGGTCTCGCATCTGCTGACGCTGTTCTTCAGTCAGCTCGATGCCGTCGAACATGTGGCTTTGCGGATTTTGCGTCATACTGCCTGTCGGCAATCCGCCATGATGCATCTCGTCAATCGTCGTCGCATCTTTAGCATCTGCGCTGGCGACACTCAGAGCCATCGCTGAGGCAAGGACGACGGCGGTTAATTTGCGCATCGTATACTCCAGTTCGTTCCGTTTTGCGATTCAACGAGAGCCAGTGTACGGCGACAGCTGCAAACATCCGTCACGGGGTGTAAAACTACGTAAAGCGATGGATAGGTGCGCCAGGAACACGGTATTTTGCCTGCGGAGGGCTACAAAAATGAATAAAATCCTGTTGGTAGATGACGACCGCGAATTAACTTCGCTTTTGAAAGAACTGTTAGAAATGGAAGGGTTTGAAGTGGTCGTCGCCAGTGATGGTGAACAAGCGCTGAACCTGATCGATAACTCGATTGATTTGCTTTTACTGGATGTCATGATGCCGAAGAAAAACGGTATCGACACTCTGAAAGAACTGCGTCAGCAACATCAAACCCCCGTCATCATGCTAACGGCGCGCGGCAGCGAGCTGGATCGTGTTCTGGGCCTCGAACTGGGCGCAGATGACTATCTGCCTAAGCCGTTTAACGATCGCGAGCTGGTGGCGCGTATCCGCGCTATTTTGCGGCGTTCTAACTGGAGTGAACAGCAGCAACACGACAACAGCTCGCCCACACTGGAAGTGGACTGTCTGAGACTCAATCCCGGCCGTCAGGAGGCCAGTTTTGATGACGTTACGCTGGATTTGACCGGCACAGAATTCACCCTGCTCTATCTGCTGGCGCAGCACCTGGGCCAGGTCGTGTCGCGTGAACATCTGAGCCAGGAAGTGCTGGGCAAACGCCTGACACCTTTTGACCGTGCCATTGATATGCATATCTCGAATCTGCGTCGCAAGCTGCCTGAGCGCCGTGATGGTCATCCCTGGTTTAAAACCTTACGTGGCCGTGGCTACCTGATGGTTTCCGCATCATGATTGGAAGTCTGACCACCCGTATCTTCGCCATCTTCTGGTTGACGCTGGCGCTGGTGTTGATGCTGGTGTTGATGGTTCCCAAGCTCGATTCACGACAGATGACCTCGCTGCTGGAAAGTGAACAGCGGCAGGGCATCATGATTGAGCAACACGTTGAAGCAGAGCTGTCACAGGATCCCCCTAACGATCTGATGTGGTGGCGTCGTCTGTTTCGTGCCGTGGAAAAATGGGCACCGCCGGGTCAGCGGCTGCTGTTAGTAACCAGTGAAGGTCGGGTGATTGGCGCGCAACATAATGAAATGCAGGTTATCCGCAATTTTATCGGCCAGTCTGACAATGCCGATCATCCTCAGAAGAAGAAATATGGTCGCGTTGAGCTGGTAGGGCCTTTTGCCGTTCGCGATGGCGAAGATAACTACCAGCTTTACATGATCCGTCCCGCCAATAGCTCTCAGCTCGACTTCGTCAATCTGCTGTTTGACCGTCCGTTGCTGCTGCTTATCGTCACCATGCTCATCAGCTCACCGCTGCTGCTGTGGCTGGCCTGGAGCCTGGCACGTCCGGCACGTAAGCTGAAATATGCTGCTGACGAAGTCGCAAGCGGGAATCTACGTCAGCATCCGGAACTGGAGTCGGGTCCGCAGGAGTTTCTGGCTGCGGGTTCCAGCTTTAACCAGATGGTCAGTGCGCTGGAACGGATGATGACCGGTCAGCAACGTCTGTTATCGGATATCAGTCATGAACTTCGCACCCCACTGACCCGCCTGCAACTGGCTACCGCCCTGCTGCGTCGGCGTCAGGGTGAAGGTAAAGAGCTGGGCCGCATTGAGATGGAAGCACAGCGTCTCGATGGCATGATTAACGATCTGTTGGTGCTCTCCCGCACCCAGCATAAAAATGCGCTGGTCAGCGAAGCAATGAAGGCAAATCAATTGTGGAATGGGGTGCTGGAAGATGCCCGTTTCGAAGCTGAGCAGATGGGCAAGAAGATGGATATCCCCTATCCGCCAGGCCCGTGGCCGCTTTATGGGAACCCTCATGCGCTGGAGAGTGCGCTGGAAAATATTGTGCGCAATGCGCTGCGCTATTCACACACGCACATCAGCGTCAGCTTCTCCGTTGATATTTCCGGTATCACGGTCCACGTCGATGATGATGGTCCTGGCGTGAGTCCGGAAGATCGTGAACAGATTTTCCGTCCTTTCTATCGAACCGATGAAGCGCGCGATCGCGAATCAGGCGGCACCGGTCTTGGCCTGGCAATTGTCGAAACGGCCGTGCAGCAACATCGCGGCTGGGTTAAAGCCGATGACAGTCCATTAGGCGGTTTGCGTCTGACCCTCTGGTTGCCGCTCTACTCCTCCGGCCGTCAATAATTTGCTATGCTTCGGCCCCTGTCATCGGGGGCCTTATGCTTAACATTGTCTTGTTTGAACCAGAAATTCCGCCGAATACCGGCAATATCATCCGCCTTTGCGCCAATACGGGCTTCCAGCTTCATTTGATTCAGCCGCTCGGCTTTGCCTGGGATGACAAGCGCTTACGTCGCGCCGGGCTTGATTATCACGAATTCACCGCCATCAAATTCCATGCTGACTATCAGGCGTTTATCGCCACTGAGTCGCCTGAGCGTCTGTTTGCACTGACGACCAAAGGGACGCCTGCACACAGCGCCGTCGCCTATCAGGCGGGCGATTATCTGCTGTTTGGGCCGGAGAGCCGCGGATTGCCTGCCGAGATCCTGGCCGCGTTACCGGCGCAGCAAAAAATCCGCATCCCGATGAGAGCAGAAAGCCGGAGTATGAATTTGTCGAATGCTGTATCGGTTGTGGTTTATGAAGCGTGGCGCCAGCTTGATTACGCGGGCGCGCTGATCAAAGACTAGATGCCGTCGCCAAACTGAAAACCGGCCAGGCTGCCATTGAAGTGCTGATCCATATCCATCGACGGCTTCTCACTGCCTGGCTTACCGACGATACGCGCGGGAACGCCTGCGGCAGTGGTGTGCGGCGGCACGGGCTGTAACACCACGGAACCGGCACCGATTTTTGCTCCCTTGCCGACTTCAATATTGCCAAGGACTTTCGCGCCGGCACCAATCATCACCCCTTCACGGATTTTCGGATGACGGTCTCCACTGGTTTTGCCGGTACCGCCCAGCGTCACCGATTGCAGAATCGAAACATCATTTTCCACCACGGCGGTTTCACCAATCACTATGCCTGTGGCATGGTCGAGCATAATGCCGTGGCCAATATGGGCGGCGGGGTGAATATCGACGGCAAAGGAGACAGAGATTTCGTTCTGCAGGTAAACCGCCAGTGCGCGTCGGCCTTCATTCCACAGCCAGTGGCCAATGCGGTAGGCCTGTAAGGCGTGAAAACCTTTAAGGTAGAGCAGCGGCGTAGAGTATTTATCCACTGCCGGGTCGCGCTGACGCACAGCCTGAATATCGTAAGCCGCTGACATAATCATCGACGGATCTTCACGATAGGCTTCTTCAACGATTTCACGAATGGCGATGGCGGGCATAATCGGGTTAGCCAGCTTGTTGGCCAGCATATAACTCAGTGCGCTACCGAGATTTTCATGTTTTAGCAATGTCGCGTGGAAGAAGCTGGCAAGCATCGGCTCACAATCAGCCAGGGCACGCGCTTCTGCTTTGATATTGTTCCAGACCAGTTCTAACTCATCAGACGACATTGCTGCTTTCTCCCGATAAAAAAAGCGCCTGAATGGGCGCTGCAGGTAATGATGCTACGCGTCCTGCGTTAGCAAGTGCTGTTTTCGTCCTTCCTTGTGCGTCCCAGCAAGCTCAATGCTGCATCTCTCGCCGGTTTTTCGCAATACAGCACCTGATAAATCTGCTCGGTAATCGGCATTTCCACACCCAGCCGCGCAGCCAATGCCTTGACTTCTTTGGTGTTTCTATAGCCTTCTACAACTTGTCCGATAATGCGTTGTGCGCTATCTACATCCTCGCCCTGGCCCAGCATCATGCCAAAACGGCGGTTACGCGACTGATTATCAGTACAGGTCAGTACCAGATCGCCCAGACCGGCCATGCCCATAAACGTCGTGGGATCGGCACCCAGCGCTGCACCTAACCGGCTCATTTCAGTCAGACCGCGGGTGATCAGTGCGGTACGCGCATTCGCGCCAAAACCTATTCCGTCGGAGATTCCGGCTCCGATAGCAATCACGTTTTTTACTGCGCCGCCGAGCTGTACGCCAATAAAGTCAGGGTTGTTATAAACACGGAAGCTCTTACCGCAGTGCAGTTTCTGCTGCAGGTCGTCTGCAAACTGCGCATCCGTTGCGGCCAGCGCGATGGCGGTCGGTAATCCGGCTGCCAGTTCTTTCGCAAAAGTGGGTCCGGAGATGACGGCCAGCGGAATAGTATCGCCGACAATTTCACGCGCCACATCCTGCAGCAGACGACCCGTCTCTTTTTCCAGCCCTTTAGTCGCCCAGACAATGCGTGAGTCTGGTCGCAGATGAGGCTTGATCTGCTGCAGCACATCGCCAAAGACATGACTCGGCACCACGATCAATAAGTCGCGGCTGGCAGCAATAGCTTTGGTCAGATCAGATTCAAGGGAAAGATTGTCGGGAAACGGCACATCGGGCAGGAAAGCGGTGTTACAGCGGTCATTCTGAAGTTGAGCCAGATGCGTCGGGTTATGTCCCCACAACAGCACCGGATGGCCGTTACGGGCCAGCGTAATCGCCAAAGCGGTGCCGTAAGAACCGGCACCGATGACGCTAATCGAAGCGTGAGTTTCCATCAGGCATCCTGATGTGGTTCAGCACCTTCTTCACCTTGCTGCTGCTGCAGATAGTTCATGAACAGCGCATCAAAGTTAACCGGTGCCAGGTTCAGCTGCGGGAAGGTACCACGGGATACCAGGCTGGTAATGCATTCGCGAGCGTACGGGAACAGAATGTTCGGGCAGTATGCACCCAGGCAATGTGCCATCTGCGTTCCTTCGATACCGCTGATGGTGAAGATACCGGCCTGCTGAACTTCACACAGGAAAGCCGTCTCTTCGCCCACAGTCGCGGTTACAGTCACACGAAGTACCACTTCGTAAACTTCGTCAGCCAGCTGAGAAGATGCAGTGTCCAGATCCAGTTTAACGTCCGGTTCCCACTCTTTCTGGAAAACCTGCGGGGCATTAGGCGCTTCAAAAGAGATGTCTTTGGTGAAGACGCGCTGAATCTGGAATTGCATTTCGTTCGAGTTATGTTCTGACATGTGACCAAATCCTATGTATGAGATTGTCCGGCGTAAAATTACGCCTGCAGTAAGGGATCTAAACCTTCGCGATTATCGAGTGCGAATAAGTCATCGCAGCCGCCAATGTGCTGCGCATCAATAAAAATCTGAGGCACGGTGGTACGGCCGCTACGCTTGATCATCTCTTCGCGTTTCGCCATGTCCCCATCAATAGGGATCTCCTGAAACGATACGCCTTTTTGCGTTAACAGCGCCTTCGCCCGATGGCAGTAAGGACAGGTGGCCTTGGTATACATTTCAACATTTGCCATGATCAACACCTCTGTATGATTATTTACCGCGGACTAATGGCAGATTTTCACCACTCCAGCCACTGATACCATCTTTCAGCACTGAAACCTGCTCAAAGCCTGCAGCGCTAAGGTGCGCAGCAGAATCACCCGCGCTTTGTCCGGTTGCACATACCACAATTATGGGCTGTGCTTTGTGCTTTGCCAGTTCGTCGATGTTGCCTTTTTTAATCTCAGCGGCTGCCACATTTACAGCGCCTGAAATATGCCCTCTGCGGAAATCGTCGCGCGAACGCACGTCTACCACTACCGCGTCCTCTTTGTTAATCAGGCGGGTTGCTTCACCGCGGCTGATCGTTTTTACCTTAGAGAACATTCCTTTAACGGTAGTCACAATCACCAGAACGAGTAAAACGACCCATGCCAGACTCAGGATGGGGTGATTGCTTGCAAACTGCATAATTTCTTGCATGAGGGGTAACGACTCCAGACCGGGCTAATAAGCTAAAACAAGGGTTCTGAGTATACCTGCGCCACTTCGCATGTACAGATGCTATGCGGCCAGAGTATCGATTTGTGCGCCATTTTCCAAAAAAAGTGGCTGAATAGCAAAAATGGCGTAAGGCTTAATGTATGTCATTGCGAAAGTAGACATAACTGGAAAAGCAAATGCCAGTGGGGAGCACTGGTAAGCGGCGGTTCATCGTGGAATAATCATTGGCCTATGAAGGGAAAAACAACCGTTTCGCACACAAGGACCCGTCGCAACGGCGATAACCTGCCGTTGTTCATACACCTGTCCAGCCTCTCCCTTAGCCTGCTTTGTGCGGGGGCACTGTTATTGCCTGCCGCAGCCCAAAGTGCAGAAGACAGCAAATCTCAGCTGCAGTCCATCCAGCAAAACATTGCTGAGAAAGAGAAAAGCGTCAAAGCGCAGAAGGTGCAACGCAGCAAATTACTGGATCAGCTGCAAAGCCAGGAAAAAATCATCGCGCAGGCAAGCCGTCAGCTGCGTGACACCCGCAATAGCCTCAGCGCCCTGAATAGTGAGATCAAACAGCTCACCACCTCCATCGCCCGTCTTGAAAAACAGCAAACCCAACAGGAAAGCCTGTTATCCGAGCAGCTTGATGCGGCGTTTCGTCAGGGTAAGCACAACGGAGTACAGCTTTTGATGGGCGGTGAAGAGAGCCAGCGCAGTGAGCGTATTCTGGCCTATTTTGGTTATATGAATGCTGCCCGCCAGAAAAGCATTGAATCGCTGCAAAAGACGCGTCAGGACTTAAATCAGCAACGCGTCACACTTGAGCAAAAGCAACAGCAGCAGAAAGACTTACTGGCACAGCAGCAGGGCCAGCAGCAGAAGCTGCAACAGGCGAGCGAAGCACGTAAAAAAACCCTGACGTCGCTGGAAAGCGCGCTGGAAAAAGATCAGGCCGATCTGGTCGAGATGCGCCAGAATGAAAGCCGTCTGCAGGATAAAATCGCCCGGGCGGAACGTGAGGCGCGCGAGCGTGCAGCCCGCGAAGCGCGTGAGGCTGAAAAAGTGCGTCAGCGTCAGGCGCAGGCGAAAGCCAAAGGCTCCAGCTATCAGCCGACCCAGAGCGAACGCGAACTGGTGGCGCGTACTGGTGGGCTCGGTCGTGCGGGCGGTCAGGCGTTGTGGCCGGTTCGCGGACGCATTGAACATCGCTTTGGTGAACAACTACAGGGTGAACTTCGCTGGAAAGGCCTGGTAATTGATGCGCGGGAAGGTACCGAGGTGAAAGCTATCGCCGATGGCCGTGTGCTGATGGCCGACTGGTTACAGGGCTACGGTCTGGTGGTGGTGCTGGAACACGGTAAAGGTGATATGAGTCTGTATGGCTACAACCAAAGTGCGCTGGTGAGCGTGGGTACGCAGGTGAAGGCAGGACAGCCTATTGCACTGGTGGGCACCAGTGGTGGCCGCGGTACCCCATCGCTCTATTTTGAAATCCGACGTCAGGGACAGGCCGTCAATCCACTCCCGTGGTTAGGAAAATAAGTTTTGCTGCAACGTCGAAAACTCCCCGTTCTGATGAGCGCCCTGCTGTTCTGCTCCGCTGCGCAGGCGGGCAAACTGTCCATTGTCATTGATGATGTTGGCTATCGCCCTGCAGAAGAGAACAAGGTCCTGCAGATGCCCCAGGCTATTTCAGTAGCGGTATTACCCAACGCACCCCATGCCCGTGAAATGGCAATTAAAGCGCATCAGGGGGGTCACGAAGTGTTGATCCATCTGCCCATGGCGCCGCTGAGCAAACAGCCGCTGGAAAAAGATACCTTAACGCCGGAGATGAGCAGCGAAGAGGTCGCCCGCATCATGCGCAATGCGGTTAACAACGTGCCTTATGCCGTGGGTCTGAACAATCATATGGGCAGCAGGATGACCTCAAGCCTGCCCGGTATGCAGAAGGTGATGCAGGCGCTGAACCACTATAATCTCTACTTTCTTGATAGCATGACCATCGCCAATAGTCAGGCTATTCCTGCCGCTCAGGGTACCCAGGTCAAAGTGTTAAAACGCCGGGTCTTCCTTGATGACAGCCAGGATATCAACGCCATCCGCCAGCAGTTCAGTCGGGCGGTAAAGCTGGCGCAGCGCGATGGGTACGCCATTGCCATTGGGCATCCTCACCCTAACACCGTACGGGTGCTGCAGCAGATGTTACCCACGCTGCCAGCCGACATTACGCTGGTTCGCCCCAGCGAGCTATTGAACGAATCTCTTCACAACAACGCACGGATGCCTGTGGCACCGACAAAACCGGTGACGCCACGCTTCCGGCCTGCCGACATATGTAAACCGAAGCAGCCGCTGACGCCGGTTCCGGCGACCAGAGCCTTGACAGTCATTGCCGAAAGTGTGAATAACAGTCCGCTGTTTAAGACGCTGAAAAATCTGTTCTGAATTTGCCATGAATGCTAAGTGCTGAGCTTAGCGTTCATTTATGCACAGAAATTACTATAATCCTGGGTCGGGCAATAACGGGCTTTGCGGGAACAGTGTAGGGATGACGATTAATAAACAAAAAATCCTGCTGCTGGACAACGGCAGAGAGTGGGGCGGCGGCACCAACAGCATGCTGGAGCTGTTGAAACGTATCGATCGTCAAAAGTTCGATATTACCTGCTGCTTCTATCACAACTACAGCCGTGGCAACGACGAAACCATCGAAGCCACGCTGAATGCGCTGGCTATTCCGGTCTTTTTTATTCCGCAAATCAGGCAACCACGCTGGGCCAAATTTATAAAAGAAGCCGCACGGGCGCTGCTGTTTTTCAATAAAAAACTCAGGAAACGCACCATTGATAAAGTTGATACACACTGGCGCATTATGCCTAATGCCATCAAAATCAATTCATTGCTGCAACTGGGGAAATTTGACACGCTCTACATGAATAACCAGCCCAGCACCAATGTGGAAGGTTATCTGGCGGCGCGCAGCCTGCCGGTCGCGGTGGTTCAGCACTGCCGTATCGATCCGGTTCTGGAACCGCGGCTGGTTAACATGGTTAATCAGGATTGTCAGGCGGTCATTGCCGTGTCACAGGGTGTTAGTGACACCTTACGCCGCCATGGCGTGGAAGCGGAGCGCTGTTTTACCGTCAGTAATGCTATCGATATCCACCAGCCTCTGCCCAGCCGTCTTGACGTACGCCAGCGTTTTAAACTCTCACCGTCGACCTTTGTGTTTGGCACGATCGGCTCCCTGATATTACGTAAATCTAATCACCACATTCTGCAGGCTCTGGGCCGTTTTAAACGCGCCAACCCCGATGCAGACTGGCGAATGATGATTGTCGGAGCGGGCCCGGAGCTTCAGCATCTGTTGCAACTGGCTACCGCAGAGAACATCCAGCATCACGTGGTCTTTACGGGCTTCCAGAACAATGCGATGGATTACCTTACAGCCTTTGATGCCTTTATTCTTGCCTCACGCAGTGAAGGCTTGCCACGGGTTGTGCTGGAGGCGATGCTGGTAAATACCACCGTCGTGGGCTCCCGCGTAGTCGGCACTGCCGAATTGATCAGTCATGATGAAACCGGGTTGCTGTTTGATTATGGCAACGTGTTGCAACTGACACAGCATCTGACTGCGCTGTGGCAGGATGCGGAGTTACGTCAGCGCCTGACCAATGCGGCAGCGAAACGCGTACGTGAACAGTACGCTATTGAAACCTATATCAGCGGCGTCGAGAATATTTTGCAAAGCGTCGCCAAAAAGAAACCTCATGCTTAATTTTTTGAATCCCCGTTACCGTCATATCAGAGCGCGCCATAACCTGCCTTATTCGAATAGAGCGGTTCAGGGCACTGTGCCGGTCACGTCTGTCGTGATTCCCTGCACTGGCGCGGACTATATTGAAGAAGCCCTGCTCAGTGCTGATTTTGCGGCGCGCTTTGCGACAGAAGCAGAAGAGATTGTGATAGTCAGCGATCAGCCCACTCACGCCTTTGGCAGCCTGCCCGTAAAAACCCGCGTGGCAACGCTGGATGTCCCACACCGGGAAGAGAGCTACCGTTACAAACAGATCTATCGCAGCCGTTTAATCAAATTGCAGGCGCCCCTGCAGGCAAAAGGCGACGGCATTCTGATGATCGATTCCGACCTCAATCTGCTTAAGATGCCTGAAATCATGATGGGTCCAGGCCATCTTTACTCCAGTTTTCGTCAGGGGAAAATGATTGCCAAGCTGGAGGGAGCGCCGGATGAAGCGATTCCCGCCTATTATCCGCACAGTATCAGGCCCTATCTGACAGACCACGTTAACGGCGCTTACCTGGCTGCTACGCGAGAAGTCTGGCAGCGTATTTCACCGCTGTGGCTGACGCTGTTTAATGATACCTGGAATTTAATGAACGACAGCCAGCCGCCTACCGATCAGCTCCCGCTGGCGGTGTTACTGGACATGCTGGATATTAAAACCGTCAATCTGGGGGAATGGGCTAACTGGCCAGTCTCGAAGAAAATTGGCGGACAGTCGGCGGTGATCCCACCTGAAGTGGTTGGCGCTCACGGCGGATTCCCGTTGTCGGAATGGCAAAAATACCTGACCGATCCGCAACAGCCGCTGAACTTTAAAGGCCAGGACTATACGCGTAAAGTCCGCTACCTGACCGATGAAGAGAAAAAGCAAGGCTAATCAGGCGGCCGCCCCGGCGGCCGTTGTTTTAATTCCAGTTCAGTATCACCTTTCCCGAACGTCCTGAACGCATCTCATCAAAGCCCTGCTGGAAATCGTCAATGCCAAAACGATGGGTGATTACAGGCGTTAAATCGAGGCCGGACTGGATCAGTGCTGCCATCTTGTACCAGGTTTCAAACATTTCGCGGCCATAAATTCCCTTGATAAAAAGCCCTTTGAAGATCACCTGATTCCAGTCGATCGCCATCTCCCCCGGCGGAATGCCCAACAGTGCGATGCGCCCGCCGTGGTTCATCACCTCCAGCAGGCTACGAAACGCAGGCGGTGCACCGGACATTTCGAGACCGACATCAAACCCTTCCGTCATACCCAGTGAATGCATCACATCCCTCAAGTTCTCATTCGCCACATTGACCGCACGCGTGACACCCATTTTCCGCGCCAGCTCCAGGCGGTACTCATTGATGTCCGTGATCACAACGTTACGTGCGCCGACATGGCGACAGACCGCTGCAGCCATAATGCCAATTGGGCCTGCGCCGGAGATCAGCACATCCTCGCCGACCAGATCAAACGACAGTGCGGTATGTACGGCGTTGCCGAAGGGGTCGAAGATTGCCGCCAGCTCATCAGAAATATTGTCGGGTATTTTGAACGCATTGAAGGCCGGAATGACCAGATATTCCGCGAAGCACCCCTGGCGGTTAACGCCCACGCCCATCGTATTCCGGCATAGATGCGTGCGTCCAGCGCGGCAGTTGCGGCAGTGCCCACAGGTGATATGCCCCTCACCTGAGACCCGATCGCCAATCGTAAAGCCTTTCACTTCCTGTCCTATCGCAACCACCTCACCCACATATTCATGACCGACAATCATCGGTACCGGGATGGTTTTGCGTGACCAGTCATCCCAGTTATAGATATGGACATCGGTGCCGCAGATGGCGGTTTTACGAATTTTAATCAGCAGATCATTATGACCGGGCTCAGGAACCGGCGCATCGGTCACCATCCAGATGCCCTCTTCCTTCTTCAGTTTGGCGAGTGCTTTCATGACGGACTCCTCAGGCGATGACGCCCAGTTGTTTGCCGATGCGGGTAAAGGCCGCCACCGCACGCTCCAGTTGTTGCTGGGTGTGCGCCGCAGAGATTTGGGTGCGAATGCGTGCCTGACCTTTTGGCACCACCGGATAGAAGAAACCGGTCACGTAGATACCTTCCTGCTGCAGCAGGTGGGCAAACTGCTGGGCGACGCTGGCTTCACCCAGCATCACCGGAATAATGGCGTGGTCGGCACCGGCCAGCGTAAAGCCCGCGGCCGTCATCTGCTCCCGGAAGTAACGGGCGTTATCCCACAGACGCTGACGCAGCCCATCGCCTTCGCTGAGCAGATCCAGCACCCGCAGCGAGGCAGCTACAATAGCCGGGGCAAGTGAGTTGGAGAACAGATAAGGACGGGAGCGCTGACGCAGCCACTCCACTACTTCAGCTTTTGCTGCAGTGTAGCCTCCGGACGCGCCGCCCAGCGCTTTACCCAGCGTGCCGGTAATGATGTCGACCCGACCCATGACGTCGCAATATTCATGGGTTCCGCGTCCGGCATTCCCGACAAAGCCCACCGCATGGGAGTCATCCACCATCACCAGCGCGGAGAACTCATCTGCCAGATCGCAGATGGCGGGCAAATTCGCAATCACCCCATCCATAGAGAAGACGCCATCAGTTGCGATCAAAATATGACGGGCACCTTTATCGCGCGCTTCCTGCAGACAGGCGCGCAACTGCACCATGTCATTATTGGCATAGCGATATCGCTGCGCTTTGCACAGCCGGACGCCATCAATAATGGAGGCGTGATTCAACGCGTCGGAAATTATTGCATCCTGGGCATCAAGCAGGGTTTCAAACAGGCCACCGTTGGCATCGAAACAGGAGGAGTAAAGAATGGCATCCTCCATGCCCAGAAAATCTGCCAGCCGCTTTTCCAGCTGCTTATGACTATCCTGGGTGCCGCAGATAAAGCGCACCGACGCCATGCCAAAACCATGCGAATCCATCCCCGCTTTCGCCGCCTGAATCAGCGCCGGATGGTTCGCCAGACCTAAATAGTTATTGGCGCAGAAGTTAATCACTGCCGGATCGCTGCCCACTGCGATCTCCGTCTGCTGGGCAGAGGTGATGATCCGCTCCTGTTTAAACAGTCCTTCCTGACGTGCATCATCAAGTTGCTGACGAAGTTGTTGATAAAATTGCGCAGGCATCATTGCTCTCCTCAGATGGCAAAAATCTGGCATATCTTACTGAACAGGCCGCTTCTTCACGATAAATCGCCCAACAGAATGTCATTTTTGCAGCATAGTTCACGCCGCGCGGATGTACACACAAAGCGTTACAGAGTCATCTGGCTGTCTGCACCCTGATGAAATGTTATGATGTGAGGTATTCGTGTGTGAAACCTCCTGTTTCACCCCACAACGTTGAAGGTAACAACATGATTATCGTAACTGGCGGCGCAGGAATGATTGGCAGCAACATCGTCAAAGCGCTGAACGATCGCGGTCACACCGACATTCTGGTGGTGGATAATCTGAAGGATGGCACCAAGTTTGCCAATTTAGTCGACCTGGATATCGTCGATTACATGGACAAAGAAGAGTTCCTGATGAGCGTAATGGCGGGCGATGATTTAGGCCCGATCGAAGCGGTATTCCATCAGGGTGCCTGCTCCTCCACCACTGAGTGGGATGGCAAGTACATGATGGAAAACAACTATCAGTACTCTAAAGAGTTGCTTCACTTCTGTCTTGAGCGCGAGATCCCGTTCCTCTACGCCTCTTCTGCAGCGACCTACGGCGGACGCAACGAGAATTTCATTGAAGAGCGCCAGTATGAGCAGCCACTGAATGTCTATGGCTACTCCAAAATGCTGTTCGACCACTATGTCCGCCAGATGCTGCCGGAAGCGAATTCGCCGGTGTGCGGCTTCCGCTATTTCAACGTCTACGGACCGCGTGAAGGCCATAAAGGCAGCATGGCAAGTGTGGCTTTCCATCTGAACACGCAGATCAGCAACGATGAAAATCCAAAACTGTTTGAAGGCAGTGACGGCTTTAAACGTGACTTCATTCACGTTGATGATGTGGCGGAAGTGAACCTGTGGTGCTGGGAAAATGGCGTCTCCGGAATTTACAACTGTGGCACAGGCCGCGCCGAATCCTTCCAGGAAGTGGCTGATGCGGTCCTGAAATTCCATCAGAAAGGCCAGATTGAGTACATTCCGTTCCCGGAAAAACTCAAAGGACGTTATCAGGCTTATACCCAGGCCGATCTCACTAAGCTACGCGCCGCGGGTTACGACAAGCCATTTAAAACAGTGGCCCAGGGCGTTGCTGACTATATGGTCTGGCTGAACCGCAACGCATAAAGGAAGCTGCTCCGGCGATGAAAATTCTGGTAATCGGCCCGTCATGGGTCGGCGATATGATGATGTCGCAAAGTCTCTATCGCACACTCAAGGCCGAACATCCGGATGCAGTGATCGACGTGATGGCACCTGCGTGGTGCCGTCCGTTGCTTTCACGCATGCCGGAGGTGAATCAGGCGCTGGCGATGCCGCTAGGGCATGGCGCACTGGAAATTGGTGAGCGTCGCCGTCTGGGAAAAGTGCTGCGCGCCAGTCACTACGACCGTGCTTATGTGCTGCCTAACTCCTTTAAGTCGGCGCTGGTCCCCTTCTTCGCCGGAATAAAACGCCGCGTCGGCTGGCGCGGTGAAATGCGTTATGGCCTGCTGAACGATTTGCGGGTGCTGGATAAAGCCGCCTTTCCGCTGATGGTTGAGCGCTACGTTGCGCTGGGCTACGACACGCCTGTTGCCTCGGCGGCGCAACTGCCACAGCCGCTGTTATGGCCGAAATTGCAGGTTGAAGAGCAGGAAAAGATTGAAACGGCTGCACAGTTTCAGCTTGCGGCGACCCGTCCGATTATCGGTTTTTGTCCGGGCGCTGAATTTGGTCCGGCCAAACGCTGGCCACACTATCATTACGCCACGCTGGCGAGCCAGTTGATTGCTGACGGCTTCCAGATCGTGCTGTTCGGCTCTGCTAAAGATCGCCCGACAGGTGAAGAGATTATCGCTGCGCTGCCTGAAGCGGCGCGCGGCCATTGCCGTAATCTGGCAGGCGAAACCCAGCTGGAACAGGCGGTCATTCTGCTGGCGCAATGCCGTGCTGTGGTCAGCAACGACTCCGGACTGATGCATATTGCCGCGGCGCTGGATCGTCCACTCGTCGCGCTCTATGGCCCCAGCAGCCCTGACTTCACGCCGCCGCTGGCACGTCAGGCGCGCATTATTCGCCTGATTACTGGCTATCACAAAGTGCGCAAAGGCGATGCCGAACAGGGTTATCACCAGAGCCTGATCGATATCCAGCCTGAGCGCGTACATCAGACGCTGAGCGAACTGCTCGTGCCACAGGAGGTGCCATGCACGTCCTGATTGTTAAAACCTCTTCCATGGGCGATGTTCTGCATTCGCTCCCTGCTCTGACCGATGCAATGCATGCTATTCCCGGCATCCGTTTCGACTGGGTGGTGGAAGAGAATTTTGCGCAGATCCCTGGCTGGCATCCCGCCGTCGATAAGGTGTTACCAGTCGCGATTCGCCGCTGGCGCAAACACTGGTTTGGCAGTCAGCAGCGTGAAGAGCGCGTGCAGTTTAAGCGCGAGTTACAGTCACGTGAGTATGATGTCGTGATTGATGCGCAGGGGCTGATCAAGAGTGCCGCACTGGTCACCCGTTTATCGAAAGGGGTGAAGCATGGACAGGACAGCCGCAGCGCGCGTGAGCCGTTTGCCAGCTGGTGGTATGACGTCCGCCATGAGGTGAGTAAACGGCAGCACGCGGTTGAGCGAACGCGCGAACTCTTCGCCAAAAGCCTGGGCTATGAAAAGCCGCAACACCAGGGTGACTACGCAATTGCCGGGCACTTCCTGCATCATCTGCCCGCTGACGCACAGCATTACCTGGTCTTTCTGCATGCTACAACCCGTGACAACAAGCACTGGCCGGAATCACACTGGCGACAGCTGATTGAACTGATGCAGCCGAGCGGTCTGCGGGTGAAACTGCCCTGGGGTGCTGAGCATGAGCATCAACGTGCACTGCGGCTTGCAGAAGGATTCGGACATGTCGATGTGCTGCCTAAGCTGACGCTGGACGCGATAGCCCAGCAGCTGGCAGGCGCGCGGGCGGTGGTCTCGGTAGATACCGGATTGAGCCATCTGACGGCGGCACTGGATCGTCCCAATCTGACGCTGTATGGCCCGACCGATCCCGGCCTGATTGGCGGTTACGGGCAGAACCAACAGGCTCTGAGCGCCCCGAATCATCGTCTGGCGGAGCTGACCGCTGACTCGGTGGCAGAAAAACTGCAGGCCGTTATTACGGAAAACACGCCATGAACTATGTGTTGATCTACCTGCTGCTGCTGCCTTTCCGGGCGATTATGCGGCTGTTCTACCGGCCAACGGGTCGCAGCTTAATCATCCAGACGGCGAAGATCGGTGATTTTATCAATATCACCCCGATGCTGCGCGCGCTGGGTCAGTCTGAGCTGTTGATCAGCAAAGCGGTGGAGCCGCTGGCGCGTCACGATGACACAGTCAGCCGCTATTTTCTGATTGAAGACGCAAAGCGCAGCTTTTTTACCAAACTGAAGCTCGCGTTCACCCTGATGAACCGCTATGACAACGTTTATCTGGTGCAGCCAAATAGCGTAAACCTGTTCTTTGCCGCGTTATGCAACGCACCGAACAAGCAGTTTCTGCGCACCTATGTGCGTAAGTCCTACCATAAAACCTTCTATCGCAGCGCCAGCGGCATTGTCGACCACGCGAAGACAGATTTAACGCTCGATAGTTACCTGAAGCTGATTAACCGCGACTATCGCTATACCGATTTTCCCAAACATGCGACCTCGCCACTCTGGCAGCCGCCTGCGCCGCCCGCTGCGCTGCTGAATCCACGCAGTGGCATTAAAATAGGCATCAGTATTTCTGCCGGTAACAAGGCCAAGACGATTCCTGCCAGCATCTGGCAGCAGCTGATGACGTCGCTGTCTGACCTGCCCTGCACCTTTTATGTGTTTGGCCCGCCAGCCGAGCAGCCATGGCTGGATGAGTTACTGAGCCTGACCGGCCCAAAAGAGAATATTGTCAGTCTGATTGGTGAGCTAAAGCTGGAAGAGGTTCCCTGGGCCATTTCTCAAATGGATTTCTACATCTGCTCTGACTCTGGCAATGCCTATATTGCGGATGCGCAGCAGATCCCGGTGATCATGCTTTACGGACCGTGTGAAGTCAGGGAACAGCGTCCGGTCAATAACGTGTTGTTCATCGGACCGGATAATATTGCTGCATCAACGTTCGTTTTTTCCACACGTTTTAAGTTTGATCAGCCGGCTGAAAAATTATTCGGGCTGGATGATGATAAACTGACTAGAATACAAACGTTTATTACTCATAATCTGGAATAGTGAAGCGTAATGGCAATTACCCCTCTTACTGAGGCCGTTCAGCAAAGTCAGCTGCTGGTTAACACGCTTGCTGACACGGATGATAATCCGGTTCACGTTGCGTTTGGCATTAACCATGCCTACGCGCGCGGCCTGGGCATTACGTTGTTTTCACTTCTCAGCCATCATCCCGATACGGCTTTCCATGCCCATGTTTTCTCAGACTCGCTTCGCGATGAGGATGTGGAAAAACTGCGCTCGCTGGCCGCGGGCCACCGTCTGGCGATCACACTGCATATTTTTAGCAGTGCCTGGGTTGAGCAGCTGCCTTCCGTCGGACGTTATCCCAAAAGTATTCACTACCGCTTCCTGATCCCTGAAACAGTGGCGAGCTACAGCGATCGGGTGATCTATATTGATGCAGATACCCTGGTGGTGGGCGATTACTCTCCCCTGTTCACCCTGGATCTCACGGACTACACGCTGGCGGCCTGTAACGACACGCCGCGAGCGCGACAGAATCAGTGCGCAAAGCTCGGGCTGAAGCATCATCACTATTTCAACTCCGGCTTCATGCTGATCAATATTCCGCGCTGGCTCGAAAGGCAGACCACCGCGCGTATTACCGACGTGCTGGTAAAACGGGGCGCTGAATTTGGCTTTCCCGATCAGGATGCGCTGAATATCGTGCTTCAGGATGAGATTCTGATCCTGCCGGACCGTTATAACCAGATTTACGACATCATCGCCAATAAAGTCTGGGACCACTCTACTGTGCCCACTGACACGGTAATGATTCACTACACCGGTAAATGCAAACCCTGGCATGCCTGGGCAGGCAGCGACCTTGCCCGGCGCTACCACGGCTATTACCAGCGCTCACCCTGGGCTGTACAACCGCTTGATACGCCAAAACATTACAAAGAGATGAAGCGATTCGCCCGCATTAAGTGGCATCAGAAACAGTATGCTGAAAGCATCAGCTGGATGATGAAGTATGTCAGTCTCAAGTTCTTTAAGCAGAGCGAACAGTAGCGCACTCAGGTTTATCAGATTGATTCGGGCGCTGTTATTTCAGCGCCTGACTTTCCCGTCATTTATCCCACCTGCTGTTTGCCACGACCATTTATAAAAAGCCAAATGAACACCGGCATAATAATCTGTTTACCTTTAAGGTCTCATTGCGTAAAAAAAGCGCATATAGCGCATTATTGTTGTCGGGCGTGGTTTTTCGTAAAGCAGGGAAGCCACACCGTTTTATAATCATGCATTCCCTGATTTCATTCTGCTGATTTGGAAATGATTTATGACGAGGCAACGCCCTTTCGCAGTGAATACAACGCCGGTGCAGATATTGTCATGAGTACGTCTCCTCTGCTGAGTATCATTACCCCGATGTATAACGCGGGCAGCATGTTTGATGAGTTCATGCAGGCGCTACTGGCGCAGACGCTGACTGCGCTGGAAATCATAATTGTCGATGACGGTTCCACCGACGGCTCTGGCGAGCGTGCCGACCAGTATGCACAGCAGCATGCTCATATTCGTGTGATTCATCAGGAAAATGGCGGTGTATCGCGTGCCCGCAACGCCGGGCTGGCGATAGCCCGTGGGAAATATGTCACTTTTCCTGATGCGGATGACACCATGCAGCCCGATATGTATCAGACGCTGGTGACGCTGGCGGAAGCGGACAATCTGGATGCGGCACAGTGCAACGCCGAGTGGTTTTTCAAACATAGCCAGCGAGTAAAACCGCTGATTCCGCTGGATCGTTTGCGCAGCACACCGGTGCTGAGTGGGGCCGACTGGCTCAACACCGCGCTGAAAACCCATCGGTATATGCATGTGGTCTGGCTGGGGATCTATCGCCGGGAACTGATTGAGCAGCATCAGTTGCAGTTCGAACCGGGCCTGCATCATCAGGATATTCCCTGGACCACCGAGTTTATGTTGCTGGCAAAACGCGTGCGATATACCGAAGCCGTACTCTATCGCTACTATATGCATGACGCCTCCATCAGCAATCGCAAACGCACTGGCGAGCGCAACGTTGAATATCAGCGTCACTACCTGAAGATTGCGCGACTGCTGGAAGAGCTTAATCATCGTTATCGTGACCGCGTGAAGATCTACCCGTCATTTCACTATCAGGTGACCCATGAAGCGCTCAGCGTTTGTCACAGTGTGAGACGCGAGCCTGACCCCCGCGCACGCCAGGCGATCATTGCCGACCTGTTCACAACCCGGACACACCTGCGCATGTTACGTAATGCCAGAGGCATTAAGCAGTGGTATCAGTTGCTGTTATGGCTGGCACGACTCTATCGCTGGCGTAATAAATAACCTTTGAGGCTGGCTTTATCCTAAAAAGGGTTTGCCCTACAATCGGCTCACTGAATTCTGAGAACTCTTGTTTATGGCCAGCCTGATTCCAGCAAACTTCTCTCCAAAAAATATATTACTGATTAAGCTGCGCCATCATGGTGACATGCTGCTCACAACGCCCGCCATCAATGCGCTTCATGAGCGTTATCCGCAGGCCAGCATTGACGTGTTGCTCTATAAAGAGACGCGTCCGATGCTGGAAGCGCATCCGGCTATCCGCCATTTGCACGTCATCGATCGCAAATGGAAGCAGGAGGGCACCTGGCGTAAGCTGGGCCATGAGCGTGCATTAATTCGCGCCGTGCGTGCCGCCCATTATGATCTGGTGATAAATCTGGCCGATCAGTGGCGCGCAGCCCAGATGACGCGGCTCTCTGCGGCACCCGTTCGCATCGGTTTCGCCTATAAAAAACGTGATAACGTGCTGTGGCGATGGTGTCATAACCGGCTGGTCCCGACACATAATCACAGCAAACTGCATACCGTTGAGCAGAATATGTCTGCACTGGCACCTCTCGGCATTAGCAGTGATAACGCACGCGTCTCAATGCACTACAGCGACGCTGACCAGCAAATTGTGCAGGCCAGACTGGCGGAACATCATGTCACCGCACCCTATATTGTGGTGCAGCCGACCTCACGCTGGGGCTTTAAATGCTGGGAAGAGGAGAGCGTTGCCGCCACGCTTGATCAACTGGCGCAGCCGGGCCGCAAAGTGGTGCTTACCGCCGGGCCGGATAAGCAGGAGCTGGCGATGATTAACCGTATCAGGGCGCTCTGTGTATCGCAGGATGTGGTTTCGCTGGCGGGTCAGTTCACGCTGCCGCAACTGGCGGCGCTAATCGATCACGCCCGGCTGTTTATTGGTGTCGACTCCGCACCGATGCACATGGCTGCTGCACTTGAAACCCCCTGTATTGCGCTGTTTGGTCCGACCAAGCTGCAGCACTGGCGGCCATGGGGCGACAACAATCATGTTATCTGGGCGGGCGATTATGGCCCGCTGCCCTCGCCCGATTCTATCGACACCAAAACTGACAAGCGTTATCTCTCGGCCATTCCGGTAAAGGATGTGGTCGTGGCAGCGAGGAGCTACCTGAATGAGTAAGTTACGGCTGGCGATTGTCCGGCAGAAATATCGCCCGGATGGCGGTGCTGAGCGCTTTATCTCACGCGCGCTGGAAGCGCTGGGCAGCGAACAGCTCGATCTCAATATCATTACCCGCAGCTGGCAAGGCACGCCCAATCCTGACTGGCATCTGCATATCTGTAATCCTTCAAAGCTGGGACGGGTATCCCGTGAGCGCGGTTTTGCCCGTGCAGCCCGCGCCTGCTGGGAGCGGGAAAAGTTCGATATTGTGCAAAGCCATGAGCGTATCGCAGGCTGTGACATTTTCCGCGCGGGTGATGGTGTGCATCGCGTCTGGCTGGAACAGCGCGCCCGCATCGTCTCATCATGGCAACGGCTGAGTGCAACGCTTAGTCCCTATCATCGCTATGTGCTGCAGGCGGAAGCCGAAATGTTTACCTCTCCGACGCTAAAAGCGGTGATCTGTAATTCAGAAATGGTAAAGCGCGATATTCTGCGCTGTTTCCCGCTCGACGCCGGAAAAATCCACGTTATTCATAACGCTATCGACGCCAGCCGTTTCCAGCCCGCCACGGAAACAGCTCGTCGCGCGACCCGTCAGCAACTGGGGCTGCCCGATGCCGCTACCGTACTGATTTATGTCGGCTCCGGCTTTGAGCGTAAAGGGCTGAAAGCGGCCATACAGGCGCTGGCCGCCAGCGATCGCTATCTGATTGTGGTGGGTCAGGATAAGCAGCTGCAACGTTATCAGCAGCTGGCAAATCAGCTTAACTGTCTGGACCGACTGCGCTTTGTCGGCGTACAGCAGGATGTACAACCCTATTATCACGCGGCGGATGGCCTTCTGCTGCCTACGCTCTACGACCCGTTCCCGAATGTGGTGCTCGAGGCGATGGCCTGCGGCTTGCCCGTGATTACCAGCACCGGCTGTGGTGGCGCAGAATTTATTACCGCTGGTCAGGAAGGCTTCGTCTGCGATGCATTGGATATCAAGGGGTTAAATCAGGCTGTTAACACAATACCGCCACTTTCCCTGGATTCACGAATGGGTGAGGCAGCACGGCGTAAAATTGAACCTTATGGCCCACAACGACTGGCGCAGTCACTGACTTCGCTTTATCAGCAGGTACTGGGTAGCAACTGACAATGTGGGATGAGTGCATGCGGGGTTTCTGATAACATGCCGTCATCTGATTTTAATCTGTTTTTAGACGCGAACCTGCTGTAACGGTAACTATGACGACCATTTACACCGCCTTGCTCTACTTAATTCAGCCACTCATTTGGCTGCGCCTGTGGCTGCGCGGTCGTAAAGCGCCTGCCTATCGCAAACGTTGGGCAGAACGCTATGGCTATTGTGTCGGCAAAGTGAAGCCTGACGGCATTGTGCTGCACTCGGTCTCTGTGGGGGAAACCCTTGCCGCGATCCCGCTGGTGCGCGCACTTCGTCATCGTTACCCGACTCTGCCGATTACCGTTACCACGATGACGCCGACCGGCTCTGAACGAGCGCAATCTGCTTTCGGTAAAGATGTACATCACGTCTATCTGCCTTATGATCTGCCGGGTTCAATTAATCGTTTTCTTGATACGGTCAATCCACGGCTGGTGATCATCATGGAAACCGAGCTATGGCCGAACATTATCCGCATTCTGCACCAGCGTAATATTCCGCTGGTGATTGCCAATGCCCGCCTCTCGGCCCGATCCGCCAAAGGCTACCGCAAGCTGGGTAAGTTTATGCGACGCCTGTTGCAGAGCATTACGCTAATCGCCGCGCAGAACACTGAAGATGGCGACCGCTTCCTGAGCCTGGGCCTGAAACGTTCACAACTGGCCATTACCGGCAGTCTGAAGTTTGATATTTCCGTCACGCCAGAACTGGCCGCCAGAGCGGTGACGCTTCGTCGTCAGTGGGCGCCGCGCAGACCGGTGTGGATAGCCACCAGCACACACGAAGGCGAAGAGGCCATTGTGCTGGATGCTCATCGCCGCCTGCTGCAGACCTTTCCGGATCTGCTGCTGATTCTGGTTCCCCGCCATCCCGAGCGCTTCAACGATGCCCGCGAACTGACGCAGGAACGCGGCTTTAGTTTTATCCTGCGCAGCAGCGGCGAGATCCCTTCCGGCTCAACGCAGGTGGTCATCGGCGACTCCATGGGCGAACTGATGCTGCTCTACGGCATTGCCGATCTGGCTCTGGTCGGTGGCAGCCTGGTTGAACGGGGCGGACACAATCCGCTCGAACCTGCTGCCCATGCACTTCCGGTTCTGATGGGGCCCCATATCTGGAACTTCAAAGATATCTG
The DNA here is from genome assembly GCF_014155795.1 of Pantoea hericii. Taxonomy (NCBI): domain Bacteria; kingdom Pseudomonadati; phylum Pseudomonadota; class Gammaproteobacteria; order Enterobacterales; family Erwiniaceae; genus Pantoea; species Pantoea hericii. The sequence continues at coordinate 67,185 of NZ_SCKV01000009.1, forward strand.
CAGCAAGCTGCAGGAAGGCCAGGGATTGATTACGGTCACCGACGTGATTTCGCTGGAAAAAGAAGTCACTAATCTTTTGCAGGATGATGATTACCGCCGTTATTACGGACGCCATGCGGTAGACGTGTTGCACCAGAACCAGGGTGCGCTCCAGCGTTTGCTACAGTTACTCGAACCGCATCTGCCACCCCGGACTCACTAATGTCAGTACGCCAACGTCTTTCCGTAGTGATGATCGCCAAAAATGAAGCGGAACTGCTGCCTGATTGCCTGGCCTCGGTCAGCTGGGCCGATGAAATTATCGTGCTGGACTCTGGCAGCAGGGATGACACCGTCAACATCGCCACCCAGGCCGGTGCGCAGGTCTATCAGAATGATGACTGGCAGGGTTATGGTATCCAGCGCCAGCGCGCGCAGGGCTATGCTACCGGCGACATGATTTTGATGATCGATGCAGATGAGCGCGTTTCACCCGAACTGCGTGCTGCAATTGAGCAGGTGCTGGTTGCCCCACCCAGCCGCACGGTTTATAGCCTGGGCCGCAGCAACCTGTTTCTCGGTCGCTTTATGCGCCACAGTGGCTGGTATCCCGATCGCGTGATGCGCCTCTATCCCCGCACCTTCCGCTACAATGACAATCTGGTGCATGAATCCCTGCAGAGTGACGGCGCGCCGGTAGTGGCATTGCCTGGCGATCTGGAACATCTGACCTGCCGCGATTTAATCGCCTTTCAGCGCAAGCAACTGGCCTATGCTGAAGCCTGGGCCACAGAACGCCATCAGCGCGGTAAGCGCTGCGGCCTCTTTTCTGTATTCAGCCACACGCTGGGCGCATTTGTAAAAACGCTGCTGCTGCGTGCCGGTTTTCTCGACGGCAGGCAGGGCTGGATTCTGGCGGTGGTCAACGCGCAATATACCTTCAATAAATATTCAGCCCTCTGGGCGCTGAATCACGCTTCGGCAAAAGGGCGAGTATGACCACGAAAGCCATCTATCCCGGTACATTTGATCCTGTGACGCTTGGCCATGTCGACATCGTGACGCGGGCAGCACAGATGTTTGACGAGGTTATTCTGGCTGTTGCCGCTAGCCCCAGCAAAAAACCGATGTTTAGTCTGGATGAACGCGTGGCGCTGGCCGGTGAAGTGGTGGCCCATCTGCCTAACGTTGAGGTGGTCGGGTTCAGCGACCTGATGGCGAATTTCGCCCGTGACCAGCAGGCGAACGTGCTGGTTCGTGGATTGCGAGCGGTGTCAGATTTTGAATATGAAATGCAGCTGGCGCAGATGAATCGTCACCTGCTGCCAACACTGGAGAGCGTTTTCCTGATGCCGTCTGAAGGCTTCTCGTTTATCTCGTCTTCACTGGTCAAAGAGGTGGCGCGTCACAAAGGCGATGTTAGCGCCTTTCTGCCCGCGCCAGTGCATCAGGCATTGCTGGCTAAACTGGCTTAATGCTGACAGTTCGGGCACCAGTAAGTGCTGCGTTGCCCATGCCTGCCGCTGACAATCGGCGTACCGCATGCCCGACAGGGTTCACCCGCCCGGCCATAGACCTGCAACTGCTGTGCAAAGTAGCCCGGCTTACCGTCTGTCTGTAAGAAGTCACGCAGCGTGGTTCCGCCCTGCTCAATCGAACGAAGCAGCACCGCTTTGATGGTATTCACCAGCAGTTCTGATTCGGCCTGAGACAGGCTTCCGGCAGCACGATCGGGAACGATCCCGGCGGTAAACAGTGACTCACTGGCATAAATGTTGCCCACGCCCACCACCACTTTGTTATCCATCAGCCACTGCTTAATGAGCGTCCGCTTGCCGCGTGACTTATCAAACAGGTAAGCCCCATCAAACTGCTCGCTGAGTGGCTCCGGCCCGAGATGGGCCAGCACACTACTGCCCGCCAGATCGCTGCTCCAGAGCCAGGCACCAAAGCGGCGCGGGTCGGTGTAGCGCAGCACTTTGCCGTTGCTCATCACTAAATCAACATGATCATGCTTCGCTGCTGGCAACTCTTCTGACAGTACGCGCAGACTGCCGGACATGCCAAGGTGGATAATAATCCAGCCATGCGGCAGCTCCAGCAGCAGATATTTCGCCCGGCGCTGCACGCTGAGAACCGGCTGATCGCTCAGCGCCAGGATCTCCTGCGAAACGGGCCAGCGCAAACGTGAATTACGCACCACGGCGTGAAGGATGGTTTCACCGACCAAATGCGGTTCGATACCGCGGCGGCTGGTTTCAACCTCTGGCAACTCTGGCATAGCCTCTCCTCAGCGTTTTACACAAACAAAAAACCCGGCCGGAGCCGGGTTTTTAGCAGAACACTAAAATTACTTAATTTTAGCTTCTTTGTAGAGCACATGCTGACGTACAACCGGATCGAACTTTTTCAGTTCCAGCTTCTCTGGTTTAGTACGTTTGTTCTTCGTGGTGGTATAGAAGTGACCTGTACCAGCAGAGGAAACCAGCTTGATCTTCTCACGAATACCTTTAGCCATGATTCAGTTCCTTAGTACCTTAGTACTTCTCACCACGGGCACGCATATCGGCTAACACCGTATCAATGCCCTTTTTATCAATAATACGCATACCTTTAACAGATACACGCAGAGTAACGAAGCGCTTCTCGCTCTCAACCCAAAAACGGTGTGAGTGCAGGTTCGGAAGGAAACGGCGTTTCGTCGCGTTCATTGCGTGGGAACGGTTGTTACCCGTCACCGGACGCTTTCCAGTTACCTGGCAGACTCGTGACATGTCAATATCTCCAAAAATCAAATCAGCTCGAGCTTTAAAAATTAGGTTTGGGCCGCCTCGTCAGGCTTGCAGCCCGCCAGGCGAATTCCATGGAACCCGCTAAGCTGGCCTAACCGCCAAACCCGAGATTCTCAAAGGTGGCGTAGTATACGCCGCTCAGCCCAAGTGCTCAAGTCCCGAACAGATAAAGATCCCGAATGATCGGGCAAAAAGCCGCCACCTGGCGCGAAATTTCCCGCTATCAGAGCCATCCCCGCTCGGCAAAGGAGACATATTCGCCATGCCCAATCACCAGATGATCGAGCAAGCGTATATCGAATAGCTGGCAGGCCTCACTGACTTTGTGGGTCACTTCGCGGTCTGCGCGACTCGGTTCGGCCATGCCCGACGGGTGATTATGCGCCAGTATCAGAGCAGCTGCGTTGAGTTTCAGCGCCTCCCGAACGATCTCACGAGGATGAACTTCCACACTATTAATAGAACCCGAGAACATATTTTGTGCCCGTAGCACCCGATGCTGGTTATCCAGAAACAGGGCCATAAAGATCTCACGCTCCTGATGAGCCAGCAAACTTTGCAGATACTGGCGCGTGATTTGTGGGTTCTCCATGGCGCTTTCGCGAACCAGTTTGCTGGCGAAAAATCGCTTCGCCAGTTCGGCAACCGCGTGAAGTTGCGCCAGCTTGGCATCGCCGATACCTTTGACTTCACCGAATGCCGCTTTGTCTGATGTCATGAGCAGATAAAGCGAGCCAAACCCCTCCAGCATCTCTCCGGCCAGTTCAAGGACGTTCTGCCCTGGCGATCCGGTGCGGAGAAAAATGGCCAGCAATTCGGTATCGGTGAGCGAGTTTGCGCCCAGTTTCTGGAGTTTTTCCCGTGGTCCCTTGATTTTCATTTTCGCTCTCCCTGAGATGCGCCTCAGAATGGCTCATCCTGCAGAGTGCGGCTATCAATGGAACGGCAATCTACGAGACGGCTCGCAAACGCAGTCGGTGAAAAGGCGCATCCACGCTTTTGTGATAAAGTCCGTGCATTCGCCGCCGCGAGCGGCAGAGAGCTTAGTGAGGCCAACATCATGATGGGATTAGCCGGTAAAAAAATTCTTCTTGGCGTGAGCGGCGGTATCGCAGCGTATAAAGCACCTGAGCTGGTGCGGCGCCTGCGCGATCGCGGCGCTGATGTGCGCGTGATGATGACGGAAGGTGCCAAAGCGTTTATCACTCCGCTCAGCCTGCAAGCCGTCTCCGGCTATCCGGTGTTTGACGATCTGCTTGATCCCGCTGCAGAAGCGGCGATGGGTCATATTGAACTGGCAAAATGGGCCGACCTGATTGTGCTGGCTCCGGCCACTGCCGATCTGATTGCCCGTGTGACTGCTGGCATGGCAAACGATCTGGTGACCACTGCCGTGTTGGCCACGGCCTCACCCGTGGCGGTCGTGCCAGCCATGAATCAGCAGATGTATCGCGCAGCGGTGACCCAGCAAAACCTTCAGACGCTCCACGCGCGGGGCGTGCTGATTTGGGGGCCGGACAGCGGCAGCCAGGCCTGTGGCGACGTCGGGCCGGGCCGGATGCTGGACCCGCTGGCGATTGTTGACCATGCGCTGCTGTGGGCTACGCCCGTCAACGATCTGCAACATCTCAACATTATGATTACCGCCGGCCCGACCCGAGAGGCGCTGGATCCGGTGCGCTACATCACGAATCACAGCTCCGGTAAAATGGGCTTTGCGATTGCCGCTGCGGCTGCCCGACGTGGTGCTCAGGTCACGCTGGTCAGCGGCCCGGTCAGCCTGCCTGCACCTGCGGGTGTGCGACGCGTTGATGTTACCAGCGCGCTGGAGATGCAGGCCGCTGTGATGAGTGAGATAGATAAACAACATATTTTCATTGCAAGCGCAGCCGTGGCAGACTACCGGGCAGCCGATATTGCGGCCGATAAAATCAAGAAACAGGGCGGCGATGATAACGTCACGCTGAACCTGGTAAAGAATCCCGATATTGTTGCCGGCGTCGCTGCACTTCAGGAAAACCGGCCATTCGTCGTTGGATTTGCTGCTGAAACACAGAATGTGGAAGAATACGCCCGGCAAAAACGGGTGCGCAAGAATCTGGATCTGATCTGCGCTAACGATGTCGCTAAAGCCGGACAAGGGTTTAATAGCGACACCAATGCTCTTCACCTTTTTTGGCAGGATGGAGAAAAACGCTTACCGCTCAGCGATAAGTCTCTCCTTGGCCAACAATTAATAGACGAGATTGTCAGCCGTTATGATGAAAAAAATAGACGTTAAAATTCTGGATGCGCGCGTCGGCAAAGCGTTTCCGCTGCCGACCTATGCCACTTCAGGTTCCGCTGGGTTAGATTTACGCGCCTGCATTGATGATGTTCTCGACATCGCACCAGGCACCACGACGCTGGTTCCGACCGGCCTGGCGATTCATATCGCTGATCCCGATCTGGCCGCTGTAATCCTGCCGCGCTCGGGCCTTGGCCATAAGCATGGCATCGTGCTGGGCAACCTGGTGGGTCTGATTGATTCGGACTATCAGGGACAGCTGATGGTATCGGTGTGGAATCGTGGTCAGGAAAGTTTCTCGCTGCAGCCCGGCGATCGCATGGCACAACTGGTGTTTGTACCGGTAGTCCAGGCTGAATTTAATCTGGTTGAAGATTTCGACGCCAGCCAGCGCGGCGAAGGCGGCTTCGGTCACTCCGGTCGCCAGTAACCCGCATTACCGACTTTCACTTACGCCCGTTATTTTTCCTCATCGCTGCAGGACGCGTTCCTGTGGCAGATGCGTAGGTGTTGCCTGTATTTAGGTGAATTTCAGGGGTCTTTAAGGTCATGGCAGAAAAAAAAGTCGCGAAGCGGAATCGTCGCGAAGAGATTTTGCAGGCGCTGGCGCAGATGCTGGAGTCGGGCGATGGCAGTCAGCGTATCACCACAGCCAAACTGGCAGCCACAGTGGGTGTTTCCGAAGCGGCGCTGTATCGTCACTTCCCCAGCAAGACACGCATGTTCGATAGTCTGATTGAGTTTATCGAAGACAGTCTGATTACCCGCATCAATCTGATCCTCAAGGATGAAAAAGAGACCATGACGCGTCTGCGTCTGATCGTGCAATTGATTCTGGGATTTGGTGAGCGTAATCCGGGACTGACGCGCATACTGACCGGCCATGCTCTGATGTTTGAGCAGGACCGACTGCAGGGACGTATCAATCAACTGTTTGAGCGGATTGAAGTGCAACTGCGACAGGTCATGCGTGAGCGGAAAATGCGTGAGGGCGAGGCTTTTCAGGCTGATGAAGCATTGCTGGCAAGTCAGTTGCTGGCTTTCTGTGAAGGTTTGCTGTCGCGGTATGTCCGTTCTGAGTTTCGTTTCAGTCCTACCGCAGACTTTGAGGCCCGCTGGCCACTCATGGCTGCTCAGCTAACGTAAAGCGTCAAAGAAGGCGGGCATTGCGCCCGCCTCTGTTAAATCCCGTACGCTTTCTGATAAGCACGGACCTGAGCCAGGTGATCGGCCATCTCAGGCTTCTCCTCCAGCCAGGCAATCAGGTCTGCCAGGGTAATAATCGCGGTCACTTTACAGCCGTAATCACGTTCCACTTCCTGGATTGCCGACATCTCTCCGCGTCCACGCTCCTGACGATCTAGCGAAACCAGCACACCTGCCAGGGTGGCGTTGTGCGCGCCGATAATATCCATCGACTCACGAATCGCCGTGCCCGCTGTGATCACGTCGTCCACCAGCATCACTTTGCCCTGCAGCGGACTGCCTACCAGCAGGCCACCTTCACCGTGATCTTTGGCTTCTTTACGGTTAAAGCAGTAAGGCACATCGCGGTCATGATGATCAGCCAGCGCCACTGCCGTGGTGGTAGCAATCGGAATGCCTTTATAGGCCGGACCAAACAGCAGATCGAAATCAACAGCGCCATCCACCAGCGCCTGCGCGTAGAAGCGTCCCAGCAGCGCTAAATCCCGTCCGCTGTTAAACAGACCGGCATTAAAGAAATAGGGGCTTTTACGCCCGGACTTCAAAGTGAACTCACCGAACTTCAGCACCTGCTTGTTCAGGGCGAATTCAATAAACTGACGCTGCCAGGCTTTCATCTCTCACTCCTCAAATAAAGAAAAGGCGACTCTGAGGTCGCCTGTTACATCAATTTTCCAGCGCTGCTTTCTGCGCCTGAATCAGTTCCTCAATTCCGCCGCGCGCCAGCGCCAGTAGCGTCAGCAGCTCTTCATGGCTGAAGGGTTCGCCCTCGGCGGTGCCCTGCACCTCGATCATGCGGCCATCTTCCATCATCACGACATTCATGTCAGTTTCTGCGGCTGAGTCTTCAACATACTCCAGATCGCACAGGGCTTCGCCTTTGACGATGCCCACTGAAATCGCGGCGACCATACCCTTCATCGGGTTTGCTTTCAGTTTGCCGCTGGCTACCAGCTTGTTCAGCGCATCAGCCAGAGCCACACAGGCGCCAGTGATTGATGCGGTGCGGGTGCCGCCATCGGCCTGGATTACGTCACAATCGAGCGTAATGGTAAATTCACCCAGCGCTTTAAGATCAACCGCGGCGCGCAGTGAACGGGCAATCAGACGCTGAATCTCCAGCGTACGGCCACCCTGTTTACCTTTTGCGGCTTCACGCGCCATACGGCTGTGGGTCGAACGCGGCAGCATGCCATATTCGGCTGTGACCCAACCCTGGCCCTGGCCTTTAAGGAAACGCGGAACCCCTTCGTCTACGGAGGCAGTGCAAAGCACTTTCGTTTCGCCGAATTCCACCAGAACGGAACCCTCTGCGTGTTTGGTGTAATTGCGGGTCAATGTGACTGGACGCACCTGTTGTGCGCTACGGCCTGCTGGACGCATGGGTATTCTCCGGCTTGCTAATGATTGGCTGCGCATTATACGGACTTCCTTGCCCGCTGTCTCTTGCGCCTGCCTGAAGCAGGCATCAGATGAAATTTCCGGCCAGCTGTGGCTAAATGCGCTTTCCTTTCTCTCTGATAAAAAAGACATATGGCCGCCATTCTTCATTTCCTGCTGGCGCTGGTGGTGATTTTCGCCCTTGCGCTGCTGGTCAGTCATGACCGTAAACAGATTCGTCTGCGCTTTATTATTCAACTGATTGTGGTGGAAGCCGCGCTGGGTTGGTTCTTCCTTCACTCCGCCGGAGGGCTGGCACTGGTCGGATCGTTTGCCGGTTTCTTTGAGACGTTGCTGGGGTTTGCGGCGCAGGGCACGGAGTTCGTTTTTGGCGGAATGAGCAAACAGGGGCTGGCGTTTATCTTCCTTGGTGTGCTCTGTCCGATTGTCTTTATTTCGGCACTCATCGGCATATTGCAGCACTGGCGCATCCTGCCGCTACTGATTCGTGTTTTCGGAACGCTGCTGTCGAAGATTAACGGCATGGGCAAGCTGGAGTCATTCAACGCCGTCAGCACACTGATCCTCGGTCAGTCAGAAAACTTTATCGCCTATAAAGGGATTCTGGGTGATATCCCACCGCGCCGGCTCTACACCATGGCAGCGACCGCGATGTCCACCGTTTCACTGTCGATTGTCGGTGCTTATATGTCGATGATTGAACCGAAGTATGTGGTTGCTGCACTGCTGCTTAACATGTTCAGCACCTTTATTATCCTGTCGATCATCAACCCGATGGAAAGCCGGGATGAGCAGCCTATCGCGCTGGAAAAGCTGCATGAAGAGCAGAGCTTCTTCGAGATGCTGGGTGAGTACATCCTGGCAGGCTTCAAAGTGGCGATGATTATTCTGGCGATGCTGATTGGCTTTATTGCTCTGATTGCTGCCGTTAACGCGCTGTTTGCGGCGGTGTTTGGCTACAGCTTCCAGCAGCTGCTCGGCTATCTGTTCTATCCTCTGGCCTGGCTGATTGGGATTCCGAAAGCCGATGCCCTGCAGGCGGCAGGCATCATGGCGACTAAGCTGGTCGCGAATGAGTTTGTGGCGATGATTGAACTGCAGAAAGTCGCGGCGGGCATGAGTGCGCGCGGGCTGGGTATTCTGTCGGTGTTCCTGGTCTCTTTTGCTAACTTTGCCTCGATCGGCATTGTGGCGGGCGCAATAAAAGGCCTGAACGAGAAACAGGGAAATGTGGTTTCCCGCTTTGGCTGGAAGCTGGTCTATGGCTCCACACTGGTCAGCCTGCTCTCTGCGGCCTTTGCCGGTCTGTTTATCTGACTATTTAGCGGGCGGCAGCTTCGCCGCCCGCTTTCGCCCTAGAACCCGACACAGACGGGTGCATCTACCCGCATAACCGACTCCTGACCAAACCGTTTTTTATAGAGGGTACGTAACGCCTCAATATCCTGATTGGTCGCGGGATCGATACCGTGGATCAGCATCAACGCTTTACTGTTCTCTCTTGCCAGTTGACCGTTCTCGCCCAGCCATTGACCTTTAGCGTCATAGACCGACAATCCCGCTTTGAAACGTGGCGTGACTTCATTATCCACGAAGTTCATCCAGTCGAGTGAACTCACACTGCCGCCATCTGGCTTGCTGAGTCCGAACCACAACGTGGTCTGCATCATCATGTCGCCACCGGCACAGATGGGGTGCGGTTTAGTCGGCGGCGCGTGGCGCGTCTGGCAACCCACCAGCAGCAGAGCCATTACAACAGGGAATGCAATAACGCGGGACATAAATCAGTTATCCTCATAGGTGACCAGTGGTCATCATATGTGGCTGCCGCTGAAAGCGGAAATAGTTCGTTATTTTCCTGTAAGACGCTTATGCCTGTTATGGCGTGGTTCGCCTCGCTATACTTCACCCATCTTTCCGTAAATTGAGTACCGCTTATGATCCGCAGTATGACCGCTTATGCCCGCAGCGAAGCCAAAGGCGAATGGGGCAGCGCAGCCTGGGAGCTGCGTTCTGTTAACCAGCGTTATCTGGAAACTTACATCCGTTTGCCTGAACAGTTTCGTGGGCTGGAGCCGGTTATCCGCGAGCGCATTCGCCAGCGTCTGACGCGCGGTAAAATTGAGTGCAACCTGCGTTATGATGCCGATCCCAGCGCTCAGGGCGAACTGATGCTGAATGAAACGCTGGCGAAACAGCTGGTGCAGGCTGCTAACTGGGTAAAAATGCAGAGCGACGAAGGCGCGATTAATCCGCTGGATATTCTTCGCTGGCCGGGCGTGATGTCTGCGCAGGAGCAGGATCTGGATGCCATCAACACACAATTGTTACAGGCACTGGATGGCGCGCTGGACGATTTCATTGCGGCGCGCGAAAGCGAAGGCACCGCGCTGAAAGCGATGATTGAACAGCGTCTGGAAGGCGTTTCGCAGGAAGTCAGCAAAGTGCGCGCGCAGATGCCTGACGTGATTAAATGGCAGCGTGAACGCCTGGTCGCCAAACTGGAAGATGCTGAAGTCCAGCTGGAAAACAATCGCCTTGAGCAGGAGCTGGTGATGATGGCGCAGCGTGTTGATGTGTCCGAAGAGCTGGATCGTCTGGATGCACACGTTAAAGAGACCTACAACATCCTGAAAAAGAAAGAGGCTGTAGGCCGCCGTCTCGATTTCATGATGCAGGAGTTCAATCGGGAATCGAATACGCTGGCATCAAAGTCGATCAACGCCGAGATCACCACTTCCGCGATCGAACTGAAAGTGCTGATTGAACAGATGCGCGAGCAGATTCAGAACATCGAGTAAGTTCCCGCCCGGCAGGTCAGTTATAAAGCGTCAGCAATGGCGCTTTGTTCATTTTTCAGGCATTATCTTTCGGGTTTCACCTCCCTATGTGGCTTTTGACTCCCACCTGCGGCTTCATTATCACGTAAAGATTGATAAACGTTCATTTCCAGACACTTCCGGAACACACTTTAATCATGCTTTGCATTTAGGATGATTTCTTTTTAAATTGCTGATTTTAAAATAATTTTTCTGGATTTAACTCTTTTTACGTTCCCGACGCACTGTCTCCATGAAACAGATCAATCCTGTGAATCACGGAGTTTCCCTTTTTTTGAAGGCACTTTTTGATAAAGTATCGGTCGAATTCAATACAGCCGTACCGCTTTAAGACTCATGGAAGTGCTCTTTATGCGATACCCCCCTCAACTTCCATGAAGGTTGTTAATGAAAAACACCGGAAAATTTAGCAGTTCGCTGCTGCATCCGCGTTATTGGTTTACCTGGTTTGGCCTTGGCGTACTCTGGCTGCTGGTCCAGCTTCCTTATCCTGTTCTCATGCGTCTCGGTGCCGGTGCCGGCAAAATCTCTCGCCATTTCCTGCAGCGCCGCGAGCGTATTACCCGTCGTAACATCGAACTCTGCTTCCCGGGTATCAGTGAAGAAAAAATCGAACACATGATCGCTGGTAACTTCGCATCGCTAGGCATGGCCCTGGCTGAAACCGGTATTGCCTGGTTCTGGTCTGACCGGGCAGTAAAACGCCTGTTTAACGTTTCAGGTATGGATAATCTTCACGCTGCGCAGAACGAAAAGCGCGGTGTGATGCTGATTGGCGTACATTTCATGTCGCTGGAGCTGGGCGGACGCATCAGTGGACTCTGTCAGCCGATGATGGCGATGTATCGCCCGCACAATAATCAGGCGATGGAGTATGTGCAGACCAAAGGCCGCATGCGTTCTAATAAAGCGATGATTGACCGTCGTGATCTGCGCGGTATGGTTCATGCTCTGAAACAGGGTGAATCGGTCTGGTTTGCACCAGACCAGGATTACGGCCCTAAAGGCAGCACCTTTGCGCCACTGTTTGCGGTGGAAAAAGCTGCCACTACCAACGGGACTTTTGTTCTGTCGCGTCTGGCGAAGCCAGCGATGGTACCGATTATGCTGATTCGTAATCCAGGAAATGATGGCTACCATTTAATCATCGAACCGATGCTGGAAAATTATCCTCATACCGATGAGGCTGCTGCTGCCGCTTACATGAATAAAGTGATCGAAAATCAGATCCTGCGTGCACCCGAACAGTACCTCTGGCTACATCGCCGATTCAAAACCCGTCCGCCGGGTGAACAGTCACTCTATATCTGAGTAAACTGATAAAGCAGGCCGCGTGCCTGCTTTTTTGTTTTAATATCCGGGTTCACTCCTTTTGTTCCTCCCTTTCCTCTTTCCCGATCCCCCTCTCCTCATCATGCCTCTCGCGTTATAGCAATGGCTCTTGTTTCTGCTGCTCAACATGCCTGTTCTGCGGTAAGCAGGCTGGTATCAGAGAGATTATTAGGGAATGATGAATCTTCTTATCTCGTTATTAACGGACACCTTATGGATATCAATGACACACAGCAGTGGCAGCGTCCGCTGATTGACGATCGCCTCACACCTTACATTGAAGTGGATGCAGCACGCCTGGAATGCAACCTGCAGCATATGCAGCGCAAAGCCCGTGCGGCTGGCGTCGCGTTGCGTCCGCATATCAAAACGCATAAAAGCGTCTGGATTGCCCGGCGACAGATTGAGTCTGGCGCGCAGGGGATCACCGTCTCAAAACCCAGCGAAGGCATCAGTTTTATTCAGGGTGGTATACGCGATCTGTTGTTAGCCTATCCGGTTGTACATCCGCAAAGCGTGGCTGAATTACTGCGCCTCGCCGTGCTTCATCAGGTCAGACTCACCCTGATTGCGGACAGCCTGCAGGGCGTGGCGGCGATCGCTGAGGCCTGCCAGCATCAGCCAGGGTGCGAACTGGCGGTGGCGATTAAAGTGGATGTTGGGTTACATCGCATTGGCGTCAATCCCGATACAGATGACGCCGTGCTGATTGCCCGGGCATTACAGGACAAGGGATTACGCTTTGCCGGATTAGTGTCACATGCCGGTCACGCTTATGGTGCGGGTCATGCCGCAGCCATTGCGGAGGTCGCCCGCCAGGAAACGGCATTGATGCAGCGCGTTCAGGCAAAACTGCAGGCTGCGGGTTTTACCGACTGCCCTCTCTCAGTGGGGTCAACCCCAACTGCGCTGGCAGCAGAGATTGCGCCCTGCATTAATGAAATCCGGCCCGGTAACTATGCACTGTTGGATCTTACTGCCTGCCGCCTTGGGTTAAGCCACGTCGATCAACTGGCAATGAGCGTCATTACCCGCGTTGTGGCGGTAAACGATCATTTCGCCATTGTTGACGCCGGATCAAAAATGCTGAGTTCGGATAAAGGGCCGCACGGCACCAATGCCAGCGGCTTTGGTGTTGCAGCAGACGAAGCGGGCAATACCTATGAAGTGACGAAGTTATCCGAGGAGCACGGTTTTCTGCTGTTTCAGGATCGCCGCCCTGAAGTCGGCACGCTGCTGCGTATCTTCCCGAATCACAGTTGCGCAGTGATGGCGCAGTCGGATGGCTTTGTTCTGCGTCACGCCAGTGGTCATAGCGAAGATCATGCCGTTTCTGCGCGTGGCAACTTCATCTGATTCTGCGGCAGACAGCCTCATCCGTTGTCTGCCTTTTGTACGAAACCCTGTCAACACCACACTTCTACTGTTACACCGTTTTAACAAGTCTGGCCCCATGCTTTAATGCCTTTTTCGCTTATCCATTGGAGGTTACATGCTCTCCTCTCGCACGCTGAGCCTGACGATCCCACGTCACTGGTTAGATCTTTATGAAACTATCTGGAAGCCGGAATTTTTCGCAAAGTGGGCATCCGGGTTAACGCACAGTGCATTAGAACCCGATGGACATCGCTGGCGTGCTAAAGGGCCCCTGGGCAATGTGAAGCTCAGGTTCTCACCACACAATCCGTTTGGCGTAATGGATCACTGGATTGATAACGGCTCAGGAAAGGAGATCTATGTGCCGATGCGCGTGATCGCTAATGAACAGGGTGCCGAGGTAATGGTTACGGTTTATCGCCAGCCATTTACTTCAGATGAGAGATTTAAGCAGGATATTGAATGGGTTAGCAATGATCTGGAGAAACTCAATCAGCTTCTGACACAGTAAATCAAGGACTTAGAGTCCGTTTTTCTCTGTACTTATTGCTGGTCGCTAACGAAAAAAAATAGAAAAACTTCTGACATTAAAGCATAAAGCGCTTATCTGATTACTCATCCCCGATACACATTTACCACCAACCCTGCTTAAGCATCTCCGCCAGGAAAATTCCTGGCTTAACCCGCTATCAGATAGCTGATCTTCCCGGATTTCAGGCTTCTCTGTCTCCCCTGATAACGTTCTGCCTTAGAGACATACATTAATCATCAACAGTTGTTTATCACTGCTCTCCTGAAGATTTAATATTTATCATGCATAAAGTGAAACCATTTATTTCTGCGGTCGTGTAATCAGACTTTTCTTATGGTGTTAAATTAAATAAAACAATGTATAAATCATTCCACACACAGCAATACCCATAATGATAAAGCAGGAAAAAGTCATGGACCGCTCAACCTATCCTTTGTTATCAGAAAAAGAATTCGTTGAGATTGCCGCAAGGATGCTGGCAGGAGAATATAAAAATACAAAAGGATTTATTCGTGATCTGGCGGAATTTCTGTTAGCTGCAGGGGATTCCGCCATGACACGAAACAGGGAATTTACCAGGGATATCTATTTTTTATCTGAGCATCATTTGATTGAATCAATAATAACATGGCAAGCCTGGAGAGGTATTTCAGGACTTCGGCCGGAAAAATTGCACTAACTAACGGTGTCACAGCAACCTCTTCTTGCCGTTACACAATTATTTAATTCTCACAGAGTTGATGAACTCTAACGAGTATATTATGGCAATACGTGAAAGCAGTCTTAATAGCGCAAAATGGTCTCTGCTCTCTTCAATCAAAATTATTGGCATTGGCGTGTTGCAACTCTCGTTGCTGGCGCAGATTCTGCAGGCGAATGAGCTTAACCTGCTGGCGATTGCCATAATTGCCTTACTGTTTATTGATACTCTGGCCGATCGCGGCTTCTCAAATACACTGATCCGTCGCTGTATGCTCTCAATCAATGACCTCTCAACCATTTACTGGGGTAATATGTTGATGGGTGTCGCGGTGTTTGGTCTTTTATTTACGGGCAGTCACCTGCTGAACAGCCTGTTTAATCAGCCCGAACTGGCTCTCATGCTGCAGATGGTCTCAGTGGTGTTTATTATCATCCCTCAGGGTCAGCATTACCGTGCGGTATTACAGCGTGAAAAGCAATATACACGCATTGCTTTTGCTGAAACGTCCTCAGTATTAGCCGGACTTGCAGTCACCTTATTTACCGTCTGGCTGACACCTTCTGTATTATGTGCGATCTGGGGTTACCTTGCGATGGCTTCCATTCGCATGCTGATTTACTGCTACTATGGTCGTTCATGGTTCCAGCCGGAATATCACTTTAGTCTGAATGCTTTTGCTAAAATTCGCGCAAGAAACAAATAATAAAATAAGTCTGTATGGTGGGCTCTGAGCATCCGAAACGATGCGTTGGCGTGCTGTTAACCAGCACGCCTTTCTTTTTGTTAATCCTGTCGATATATTTTTACTCCTTTCTTTAGCTGCAGCATCCCGTTCTTTCTATCTCCTTTACAGACCAATGTCTGACCTGCAAATTTCTGGCCGTCATGGGCTGTAAATCTCCCCCTGGTTCTGAGTCAGTTAACACCAGCCAGGCCCGCGCGACTCCTCTGCACATCGTCTCATCTTAACCTTCACCAGCATTCATCATCGGTTTTGCACTGAAAAGTCTTTCTATGCTGATGCCGGGCCGGACTGGTATACACTGCGCAAATCCCGGACGCCGACCACCTGAAATCTCTGTCGCCGCCTGTTAAGCAATGCTGTAGCCTTGCCGCCGTCTTACTGGAGTCTGCTATGTTACTGACCGTTCTCTACATTATTGGTATTACTGCTGAAGCCATGACAGGTGCGCTGGCGGCGGGTCGCCGCAAAATGGATCTGTTCGGGGTCATTATTATTGCGTCAGTGACCGCAATCGGTGGTGGCTCGGTGCGCGATATCCTGTTGGGTCACTATCCGCTGGGTTGGGTGAAAAATCCCGAATACATCATGATTGTGGCGGCAGCGGCGGTCGTCACCACATTCCTGGCGCCCCTGATGACCCACCTGCGCAAAGTTTTTCTGGTGCTGGATGCATTGGGTCTGGTGGTCTTTTCCATTATCGGCGCGCAGGTTGCACTTGATTCCGGACACGCCATGATTATTGCCGCGATAAGCGCAGTGATTACAGGTGTCTTTGGCGGCGTACTGCGTGACATGTTCTGTAATCGCATTCCGCTGGTGTTTCAGAAAGAGCTGTACGCCGGTATCGCTTTCGCCTCGGGCTGGATGTATATCCTGCTGCTGAAAACCACGCTGGCGCATGAAGCGGTGATTATCATTACCCTGCTGTTCGGCTTTTTTGCCCGTTTACTGGCGCTGCGCTTCCGTCTCGGTTTGCCGATTTTCAACTATCCCCACCCCGAGCATTGAGGACGCAGGAATACCCTGCTGTTGCAGGAACGCGATGAGGGCCTGCAGACGGGCATCCTGAAACTGCTCAGCCAGGCGCGTTGCCAGCCCCGCACCAACGCCCGGCAGAGTTTGCCAGGCCATAACATCCCGCCGCATTACGCTCTCCCACTGCTGATCGGGCAGCGCATTCAGGGCTTTTTGCGGCAATGAAACGCCAAGGGCCTTCACCCATCGACGAAACGGTTGCTGACGAGTGAGATTAAAACGGTGCCAGAGCTGCTCCGCACGCTCCGGAGAGAGACTCGTCGCGGCGGCAATCTGTTCCGGTGTTAATGTCAGCCAGCCGAACAGATGCGTCATACTGCCGCTTTCCAGTAAGCGCAGCCAGGTGCTGCGCTCAACCCCAGGAATATTCAGCTCCGTTTTCTGGCTGAGCCAGCGTAATTTCGCCAGTAACTGCTTCTGGCACTCAGCGCTGAAGGTATAACAACTCAACGGCGTATAACGCGACGCCTCGGGAGGCTGAGGATAATGTCGCTCTGCCACGCGCCAGATTACCCGCTCCAGCCGGGGTATTCCCTGACCCGCCAGACTCAGCGTGACCACATCGCCCGCGACGATATCGCTCTCCTGCCAGCGACGTAGCGATCCGACATTAACCCGCCTGACCGTTTTATCATCCAGTTGCACTGGCTGAAGATTAAGTACCGCCGCTATTTTTCCGGTTCGGCCAATGGGGAAATCGACGGAGAGCACTTCAGCACTGACTTCAGGAGGCTGATATTTCCAGGCAACCGCCCATATACCCTCGCCTGGCAGCCAGTTTTTGCCTGCAGGCCGCCGACTCTGATGAACCACCACGCCGTCTGTGACAAAAGGCAGCGCAGCATGAAACCAGCGCTCACGCCAGATGGCTACGTCCTCTTCATCTTTAACGTTGTGGCTCCATTCTGCTGCAATGCCCAGCCCCCAGCGGCTGAGTTGCTCATGGCGCTCCGTCATTGTGGCGGGACCATCTGGCCATGCCCAGATGAAAACACCGAGCGAATCCAGCAGCGGAGTCCGCTGCCTGCTCATCATCGCGCCGGCCACCAGTGAGCGCGCATTTTTGCCGCCATCAATCGCCTGCTGATGACCGTTCATCAACAAAAACAGCTCGCCCTGCAGTACAACCTCGTCGAGAGGGGTCTCGATATGCAGCGGAATTGCCGGGATCCAGGCGGCTTTAGCCAGCCACTCTTCACCGCGCAATCCATCGCCACGACTTAACAACGAGACCAGCCTGCCATGGCGATACACCAGTGAAACGGCGATGCCATCAACTTTTGGCTGCACCCAGAGATCGCGTCGCCCCTGCATCCAGTAAGCCAGTGCCAGCTTGTCGCGCATCTTTTTTACGCCAGTATGGGCGATTGGATGCAGGTGCTCACCCTTGCCAGGCAGTTGCGGGGAATAAGTGGGCTGAGAAGCGCTAAAGCAGTGTTGCCAGGTAACAAGCCGCTGCTGCAGCGCATCGTAATCCGTGTCAGTCACCGGACTCTGCCCCTGGCGATAATAAGCGTCATCCCAGTGTTGCAGTTGCTGTTGCAAACGGCCGATCTCTTCAGTCGCCCGTACGGGTGTCCAGACCGGACACACGGCACTGTGCGCAGGCCATAGGGCGAACCACAGAATAATCGCAGATAGCGGCCAGCCGAATCCTTTCATACTCTTTCCTCTGACATTTTTTGGCATTCAACAGCAATGCATTAGCGTCAGCCAGAGGCGAGGTTTCGTTCCGGAAGAGATGCCAGGGTAATCCGTGAACCATTACAGCTGCCCGACAGAGATTTGCGCGCAGAGGCGCAAAAGATTGAGTGTTGTCGCTGCGCAAACGCTGCGTGGCAACGGGAAGCTGTGTATACTGTGCAGGAAATCGACTCCGCTTTTAATCAATTCAAGAAAACCATGGCTCAAGGCACGCTCTATATTGTTTCTGCTCCCAGCGGTGCAGGGAAATCCAGCCTGATTCAGGCACTGTTAAAGACCCAGCCGTTGTATGACACGCAGGTCTCTGTTTCGCACACGACGCGCGGTATGCGTCCGGGTGAAACCCATGGCGAACATTACTTTTTTGTTGAGAAACATGAATTTGAGCAGATGATCGCGGAAGATGCTTTCCTCGAACATGCCCGGGTTTTTGACAACTACTACGGTACGTCACGCCATGCCATTGAGCAGGTGCTGGCAACCGGCGTTGACGTGTTCCTCGACATCGACTGGCAGGGCGCGCAGCAAATCCGCGCTAAAATGCCTGGCGCACGCAGCATCTTTGTTTTGCCGCCTTCGAAAGAAGAGCTCGATCGCCGTCTGCGCGGTCGTGGTCAGGACAGCGAAGAGGTGATCACACGTCGCATGGCTCAGGCAGTAGCGGAAATGAGCCACTACGCCGAGTATGACTATTTAATTGTGAATGATGATTTTGATCTGGCGCTGTCCGATCTGAAAACCATTATTCGCGCAGAACGTCTGCGTATGGCGCGTCAGAAGGCGCGTCACGATGCTTTAATCAGCAAACTGTTGGCAGTCTGAATACAGTTTCAGTATGATGCGCAGTCATTTCTTCATCTGTGGAGTAGCACACCTATGGCACGCGTAACCGTTCAGGACGCAGTAGAAAAAGTTGGTAATCGTTTTGACCTGGTGTTGGTCGCTGCACGTCGTGCACGTCAGATGCAGGTTGGCGGCAAAGATCCGCTGGTTCCGGAAGAGAACGATAAACCTACCGTTATCGCCCTGCGCGAAATCGAAGAAGGTTTGGTCACCAATCAGATTTTAGATGTGCGTGATCGTCAGGAACAGCAAGAGCAGGAAGCCGCTGAGTTACAGGCCGTTACCGCTATCGCTGAAGGTCGTCGTTAACAGCCACCTGCAGGTCGCCCTTGTATCTGTTTGAAAGTCTCAATCAACTGATTGAAAAATACTTGCCAGAGGAGCAGATCAAGCGCCTCCAGCAAGCCTACCTTGTCGCACGTGATGCCCACGAGGGACAGACACGCTCCAGTGGTGAGCCTTATATCACCCATCCGGTTGCCGTGGCCTGTATTCTGGCGGAAATGAAGCTCGACCATGAAACGCTCATGGCCGCGCTGCTGCATGACGTGATCGAAGATACGCCCGCCACTTACCAGGATATGGAACAGCTGTTCGGTAAAAGCGTGGCGGAGCTGGTCGAAGGCGTTTCAAAGCTGGATAAGCTGAAATTCCGCGATAAGAAAGAAGCGCAGGCTGAGAACTTCCGCAAGATGATTATGGCGATGGTGCAGGATATCCGCGTCATTCTCATCAAGCTGGCTGACCGCACCCATAATATGCGCACCCTTGGGTCTTTACGCCCGGACAAACGTCGCCGCATCGCGCTGGAAACGTTAGAGATTTATAGTCCGCTGGCACACCGCCTGGGTATTCATCACCTTAAAACAGAGCTGGAAGAGCTCGGTTTTGAAGCACTTTACCCGAACCGTTATCGGGTGATTAAAGAGGTGGTGAAAGCTGCGCGTGGTAATCGTAAAGAGATGATCCAGAAGATTCTTTCTGAGATTGATGGCCGTTTACAGGAAGCGGGCATTCCCTGCCGCGTCAGCGGTCGCGAAAAGCATCTTTACTCGATTTACCGCAAAATGACGCTGAAAGAGCAGCGTTTTCACTCGATCATGGATATCTATGCCTTTCGCGTCATCGTGAAAGATCTGGATACCTGCTATCGCGTTCTGGGCCAGATGCACAGCTTATATAAGCCGCGTCCGGGCCGCGTTAAAGATTATATCGCCATCCCCAAAGCCAACGGCTATCAGTCGCTCCATACCTCCATGATCGGCCCGCACGGCGTGCCGGTTGAAGTGCAGATTCGCACCGAGGATATGGATCAGATGGCAGAAATGGGGGTCGCTGCGCACTGGGCTTATAAACAGGCGGGCGAAAGTGGCACCACTGCACAGATTCGCGCGCAGCGCTGGTTGCAAAGCCTGCTCGAGCTGCAGCAGAGTGCGGGCAGTTCATTTGAATTTATTGAAAGCGTGAAGTCCGATCTTTTCCCTGATGAGATCTACGTCTTTACGCCTGAAGGTCGCATTGTTGAGTTGCCAACCGGCGCGACGCCGGTAGATTTCGCCTATGCGGTGCACACCGATATCGGCCATGCCTGCGTCGGCGCACGCGTTGACCGCCAGCCTTATCCGCTGTCGCAAACCCTGACCAGCGGTCAGACGATTGAGATCATCACCGCGCCAGGCGCCCGTCCAAACGCCGCCTGGCTCAATTTTGTCGTCAGCTCCAAAGCCCGCGCCAAAATTCGTCAGCTCCTGAAAAACCTCAAGCGCGAAGACTCGGTTAATCTGGGTCGCCGCCTGCTCAGCCATGCGCTGGGCGGTAGCCGTAAACTGGCTGAAATCCCGGCTGAGAATATCAGACAGGAACTGGACCGCATGAAGCTGACTTCGCTTGATGATCTGCTGGCGGAAATTGGCCTCGGCAATGCGATGAGCGTGGTCGTGGCGAAGAACCTGCTGCAGGCTGACAGCAAGGCTATCACCAGCACCAGCAAGCGCGGTAAACTGCCGATTAAAGGCGCAGATGGCGTGTTGATTACCTTCGCCAAATGCTGCCGACCAATTCCTGGTGACCCGATTGTTGCCCATGTCAGTCCTGGCAAAGGGCTGGTGGTGCATCATGAATCCTGCCGGAACATTCGTGGCTACCAGAAAGAGCCGGAAAAATTTATGCCGGTTGAGTGGGATAAAGTCACCGAGCAGGAGTTTGTAGCAGAAATTAAAGTCGACATGTTTAACCATCAGGGCGCGCTGGCTAACCTGACGGCGGCCATCAACACGGCGGGTTCGAATATTCAGAGCCTGAATACCGAAGAGCGTGATGGTCGCGTCTATAGCGCCTTTATCCGCCTCACCGCACGTGACCGCGTTCATCTGGCGAATATCATGCGTAAAATTCGCGTGATGCCGGATGTGATCAAAGTCCACCGTAACCGTAATTAGGCATGAACGATCAACGTTTTGCCCGGATTCAGGCGATGCTGGCACTGCGCCAGCACGACCTGACGGTCTGCATGGAGCAGGTGCATAAACCACACAATGTTTCAGCGGTAATCCGCACGGCCGACGCCGTTGGCATCCACGAAGTGCATGCCGTCTGGCCAAGCCAGCGGATGCGCACGCAGGCTTCCGCGTCTGCCGGCAGCAACAGCTGGGTGAAAGTGGTCACCCATCCCACCATCGGCGATGCCGTAAAACAGCTCAAACAGCAGAAGATGCAGGTTTTAGCGACCCATCTCTCCGCCGATGCGGTGGATTTTCGTGAGATCGATTATACCCTTCCCACCTGCATTCTGATGGGGCAGGAAAAAACCGGCATCACCGAAGAAGCGCTGGCGCTGGCTGATCGTCAGATCGTGATCCCCATGGTGGGTATGGTGCAGTCGCTGAATGTCTCGGTCGCCTGCGCGCTTATCCTCTATGAAGCCCAGCGACAGCGGCAGAACGCCGGTCTTTACCTGCGCGATTACAGCCTGCTGGACGAGGATGAGCAGCAACGCCTGCTGTTCGAAGGCGGATTCCCGGTGCTCGCGCGGGTCGCAAAGCAGAAAGGTCTACCCTATCCGCGCATCAATGCGCAGGGCGAAGTCGACGCCGATCCCAGCTGGTGGGCAACCATGCAGTCGACCGGTAAAAGACGATGAAAGGCCGTCTGCTGGATGCCATTCCGCTCAGTACACTGACCGGCGTCGGTGCCAGCCAGGCAGCAAAACTGGCCAAAATTGACCTACACACCGTTCAGGATCTCCTGCTTCATCTTCCGCTGCGCTACGAAGACCGCACCCAACTCTATGCTATCAATGATCTGCTTCCCGGTATCTGGGCCACAGTAGAAGGCGAAGTGCTGCACACAGATATCACTTTTGGTCGTCGCCGGATGATGGTGTGTCAGATCAGCGATGGCAGTGGCGTGCTGACAATGCGCTTCTTCAATTTTAATGCCGGGATGAAGAACAATCTGTCGCCGGGACGGCGTGTTACCGCTTATGGTGAAATTAAGCGCGGTCAGCGCGGCGCTGAGATTATTCATCCCGAGTACCGCATCCAGGGCGAGCAGAGCAATGTGACGCTGGAAGAGACCTTAACACCGGTTTATCCCACGACCGAAGGCATTCGACAGGCCACGCTGCGTAATCTCACTGACCAGGCACTGACGCTGCTGGAAAGCTGCCCGATTGCCGAGCTGTTGCCGAAAGAGTTAAGCGGCGGCTTAATCAGCCTGCCAGATGCGCTGCGCACACTGCATCGTCCGCCACCCGATCTCCGGCTCAGCGAGCTGGAAAGTGGCCGTCATCCGGCACAACGCAGATTAATTCTGGAAGAGCTGCTGGCGCATAATCTCAGCATGCTGGCAGTGCGCGCCGGCGCTCAGCGCTATTATGCGTTACCGATGCCGCCGCGACACAATCTCAGTGACCAGCTGCTGGCCGCGCTGCCTTTCTCGCCGACCAATGCGCAGAAGCGCGTGGTGGCGGAGATAGAGAAAGATCTGGCCAATGATTTCCCGATGATGCGGCTGGTGCAGGGCGACGTCGGCTCGGGTAAGACACTGGTGGCTGCGCTCTCTGCGCTGAACGTTATCGCCCATGGCAAGCAGGTTGCGCTGATGGCACCGACCGAACTGCTGGCTGAACAGCACGCCAGTAACTTCCGCCAGTGGTTTGCGCCGCTGGGGATTGAAGTCGGCTGGCTGGCCGGAAAACAGAAAGGCAAAGCCCGCCAGGCACAGCAGGAGGCGATAGCCAGCGGTCAGGTAGCTATGGTCGTGGGCACACACGCTCTGTTTCAGGAGCAGGTGCAGTTCAATGGTCTGGCGCTGGTCATTATTGATGAGCAGCACCGCTTCGGCGTCCACCAGCGTCTGGCCTTGTGGGAAAAAGGTGAGGAGCAGGGTTTCCATCCGCATCAGCTGATCATGACCGCCACACCGATTCCGCGCACCCTGGCGATGACCGCGTATGCCGATCTCGATACCTCAACCATCGACGAACTGCCACCGGGACGTACTCCGGTGACCACCGTGGCCATCCCCGATACGCGACGCGAGGAGATTGTGGCACGGGTTGAGCATGCCTGCCGGGAGGGACGTCAGGCCTACTGGGTCTGCACGCTGGTTGAAGAGTCAGAGCTGCTGGAAGCACAGGCGGCAGAAGCCAGCTGGGAATCCCTGAAAACCGCGCTGCCCGACTTAAATATCGGACTGGTGCATGGCCGCATGAAACCCGCTGAAAAACAGGCAGTCATGCAGGCGTTTAAAGCGAATGAACTCCAGCTGCTGGTAGCAACGACCGTCATTGAGGTCGGCGTGGACGTGCCGAATGCCAGCCTGATGATTATCGAAAACCCTGAGCGATTAGGTCTGGCACAGCTGCATCAGTTGCGAGGCCGTGTGGGTCGTGGTGCCGTGGCATCACACTGCGTACTGCTCTATAAAGCGCCGCTGAGCAAGACGGCGCAGAAGCGTTTACAGGTACTACGCGACAGTAATGACGGCTTTGTTATTGCCCAGTTCGATCTGGAGATTCGCGGACCGGGTGAACTGCTGGGCACACGTCAGACCGGCAACGCCGAATTTAAAGTGGCTGACCTGCTGCGCGATGCAGCGATGGTGCCCGAAGTTCAGCGTGTGGCGCGCCACATCCACCAGCACTATCCCGAGCAGGCCAGCGCCCTGATTGAACGCTGGCTGCCAGAGAACACCCGTTTTACCAACGTCTGAATGAGACCCCTTCAAGTCGGCTTTTATATCCACGCCGGGCAAACGATTGCTTTTGCCCGGCGGATGATTACAATCGCCACATTATTTTTTGGGAAGAACAGAAGATGTCCACCAATCCTCAGCCAGACCAGCCTTCCGCCACGCAAAGCGAACTGATTTATCGTCTTGAAGATCGTCCACCTCTGCCGCAAACGCTGTTTGCCGCTGGTCAGCATCTGCTGGCGATGTTTGTCGCGGTCATCACGCCCGCCATTCTGATCTGTCAGGCGCTGGGCCTGCCCGCAGAAGATACCCGGCACGTTATCAGCATGTCGTTGTTTGCTTCAGGTGTGGCATCGCTGCTGCAAATCAAAACCTGGGGACCGGTGGGTTCGGGTCTGCTGTCGATTCAGGGCACCAGCTTTAACTTTGTGACGCCTTTGATCATGGGCGGGATGGCGCTGAAAAATGGCGGCGCTGATGTGCCCACCATGATGGCGGCGCTATTTGGCACGCTGATGGTGGCCTCCTGTACCGAAATGGTGCTATCACGCGTATTGCATCTGGCTCGCCGGATTATCACGCCGCTGGTTTCCGGTATCGTGGTGATGATTATTGGGCTGTCGCTGATTCAGGTAGGACTGACCTCGATTGGCGGCGGTTTTAGCGCGATGAGTGACCATACCTTTGGCGCACCAAAGAATCTGATGCTGGCTGGCGCCGTGCTACTGGTGATCGTGCTGCTTAACCGGCAGAAAAACCCCTATTTGCGCGTCGCCTCCCTGGTGATTGCGATGGCCGTGGGCTATCTGCTGGCCTGGGCGATGGGCATGCTGCCGGCAGCCGGTATTCCTGCTGATCAGCCGCTGATCGTGGTGCCGACCCCGCTTTATTACGGGCTGGGCTTCGACTGGAACCTGCTCGTTCCGCTGATGCTGGTATTTATGGTGACCTCCCTGGAGACCATCGGCGATATCACTGCCACCTCGGATGTGTCGGAACAGCCGGTCAGCGGCCCGCTCTATATGAAACGCCTGAAAGGCGGTGTGCTGGCGAATGGCCTCAACTCCTTTGTCTCCGCGCTGTTTAACACCTTCCCTAACTCCTGCTTCGGTCAGAACAACGGTGTGATTCAGTTGACCGGCGTGGCCAGCCGCTACGTGGGCTTTGTTGTCGCACTGATGCTGATTGTGCTGGGGCTGTTCCCGGCGGTCAGCGGTCTGGTGCAGATGATTCCTGAGCCGGTACTCGGCGGCGCAACCATTGTGATGTTCGGCACCATTGCCGCCTCAGGTGTTCGCATCGTGTCACGCGAGCCGCTTAATCGTCGCGCCATCATGATTATTGCGCTGTCGCTGGCGGTGGGTCTGGGCGTGTCTCAGCAGCCACTGATCCTGCAGTTTGCCCCCGACTGGCTGAAAACGCTGCTCTCTTCCGGCATTGCCGCAGGCGGTATTACCGCAATCGTGCTCAACCTGATTTTTCCGCCAGAGAAGTAAGGCCACAGGCAGGCTTCGGCCTGCCTGCTAATTATTCGGATTTACATCCAGGCTGTTGAGCTGTAACGGTAATTCAGGCATAACAACCTCTCACCGGATTTAACTCGGGAAGGATGCTATGAAATTTATTGGAAAGTTTTTCCTCACCTTACTTTTACTGCTGCTTTTTACCCTGGTCGTGATCTATGTACTGCTGCAGACACAGTGGGGTGCAGGCTGGTTTAGCCGTTGGGTGAGCGACAAAACCGAATGGCATCTCTCCCTGAGTAAAATTGAACACAATTTCTCTTCTCCCTCTCATATCATTCTGGATGACTTCAGCTTTGGTCACGATGGTCAGCCTGCGGTGCTGGTCGCGAAACGGGTTGATCTCGGCCTGGCGCTGATTCAGTTCAGCGATCCGCTGCATTTCAGCAGCCTTGAGCTGCGCGATGGGGAAGTGAATCTGGCTAATCTGGCGCAGGGCAGCACGCTGCCGATTCAGGCCGATCGCCTGCAACTCAATAATATGCGTATCGACAGTCCCAAGAGCGCATTACCGCTGTTTGCTCAGCAGGTTAATGGCGGCATCCTGCCGTGGAAGCCCACGGGGCTGGATATGCTGGGTCGCGATGCCCGCTTCCAGATGAGCGCAGGCAGCATGACGCTGAATAATGTGCCGGGTGAAAACGTCCTGATTCAGGGCAGTGTTTCCCAGGGTCGGATGCGCTTTGACAATATTGGTGCCGACCTGGCGCGTGGCTCCATGACCGGTAACGGTGAGCGCGATGCCCAGGGCAACTGGAAAATTAATCAGCTGCGACTGAACGACATCCGTCTGCAGACTACCAGCAGCCTGAAAGATTTCCTGCATACCCTGCAGGTTGTTCCGTCAATTGCCATTACCCGCCTCGACATGACCGATGCCCGTCTGCAGGGGCCTGACTGGGCGGTGACAGATCTGGATCTGACGCTGAGAAACGTTAACTGGCAGGGAGATGACTGGCAGAGTAACGACGGTTCACTGGCGCTGAATGCCAGCAATTTTATCGACGGTGGATTCGAGCTTAATGACCCTATCCTTAACCTGGATTTCTCACCGCAGGGTGTGGCGCTGACACAATTCAGTTCACGCTGGGCGAACGGGGTGATTCGGGCTGACGGTGACTGGTCGCGCAGCAATAAGCGCCTGACGCTGAAAAATCTGGCCGTTGCCGGACTGGAATACACGCTGCCGCAGGACTGGCGTGACCGCTGGCAGGCGACACTGCCCGCGTGGCTGGAGAGTGTAGAGGTAACGCGTTTCACCTCTAACCGTAACCTGATTATCGATATTAATCCGGCGTTTCCCTTCCAGCTGACTTCACTGGATGGCGCTGGCGAAAACCTGCTGCTGGCTCAGCAGCATCAGTGGGGGATCTGGTCGGGTAAGCTCAGCCTGAACGCGGCAGAATCGACCTTTAACCGCACCGATCTGCGTCATCCGTCGATTGCGCTAAGTGCTGACCCGCAGCAGATTCAGGTTACTGAACTGAGTGCGTTCAGTAACAAGGGCCTGCTCGAAGGAACCGCCACCGTAGGTCAGCAGCCAGCGCGTCCTCTGACACTGCAACTGACGGGTCGGGCAGTGCCGGTGAATGTGTTGCAGAACTGGGGATGGCCCGTATTGCCGTTAACCGGTGACAGTAATATGCAGCTGCAACTAAGCGGTGCATTACCCGCAGGCCAGCCACTGCGCCCGACCGTGAATGGCACTCTGTCGGTGACGACGGACAGTCAACAGTTACAGCAGACAATGCAGGCCGGTCAGGTGCGTTAACAGGATCAATAAGGGCCGCGGAGGCGGCCCTTATGATTAGTTGATACGTGCGCCGGAACCGCCCTCTTCCAGCGGCCCGTCAGGATCGGCAGGCAGAACAATATAGACCCCCTCAAACACCGCGCCACACTCATCGTCGCCAAAAAGCTCAACTTCAAGCTGCACACGTGCTTTACGTCCGCGCGCCAGACGGTCGAGATCGCCGCTTAATGAGCCGAGGTCAGCAATCGCGCCAGGCCGGCCACTAATCGGGTGGCTGTAGCGAATGTGCGCATCCGCCAGAATAATGGTGCCGCCCAGATGGCGCTCGCGCAGCAGTAACCAGATCAATCCCCAGCCGGTCAGCGTGGCCAGCGAGAACAGACTGCCAGCAAACAACGTCTGATGTGGATTCTGATTGCCCGCTTCCGGCATGGTGGTGATAAATTTCTGCCCGGTAAACTGCAGAATACGGACACCCATCTTCTCGCTGAGCGGAATATGATCATACCAGGCCTGCTGCAGCTGTCCGCACCAGTCGGCACGATGCAGGATATCATCGAGCGTAACGACAGGCTTGATCATCAGAAAGTGGCGAACCGGCGTCGTCTGGGGCGCGGTAATCTCGCCCTGGTTGACGTAGCCGAGCTTAGCGAAGAATGCGACAGCATCTTCGCGGGCACTACAGGTTACCCGTTTAGCTCCTTCCTGACGCGCTACCGACTCCAGCGTCATCGCCATTAGCGTTCCCAGCCCTTTACCCTGCACCGAAGGATGAACGGCCATGAAGCGGATAGCGGCCTCATTGTCGGCATTAATGTAGAGACGGCCGATAGCGACCGGATTTCCCTGTTCATCAACCACCATCTGATGATGTGCCAGGGCATCCCAGGCGTCACGTTCTGACCCCTGCGGTTGACGCAGAGGTTTACGTAACATCTCCCAGCGGAACTGATAATAGATATCCAGCTCTTCCGCCGTCTGTGGCACGCGAAGGTGATACATGTAATGTTTCTCCCGCTCGGATGTATGGCCTGTTCCCTGCCGCTCAGCTGACGATCTCACACCTGCAACCAGAACGTCACAGGACCATCATTCACCAGCGAGACCTGCATATCTGCAGCAAAACGGCCATTCGCCGTAGTAATCCCCTGCTGGCGACAGCAGTCGCTGAAGTATTCATACAGACGTTCGGCTTCAGCAGGTTCAGCGCCACCCGAAAACGAGGGGCGCATCCCTTTTTGCGTATCCGCGGCCAGCGTAAACTGCGACACCACCAGCACACTTCCGCCCGCCTGGCGGACACTCAGGTTCATCTTGCCCTGCTCATCGCTAAAGATGCGATAGCCCAGTACACGTTCTGCGAGACGTTCCGCTCGCGCGTTATCATCGCCTTTTTCTACGCCCAGCAGAACCAGTAAACCCGCGCCGATTTCACCGGTCACTTCCTGATCGACGCTGACGCTGGCGCGCTGCACGCGCTGAATCAATGCAATCATGTTTCCTCGCGTTGCTCTTCTTGTTGGTGTTGCTGCTTCAACTGCCGATAGTCAGCTAACGCGACGGTTATTTCAGCGCCCAGCAACACAATACACCAGGTCCAGTAGACCCAGAGAAACAGAATGGGGATCACGGCCAGTACGCCGTAGATCAACTGATATGAAGGGAACATAGTAACATAGAGCGCAAAGCCCTTTTTACCCAGCTCAAACAACGCCCCGGCAACGAGCGCGCCAATCAGCGCATCACGCGGTGGCACCCGTTGAGTGGGAACAATGCTGTAGAGTAACCAGAAGGCGAACCACGACAGCAGAAGCGGGAAAATGCGCAGCATCTGATCGACCAGACTGGTTACGCCAGTGGCATTAATCCAGCGCAGGGAAAGCAGATAAGAGCTGATTGCCAGGCTGGCACCGGCCAGCAGCGGACCGAGCGTCAGGATCATCCAGTAGACGGCAAAGGAGTAAACCATCGGTCGCTTTTTGTTGCTGCGCCAGATGGTGTTTAACGCCGTATCGACCGAATGCATCAGCAGTAAGGCGGTCACGATAAGACCGACTGCCCCGACCGCCGTCATCCGGTTTACGTTAGCAACAAACTGTTCAAGATAGCGTTGCAACGTGTTACCTGCAGCAGGCATCAGATTGTTGAAGACAAACTGTTTTAACTGCACGCTGATGTCAGAGAAAACCGGAAACGCCGCAAACAGGGCAAAGACCACTGCAATAAGCGGCACTAACGCCAGTAATGAGACATAAGCCAGATTACCGGCCTGGGTCGTCATGCCATCCTCATCAATGCGTTTCCATAACAGCCTGAGCCACAACCAGAACGCATGCAGCCTGGGGCGAAATTTACGTGACATCATGAGTTACTGTAGACCCGCAAACCAGTTGGGTACCGTTTTACTGTCAGTAACCAGTACACTTTCAATACCCAGGGCACGGGCCGCCTCAATGTTCTCTGGATTATCATCAAAGAACACCGCCTGATCGGCAGTCACACCTTCTGCATCCAGCACATGCTGATAAATCCGCGCTTCCGGTTTGCGCATACCTATCTCCTGTGACAGGTAGATTTTATCCGCTGCCTGCTGCACGTCCGGATACTGCGTTGGCCAGAATTCGCAATGTAGCTTGTTCGTGTTAGAGAGGATTACCACCCGATGACCTTCCAGCCGCAGCCGGTTCATTAGCGCCAGGGTTTCCGGACGCACGTCAACGAAGACCGCCTGCCAGCCAGCCGCAAACTGCTCATAGCTCAGTGCGATCTCCAGCTTTTCGCACAGCGCCAGTGCGAAATCTTCATCACTGATCTCGCCACGTTCGTGTTGCTCAAACGCTTCGTCCATCTGGAAATGGCCTTGTAGCGAAGCCAGCGGTACACGACTAAAGTCACTCCAGACACCCAGCACGCGGTTGAAGTCGATATCAATAATCACATTGCCCAAATCAAAGATATACAGCATGGTGTGTCTCCTTCTGTTCCCTGGAGTATTCACTCTAGCGGCAAAAGTGCAGGCTGAACAGGCACGGGCTGAGAGAAAAGCGTAAACGCCAGAAGGTGAGTAAAGCGCGACATCATTCGCACAAATATTCGCTGGTCCGGCTGAGTAAATCCGAATTTCAGGCAAAAAAAAGCCCCGCATGCGGGGCTTTTTATTCTTTAAAGGCGCAATTATGCGTCTTTAGGACCACGTGAAGCACGTTTACGGTCGTTTTCAGTCAGGTGACGCTTACGGATACGCACTGACAGTGGAGTCACTTCGACCAGTTCGTCATCATCGATGAACTCGATCGCCTGTTCCAGCGTCATTTTCTGCGGTGGTACCAGTGTCGTTGCTTCATCAGTACCTGAAGCACGCATGTTGGTCAGCTTCTTACCAGTCAGACAGTTTACGGTCAGGTCGTTAGAACGGCTGTGAATACCGATGATCTGGCCTTCATAGACTTCTGCACCATGACCCAGGAACAGCTTACCGCGATCCTGCAGACCGAACAGAGCGAACGCTACAGCTTTGCCCTGACCGTTAGAGATCAGAACGCCGTTCTGACGCTGGCCCACTTCGCCTGGACGGATATCGTCGTAGTGGCTGAAGGTAGAGTAGAGCAGACCGGTACCGGAAGTCATCGTCATGAATTCGTTACGGAAGCCAATCAGGCCACGGCTAGGAATCACGTAGTCGAGACGTACGCGGCCTTTGCCATCCGGATCCATGTTTTTCAGATCGCCTTTACGCTCACCCATGGCTTGCATAACGGAACCCTGATGCGTCTCTTCGATATCCAGCGTAACGTTCTCGAATGGCTCTTGTTTACGGCCATCGATCTCGCGGAAGATAACTTTCGGACGGGATACCGCCAGTTCGAAACCTTCACGACGCATGTTTTCGATCAGAACTGACAGGTGAAGCTCACCACGACCTGACACGCGGAACGCATCAGAATCTTCGGTTTCTTCAACGCGCAGAGCCACGTTGTGAACCAGTTCTTTGTTCAGACGCTCAAGGATCTGACGTGAAGTCACGTACTTACCTTCTTTACCGCAGAACGGTGAGGTGTTGACGTTAAAGAACATGGTTACGGTTGGCTCATCAACGCTCAGTGCTGGCAGCGCCTGCACATTCTGTGGATCACAGATGGTGTCAGAGATGTTCAGCTCGCCCAGACCGGTGATAGCAATGATATCGCCCGCTTCAGCCAGATCGCTGTCGATACGCTCAAGACCCAGGTGAGTCAGGACTTTACCGACTTTACCGTTACGGGTTTTGCCTTCGCTATCAACGATAGTGACTTGCTGGTTCGGCTTAACTTTACCGCGCTTGATGCGGCCAATGCCGATCACGCCCAGGTAGTTGTTGTAGTCCAGCTGAGAGATCTGCATCTGCAGTGGCGCATCAGCCTCAACCTGCGGAGGCGCAACGTGGTCAACGATTGCCTGATACAGCGGGGTCATATCGTCAGACATGTCGGTGTGCTCAAGACCCGCGATACCATTCAGCGCAGAGGCGAAAATGATAGGGAAGTCGAGCTGCTCGTCAGTCGCATCCAGGTTAACGAACAGGTCAAATACCTGATCCACAACCCAATCCGGACGCGCACCAGGGCGATCTACTTTGTTGATAACCACAATCGGCTTCAGACCATGCGCGAACGCTTTTTTGGTCACGAAGCGGGTTTGCGGCATAGGGCCATCCATCGCATCTACAACCAGCAGCACCGAGTCCACCATGGACATGACGCGCTCAACTTCACCACCGAAGTCGGCGTGTCCTGGGGTATCAACGATGTTGATACGGTAGTCATTCCACTTAATGGCGGTGTTTTTTGCGAGGATGGTAATCCCACGCTCTTTCTCCAAATCATTGGAGTCCATCACGCGCTCTGTTGCTTCGGTACGGGCATCAAAAGTACCGGATTGTTGCAGCAGTTTGTCAACCAGGGTGGTCTTTCCATGGTCAACGTGCGCGATGATGGCGATGTTACGCAAATTTTCGATCACAGCTTTGCCTCAGGCATTAGAAATAGCGCGTTATTGTACACTGATTAAGCGGAAGACTGAACACCATCACACTTTTCACTGAAAGTTTATTAGATAGGTGCAAATTTGCCCTGTTCCCGGTGCAGAAAATGCACTAAGTTGGTCTTATGCACCAAAATGGTGCTAATAAATCATCATAAAGCACCACTTTAGTGCGCCAGGACCATCCTGGTGCAGGTGCTTTATGACAAAAAGGTGCATCACAAGGCGATTTAAGCAGCATCAGAAAAGTTGGCACAGAATTCGCTTTATCTAAATCAAGCGTAATCGCCAGTCAGATGTCGGTTGAAGAGCGTGCCGGAAGCGGGTAGTCAGGGAGTTGTTTTCCCGCTGCGAATTCCGGAAACGACGTTTCCTCGCCATGTAGATAATGAAAGACCATTTCCAGGAGAGTTGAGTATGTCCGCTGAACACGTTCTCTCGATGATGAACGAGCATGAAGTTAAGTTTGTTGACCTGCGTTTTACCGATACCAAAGGTAAAGAACAGCACGTTACTATCCCTGCTCACCAGGTTAACGCTGACTTCTTCGAAGAAGGCAAAATGTTCGATGGTTCGTCTATTGGCGGCTGGAAAGGCATTAACGAATCAGACATGGTGCTGATGCCTGACGCTACCACGGCAGTCATGGATCCTTTCTTCGAAGATTCTACGCTCATTATCCGTTGTGACATCCTTGAGCCAGGCACTATGCAGGGCTACGACCGCGATCCACGTTCTATCGCAAAACGCGCTGAAGATTACCTGCGCTCTTCCGGCATCGCGGATACCGTGCTGTTTGGACCAGAACCAGAATTCTTCCTGTTCGATGACATCCGTTTCGGTTCATCGACTTCCGGTTCACATGTGGCTATCGACGATATCGAAGCGGCATGGAACACCGGTAAAGAGTACGAAGGCGGTAACAAAGGTCACCGTCCAGGTCTGAAAGGCGGCTACTTCCCGGTTCCACCAGTCGACTCATCACAGGACATCCGTTCTGCCATGTGTCTGACCATGGAGCAGATGGGCCTGGTTGTTGAAGCGCATCACCACGAAGTGGCGACTGCGGGTCAGAACGAAGTGGCTACCCGCTTCAATACCATGACCAAAAAAGCTGACGAAATTCAGATCTACAAATATGTCGTCCATAACGTTGCTCATGCTTACGGCAAAACCGCGACCTTTATGCCGAAGCCAATGTTTGGCGACAACGGTTCAGGCATGCACTGCCATATGTCACTCTCTAAAGGTGGCCAGAACCTGTTTGCCGGCGATAAGTACGGCGGCCTGTCTGAAATGGCGCTGTTCTACATCGGCGGCATCATCAAGCACGCTAAAGCAATTAACGCACTGGCGAACCCGACCACGAACTCTTACAAGCGTCTGGTTCCGGGTTATGAAGCACCGGTTATGCTGGCTTACTCTGCCCGTAACCGTTCAGCGTCAATCCGTATTCCGGTGGTTGCAAGCCCGAAAGCCCGTCGTATCGAAGCGCGCTTCCCGGACCCAGCGGCTAACCCATACCTGGCGTTCACCGCACTGCTGATGGCTGGCCTGGATGGCATCATCAACAAAATCCATCCTGGTGATGCGATGGACAAGAACCTGTATGACCTGCCACCGGAAGAAGAAGCTGAGATTCCAAAAGTTGCGGGCTCTCTGGAAGAAGCGCTGAATTCACTGAACGAAGATCGCGAGTTCCTGACCCGCGGCGGTGTATTCACTGACGAATCGATCGATGCTTACATCGAACTGCGTAAAGCAGAGATGGATCGCGTTCGCATGACGCCACACCCGGTTGAGTTCGAGCTTTACTACAGCGTTTAACTGGTCAAACGATTTTGTTGCCGTGGAAACTTTTAGCCCATCTTCGGATGGGCTTTTTTCTCCGCGAATTTACCGTTCATTCGCCCTCCTTACGGCTTTAAGACTAAAATGCACCTGATTGGTGCAGAGGTACGTTTTATGGCAACTGGCTCTCTGCCCGATGCAGGGCAGATTCTCAATGCTTTAATCAACAGTATTTTGTTGGTGGATAACGATCTGGTTATCCATTACGCCAACCCGGCGGCGCAGCAATTACTGGCGCAAAGCTCACGCAAGCTGTTCGGCACGCCGTTACCGGAATTAACCGGCTACTTTTCGCTGAATATTGAGGTGATGCGCGAGAGTCTTGAGGCTGGCCAGGGATTCACTGACAGTGAGGTTACGCTGGTCGTTGATGGTCGTGCACACATTATGTCGCTGACCGCCCAGCGATTACCCGATGGCTTAATTCTGATGGAAATGGCGCCGATGGATAATCAGCGTCGGCTCAGTCAGGAGCAGTTACAGCACGCTCAGCAGGTGGCCGCTCGCGATCTGGTTCGTGGTCTGGCTCATGAGATTAAAAATCCGCTGGGAGGGTTGCGCGGCGCGGCACAGCTTTTATCCCGCGCCCTGCCCGATCCCTCGCTGAACGAATACACCAAAGTCATTATTGAACAGGCCGACCGGTTGCGGAATCTGGTGGATCGTCTGTTAGGGCCGCAGCAGCCGGGTATGCACATCACGCAGAGCATTCATCAGGTGGCTGAACGCGTAGTTAATCTGGTCTCGATGGAGCTGCCGGAGAATGTCTCGCTGGTACGGGATTATGACCCCAGCCTGCCGGAACTGCCGCACGACCCCGATCAGATTGAACAGGTACTGCTTAACGTGGTGCGCAATGCGCTTCAGGCGCTGGGAGACGATGGCGGCACCATCATTATCCGCACCCGCACCGCTTTCCAGCTCACGCTGCACGGCACGCGTTATCGCCTGGTAGCACGTATTGATATTGAAGATGATGGCCCCGGCATTCCGGCCCAGCTGCAGGATACGCTGTTTTATCCGATGGTCAGCGGACGTGAAGGCGGAACCGGTTTAGGCCTCTCCATCGCCCGTAGCCTGATTGATCAACATTCAGGAAAAATAGAATTTAACAGTTGGCCGGGACACACCGAATTTTCGGTTTACCTGCCTATTCGCCAGTGAGGTTTCTATGCAACGAGGGATAGTCTGGATCGTCGATGACGATAGCTCCATCCGCTGGGTGCTTGAACGCGCGCTCACTGGAGCCGGTTTGAGCTGCGCGACTTTTGACAGCGCAAGCGAGGTGCTGGATGCCCTCTCAACCAAGACCCCGGACGTTTTACTGTCAGACATTCGCATGCCCGGTATGGATGGCCTGGCGCTACTGAAGCAGATTAAACAGCGTCATCCCATGCTTCCGGTCATCATAATGACGGCGCATTCGGATCTGGATGCTGCCGTCAGCGCCTATCAGCAGGGCGCATTTGATTACCTGCCTAAGCCGTTTGATATCGACGAAGCCGTTGCACTGGTAGAGCGAGCGATCAGCCACTACCAGGAACAGCAGCAGCCACGTAATCAGCCGGTCAGCGGACCAACTACCGATATTATTGGTGAAGCGCCTGCGATGCAGGATGTGTTTCGTATCATCGGGCGCTTATCGCGCTCTTCGATAAGCGTGCTGATTAACGGTGAGTCCGGAACCGGTAAAGAGCTGGTGGCCCATGCGCTACATCGCCACAGCCCACGCACCAAAGCGCCCTTTATCGCACTGAACATGGCTGCAATACCCAAAGATTTGATTGAGTCAGAGCTGTTTGGTCACGAGAAAGGGGCCTTTACCGGCGCGAACCAGATCCGTCAGGGCCGTTTTGAGCAGGCGGATGGCGGCACGCTGTTTCTGGATGAGATCGGTGATATGCCGCTGGATGTGCAGACCCGACTGCTGCGCGTGCTGGCCGATGGTCAGTTCTATCGCGTCGGTGGTTATGCACCCGTCAAAGTGGATGTGCGTATTATTGCGGCAACCCACCAGAACCTGGAATTGCGTGTGCAGGAAGGCAAGTTCCGTGAGGACCTGTTCCACCGCCTGAATGTGATTCGTGTGCATCTGCCGCCGCTGCGTGAGCGTCGTGAGGATATCCCACGTCTGGCGCGTTATTTCCTGCAGGTGGCGGCTCGTGAGCTGGGTGTGGAAGCGAAGATTCTGCACCCGGAAACCGAAACAGCCTTAACCCGGCTGCACTGGTCCGGTAACGTACGTCAGCTGGAAAACACCTGTCGCTGGCTGACGGTCATGGCTGCGGGTCAGGAAGTGCTGATTCAGGATCTGCCCAGCGAACTGTTTGAGTCCAGCACCCCGGAAAATCCGGTGCAGTCGCTGCCTGACAGTTGGGCAACGCTGCTGGCACAGTGGGCCGACCGCGCACTGCGTTCCGGTCATCAGAATCTGCTGTCGGAAGCACAACCGGAGATGGAGCGAACGCTGCTCACCACTGCGCTGCGTCATACGCAAGGCCACAAACAGGAAGCCGCTCGTTTGCTGGGCTGGGGACGAAACACGCTGACACGCAAGCTGAAAGAGCTTGGCATGGAATAAGCGTTTCGGTGCGGGCTGGCATGTCATGCCAGCCCGTTTCGTCATATAACGCGGGAGAATTGCTGCTGACGCACTTTCTGACGCAGATAGCGATCAAAGCACATGCAGATATTGCGGATCAGTAACCGGCCAATGCCGGTCACCTCAAGCCCTTTAGCAGTTTGTACCACCAGCCCGTCAGCAATTAACGGTTTCAGCAGCGCCATGTCCTCAGCAAAATAGTCCCTAAAGCGAATGCCCCATCGCGCTTCAGTCGCGGCAAAATCCAGCGAGAAGTTACAAATCAGCGTTTTAATCACGTCACGCCGCAGGCAATCATCGTCGGTTAAAGCGATGCCACGCCACAGGCCATTTCCCTGCTGTTCCACACATGCATACCAGGTGTTGAGGTCTTTCTGATTCTGCGCATAACTGTCGCCAGTCATGCTGATGGCTGAGACGCCAAGCCCCAGTAAGTCACTGTCGCCCTGCGTCGTGTATCCCTGGAAATTGCGATGCAACTGCCCTTCACGCTGCGCGATGGCCAGCTCATCCTGCGGCTTTGCAAAGTGATCCATCCCGATAAACTGGTAGCCCTGCTGAGTCAGCGTCGCAATGGTCTGTTGCAGGATATCCAGCTTTTGCTGCGCGGAAGGCAGTTCATCCTCTTTAATTTTACGCTGCGCCGCGAACATCGCTGGCAGATGCGCATAGTTAAATACACTAAGCCGGTCCGGGCTCAGTGCCAGTACCCGCTCCAGCGTCCAGGCAAAGCTGGCGGGCGTTTGCAGGGGTAAGCCATAGATCAGATCGATGCTGACAGAGCTGAAGCCCTGCTCACGGGCGCGCGCCATCAGGCCGAAAATCACCTCTTCATCCTGCACCCGATTAACCCGTTCCTGCACCGATTTATTAAAATCCTGTACGCCCATGCTCAGACGATTGAACCCCAGCGATCGCAGGTGATCAATCACATCCAGCTCAATTTCCCGCGGATCAACCTCGATCGACATTTCGGCGTCCTCAGCCACGCTGAAGTGCTGCTTCAGTAAACCCACCAGCCGTGAAATCTGCGTATTATCGAGAAAGGTTGGCGTGCCGCCGCCCCAGTGAAGCTGCGTGACTTTACGCTCGCGAAACAGCGGCGCGCGCTGAATGATTTCCTGCTCAAGCACGTCCAGATAGCGGTCCGCTTTGTGGCGCTGACGCGTCACGATCTTATTGCAGCCGCAGAAGTAGCAGAGACGATGGCAGAAGGGAATATGAACATAGAGCGACAGCGGACGATCAGGATAACGCGCGACGGCACGCTGGAAATCAGTTTCCGCGTACTGCTCGCTGAACTCCAGCGCGGTGGGATAAGAGGTATAACGCGGGCCAGCGTAATTGTACTTTTCAATTAACGCCTGATCCCACTCAATCTGCTGCGATGGCATGCTCACTCCTTCCGGTGACGGCGTCTGAGAGAAGGTCG
Source organism: Pantoea hericii (assembly GCF_014155795.1). Taxonomy (NCBI): domain Bacteria; kingdom Pseudomonadati; phylum Pseudomonadota; class Gammaproteobacteria; order Enterobacterales; family Erwiniaceae; genus Pantoea; species Pantoea hericii. Next base: position 105,337 of record NZ_SCKV01000009.1, read on the forward strand.
CGAAGAAGAGGAGATGAAAGGTGAGCGGGTTGAGACCCGACGTAAACGTTGCTTCAGCCGCGACAGGCGTCGTAGTTTAAACAATAACCACAGCAGATAACATGTCGCCAGCAGCGCGAAAATTGATCCAGGCCAAAACATTGTCGTTTACCTGATAAGCGCGGCATGCGGAAACCGCATGCCGATCAAATTTGCTTAGTTGCCCTTCAGCAGACGGTACATATCTTCTTCAGCCTGCTCATCTTCAGCATCATCCATCACAATGCCTAACTGCTCCATCAGTTCGTCGATACGGTCCAGCGAGGCATCCAGCCAGCCCTGATCTTCAGCCGACAGGGTTTCGCCATTTTCCAGTCGATCCAGCAGCGCATCAAGACGCTCATCATTTTCCAGCTTCGCCAGCTCTTCTTCTGGCGTCAGGCGTGCTTTTTTCTCAGCTGCAGGTTTTTCCACGCTTTTCTTTGGCTTAACGGCTGCGGTTTTTCCGTCAGCGATCAGGGCCACCGGCTTTTTACTGCCGATGCGCGGATCTTTCACGTTATTAGCCTGACTCCCGCCATTGCTTTCGGACGCCGCTGGATTAGCACGGCTGCCAGAAGCATGTCCACGATGCTTTTTATCACGTTTGCGATCGCGTGCTTCGTTGTTGATATCATCACGCGATTTGCGTTTGGCTTTGGCGGCAGGTTTGCCGTGAACAGCTCGTGCAGGTTGCTTCATAGTATTCGGTCCCGGCTTTTTTATTCAGTATACAATTGCGGCGAAATCTAGCAGAAACCAGACAAAGAAAAAAGGCGACAGCTCAAGCTGTCGCCTTATTTCATACCTTCATAAGAAGGAATCATGTTTTAAATCCTTTTCGGCTCCTAACATCCCGGTCAATCCCGCGCCTGCTCAACTCCTGAGCTTTTCCTTATCCCTGTCTGAGCGTATCCCTGACTCATTTCCACTCCATCGCTCTCTACCCTCCTGGTATCCCTGAGCGCATCATCCTGATGGGTGCTGCCGTGCACTGCACAATAATGTAGACCATCTGGTAAAAGCCTCAAGTCAGCGCCACAAATAGTTAGTTCAAAAAAAGAACCATTCTAGATAAGATATTAAATAATAAGATTTTTTATTTTTAGTAATTAAAGTAAAAAGCGAAATAACTCGCAGTGGTAATGGCAAATCTCTTACAAATCTGACTAATCAGACGCGGTTGAGCACTTTCGCGCCATAACGCGTATAATCGGCCGCATTGCCTTAATGCGTTTTCTGGAGTGTCACCTTGTCTGAATTGAATTATCACGTTACCCACTTTGTCATGAGCGCGCCGGATATCCGCCATCTGCCTGCCGATACCGGAATTGAAGTGGCTTTTGCTGGCCGCTCGAACGCGGGAAAATCGAGTGCGCTGAATACGTTAACCAATCAGAAGGGTCTGGCGCGTACCAGTAAAACGCCGGGACGTACGCAGCTGATTAACCTGTTTGAAGTGAAAGAAGGTAAGCGTCTGGTCGACCTGCCCGGTTACGGTTATGCCGAAGTCCCGGAAGAGATGAAGCTGAAGTGGCAGCGTGCGTTAGGTGAATACCTGCAAAAACGTCAGGCGCTGAAAGGCCTGGTGATCCTGATGGATATCCGTCATCCGCTGAAAGATCTCGATCGACAGATGATTAACTGGTCCGTTGAAAGCGGCATTCCGGTGCTGTTGCTCCTCACCAAGGCAGACAAGCTCGCCTCAGGTGCGCGTAAAGCACAGCTTAATGTTGTGCGTGAAGCTGCACTCGAATTTGTGGGTGATGTGCAGGTAGAACTTTTCTCATCGCTAAAGAAAATCGGCGTAGATAAGGTTCGTCAGAAACTGGACAGCTGGTTCACAACGTTTGAACCGGCAGAGGTGAATCAGGACGCGGAAGAGTGAGTGGCAGCCCTGTGCCGCTGAAACCGGCGGTGCAAAAAGCCCAATAAAAAACGCCCCAGTCACAGAATGACTGGGGCGGCTAAATTCAGCCAAATCCGATTACGTGAAGTAAAAGGTCTGAAAGATAGAACATCTTACCTCTGTACCCTACGCGACGAACTTTACCTGATTTTCTGTGCGTGACAAAGGCTTTTTTGTTGCTTACTTACATCAAACAAGGCTTTTTTTACCACGTGCGTCACAAAAACAACGTTGCAATGTAGTTAAATGACGGAAAAAGTGTTTAGCCGATAAGCAGTTAGAAAAACGCTTTATCTCAGTACCAGCATTGACCGCGCTGAGCCCGTTAACTAAACGATTTACTTATGCCTGATGACAGGCCAATTCCATTTTACGGAACCGGCCTCAGACGCTGAATCAGTGGGCTTCATCCCAGTTATTACCCACTCCGACTTCAACCAGTAAAGGCACGTCGAGCTGCACGCTACCTTCCATTAGCGCACGGATTTTCTGGCTGGCCTCTTCAACGGCCTCCGTTTTCACTTCGAATACCAGTTCATCGTGAACCTGCATGATCATTCTGACGGCATTGTCGTTTTGCTGTTCAAGCCATTCATCCACCGCAATCATTGCCCGCTTGATAATATCCGCTGCGGTTCCCTGCATTGGCGCATTGATCGCGGCGCGTTCTGCGGCTTTCCGGCGAATGGCGTTGCTGGATTTAATATCTGGCAGCCACAGCCGACGACCTTCCAGCGTTTCAACATAGCCGTTACTCGCCGCCAGCTGACGGGTGTTCTCCATATAGCGCAGTACGCCCGGATAACGTTCAAAGTAGAGATCCATATACTTTTTCGCTTCGCCCGCACCGATATTCAGCTGACGCGACAGGCCAAAGGCGCTCATACCATAAATCAGACCAAAGTTGATCGCTTTAGCACTGCGACGCTGTTCGCCGCTGACCTTATCCAGCGCCACACCAAACACTTCGGATGCCGTGGCACGGTGAATATCTTCGCCCTGGGCAAACGCGTCCAGCAATCCTTTATCCTGAGAGAGATGCGCCATGATACGCAGTTCAATTTGTGAATAGTCTGCCGCCACAATGCGATGGCCTTTGGCCGCGACAAATGCCTGGCGGATCCGGCGTCCTTCGTCATTACGCACCGGGATGTTTTGCAGATTCGGATCGGCAGAAGATAAGCGTCCGGTAGCGGTAACAGCCTGATGATAAGAGGTATGCACGCGCCCGCTTATCGGATTAATCATCAGCGGTAATTTATCCGTATAAGTCGACTTAAGTTTGGATAAACCGCGATGCTCCAGGATCACTTTTGGAAGTGGATAGTCGAGTGCCAGCTCAGCTAACACCTCTTCGCTGGTTGACGGCGCACCGCCTGGTGTTTTCTTTGTAGGTTTAATGCCCTGTTTTTCAAACAGGATCACCTGAAGCTGCTTAGTGGATGAGAGGTTAAAAGGCTCTCCCGCCAGCTCATGCGCTTTCAACTCAAGCTCAGCCAGTCGGGCAGTCAGCTCTTTGGAGTGTTGCGCCAGGATCGATTGATCGATTAGCACGCCATTGCGTTCTATCCGGGAGATGACGGTCAGTAACGGCATCTCAATCTGTTCGAACACTTTTTTCGGGCCCGCTTCTTTCTCCAGCTCTGGCCACATCTTCAGATGCAACTGCAGAGTCACATCGGCATCTTCGGCAGCATAATGAGCGGCCTGCTCTAACGCGATTTGATTGAACGTCAGCTGATTTTTGCCTTTACCGGCGATCTCCTGGAAGGTGACCGTTTTATGGTTAAGCCAGCGAGCGGCCAGGCTATCCATGTCATGTTTACCCACCACGCTGTTGAGAATATAGGACTCAAGCATGGTGTCGAATTTGATACCGGCCAGTTCAATATCGTAGTTCTTCAGTACGCCACGATCGTATTTCAGGTTCTGGCCCACTTTCCAGGCGTTTTCATCCTCAAGCAGAGGCTTGAGCTGTGCCAGAACGGCTGCACGATCCAGTTGATCAGGCGCATCAAGATAGTCATGAGCAACCGGCAGATAGGCGGCTTCACCGGGCGCTACTGCGAAGCTGATACCCACGATGTTAGCGCTCAGGGTATCCAGCGCGTCGGTCTCCAGATCAAAGGCAAACACTTCGCTGTTTTTCAGCTTCTCCAGCCAGCTATCAAAGTGTTCCTGATCCAGGATTGTGACATAACCTTCGCTCGGCAATACGCTGCTGGTTTCAACGACCACAGCTGGCTCATCAGACAACGCTTTTTGCGCCTGAGTATTGTTCTTCTTGCCCTGCAGCCATTTACCGTCCTGCAGGTCACTCAGCCAGCGTTTGAACTCATAGCGACTGAACAGGGTCTGCAGTGCCTCGACATCAGGTTCAGTAACGTTGAGCTCTTCACAGGGCAGCGCCAGCTCAACGTCCGTCTTGATGGTCGCCAGCTGATAGGAAAGAAACGCTACATCACGATTCTGCTCAAGTTTGGTCGCCATGGTTTTGGCACCCCGAAAGCCGAGATCGGCCACCTTGTCCAGATTGTCATAGATCGTCTGCATGCTGCCCAGTCCCTGCAGCAGAGCCTGCGCGGTTTTTTCACCCACACCCGGCACGCCTGGGATGTTATCTGAGCTGTCGCCCATCATGGCCAGAAAATCGATGATTAAGGCGGGCGGCACACCATATTTTTGCTCAACCTCTTCCGGGCCCAGAATGGTGTTGCTCATGGTATTTATCAGCGTGATAGCTGGGGTGACCAGTTGCGCCATATCTTTGTCGCCGGTGCTAATCAGCACTGAGAGGCCTTTTTTCTCTGCTTCCAGCGCCAGCGTACCGATGACATCATCAGCTTCAACGCCGCTCACCGCCAGTAACGGCAGCCCCATCGCCCGTACCATCTCATGCAACGGCTCGATTTGCGCACGTAAGTCATCAGGCATCGGTGGACGATGAGACTTGTAGTGTTCAAACAGCTCGTCCCGGAACGTTTTGCCTTTGGCATCAAACACCACAGCAACATGACTCGGATTGTATTGCGCCAGCAGGCTTTTCAGCATGTTGAGCACACCGTACATGGCACCAGTGGGTTCACCTGCACTATTGGTCAGCGGCGGAAACGCGTGATACGCGCGATAAAGATAGGATGAGCCATCAACCAGAATGAGGGGATTTTCTGCTATTTGCGCCATAAGTCTGTGTTGTCTTCGTTGCTATGGGTTGGTCTATAAGGATGCCACAACCTGGCAGAAAGGGTGAACTAAGGCGTAGGATATGTCGCGTTTTTGACGGTTCTGGAGATAAGATCGCAACGATCATTCTGTGGATAACTTTGTGCGTAAAAATTATAACACGCTGTTTTTCAGGATCTTAAATGATTAAACCTCAAATAAAAACCATCTATTTCATAGACTTATTTAATTTCCGTGACCCGATCGGCAATTTTAATTACGTGATCCCTTGTGTGGATATTAAATTTATGCCCTGGAGATGGACAAAATTTATGTCTCTGTTCAATAGCATAAAAAAACGCCAGCTGAGCTGGCGTTGAATGAGATGACAAAGCCTGTTACTTCTGGCTTACAAGGAATTTAACCACGTTCGCGTAGTCAGCAACGAAATTGTCCATAGAGCTGGTATCAAGGCCGCCGTTGTTCACCATATATTTGCCATGAACGAACATCGCTGGTACACCGCGCAGATCAACATCCGCAGCCGCTTTCTGCTGTTGTGCAACCAGCGCTTTTACGGCGAAGCTGTTCCATGCAGCATCATAGTCAGCAGCGGAGATACCGGCCGCTTTGACAAACGTCTCTTTCAGACTGGCAGGATCGGTGATGGTCTGTGTTTTCTGGATGCCATCAAAGATCGGTACTGTCACCTTATCTTCAACGCCCAGCGCCATCGCCACAGCCCAGGCCTGGGTCACAACCGGTCCCAGATCGCCACCAAGGAAATCGACGTGGTATTTCACCAGTTTAATGTCAGCAGGCAGATTCTTTTTCACCGCGTCATTGACGTGATAAATACGTTCAAACTGATAGCAGTGCGGGCAGAAGAAGGAGAAGAACTCCATCACCTGAGGTTCGCCGGCCACGGGTTTCGGCAGACTGACATATTGTTTACCTTCAGTGAACTGGGCAGCGGACGCGCTGAATGCCAGCACTAAACCCATCAGAGCAAACCAAATTTTTTTCATCGTGAAAAATTCTCCTGACTACGTCATTAATATTGCGGTGTCAGCTGCAGAGGAGGTTCCTGCAACAGCTTCTCCTGCTCGGTAAAGAGTGAAATTTGCCTGCGCCAGAAATCTTCATCTGTCATCCAGGGGAAAGCGCGAGGAAAAGCGGGATCCTGCCAGCGTCGGACAACCCAGGCCAGATAATAAACCATGCGCATAGCGCGTAAAGGCTCAATCAGTGACAATTCATTAATATCAAAATCACTGAATTCACTGTAAGCCTCCAGCAGAATATCCCACTGAATACGCTGTTCCTGTCGATCGCCGCTAATCAGCATCCACAGATCCTGTACTGCCGGGCCATTACGGGCATCATCCAGATCGACAAACAGCGGTCCGTCACGCCACAGAATATTACCCGGATGGCAGTCGCCATGTAATCGTAGCGGCTGCCACGTAGTGTGCCACCGTTGCTGCAGCGTATTGTCCAGCTTATCAAGCGCCTGCAGCAGTGCGGCCTTAAGTGATGCAGGCACTAAGAGTGATTGTTCCAGAACCTGACGGGGTTCATGCAGATATTCATCCAGGCCTATGGTCGGTCGATTGCCGAATAACGTTTTGCGCCCGGTCTGATGAATGCGCCCCAGGAAGCGGCCTACCCATTCCATCTGGTCTTCATTGTCTGTCTCATATTGTCGTCCGCCCAGGCTGGGAAAGACGGCAAAGAAGAAGCCAGCGTGGCTGTGCAGTGTTTCACCCTTTAACCGCAGTGGTGCTGCGATGGGCACCTCGTCAGCCAGCAGATCGAGTGCATACTGATGCTCTTCAGCAATCTGTTCGGCACGCCAGCGCTGTGGACGATAAAACTTCGCTACATAGCGTCGTTTTTCATCATCGCTGAACTGATAAACCCGGTTCTCATAGCTGTTCAGGGCTGTCAGACCCGACTCGACGCGAATTCCTGTCTCCCAAAGCGCATCAAGCAGCACATCGGGATTCAATGTCTGGAAGTTAAAAGCAGCGTCGCTCATCATGTTACCTGTAGTCACCCTTACATTTAACTGCCAAGGATAACACTACTCGTCCTGTTTAATGACACCCCGTGCGCGGAGCAGTGCTGTTTTGAAATCAACTTCATAGTCTTTTTTAAGGCCGGGAATTTCATCATCGCTGGCAGAGTCACGCATTTTAAGATGGTAAATTAATACATCGTCGGTTAATTCACTTAACGGGCCACGGAATCCAGATTCCTGAGCCAGTTTCTGCAAAAATGTGACCAGATTAAGGTCAGGTTCTTTTTGCCAGGCGGGTTGCAGCAACGCGATCAGCTCGTTTAAACGATGGCATTTCATTCAGGATTCTCCCGTATTCACAGTGCGTCATTAGCGAGGACACTCTCATGACAATATTAACCGGCGTCATTCTGGCCGGTGGTCAGGGCCGCCGCATGGGTGGTCAGGACAAAGGATTAGTGCACCTGAATGGCAGGCCACTTTATCAGCATGTGCTTGAACGGCTCAGGCCACAAGTGGACATTGTCATGATTAATGCCAATCGCAATATTGATCGCTATCAGTTAAGCGGGTGTCGGGTTGTTCAGGATGTTTTTGATGATTATCCGGGTCCACTGGCCGGTATCTACAGTGCGTTGATCGCCATTGACGGTGAATGGGCCGCTTTTTGCTCCTGTGATACACCTGCAGTGCCGCTTAACGTCGTGGAAAAACTGGTTGAGCAACGTGGAGACGCGCCAGCCGTCTGGGTTCGCTCACAGTCGCGCGATCACCCCACACTGGCTCTGATTCATCGTGATATGGCTGCACCTCTTTATGCCTATCTGCAGGCTGGTGAACGACGTCTTATGCACTTCCTGCGCGATCACGGTGGTCATGCAGTACTTCTGACTGACGATGAGTCTGCCTTTCGCAATATTAATACGCCCGATGATCTCAATGAGAGAGGTTGATATGTCCTTACCCTTACTTGCGATTGCGGGCTGGAGTGGAACCGGTAAAACGACGCTGTTACAGCAGGTGATACCCATTCTCAGCAGTAAAGGGATTCGTGCCGGGCTGATTAAGCACACACATCATCAGATGGATGTGGACACGCCAGGTAAAGATAGCTATCTGCTCAGAAAAGCGGGTGCCCATCAGGTGATGGTGGCCAGTTCGGAGCGATGGGCATTGATGTGTGAAACACCGGAAAAGCCGTCGATTGATCTGCCTTATCTGCTCAGCCGTATGGATCACTCTGCGCTGGAGATCGTGCTGGTTGAGGGCTTTAAAGAGGAATCCGTACCTAAAATTATTTTATGGCGTGCAGGGATCAAGGGCGGAATTGATGAACTGCTTGATGAGCATGTGATCGCTGTCGCCAGCGACCAGAAACTGGCCCTGCACGTGCCGGTTCTGGATATAAATTGCCCAAATAGTGTTGCAGATTTCATTGTGGATTGGATGGGAAAGTGCTGAAGCCGGTAAATTCAGCGTGTTTTTCACGATCTGCATACGTAAAAAAGCCCCGCACTCTCGTGCGGGGCTTCTTCACTTATATAATGCCTGGCAGTTCCC